>CAMAUC010000023.1 GCA_945861265.1 Rhizobium sp. Q54 | reverse complement strand
TGGCCGCCGGCTTGTCGTCTTCCTTGCGCTTGGTCTTGTAGCGGTCGAAGGCATAGGCGCGCAGCAACACGCCCTGCGCCAGATCGGCCGCCTGTTCGCCCGACATTTTGGCGCCGGCGGGCAGGTCGGCAAACACCGTCGCGTCGCTGGCGCCGGTCGGCAGCTTGCCCATGGCGGTACCGCCGAATTTGACGAAATCCTGCGGCTTGAGGTCGGCGAGCTTGCCGGCGCCGATTACCGTCAGGCGGTCGACTTTCAGCCCCTCCGGCATGATCAGATCGAGCGTCTTGCCGTTCTTGCCGGTGAAGCGCTCGGCCTTGGCGGCGCGGGCGACCAGGCCAATGGCCGACCCCAGCGCCTTGGCGGTCGCCGGGCCGAATTTGAGCCCATCGTCACAAAAAACCACCAGAACACCCCGTTGCGGCACGGCGAAGGGGCCAAATGCAATCTTGGGGGCGTCGGCCATGGATGATTTCCTTGTTCTGGATCGGCTGCGAGGTCGGGTGCAGCGTCGGGCAGCACGCATATGGCGCGCCGTCCGCCGCTCTGCAAAGCCCCTGCCCCCGGTTTTATGGGGGTTTTCAAGAGATCGATCGCCCCGGCTGGGCACCTGGTAAAACGGCGGCACGGGGCGGTATTTGCTTGCCAGAATCGACCCTGCCGGGCTTGTTTCCAGGGCAGCGCGACGCCGCCGGCGTTTACCAATTATTGTGCATGATCAACGGCTTTGCCTTGGCAGGGCCATTTTGTAGCTGGATCAAGGTAAACGTAAGCGGCTTAAGGTTTACGGTTGCTTTCCCCGTGGCTCGCGGCGGGGCCAGGGGTGCGCCGCTCGAGGGGCATCAGGCTTGCCTTGCAAGCCTGGTCAGGGGCGAAAGGCTTGCGACGCAAGCCGTTTGAGGGGAACGACACCACCGATGGGGTCCATCAGCCACTATATTTTTCGCACCACTTTCGGTGCGTTCTTGCTGGTGCTGATCAGCTTGACGGCGGTGATCTGGGTCACCCAGGCGCTGCGCGATATCGATCTGATGACCAGCCAGGGCCAGACCGTTCTGGTCTTCGTCGGCATTACCGGGCTGATCGTTCCCCTGCTTGTCCTGGTGATTGCGCCGATCGCTCTGCTGATCGCTGCCGCGCACACGCTCAACAAGCTGTCGACCGATTCCGAAATCATCGTCATGAACGCGGCCGGCATGTCGCCGTGGAAGCTGTTTCGCGCATTCATGTCGGTGGCGATCGTGGTGTCGATCATCGTCATGTCGATCAGCGCCTATTTCGCGCCCAAGGGTCTGCGCATGCTGCGCGACTGGCTCACCGAAGTGCGCGCCAATGTGGTGAGCACGATCGTGCAGCCCGGGCGTTTCACCGCGATCGACGCCGGCGTCACCATCCATATTCGCGAGCGGCTGCGCAACGGACAGTTGGTCGGCATCTTCCTCGACGACCGGCGCAATCCGAACGAGCGCATGACCATCTTGTCGGACACCGGCGAACTTCTCGACAATGACAACGGCACCTTTCTGATCCTGCAAAAGGGCGTCGTGCAACGTCAGGAGGTCGGCAAAAGCGAGCCGGCCATGGTCGAGTTCGACCGCTATGGCTTCGATCTGTCGCAGTTTTCCGGCGGCACGCAGTCGGTGAAATATTCGATCCGCGAACGCTATTTGTGGCAATTGCTGTTTCCCGATCCGAAGGATCCCCATTACCTCGAGCAGCCCGGCCAATTCCGCGCTGAGCTGCATGACCGGCTGGTCGCGCCGCTTTACCCGATCGCCTTCGTGGTGATTGCTTTCGCCTATCTCGGCGCGCCGCGCACCAACCGGCAGAGCCGGGCGCTGTCGATGGTTGGCGCCATCAGCGGGGTGGCGCTGTTGCGGCTGATCGGATTTGCCTCGACCGTGTTCGGCGCCACCGCGCCCTGGATGCTGGCGCTGCAATATGTCGGCTTTGCCATCGCCTTCGGCGGCGGATTGTTCGTCATTCACCGCGGCCTGATCCTGGAGCCGCCGGCGTTCCTCACCAACTGGCTGGCCGCGCTCAGCGCGCGCCTGACGCAACGGTTCGCCGCGCCATGAGCATCATCGGCGGCAAAATCGCGCGCTATTTCGGGCTGCGTTTTCTCAGCGCGGTGCTGCTGACATTTGCCGGCATCACGGTGCTGGTGGCGCTGCTCGATTATATCGAATTGATGCGCCGCGCCGCCGACCTGCCGAATGTCTCGGCCGCGCTGGTGGCCAAGACCTCGCTCTATCGCGTGCCGCAGGTGACCGAAAGGATCCTGCCGTTCTGTGTGCTGATTGGCGCGATGTCCTGCTATCTGAATTTCTCGCGCCGGCTTGAACTGGTGGTCGCGCGCGCCGCCGGCATGTCGGCCTGGCAGTTCGTTTCGCCGGCTTTGATCGTGGCCTTCCTGTTCGGCGTGTTTGCCACCGCTGTCTATAATCCGGTCTCGGCCCTCCTGCAGGAGCGATCGAAGCGGTTCGAGGCCGAATTGTTCGGGCAGGACGCCAGCGCTTTACGAGGCGGCGGCGGTCCATTCTGGGCGAGCCAGCGCAACGGCGATGGCCAAGCCATCATCAACGCCAAATCGAGCCGCGACCAGGGCGTTACGCTATCCGGCGTCACCGTGTTCACTTTCGACGCCACCGGACACTTCAAACAACGCATCGAATCGCGCACCGCGGTCCTGGAACCTGGGATCTGGCGGCTTTTGGACGCCCGCCTGTACGAATTGCGGGCTTTGCCCGTTGACCTGGCCGAGTTCGGTCTGAAGACCAATCTGACGCCCGAGCAAGTACGCGAAAGCTTTGCCACGCCAGAAACTGTGCCATTCTGGGAATTGCCACTGTATATCAAGATCGCGGAACACGCAGGTCTGGTCGCCGCAGGCTATAGATTGCAGTTCCAGAAGCTTCTGGCCCGGCCATTTTTCCTGGTCGCCATGGTTCTCCTTGCCGCCTCCGTGAGTTTACGTTTCTTTCGGTTCGGTGGCGTGCAAAAGATGGTTTTAAGTGGCGTCGCCTCCGGGTTTCTGCTCTATATTTTGCAGAAGGTGACCGAGGATCTGAGCAAGGCTGAGCTGATGCACCCTGTGGCAGCGGCTTGGCTGCCTGTTGTCGCGGGCGGCCTGACCGGGTTTATTGCGTTGTTGTACCAGGAGGACGGGTGATGGCGGTGCGTTTCTGCACTCGTCCACCAGCGCCAAGGCTTGAACGGTCAAGGTTCAAGCCCGGAAGCGCCGCCAAAATTGTTGCCGTCCTCGCCATCCTGGCTGGCGGCGGCATGAGCGCGGTCGCGCCGGTTTCAGCGCAGGAGCTGAGATTTCCGGTAACCCCGCCCCCGGTCAAGAAGTCGGTCAATCTGGACCGCGACAAAGCCGGGCAAAAGCAAATGCTCGTGCAGGCGCGCGAGATTGATTACGACTATACCCATAATCGCGTCTCCGCCGTCGGCGGCGTGCAGATTTATTATGGCGGCTCGACCCTTGAGGCCGACAAGGTCGTTTACGATCAGGCCAGCAAGCGCCTGCATGCCGAAGGCAATGTCCGGCTGACCGAAGTGGACGGCAAGGTCACGTATGGCGAGATCATGGATCTGGCCGACGATTACCGCGACGGCTTCGTCGACTCGTTGCGCCTCGACAGCCCCGATCAGACCCGGATGGCCGCGGCCCGCGCCGAGCGCTCGAGCGGCAACTACACTGTCTTCCATAACGGCGTCTACACCGCCTGCCAGCCCTGCAAAGACGATCCGAAAAAGCCGCCGCTGTGGCAGGTCAAGGCCGCCCGCATCATTCACGATCAGGGCGAGAAGATGATGTACTTCGAGGACGCGCGCCTCGAATTCTTCGGCCAACCGCTGGCGTGGATGCCGTATTTTTCCACGCCCGACCCGACCGTCAAGCGCAAGACCGGCATGTTGATGCCGGCCGTATCGACAAGTTCGAAATATGGAACCGCGATCGATGTGCCCTATTACTGGGCGCTGGCGCCGGACTATGACGCCATGTTCGAGCCGATGCTGACGACCAAACAGGGCGTGCTACTGCAAGGCGAATATCGGCAACGCCTGATCAATGGCGCCTATTCGATCCGCGCCGCCGGCATCAGCCAGGCCAAGAAGGACGTCTTCATCCGCGATGACGGCACCACGACGCCGGGCTATCGAGATCTGCGCGGCGAAGTCGAATCAAGCGGTCAGTTCGCGATCACCAACAAATGGCTGTGGGGCTGGGACGCCCTCATGGTGTCGGACCGAACCTTCCTGCAGGACTACAACCCGCGTATTTCGCGCTATCGCATCGTCGACCCGACGAAGAACAACGCCGCCGAGGGCGTCTCGCAGCTCTATCTGACCGGCACCGGCAACCGCAGCTATTTCGATATCCGCAGCATCTATTATCTCGGCTTTTCGGAAGCTGACTCGCAGGCCCAGATTCCTGTCGTGCACCCGGTCATCGATTACAAATACACGTTCGACCAGCCGATCTTGGGCGGCGAACTTGGCTACAAGGTCAATTTCACCAGCCTGACCCGCAACCAGGCGAACTTCGACGCGGTTACGCAAGCTGCGACGATCGCCGGCACCAGCGGTGGAAATGCCTGCGTGACCGCCGACCCCGCCGTCAAGACGAGCGCCAATTGTTTGTTGCGAGGCGCTCCCGGCACCTTCAGCCGCGTTTCGGCACAGACCGATTGGCGACGCAGCATCACCGATGGCCTCGGCCAGGTATTCACGCCCTTCGCCTCGCTGCGCGCCGACGCTGCCTCGATCCAGGTCATGAACGATCCAAACGTCAGCAACTACATCAACACCGGCGACAGCAACCTGGTGCGCGCCATGCCGACCGTCGGCATGGAATACCGCTACCCTTTCATCAACGTGCAGTCCTGGGGCACCCAGACCATCGAGCCGCTGGCGCAGATCATCATGCGGCCAAACGAGACCCAGGTCGGGCGCTTCCCGAATGAGGACGCCCAGACCCTGGTGTTCGACGACAGCAATCTGTTCCGCGTCGACAAGTTTTCCGGCTGGGACCGGGTCGAGGGCGGTGGCCGCGCCAATTACGGTCTGCAGTATACCACCCAGTTTAATCAGGGTGGCTTCGTCAACCTGCTGTTCGGCCAGTCCTATAGCCTGTTCGGTCAGAATTCGTTCGCCGTCGCCGACGCCAGCAATACCGGATTGGCCAGTGGCCTCGATAGCCGCGCGTCGGACTACGTGGCCCGCGCCTCCTACCAGCCCAACAGCATCTACAAATTCACCTCGCGTTTCCGTTTTGCCGAGGACGGCTTCACGATGAAGCGCATGGAGCTTGAAACCAGCGTCAATTTCGACCGCTGGACCGCGATGCTGCTGTATGGCGACTATGCTGCGCAGCCTGAAATCGGCTTCCTGAACCGGCGCCAGGGCGTTCTTGGCTCGGGTCAGTACAAACTCGACACCAACTGGGTGGTTCTGGGCTCCGCCCTTTATGACATCAACGCCAATAAATTTTCTCAGACCCGTGTTGGCCTCGGCTATATCGACGATTGCCTCATCTTGGCCCTAAATTACATTACGAATTATACCTACAGCGGCAATGTGACGGCCGACCATCAGATTATGCTGCAGTTGACCTTGCGGACCCTCGGCGGAACCTCGGTCAATCAAACGGTCGGCTCGCAGTAGCAGCCTTAAGTAAAGTGCCGCGGCCGCCCGCGCCGTCTGAGAGAGCGGAAGCAATGGATCGAGCAAAGCCAGGAATGAACATGACACGTCGGCCGGTTCGGAATTTCATGGCCTGCGCCCTTGTCGTCGCCAGCCTGCTGGCGCCAGCGCTGGCGTCGGCGCAAGTCGCCGTTATCGCCAATGGCTCGCCGATCACCGAGCTCGACATTCATCAGCGCACCAAACTGATGACGACGGCATCGAACAAGCCGGTGACCCGCGCGCAGGTCATCCAGGAATTGATCGATGACCGCCTCAAGATCGCCAAGGGGCGAGTCTACGGCGTCGAAGTGAGCGACGCGGAAATCGATGCCGCCTTCGAAACCATGGCAAAGCGCCAGAATATTTCGACGCAACAATTCTCGGCGGCGCTCGACCGTGGCGGCATATCGGCGAACGCGCTCAAGGCACGTCTGCGCGCCGAAATGACCTGGACGCAATTGGTGCGCGGCCGCTACAACACGTCGCTGCAGGTTGGCGATGCCGACGTCGCCAGTGCTCTGCGCTCGCGCAACGAGGCGGAAAGCTCGGTCGCCTATGTCTATACGCTTTATCCGGTGACAGTCGTCATTCCCGCCGGTTCGAGCGCCGTGCTGATTGATAGCAAACGCCAGATGGCGGAAAATCTGCGCAACCGTTTCGAGTCATGCAAGATGGGACTGCCGTTAGCGCGTTCCTTGCGCGACGTCGCGGTGCGCGAGCCCATCACCAAGAGTTCGGCCGATCTGCCGGAGCCGTTCCGCGACCTGCTGGCCAAACTCGAAGTCGGCCGGCTGAGTTCGCCGGACGTGACGTCGCAGGGTCTGCAAATGTACGCCCTTTGCGAAAAAAAGGAGAACACCGCCGACTCGCCGGCCAAGCGTGAAATTCGCGAGAAAATCTTCTCGACACGCTATGAAGCCGAATCCAAGAAATTTCTGGAAGAAATTCGCCGCTCGGCGATGATCGAATACAAAAACAAATGAGCACCGCCGGCGGCCCGCCCCTTGCCCTGACGCTCGGCGAACCGGCCGGCATCGGTCCCGACCTGACGCTGGCCGTCTGGAAGCGCCGGGTCGAACTCGACCTGCCGCCATTTTACGTGATCGGCGATGCTGCGTTCTACCGGCAACGGGCGGCCTTGCTCGGCCTCGATGTTCCCGTGACCGTGGTCACGCCGAAACAAGCCAATGACACCTTTGCCCGCGCCTTGCCGGTGGTCGCGCTCGACCAGACGGTGACGGCCCAGCCCGGCCGGCCCGACGACAGCAGCGCGCCGGCGGCGATCGCCTCGATCAAGCGCGCGGTCGCCGACGTCCTGGCCGGCGACGCTTGCGGCGTCGTGACCAATCCGATCGCGAAAAGCGTGCTGTATCGCGGCGGCTTCGCCGAGCCGGGCCATACCGAATATCTCGCCAGGCTTGCGGCGGAATCCACCGGGCAAAGCTGTCGTCCGGTGATGCTGCTGTGGTCGAACGAACTGGCGGTCGTGCCGGTGACCATTCATCTGCCACTCAAGGACGTCGTCTCGCATCTGAGCACGCAGTTGATCGTCGAGACCGGCCGCATCGTCGCGCACGACCTCGGCACCCGTTTCGGCATTGCCCGGCCGCGCATCGCCATTGCCGGGCTCAATCCGCATGCCGGCGAAGACGGTATGCTCGGTGAGGAAGACCTGACCATCGTCGCGCCGGCCGTCGCGCGGCTGCGCACTGACGGCATCGACGCGGTTGGACCGCTGCCGGCCGACACCATGTTCCACGAGCGAGCGCGCGCAAGTTATGACGTGGCGATGTGCATGTATCACGATCAGGCGCTGATCCCGATCAAGACGCTGGCCTTCGATCACGGCGTCAATGTCACGCTCGGGCTGCCGTTCGTGCGCACCTCGCCCGATCACGGCACCGCATTCGATATCGCCGGCACCGGCAAGGCCAACCCGGCCAGTCTGATCGCCGCCCTGCATTTGGCGGCGCGGTTGGCGGCGGCAACTCCCGCGCCGGTTGCGGCGAAGTAGCGCATGATCCCGAAAAGTGGACACCGGTTTCCCGCCTTCGCGAAGTCCGCTTCGGCGGACGAAGGAAGGTCGGATCAGATCATGCGCAAACGAACATGACCCAGATCGACGACCTGCCGCCGCTGCGCGAGGTCATTCGCAAGCACGGGCTGACGCCGAAGAAATCGCTCGGCCAGAATTTCCTGCACGACCTCAATTTGACCGCGCGCATCGCCCGCGCCGCCGAGCCTCTGGAAAACATCACCGTGGTCGAGATCGGCCCCGGCCCGGGCGGCCTGACGCGCGCGTTGCTGACGCTCGGCGCCCGCCGCGTCATCGCCGTCGAGCGCGACGAACGCGCGCTGGCCGCGCTGGCCGAGATCGCCGCGCATTATCCAGGGCGTCTCGATATCGTCTCCGGCGATGCGCTCAAGATCGATGTCCGCGAACAGCTCGGCCCGGAGCGCGCCCGCATCGTCGCCAACCTGCCGTACAATATCGGCACCGCGCTGCTGATTAACTGGCTGACCGCCGAGCCATGGCCGCCCTGGTACGATTCAATGGTGCTGATGTTCCAGCGCGAGGTCGCCGAGCGCATCGTCGCCCGCGTTGGCGACAAGGCCTATGGCCGCCTCGCCGTGCTGGCCGGCTGGCGCACCGAGGCGAAAATCCTGTTCGACGTCGCGCCGACCGCCTTCGTGCCGCCGCCGTCGGTCACCTCCTCGGTGGTGCGGCTGGTGCCGCGCGCCGAGCCGCTGGACTGTGACGCTATCGCCTTGCAGCGCGTCACCGAAGCCGCCTTCGGCCAGCGCCGCAAGATGCTGCGGCAGAGCCTCAAATCGCTGGGTGTGGATGCGAACGCCCTGCTCGCGGGCGCCGGTATCGAGCCGACCGCGCGCGCCGAGGAAATCGATGTCGCCGGCTTTGTTACGCTGGCGCGGATCTTTGTGCGGATTCGCGCCGGGACTTAAGGCCGCGGTCAGGGCATCAAACCTTTTAGGTCGGCGAGCAGCTTGCCGACGAAATCGCTGAGGTTCGGCATCTTGACGCGCTTGAGCCGCTCGGCGGTCAGGATCGCGCGCAACCGCCCAAAGCTCTTGTCGAGATCGCGGTTGACGAGAATGTAATCGTATTCGTTCCAGTGCTTGAACTCTTCGGCCGCGTTGCGCAGCCGCTCGGCGATCACCGTGTCGCTATCCTCGGCGCGGCGCACCAGACGCGATTTCAATTCCTGCGCGGTCGGCGGCAGGACAAAGACTGTGACGACGTCATCACGCATTTTCTCGAGCAGCTGGCGCGTGCCTTGCCAGTCGATGTCGAACAAAACGTCGCGGCCGTCGGCCAAAGCCTTTTCGACTGGCTCTCGCGGCGTGCCGTAATAATTGCCGTGCACCTCTGCCCATTCGAGCAATTCGCCGTGGTCGCGCATGCTTTCGAAGCGAGATTTGGTCACGAAATGATAATGCACGGCGTCGATTTCGCTCGGGCGGCGCGGCCGCGTCGTCGCCGATATCGACAATTCGAGCTTGCCCGGATAGTCGATATTCTCCTGCTCGAGCAGATTGCGCGTCAGCGTGGTCTTGCCGGCGCCGGATGGCGACGACAGGACAAGCATGATGCCACGGCGGCTGATGTCGGGTTCGTCGTTCATTCCAGGTTCTGCACCTGCTCGCGGAATTGCTCGACCGTGCTTTTCAGCTCCAGCCCGATATTCGTCAATTCGACGTCGTTGGCCTTGGCGGTCAGCGTATTCGATTCGCGGTTGAGTTCCTGCGCCAGAAAATCGAGTTTGCGGCCAACCGCACCGCCATCGGCAAGCATTTTGCGCACCTGTTCGCCATGCGAGGCGAGCCGGTCGAGTTCTTCGCGGATATCGGCCTTGGAGGCGAGCAGGATTGCCTCCTGATGCAGCCGGTCGCTGTCGAAGCGCTGCGAGGCGGACAGCAAGGTCGCGACTTGCTCGGCGAGCCTCGCCTTGATCGCCTCGGCTTTGCGGCCGGGCGCCGCCTCGGCGCGCGCGGCGAGCGCTCCGATCTCATCGATCCGGGCCGCCAACAGCCGGCCGAGGGTCGCGCCCTCGGCGCGCCGCATCGCCACCAGATCGGCCAACGTCTTGTCGAAGCCGGCAATGATCGCGGCTTCCGCGGCGCGGCGATCACCCTCGCTCTCGTCTTCCTCGACGATTTCCATGACGCCTTTGAGCGCCAGAATGCCGTCCAGCGTCGGACGATTGGCGCCGACGATTTTATTGTCGAGCATATCGAGCGTGGCAATGACCGCGTTGAGCACCGGCTCGTTGATCCGCACTGTCGGCTGCACGCCTTTGCGCTCGACGGTGAGGTTGCCGTAGACGGTACCGCGGCCCAACGCATCGGTTGCCGCCTTGCGCACCGGCCCTTCGATCGCGTCCCAGCCCGGCGGCAAACGGAAGCGAACGTCGAGGCCCTTGGCGTTGACCGACTTGATTTCCCAGTTCCAGACATAGGCGCCGGCGGCGCCCTGGCCGCGCGCGAAGCCGGTCATGCTCGACAGAGTCATACGTTCTATCTCTTGTTAAATCGCGTTAGCGTTTGACTCCGGCATTGCCGCGCTTGTCGACAGGCGCCGGCTCGCCACGCTCGATGGCGCGCAAACGCGCAACGTTCTTCTGATGCTCGGCGTAGTTTTCCGAGAATACATGCCCGCCGGTGCCGTCGGCGACGAAAAACAATTCCTTGGTCCGCGACGGATTGGCGGTGGCCTCAAGCGAGGCACGCCCCGGATTGGCGATCGGCCCGGGCGGCAACCCGTCGATCACATACGTATTATAGGGCGTCGCCTGCTCGATCTCGCTCTTCATGATCGGCCGGCCGAGCGCGCCTTTGCCGCCGGTCAAACCATAAATAATGGTCGGATCGGATTGCAGCCGCATCCTGGTCTTGAGCCGGTTGACGAACACCGCCGCGACCCGCGTGCGCTCGTCAGGCTTGCCGGTTTCCTTCTCGACGATGGACGCGAGGGTGACGAGTTGTTCGACCGTCGAGATCGGCAGATCGGGCGCGCGCCGCGCCCACACTTCCTGCAGCACACGCTTGTGCGCCTGTTGCATGCGCTGAATAATCTGATCGCGCGTCATGCCGCGAGTGAATTTGTAGGTCTCCGGCAGCAGCGTTCCTTCGCGTGGAATTTCCCGGATCTGTCCGGTCAAAGCCGGCGTTTCGAGGAGCCGCGCGACGATCTGCTCGGAGGTCAGCCCCTCGGCGACAGTGAAGGAATGCTGCACGACTTTGCCGTCGATAATGGTGTCGATCACATCCGACAGGCTGGCGTGCTTGGTGAACTGGTACTCGCCGTGTTTGAGCGAGCCGCGTGACTTCATCACCAAAGCCCCACCCATGAACACGTAAGGGCTTTCGATCACGCCCTCGCGCATCAACAGATCCGATATATCCTTGACGCCATAACCGGTCGGAATATTGACGATCTTGTCCTCGGCCAAAGGCCCGGGCGCCTCAAAACGCTGCTTGCCGATGTACAGCGTGGCGCCGACCGCAACCGTTATCACCACAAGGAACGTGAAGATCGCATTGCCGATCATCACCAGCGGATGGCGGGCGCGCCTGGAGCGGCGGCCGGGTCCGGGAAACCGTTCCGGCTCGAGCGCGGCGCGCGCGGAACGCGGCGGCTTGCCGGCGGGGGGCCGGGAACCTGGCGGCGGCGGAACAGGGTTTCTGCCGCCGTTTGGTGGAAAATTTGAATTCAAATGCCCGCTCTCATGTCCGCCCACCCTGTCAGCACCGCGCGTTTCCGCCGGGGCGGAGCAGAAAAAACGACAATCCCGTTCGCAGGTTAGAAACAATTATGGCGAAGCTGGGGAGGCGACGCCAGCCTGCTATCAACAGGAAAGCACGGATCTGGAGGTTTTCCGGCACCCATTGGCGGCCGGCCGGACATCTACGGTCTATTGCGCGTGGCGACGGAAAATCAGCGAGGCATTGGTTCCGCCAAAGCCGAACGAATTCGACAGCGCCATATCGATGTCGCGCGCGCGCGCCTTGTGCGGCACCAGATCGATCGGCGTCTCGACCGACGGATTATCCAGATTGATGGTCGGCGGCGCGATCCGGTCGCGAATCGCCAGGATCGAGAAGATCGCCTCGACGGCGCCGGCGGCGCCCAGCAAATGTCCGATGCAGGATTTGGTCGACGACATCGACAGGTTGGCGGCTGAATTGCCGACCAGCCGCTGCACCGCGCCAAGTTCGATCTCGTCGCCGAGCGGTGTCGAGGTGCCGTGCGCATTGATGTAATCGATATCGGCAGCGGTGACGCCGGCGCGCTTGAGCGCCATGGTCATGCAGCGGAACGCGCCATCGCCGTCCGGCGACGGTGCGGTGATATGATAGGCGTCGCCGGACAGACCGTAGCCGACCAGCTCGGCGTAAATCCTGGCGCCGCGCGCCTTGGCATGTTCGAGCTCTTCCAGCACGACGCAACCGGCGCCCTCGCCCATGACGAAACCATCCCGCGCTTTGTCATAAGGCCGCGAGGCAGGCTTGGGGTCGTCGTTGAAGTCGGTCGACAGCGCGCGCAGTGCGGCGAAGCCGGCCATCGCCATGCGATTGACCGGCGATTCGGTGCCGCCGGCGACCATCACATCGGCGTCGCCCAGCGCGATCATGCGTCCGGCGTCGCCGATCGCGTGCGCGCCGGTCGAACAGGCGGTGACCACCGCGTGATTGGGGCCCTTCAGCCCGTGTTCGATCGAGACAAAGCCGGCGGCCAGATTGATGATGCGTCCCGGAATGAAGAACGGCGAAACCCGGCGCGAGCCTTTCTCGTGCAGGATGACCGCCGTGTCGCCGATGCCTTCGACGCCGCCGATGCCGGAACCGATCACCACGCCGGTGGCGCACTGGTCTTCATGGCTTTTGGGATGCCAGCCGGCATCGTCGAGCGCCTGCTTGGCCGCGCACATCGCGTAGACGATGAAGTCGTCGACCTTGCGCTGCTCCTTCGGCTCCATCCACTGGTCGGGATTGTAGGTGCCGTCAGTGCCATCGCCGCGCGGGATGACGCAGGCGATCTTGCACGCCAGATCGTCGGTTTTGAACGTGTCGATCCGTTTGGCGCCGCTCTCGCCTTTCAGCAAGCGGCCCCATGTGGTCTCTACGCCGCAACCAAGCGGCGTGAGCATCCCCATTCCGGTGACGACGACCCGTCTCATACCCGGCTCTCCGAAATATCGCTCGCGCGCGCAGTCAAGCCGGCGCAGACAGCGAAAGTCTGCCTGCGCCGCCGTGGCGCACAGCCCAACAGCTTATGAGAAGCAAAGCTAATGAGCGGCAACGCCCGCGCCAGCTTAGCTTTTCGCGTTCTTTTCGAGAAATTTAACGGCATCGCCGACGGTGAGAATGGTTTCGGCGGCATCATCGGGGATCTCGCAGCCGAACTCTTCCTCGAAAGCCATCACGAGCTCGACGGTGTCGAGACTGTCGGCGCCAAGATCATCGATGAAGCTCGCTGCTTCCGTCACCTTGTCGGGCTCTACGCCAAGATGCTCCACGACGATCTTCTTCACCCGCTCGGCAATGTCACTCATCGGTCTAACCTCGTGCTTTTTAGATTGGGCTGCGACCCGGATCGGATCGCAACCATCGCGGTTCGGCCTCGTCGTGGATGACGGTGCGTGACGACGTCGGATCGCGGAGTTCTCGTCTGCGACATCCGCCATCGGCCGCCCCAGCCGGGCCGAAATTCGGTTACCATACTTCAAATGCGAAGTCACGGGGCACGCTCTGCCCCGCTCGCCAGTCAGGAAGCCCTTGATACTTGGCCTATTTCGGCCGCCTGCACAAGCGTGCTGGCGATAGCGCAGGTTGACGCGGATGTCATCGCCGGGTTCGCTTTTGTCCCCGGAAATGCGCCCGCGCACCGCCCGTCAGAACATCGCCATGCCGCCGTTGACGTGGATCGTCTGGCCGGTGACATAGGCCGCCTCGTCGGAGGCCAGGTAGACCGCCGCCGCCGCCACGTCCGCCGGCGTGCCGAGTTTGCCGGCCGGAACTTTCGCCATGATGGTCTCGCGCTGCTTGTCGTTCAGCTTGTCGGTCATCGCGCTGGCAATAATACCGGGGGCGATGCAGTTGGCGGTGACGTTGCGCTTGGCGTATTCGGCGGCGACCGACTTCATCATGCCGACCATGCCGGCTTTCGAGGCGGTGTAATTGCCCTGCCCCGGATTGCCGGTGAAGCCGACGACCGAGGAGATGCCGATAATGCGGCCGAAGCGGCGGCGCATCATGGTCGACACGGCGGCGCGGGTCATTTTGAACGTCGCGGTCAGGTTGACGGCGATCACCCGGTCCCAGTCGTCGTTCTTCAACGACACGAACAGATTGTCGCGGTTCATGCCGGCATTGGCGACCAGGATGTCGAGCTTGCCCATCGCGGCTTCCGCACCCGGCACCAGCGCCTCGACCGCGGCCCCATCGCTGAGATCGCAGGGCAGCACATGCACGCGCTCGCCAAGTTCGCCGGCCAGCTGGTCGAGTTGCTCGCGTCGTGTGCCCGACAGAGCGACGGTCGCGCCCTGGCCGTGCAAAGCGCGGGCGATGGCGCCGCCAATGGCGCCGGTGGCGCCGGTGACCAGCGCGGTTTTACCGCTGAGATCGAACATTACTTGGTTCTCCCGGCTATGAAGGCGGGGACGTCGTCCGGCGTGCCGATCGCAGTTGTCGCCGCGCCCTCGGCGATACGCCTGTTGAGACCGGCCAGCACCTTGCCAGCGCCGATTTCATAGAACTGCGTCACGCCCTGCGACGCCATATAGGAGACGCATTCGCGCCAGCGCACGGTTCCGGTGACCTGCGCCACCAACGACTTGACGATGTCGGCGGGTTCGTTGAGCGGACTTGCGGTGACATTGGAGACAACCGGCACGGCGGGTTTGTTGACCTGCACCTTGGCCAAAGCCTGCGCCATCACGTCGGCCGCGGGCTGCATCAAAGCGCAATGGAACGGCGCGGACACAGTCAGCAGCATGGCGCGCTTGGCGCCTTTCGCCTTGGCGATTTCAACGGCGCGCTCGACCGCGGCCTTGTCACCGGAGACGACAACCTGTCCGCCGCCATTATCATTGGCGGCCTGGCATACCTGGCCTTGCGCAGCTTCGGTAGCAACGGCGGCAACGGCTTCGAACTCAAGCCCGATGATCGCCGCCATGGCGCCGGCGCCGACCGGCACCGCCTTTTGCATGGCCTGACCGCGCGTACGCAGCAGCCGCGCCGTGTCGGCGATGCTGAAGGTACCGGCGGCGGCGAGCGCCGAATATTCGCCGAGCGAATGGCCGGCGACGAATTGCGCGTCGCGCGCGAGATCGAGCCCGGCTTCCGATTGCAGCACGCGGAACGCCGCCAGCGACACGGCCATCAGTGCCGGCTGGGCGTTCTCGGTCAGCGTCAGCGTTTCGATCGGGCCTTCAAAAATGATCGTGCTGAGCTTGCTGGACAGCGCGTCGTCGACTTCGGCGAACACTGCGCGCGCAACGGGGAAATTGTCGGCCAGCGCCTTGCCCATGCCGACCGCCTGGCTGCCCTGCCCCGGAAAAACGAACGCGACCGTCATGCTTAACCCTTGTCCCTGATGCCGTTGCCGGGCGCGAACGCCCGTTGCGCTGAAATCGGGCCGAGAGACACCGCGCACCGGCGTCTGTCAACTGGCACATCCGTCAAGTTGAGCGGTTTGCAGTAACCAAGCAAAAAGACTCTGTCGGCTAGGGTTCTACCATTCGAGCCGCCGCATAGCGTTACCGTCCGGCGCCGATAGGACTGCAAGGCAATGAGTGATCTGGCCACCGAGAGCGACATCGAGCGGGCGCGGAACGATCCGGCCTTCCGCCAGCAATTGCTCGCGCACAATCTCGAAAAGCTGTTGTCGGCGCTCAATACAATGCGCAAAAACAACGACAAGGACCCCAAAAGCGCCCGCCTGATCAAGGAAGGCGTCGATCTGGCGGTCAAATTGGCCGACCGGCTGCACCAGAAAGAGCGCCATCCGGGGTCAAACGCGGCCTGAAGCCGGCCAGTTTCCGCTCAAATGCGCCCCCCGCGCCGCCGGTTCCAGCGATCGCCCCCGCGCCTTTTCCCGCCTTGCCTTTTGCCCGAAACTCCCTATAAACCGCGCATCTTCCGTCGACCTTGGTTGGGGACTGAACGGACGGCCGGATGAACAATCCGGTAGGGCCTCGTGCCCGGCGTCCCGTGTTTCCGCCTTCAGAGCAGTTTCAAGCCTTTCCCGAAAGGCTTGAGGGGCTAGGCGCCAGGGCCGCGGATATAACAAGGGAAAGGCATTTCATGCCATTGTACGAGCACGTCTATCTCGCACGCCAGGATCTGAGCGTGCAGCAGGTCGAGGAATTGACCGCCAAGCTGTCGGCCGTCATCACCGAAAACGGCGGCAAGATCACCAAGACCGAATACTGGGGCCTCAAGTCGCTCTCCTATCGCATTGCCAAGAACCGCAAGGCGCATCTGACGCTGCTCAACGTCGAGTCGCCGTCGGCGGCGCTGACCGAAGTCGAGCGTCAGGAACGTCTGAGCGAAGATTGCCTGCGCTATCTCACCATCCGCGTCGAAGAGCTGGAGGAAGGCCCTTCCGCGATGATGCGCAAATCCGATCGCGACGATCGTGGCGATCGCGGTGATCGTGGCGATCGCGGTGGCCGTGGCGGCGATCGTGGCGAACGCCGCCCGCGTCGCGACGACGATTCTCAAGACGCCTCAGTGGAGGACTAAACCATGGCATTCGGATCATCCCAAGGTGCCGGTGGCGCTGGCGCGGCCGCTGGCGGAACACGCCGTCCATTCTTCCGTCGTCGCAAGACCTGTCCGTTCTCCGGCGCAGGCGCCCCGAAGATCGACTACAAGGACGTCAAGCTGTTGCAGCGTTACGTCTCCGAGCGCGGCAAGATTGTGCCGTCCCGCATCACCGCGGTGTCGGCCAAGAAGCAGCGCGAACTGGCACAGGCGATCAAGCGTTCGCGCTTCCTCGGTTTGCTGCCTTACGTTATCCGGTAGCAAAACCTCCTCACCCTGAGGAGCGCCCGTTTAGGGCGCGTCTCGAAGGGTGAGGACGCTAATAAGCCTCATCCTTCGAGACGCCTGCTGCGCAGGCTCCTCAGGATGAGGAAGAAAACGAGGCTTCCGGGATAATCCGGGAGCCGATGGTTGGGAGGGCAAGTCCTTTACCGGATGATGCCCTCTCTAACCGCTCTCGCAGCGGGACAGCTCGTGATGGTGCAAATCGTTTTTGTGGGACTGAGCGCAGGCGCCGCCGCGGCGCTGCTGTTTGCGTCGGTGACGTCCGGCGTGTGGCTGTCGATCCCGCTGTTTTACCTCGCCCCGCTGCCTATCATGATCGCTGGCCTTGGCTGGAGCCATTGGTCGGCGTTGGTCGCTGCCGTCGCTGCGTCGGCCGCGCTCGGCGTTGCTTTCGGCGGCGTGTTCTTCCTGGCCTTTCTTGCCGGCGCGGGCCTGCCCGCCTGGTGGCTCGGCTATCTCGCGCTGCTGGCGCGTCCCGGCGAAGCAGGCTTAACGCCCGCCGGTTCAGCCGCGCTCGAATGGTATCCGCCCGGCCGTCTGGCGGTCTGGGCCGCGGTGCTGGCCGCGCTGGTGGTGATCGTCGCCATTCCGAATTTCGGCCTCGATGCCGAGAGTTTCCGTGCCGGCCTGTCCAGTTCGCTCTCGCGCATGTTGCGCAGCGAATTGGGCACGCCAACCGATGGCCCGAACCTCGGCAATGTCGACCGTCTGGTGGCGTTCCTGGTGGTCGCGGTGCCGCCGGCGGCCGCGGTCGTTGCCACGGTTACCAGCGTCTTTAATCTCTGGCTCGCCGCCCGCATCGTGAAGTTCTCCGGACGGCTGACGCGGCCGTGGCCGGCGCTCGCCGAGATGACCTTCCCTAAATTGTTCTCAGTGACGCTCGCCGCGGCGATCGCGCTGAGCTTTCTCGACAGCCTCGTTGGCATCGTCGCCGGCGTGCTGTCGGCCGCGTTGCTGATGGCCTACGCCGTCCTCGGCCTTTCGGTGCTGCATGCGATTACGCGCGGCATCGGCAGCCGCCCTTTTCTGCTCGGCGGCATCTATGCGTCGGTGATTATTTTCGGCTGGCCGGTGCTGGCTCTGTGCGTGCTCGGCATCGCCGAAACGGCTTTCGATTTACGCGCGCGCGCCGCGCGCAAACGGGGGCTACCGACCAGTCTTTAGAAATTCCGGACTTGACCCTCAACCCAACGAACAAATATCCACGAAGGAGTAACGAAAATGGAAGTCATTCTGCTCGAACGAGTCGGCAAACTCGGCCAGATGGGCGACGTCGTCCGCGTCAAGGACGGCTACGCCCGCAATTTTCTGCTGCCGCGCGGCAAGGCGCTGCGCGCCAATGCCGAAAGCAAAGCCAAATACGAAGGCATGAAGGCTGAGCTGCAGAAGCAGAGCCTCGAGCGCAAGGGCGAAGCCGGCAAGGTCGCCGCCAAGGTCGACGGCAAGACCTTCATCGTCATCCGTCAGGCGAGCGAAACCGGCCAGCTGTTCGGCTCGGTCTCGACCCGCGATATCGCCACCCTGATTTCGACCGAAGGCAACACCATCACCCGCACCGCGGTTGAACTCAACGCGCCGATCAAGTCGATCGGCCAGTACAAGGTGCCGCTGGCGCTGCATCCGGACGTCGAAGTCTCGGTCACCGTCATCGTCGCGCGCAGCGAAGCGGAAGCCGAACGCATCGGCCGCGGCGAGGACGTCACCATCCGCCGTGAAGACGCCGAAGACGCGGAAGCCGAGGCCGAAGCCGCCAAGGCGCGCGCCGAAGCCTTGTTCGACGCTGAATCGGAAGAAGCGGAAGATGCCGCCGCCGAAGGCGAGACCGTCGCGGCCGCCGCCGAGGGCGATGCCGACGCCAAGCCGGCCAAGGCCAAGCGCAAGAAGAAGTCCGACGACGCCTGATCGTCCGTCGCTTCTGACATCAAAAAAATCCCGCTCTGGATTTCTCCAGGGCGGGATTTTCGTTTATCGGCGTGCGAACGCGGCTTTACGGCGAACCGTTATTCGGATTTTTCCGGCTTCGCTTCCGGCTTCGCTTCGGGTTTCGGTTCCGGCTTGGCTTCGACCCTGGCTTCCGGTTTAGCGTCGGTCTTCGGTTCGGATTTTGTTTCCGGCTTTGCGTCAGCCTTGTCGTCGGGCTTTGCCTCGCCTGGCTTCTTCGCCGCCGGCTTCGACGCCGTGCGCTTGGTCGGTTTTTCCGGCGCCGCCGGACCCGTATCCATCGACTGGACATATTTGGCCAGGACGGCCGCCGTTTCCTTGCTGGCGGTATAGTGCTCGCGCAGGAAGCCCTCGAGACCAATGCCAAAAGCGCCGCCGGCCTTGCTCAGGCCCTGCGCCGACTTGTGACAGATCGCGCAATCGGTGGCGAAAATCTGCGCCGGCGTCTTGTTGCCATAGAGGTTTTCCTGGGCGCCGGCAGGCAAAGCCCACAGAACCGCTAATACCCCCAAAGCCTGCCGCATGCCGCCTGCCAAAAACTTCATTGCCGTCCGTCCTTTTGCCGCCCGCCGGTGCCGCCGCCCGTTACCGCGCGCTCCGCTCAGTGCGCCCGAGTCTGCTTGCTTGATAGCCCATTCTTGCGGAATTGTGACCCGATCCTTCGTCCCATCCCCTGAGCTAACAACGGCGCCCCGGTCGCCCCTCCCTGCCGGAAACGCATAGCCCGCGCCGAATTGTGGCATTGAAGTACCACCTCAAGTTTGGTTGAATATTGGCGCGGAACCCGCCTGGGGCCGTCGCGTTTGCGGGAGGTGCGAAGCTACTACCACGGACGCGCAATGGAAACGGCGAGTGGTGAGCAGCGATTGGCGCTGCGGGTTTAGTCGATACAGTGATGGGGGGCGGCCATGGATTGGTTGCTTCGGCTGTTATTGAAGACATTTATCCGGCGAGGCAACTTTCGCGTCACGACCTCGCGCGGCACGACTTTCACCTTCGGCGACGGGACCGGCCAACCGGTATCGGTTCGTTTTGCTTCCCGCGCCGCCGAATGGGGCATTCTGCTCGATCCGGAACTCAAATTCGGCGAATCCTATATGGACGGCAGTTTTGTCGTCGAACAAGGATCGATCGCCGATGTGCTGGCGATCTGTCTCGGGCAAAAAACCGAAGTGCCGCATTGGGCGCGGCTGCAAGGTTTTCTCCGCTTCCTGTACCGCCGTTTCGAGCAGTTCAATCCGCGCACGCGCTCGCGCCGCAATGTCGCGCATCATTACGATCTCGACGGCCGGCTCTACTCCCTCTTCCTCGACGCCGACCGGCAATACAGTTGCGCCTATTTCGAACGGCCCGGCCAATCGCTGGATGACGCCCAGCTCGCCAAGAAGCGGCATCTCGCCGCCAAGCTGCGGTTATCGCATTCTAATGCGCAGCGGGGCCCGCGGCTGCTCGACATCGGCTGCGGCTGGGGCGGTCTGGGTCTGTATCTGGCCGATTTTGGCGGCGCCGACGTCACCGGCGTGACCCTGTCGCAGGAACAGCATGCCATCGCCAATGCGCGCGCCGCGGAACGCGGCTTGAGCACGCGCGCGCGCTTTAATTTACAGGACTACCGCGATATCGACGACCGTTTCGACCGCATCGTCTCGGTCGGCATGTTCGAGCATGTCGGCGTCAATCACTACGAAACTTTCTTCAAGAAGAGCGCCAAGCTGCTCGCCGATGACGGCGTCATGGTGTTGCACTCGATCGGCCGCTCGGAAGGGCCGAGCCGCACCAATCCGTGGATCTCGAAATATATTTTCCCCGGCGGCTATATACCGTCGCTGTCGGAAGTGCTGCCGAAAATCGAAAAAGCCGGACTTCTGGTCACCGATATCGAGATATTGCGCCTGCACTACGCCGAAACGCTGAAAGCCTGGCGCGAGCGGTTCCTGGCGCACCGCGAGGAAGTCGAGCGGATTTACGACCAACGCTTTGTCCGCATGTGGGAATTCTATTTGGCCTCGTCGGAAATGGCGTTTCGCGAGCAAAATCTGATGGTGTTCCAGATTCAGCTCACCAAGCGTCAAGATGTAGTGCCGATGACCCGCGACTACATCATGCGCGAGGAGCAGAGCCTGCGCGAGGCCGAGAATTCGCGGCACGCGCCGTTGCGGCTGGCCGGCGAATAAGGCATCGCTCTATTAACACGGCCTAAGCCCGTCAAGCGGCATGTGACGCCTTGCGCTGCAAAATTCATCCACACCGGTGCATAGCGTGGACAGCGCCAGTTAAATCTCGCGAAACGCATTAGGCGGTGTAAGCCAATGGCCAATCAAAGTTTCGTCAAATTGACGGAACAAGGAACACCATGGCCGCCATCGAATCAGCCCTCCGCAAGCCGGCCGAAGAACCGGCCGCGCTTTATCGCACCGCCCCGCACAATATCGAGGCGGAACAGGCGCTGCTGGGCGCGATCCTGGTCAATAACGAAGCGTTCTACCGGGTTTCCGACTTTCTGACGCCGGAACATTTTTTCGAGCCGATCCATCAGAAAATTTTCCAGATCGCCCGCGATCTCGTCAGAGTCGGCAAGATCGCCACGCCGGTCACGCTAAAGACCTTTCTCGACGCCACCATCGATATCGGCGGCATGACGCTCTCCCAATACCTCGCCCGCCTCGCGGCTGAAGCGACCACCATCATCAATGCCGAGGATTACGGCCACACCGTCTACGACCTGTCGATCCGCCGCGACCTGATCAAGGTCGGCGAGGACATGGTCAATGTCGCCTTCGACGCGCCGGTCGATTTCGCGCCGCGCGCGCAGATCGAGGACGCCGAGCGCAAATTGTTCGAACTGGCCGAGACCGGCCGTTACGACGGCGGCTTTCAAGGGTTTGGTCAGGCGCTGACCACCGCCATCGACATGGCGGCCAACGCCTATCAGCGCGACGGCAAACTCTCCGGCATCGCCACGGGCCTCGATGATCTCGACCGCATGATGGGCGGCTTGCAGAAGTCCGATTTGATCGTGCTCGCCGGCCGCCCCGGCATGGGCAAGACCGCGCTCGCCACCAACATCGCCTTCAACGTCGCCAATGCCTATCGGGAAGGCGAAGTGCGCGCCGACGGCCACACCGAAACCGCCAATGGCGGCATCGTCGGCTTCTTCTCACTGGAAATGTCGGCCGAGCAGCTCGCCACCCGTATCATCGCCGAGCAGACCGGCATTCCGTCGAACCAGATCCGGCGCGGCGGCATCAGCGGCGACGAGTTCGAGAAGATCAAGGACTACTCGATCCGCTTGCAGAACTTGAAGCTCTATGTCGACGAGACCGGCGGCCTGTCGATCGCGCAACTCGCCGCGCGCGCGCGCCGGCTGAAGCGCCAGCGCGGCCTCGATTTGATCGTCGTCGACTACCTTCAATTGCTGACCGGCTCGAGCAAGCGCGGCCAGGAAAACCGCGTGCAGGAAATCACCGAGATCACCACGCGGCTGAAAGCGCTGGCGAAAGAATTACAGGTGCCGGTGATGGCGCTGTCGCAATTGTCGCGTCAGGTCGAAAGCCGCGAGGACAAGCATCCGCAACTGTCGGATTTGCGTGAATCGGGTTCGATCGAGCAGGACGCCGACGTCGTCATGTTCGTCTATCGCGAAGAATATTATCATTTGATGCGCAAGCCGTCGGAGTCGGACCGCGAGAAGTTCGCCGCCTGGATGGCCGACAGCGACAAATATTACGGCAAGGCCGAAGTCATCATCGGCAAGCAGCGCCACGGCCCGACCGGCACGGTCGAACTGTCCTTCGAGGGCGCCACCACCAAGTTCTCGTCGCTGGCGCAAAGCGACCGCATGCCGGCAAGGATCGGCGATTAAGAATCGGCGACTGAGAATTCCCTACCCTTTGTTCGGCGCGCGGCTATAGTCGAAAAAAATGGCCGGCGCGCAGTCCATGGACAGTTTCGATTATGTGATCATCGGGGCGGGGTCGGCTGGCAGCGTTCTGGCCAACCGCCTGAGCGAAGACCCTGCGGTCAGCGTCTGCGTACTCGAAGCGGGTCCCGCCGACTGGCATCCTTACATTCATCTCCCCGCCGGCTTCATCAAGACGTTTTACAACAAGAGCATCAACTGGTGCTATTCTCAGGAGCCGGGGCAATACACCGCCGGCCGCCGCATCTTCTCGCCGCGCGGCAAGACGCTCGGCGGTTCGTCGTCGATCAACGGTCATATCTATAATCGCGGCCAGCGCAGCGACTTCAACACCTGGGCGCAGATCGGCAATCGCGGCTGGGGCTATGCCGACGTGCTGCCCTATTTCAAGCGGCTGGAGCGCCGTATCGGCGAGGGCGAGGACACCTATCACGGCCGCGACGGGGCGCTGACCGTCACCGATATCGACTGGCGCGATCCGCTGTGCGAGGCCTTCATCGCCGGCGCGCAGAGCCTCGGCATTCCACGCAACAAGGATTACAACGGCGCGACACAGGAAGGCGTCTCCTACGCGCAGCGCACAATCTACAAAGGCCGGCGCATCAGCGCGGCGACCGCGTTCCTGCATCCGGCAATGAAGCGCGGCAATGTCACCGTGCGCACGCATGCGCATGCGACGGCAATCATGTTCGAGGGCAAGCGCGCCGTCGGCGTGCGTTACGCCAAAGGCGGGCGCGGTGGCGAGGCGCTGGAAGTGCGCGCGCGCCGCGAAGTCATTCTCTCCGGCGGCTCGTATAATTCGCCGCAGCTATTGCAATTGTCCGGCGTCGGACCGGCGGCGCTGCTGCAAGCGCACGGCATCCAGGTGCGGCACGCGCTCGCCGGTGTCGGCGAGGGCTTGCAGGATCATTACGCGCCGCGCTCGGTGGCGCGCGTCAAGAACACGAAAACGATCAACGAGCGCGCGCGCGGATTGAACCTCGCATATGAGGCGTTGAAATGGGCGACGACGCGGCGCGGCATTCTCGCGCTGTCGCCGACGCTGGTGTATTGCTTCTGGCATTCCGGCGAGACGGCGGAATCTTCCGATCTGCAACTCACCTTCACGCCGGCCAGTTACATGGAAGGCGAACAGGGCAAGCTGGAGAACGAACCCGGCATGTCGGTCGCCTCCTGGCAGCAGCGGCCGGAAAGCCGCGGCCATGTGCGCCTGCGCTCAGGTGATCCGTTTGACGCGCCGCTGATCCAGACCAATTATCTCAGCGCCGAACTCGACCGCCGCGTCACCGTTGCCGGCATGAAACTGGCGCGGCGCCTGCTCTCCTCCGCGCCGCTTTCGCCCTATTACGACTTCGAGGATTTCCCCGGACCGGGCGTGACCACCGACGACGAGTTTCTTACCGCCGCGACCCAGCGCGCGCAGACCACCTTCCACCCCGGCTGCACCTGCCGCATGGGACCGGCCAGCGATCCTCTGGCCGTGGTCGATGACCGCCTGCGTGTGCATGGCCTGGAGGGTTTGCGCGTGGTTGACGCCTCGATCATGCCGCGCATGATCTCGGCCAATCTCAACGCCTCGACCCTTATGATCGCCGACAAGGCCTCCGACATGATCCGCGACCGCGCGCCACTGGAAGCCGCGGCGGTTTGAGCCGAATTCTCCGGTTCCCGAACATGGACGCGCGCCGCCGGGACGGCTAAACCTTTTCCACCATGGCCAGCGTCGATGTCATTGCCGACCCCCAGCCGACCGCGTCGAACGGCGCGGACAGTGAAACCACGTCCGGACCGCCGGCGGCGGAATCAGGCGGCATTCTCACTGTCGATCTTGGCGCGCTGGTCGCCAACTGGCGGGCGCTGTCGCGCCGCGCCATGCCGGCGGAATGCGCCGGCGTCATCAAGGCCAATGGTTATGGCTGCGGCATCGAGCCGGTGGCGAAAGCGCTGTCGCGCGCCGGCTGCAAGACCTTCTTCGTCGCCGATCTGTCCGAAGCCCGCCGCGTGCGCGAGGCCGCGCCCGACGCCGCGATCTATGTGCTCAACGGCCTGATCCCCGGCACCCCGCAGGTTTACGCCGAACTGCGCGCGCGCCCGGTCATCGGCAGCATGGTCGAACTGGCCGAATGGGACGCCTTCGTCGCCACGACGCAATGGCGCGGCGGCGCGGCGCTGCATGTCGACACCGGCATGAACCGGCTCGGCATTTCCGCGAACGACGCGGCCGCGCTTGCGCCGCGCATTCGCTCGGAGAACCACGGCATCACCTTGCTGATGAGCCACCTTGCCTGCGCCGAGGACACCGGCCACCCGCTCAACGATCTGCAAATGCGGCTGTTCCGCGAAGTGCGCCTGCACTATCGCGGCATCCTGTCGTCGCTGGCCAATTCATCCGGCATTTTCCTGTCCGACAATGCGCATTGCGACATGGTGCGCCCGGGCGTCGCGCTTTACGGCGCCAATCCGACGCCGGGCCGGCCCAATCCGATGCGGCCGGTGATCGAATTGAAAGCCCGCGTCGCGCAGGTGCGCACCGTGGCCAAGGGCGCGAGCGTCGGCTACAGCGCCGGCTGGACTGCGCGGCGCAACGCCCGCATCGCCGTGGTCATGGTCGGCTATGCCGATGGCTATCTGCGCGCCTCGGGCTCGAGCGATGAGGCGCCGGGCGGCTTTGCCATTGTCGCCGGCAAACGCTGCCCGATCGCCGGCCGGGTATCGATGGACCTGATGGCGATCGACGTCACAGACGCGCCCGACGTCCGGCGCGGCGACTTCGTCACCTTGATCGGCGACGAACTCGGCATCGACGAGGTCGCCACCGCCGCCGGCACGATTGCCTATGAGCTGCTGACGGGCCTCGGGCAGCGCTATCACCGGGTTTACCGGTCGGAATAACGCCTTCTTAAACAATGTTCTTGTAATGTTCTCATCGGCCTTATAGGCTCCTGAGCATCCATTACGAGGCGATTCCCATGTCCCGGCGCGGTCTTTCCTTCATCTGTCAGAACTGCGGCGCCGGGGCCAATCGCTGGCAGGGCAAATGCGAGGCCTGCGGCGAGTGGAACACCATGGTCGAGGAAGGCGCCGAGCGCCCGCCCGGCCGCAAAGCGCCCAAAGGCCGCCTGTTCGAACTCCAGCCCTTGACCGGCGAAGCGCATGACGCGCCGCGCCTGCCCTCCGGTATTGCCGAACTGGACCGCGTCACCGGCGGCGGCTTCGTGCGCGGCTCGGTGCTGCTGATGGCGGGCGATCCCGGCATCGGCAAATCGACACTGCTCATTCAGGCGACCGCCGCGCTGGCGCGCGCCGGCGAGCGCGCGGTCTATATCTCCGGCGAGGAAGCCGTCGCCCAGGTGCGCCTGCGCGCCGAGCGCCTCGGACTGGCCGATGCGCCGGTGGAGCTTGCCTCCGAAACCGCGGTCGAGGACATCATCGCCACGCTGACGCAGGGGAAAATCCCGCGCCTCATCGTTATCGATTCAATCCAGACCATGTGGACCGACACCGTCGATTCAGCGCCCGGCACAGTGAGCCAGGTGCGCGGCGCGGCGCAGATGCTGATCCGCTTCGCCAAGCGTTCCGGCGCCGCGATCATTCTCGTCGGTCACGTCACCAAGGACGGCCAGATCGCAGGTCCCCGCGTCGTCGAGCATATGGTCGATGCCGTTTTGTCCTTCGAGGGCGAAGGCTCGCACCAGTTCCGCATCTTGCGCGCGGTCAAGAACCGCTTCGGCCCGACCGACGAGATCGGCGTGTTTGAAATGACTGGCGCGGGTTTACGCGAGGTGTCCAATCCGTCCGAGCTGTTCCTGTCGGAGCGCGACCTCGGCTCGCCGGGTACGGCGGTGTTCGCCGGCATGGAGGGCACGCGGCCGCTGCTCGTCGAGATCCAGGCACTGGTCGCGCCGACCTCGCTCGGCACGCCGCGCCGCGCCGTGGTCGGCTGGGACACTTCGCGCCTCGCCATGGTGATCGCGGTGCTGGAGGCCCATTGCGGCGTCAAGCTCGGCGGCTACGACGTCTATCTCAATATCGCCGGCGGCATGCGCATCAATGAGCCGGCCGCCGATCTCGCCGCCGCCGCCGCGCTGGTGTCGTCGCTGGCCAATTCGCCGCTGCCGGCCGACGCGGTCTATTTCGGCGAGATATCTTTGTCCGGCGCGATCCGCCCGGTGTCACATACGCCGAGCCGGTTGAAGGAATCGGCCAAGCTCGGCTTTGCCCGCGCCGTGGTGCCGGAGGCCGTGCGCGGCGAAACTGGCGAAGGCGGTCTAAAGACGAGCCATGTCGGCAGCCTGACCTCGCTGGTCGCCGATATCGCCGCGCTGGGCAGACCGCGACAAAATACGGGACCTGCCGCGAAAACCGGTTGATAGACGGGTGACGGCACCGTGACGCCCGGCTATATACGGGGCGCGCATTAACCGGCTCCAGCGGGCGTTTTGCGGTCGGACAGGACCAGAAACGGGCTTAAAATTAAGCACTTAAGGCCGACATTGCCGCTCGCTGCGCAAGCCGCTAAAGCTCGCGCGGATTCGCCGTGCCGGCGCGGTTGCGCCGGCGCCAGCCCCCCTTCGCGGAGCGCTTAGAGAGCCAGGCATGCCCATTACGCTGCTCGATATTCTCCTGCTCGTCGTCATGCTGATTTCGGGCCTGCTCGCCATGATCCGCGGCTTCATGCGCGAGATCCTGTCGATCGGCGCCTGGGGCATCGCCGCTCTGGTCACGCTTTACTCCTTCGCCAAGGTGCTGCCGATCGCCGAAGGCTATGTCTCGAGCAAGACGGTGGCGACCGGCATCACCGTCGGCTCGATTTTCCTGCTGACGCTGTTGATCGTCTCGATCATCACCGTGCGCATTTCCGACATGATCCTCGACAGCCGGGTCGGCGCGCTCGACCGCACGCTCGGTTTCCTGTTCGGCCTCGGCCGCGGCCTGATCATCGTTGTCGTCGCCTTCCTGTTTTTCGCATGGCTGGTACCCGATCGCAGCCAACCCGAGTGGGTTCGCGGCGCCAAGTCGAAAGTGGTGTTGCAAAGTACCGGACAATGGCTGATGGCCATGTTGCCGGATGACCCCGAGAGCACCATCTTAAAGAGGCTGAAAAAGCCCGCGCCAGCCGACCAGGACGCGCCGCCGGACGCCGCCCCTGGCCGGAAATCGGAACTACAGCCGCCCGTGACGCTGGCGCGGCTGAAACAGGAAGCCCGCTAGGCATGCAAAAACCCCCGCAAGACCTCGCGACCGCCGGCCACCCTGAAGTTCAAGATTTGGATCTTGCCGACTTCGACCCGATGGCCGACCGGCTCCGCGAGGAATGCGGCGTCTTTGGAATTTTCGGCCACCCGGACGCGGCCGCCATCACCGCGCTCGGCCTGCACGCGCTCCAGCATCGCGGCCAGGAGGCCTGCGGCATCGTCTCCTTCGACGGCAAACGCTTCCACTCCGAACGCCGCCTCGGCCTGGTCGGCGACACCTTTTCCAAGCGCGATGTCATCGACCGCCTGCCCGGCAATTCCGCCGTCGGCCATGTCCGCTATTCGACGACCGGCGAAACCATCCTGCGCAACGTGCAGCCGCTGTTCGCCGAACTGGAAGGCGGCGGCTTCGCCGTCGCCCATAACGGCAACCTGACCAACGGCATCAGCCTGCGCAAATCTCTGGTGCGCGAAGGCGCCATGATGCAGTCGACCTCGGACACCGAGGTGATCCTGCATCTGGTGGCGCGCGCCCGCCGCAATCGTTTCGTCGACCGCTTCGTCGATGGGCTGCGCCAGTTGGAAGGCGCCTACGCTTTCGTCGGCCTCACCAACAAGAAGCTGGTCGGCGCGCGCGACCCGCTCGGCATCCGGCCGCTGGTCATCGGCAAGCTCGACGGCTGCCCTATCCTCGCCTCGGAGACCTGTGCGCTGGACATCATCGGCGCCACTTACGTGCGCGATGTCGAGAACGGCGAAGTCGTCGTGTTCGACGAAGACGGCGCGCAATCGCACATGCCGTTCCCGCCGATGGCCGCGCGTCCATGCATCTTCGAATATATCTATTTCGCCCGTCCCGACAGCGTTGTCGGCGGCCGCAACGTCTATGACGTGCGCAAGAACCTCGGCGCCGAACTGGCGCGTGAAGCCGCGGTCGCAGCCGACGTCGTCGTGCCGGTGCCGGATTCAGGCGTGCCGGCGGCGCTTGGCTTTGCGCAGACCTCGGGCATTCCCTACGAACTCGGCATCATCCGCAATCATTATGTCGGCCGCACCTTCATTCAGCCGACGCAGAGCATTCGCGATCAGGGCGTGCGCCTGAAGCATTCGGCCAACCGCGCCGTGGTCTCCGGCAAGCGCATCGTGCTGGTCGACGATTCCATCGTGCGCGGCACCACTTCGCGTAAGATCGTGCAGATGATGCGCGACGCCGGCGCGGCCGAAGTCCACTTCCGCATTTCCTCGCCGCCGATCACGCATCCGGACTATTACGGCATCGATACGCCGGACGCCGAAAAGCTTTTAGCCGCCACCATGAGTCTGGAAGAAATGCGCCAGTTCATCGGCGCGGATTCGCTGGCCTTCCTGTCGGTCGATGGCATCTATCGCGCCATGGGCCTTCCCGGCCGCGACGCGGCCAAGCCGCAATTCACCGATCACTGCTTCACCGGCGACTATCCGACAACGCTGACCGACCTCGGCGCCCAGGATGCCAGCCCGCGGCAATTGTCGCTTCTGGCGGAAGCCATTTAAACAGAAGCAGCCTTTTAAACAGAAGCGGTCTTTTAAACAGAAGCGGCCTTGGCGTCATTCATGACCAAACCCCTCTCGGATCGTATTGCGCTGGTCACCGGCGCGTCGCGCGGCATTGGCGCTGAGCTGGCGCTTGATCTGGCGGAAGCCGGCGCCCATGTCGTCGCCGTCGCGCGCACCGTCGGGGGGCTGGAAGAACTCGACGACAAGATCAAATCGGCCGGCGGCTCGGCGACATTGGTGCCGCTCGACATGACCGACGCCGATGGCATTGCGCGGCTGGCGCTGGCGCTGCACGAGCGCTACGGCCGCCTCGACGTTCTGGTCGGCAATGCCGGCATGCTCGGTACGCTGTCGCCGCTCGGCCATGTCGAGCCGAAGGACTTCGACCGAATGTTCGCGGTCAATGTCACCGCCAACTGGCAACTCATCCGCACCATGGACCCGCTGTTGAAAGCGTCCACAGCCGGGCGCGCGGTGTTCATGACATCCGGACTGGCATGGCGCGCTCAAGCCTATACCGGCGTTTACGCCGCGACCAAATCGGCGCTCGACGCGCTGGTGCGCACCTACGCCGCCGAAACCGCGACGACGAACGTCAAGGTGAACTCGTTCAATCCAGGACCAACCCGCACGCGCATGTATGCGTCGGGCTGGCCGGGCGCCGATCCGAACACGCTGACGCCGCCGGAAGACGTCGCCAAGGCGCTTTTGAAATTGTGCCTGCCCGACTGCGGCGAGAGTGGCAAAATGTACGACTATCGCGCCGGGAAATTTCTGGAATTCAAGGCGCCGGCGTAAGCGACACCCTCCTGCCGTCATGCCCGCGAAGGCGGGCATCCAGCGCTTATTCAATTGGAAACTCAGAAGAGCTGGATCATCCGCCTTCGCGGATGATGACACCGAGGGCTCGGTGTCACCTCAATGCTTGAACTTCGCCCGGCCCTTGAACGGGTTGTCCTTCTCGCGCAAGGACAGCCGGATCGGCGTGCCTGGCATGTCGAACGCCTCGCGCAATGAATTGACCAGATAGCGCTTGTAGGCGTCCGGCACCGCGTCGGCGCGCGTGCAGAACACAACAAAGCTCGGCGGCCGGTTTTTCGCCTGCGTGATGTAGTTGAGACGCAAGCGTCGTCCCGACACCGCCGGCGGCGGGTGCGATTCAATCGCGTGTTCGAACCAGCGGTTCAAGGCGCTGGTGGCGATACGCTTGTTCCAGACCTCGTGCGCCTGCACGATCGCTTGCATCAGCCGGTCGAGCCCCTCGCCGGTCAAAGCCGACACCGCGACCAAAGGCACGCCTTTCATCTGCGTCAGTTTCTCGTCGGCCTGCTCGCGCAGCTTCGAGATGGCGCCGCCCGTGTGCTCTTTCAAATCCCATTTGTTGACGGCGATGACGATGGCGCGGCCTTCCTGCTCGACCAGATCGGCGATGCGCTGATCCTGCTCCTCGAAGGCGTTCTCGACGTCGAGCAGCACGACGACGACCTCGGCAAAGCGCACAGCGTTGAGCGCGTCGCTGACCGACAGCTTCTCCAGCTTCTCGTCGACGCGGCCGCGGCGGCGAATGCCGGCGGTGTCGTGAATGCGAAATTTCTGGCCGTGCCAGTCGAGTTTGACCGCGATGGCGTCGCGCGTCGTGCCGGCTTCCGACGACGTCAGCAGCCGGTCTTCGCCGATCAACCGGTTGATGAGCGTCGACTTGCCGGCGTTCGGACGGCCGACAATGGCGACCTTGATGGCTTGCGGGCCGGTCGGTTCGGCGGATTCCGCCGACGCTTCCGCTGTCTCTGCGGGCAACGCCGCGCGCAGCGCGTCGTAGAGATCGGGCAGCCCTTCGTTATGTTCGGCCGACAACGCGACCGGGTCGCCAAGACCCAGCGCATAGGCATCAAAGCGGCCGGCCTGTCCGGACTCTCCTTCCATCTTGTTGGCGATCAGCACCGTCGGCTTGCCAGAGCGGCGCACCAGCTCGGCGAAATAGCGGTCGTCGGGAATGGGCCCCGAGCGCGCATCGATCATGAAGAAGATGGCGTCGGCTTGCGCGATCGCGGTTTCCGTCTGCGCGCGCATGCGGCCGGACAGGCTTTCCGGCGCCGACTCTTCAAGCCCCGCGGTATCGATGACCGTGAAATCGAGATCGCCGAGCCGGGCCTCGCCCTCGCGGCGGTCGCGCGTCACGCCCGGACGATCGTCGACCAAAGCGACGCGCCGGCCAACCAGCCGGTTAAAAAGCGTCGACTTGCCGACATTCGGCCGGCCGACAATGGCGACGGTGAAACTCATCTGATTACGTTTCTCAATCGACAAAAGCGGGTGGATCCAGGAGCGCGCTTGGAATAAGCGGCTAACTCCGGATTCCGCCAATCATTAGCGTATATCTGGATTCCGGTGGCCGGCTTTGTGAACCTGCCCGGAATGACGAAAATTCAGCGCTGGAAGGTCCCCGATGGCGGCGGCGATGGCCAGGCGGCGGTGCTACCGGACGGCGATGCCGGCGGCGTCGACCCTTGCGGCCAGCCGGCCGGCGCTTGCTGCGCCTGTGGTTGTTGCTGCGGCGTCTGTGACACCGGCTGAACCGGCGCGGCGGCAACGGGTTTCGGCTTAGCCGCCACTTTGCGTTTCGGCTTCGGCTCCGGTTTAGCCTTTGGCTCCTCTTCTACCGGCGCGGCGGCGGCCGCGGGCGCCGCCTGCTCCGGCGGCAACAGCGCGGTGTCGGCCGGCGGCTGGTTGCCTTTGATGTATTCCTTGGGAATGCCCTGCGACACGCCCGGCACGCCTTCCGGGAACACCGGCCTGCGGTCGCCCGGCAACTTCTTCTTATCGCCGAGGCCGAAAATATCCAGGCTCTCAGGATCGAAATTGGCGCAGCCGGACAGCGCCGGCGCGACCAGGACGAACGTGGCCAGCAGGACGATCCGTTGCACGCGGCACATGGGCATTAGATTGGGCATCAGCTTGCGCATAATCTTGTCCGACCTACCTTCGCCCGCCGAAGCGGGCTTCGCAAAGGCGGGAAACCGGTTCCCACGTTGAGGGATCATGCGCTGGCCCTCAACTCTTGCCGTCGGCCGCGAGCAGCGCCGACAGAGCCTCGATGCGCGTGCGCGCGCCCGGCGGCGTTTCGGCGTCGGCCGAGATCAGTTCGACATAGCGGCGCGCGGCGGCGGTATCGCGGGCGCGCCAGGCCGACAGCGCCAGCAGTTCGCGCGCGGTGTGGCGAAACACCCGGGTCGGCTCGGTCAAAGGCTCGAGGCGTTTGCGCAAATCGTCGAAGGTGGCGCTATCGACCAGCAGCAGACCGGCGCGCAACGCCGCCAGATCCTGCCAGGTGCCGCCCAGCGTCGTGTCGGCGGCCAGCGCGTCATAGGCCTTCACCGCGTCCTCGGCCTTGACCTGGGCCAGTTCGGCCGCGGCGCGGAAGCGCGCCAACACGGCATAGCCCGCCGGCGCCTCGGTCACGACTTTGGCAAAGGCCGCCTGTGCCTCGGCGTGCTTGCCCTGCTCGCTCATGGTCACGGCGTTCTCGAAAGCCGCGCCGGCCACGGCAGCCTTTTGCGCAACCCAGTATTCATAGCCGCGCCAGCCGCCGATGCCGGCGACGATCAGCACCGCCACGGCGATGATCAGGAGGCTGTATTTGTCCCACAGCTGTTTGAGCCGTTCGCGCCGGACTTCTTCGTCAACTTCACTGAAAATATCGGACACGAATGGCTCCTGGCCCCGTTTGACTTAAACCCGAGGGGCGAATTGTGCGCGTAACCTAGCGATGTGGCGCGCTCAAGGTAAAGGGCGCGCCGACTATGGTCAAGATTTCAACGCTTTAGCGCATGTTTCCAGCGAGGGGAACCCCGCCGGTCAAGGCTTTTTCGCCCTCATCGGGTAGACATGCTCCGGCCCCGGGAACGCCCGAGAGCGCACCTCGGCGGCATAATCGGCCACCGCCTTCTCGATGCCGGGGCCGAGGTCGCCATAGCGCTTGACGAATTTCGGCACCCGCGGCGACAGGCCGAGCATGTCCTCCAGCACCAGCACTTGGCCGTCGCAGGCAACGCTGGCGCCGATGCCGATGGTCGGGATCGGCACCGAGGCCGTCATCTTGCGCGCCAGAGGCTCGGCCACCGCCTCGATCACCACCGAGAAGGCGCCGGCCTGCGACACCGCGATCGTGTCCTGCTCGATCGGACCCCAGTCGCCCTCCTCGCGCCCCTGCGCGCGGAACGAACCGATGGTGTTGATCGACTGCGGCGTCAGGCCGACATGCGCCATCACCGGCACGCCGCGCTCGACGAGAAAGCGGATGGTCTCGGCCATGCGCGCGCCGCCTTCCAGCTTGATGGCGCCGCAGCCGGTTTCCTTCAGCACGCGCGCGGCGTTCATGAAGGCCTGCTCGCGCGAGGCTTCATAGGAGCCGAACGGCATATCGACGACGACCAATGCGCGTTCGGAGCCGCGCATCACCGCGTGGCCTTGCAGGATCATCATGTCGAGCGTCACCGGCACGGTGGTCTCCAGCCCGTGCATCACCATGCCGAGTGAATCGCCGACCAGAATCACGTCGCAATGTTTGTCGACCAGGCTCGCCGTGTGCGCGTGATACGAGGTCAGCATGACGATCGGATCGCCGCCCTTGCGCGCGCGGATATCGGGAGCGGTCAGCCGCTTGACGTCTTTCTGGATGGACACGTGTGCTGCCTTGTTACGCTATTTACCGAACACCGAAACGCCGATGAACACCGGATGGAACACATAGCCGAGCGCGAGATAGATCACGATCCCGAGCAGGACCACGATGGCGTCGTTGGTATAACCCGAGGGCGCGACCGCGGCCACTTCGTCGGTGCGGCGCTTGGCTGATATGCGCGCGAACACGGCCCAGCCGAGGAACGTGCCGAACATCAGGATCGAGCCGAGATCGCCATTGGCGATCAGATGCGCCAGCGCCCAGGTCTTCACGCTCGCCAGCATCGGATATTTCAGTCTCGCCTTGATGTGGCACTGGAAAAACACGGCGGTCATGAAGATGACCGAAAACAGCATCAGCAGAACGGCGATGTGGCGCGTGAAGGCCGGCGGAAACCACACATCGATCCATTCATGCGCGCGATAGAGGCCATAACCCCAGACGATCAGAACCAGTCCGGCGATCGACACGACCGAGAAAGCGATCCGGTAGCCGACGACGCCGAGCCGCGCCATCGCCGCGGCGCGCGCGCCGCGCATCGACACGAAGACATGGGTGGCAATAAAAACCAGCAACCCTGCGATCAGAACCAGGAAGCCCATGTTATGCTCGCGGTTAAAGCGTTGACGCTGTCCTTGGCGGCGCAGTAGAGGCGATGACGGCGATCAATGCAAGCCACCGGCCGAATCGTGTAAGGCTTATCGGCGGTGGTGCGGGCGTAACAACAAAACGTTACGAGGACACAGATGGTCAAGCGGATCGCACTCGTCGTCCTGCTGGCGGTGTTCGCCCTGCCCGCCGCCGCGCAAAGCTGGCCGCCGAAAACCGTGCATATCGTCGCCCCCTTCGGCCCCGGCTCGACACCCGACATCGTCGCCCGCCTGATCGCCGACCAGCTGGGCAAGAAATATCCGGACAGCACCTTCATCGTCGAAAACAAGGCCGGCGCCAGCGGCAATCTCGGCACCGATGCCGTCGCCAAGGCCGCGCCCGACGCCGCTACCATCGGCGTCAGCATTGGTGGCCCGCTCGCTATTAACACGCTGCTGTTTTCGAGGTTGCCCTACGATCCGAAAATGGACATTGCCGCGATCACACAATTGATCACGCAGCCGAGCGCGCTGGCGGTGAGCAACGAGCTGAACGTCAAATCGGTCGCCGAATTGATCGCGCTGTTGAAGGCCAATCCCGGCAAATACAATTTTGCCTCGATCGGCAACGGCTCGCTGTCGCAACTGGCGATGGAAGCCATCGCCATCAAGTCCGGCACCCGGATGCTGCATGTGCCCTACACCAGTTCGCCGCAGGCGATCAGCGCGGTGATGCGCAACGACGCGCAGATGGGTTGCCTGCCGGCGATTTCGGTCATGGTTCAGGCCAGAGCCGGAAAGGTAAAGGTGCTGGCGGTATCGACCGCCACGCGCTCGCCGTTCCTGCCCGATATTCCGACGCTGAAAGAATCGGGCATCGATATCGACGCCGACGCCTGGATGGGATTGATCGGCCCCGGTGGCCTGCCGAAGCCTTTGATCGCCGCCATCAACAAGGATGTCGCCGCGATCGTCAAACTGCCGGACGTGCGCGACAAACTGGCCGCGCAGTTGATGGCGCCGGTCGGCAATTCGCCGGAGGAATTCCGCGCCGTCATCGACCGCGAAGTCGAACGCTGGGCGCCGGTGATCAAGGCGGCCAATGTGCAGGTGAATTGATTATCCCGCCTTGTTCTTCACGTCCTTGATGTCGTTGAACACGATGCCCGGCGCGCGCTCGGAGGTGTAACCGAGGATGAAGTCATTGCGCGCCATGAACACGCGGTCGCCGTCGAGGTCCTCGGCGACGCTCGAATAATTGGCCTGCACGAAGTCGTTGAGCTTTTTCGCGTCGTCGCAGGATATCCAGCGCGCCAATTGAAACTCCGGCGTCTCGAAATCGATATCGAGGCCGTATTCGTCGCGCAGCCGCACCTTCAAGACGTCGAGCTGCAGCGATCCGACGACGCCGACCATCGCCGGCGCACCGTCGAGCGGCCGGAACGCCTGTACGACGCCCTCTTCCGCCATTTGCTGCAACGCCTCTTTCAGCTTCTTGGCCTTCATCGGATCGCCGAGCTTGACCCGGCGCAGGATTTCCGGGGCGAACATCGGCACGCCAAGGAACTTGATGTCCTCGCCTTCGGTCAAGGTATCGCCGATGCGCAAGGTGCCGTGGTTCGGAATACCGACCACGTCGCCGGCAAAAGCCTCGTCGGCGATCGAGCGGTCCTGCGCGAAAAAGAACTGCGGCGACGACAAGGTCATCGGCTTGCCGGTGCGCACGAGCTTGGCCTTCATGCCGCGACGCAATTTGCCCGACACCAGCCGCGCGAAAGCGATGCGGTCGCGGTGATTGGGGTCCATGTTAGCCTGGATCTTGAACACGAAAGCCGACATGACGTTTTCTTCCGGCTCGACAATACGGGTCGAGGCCGTCTGCGGCCGTGGCGACGGCGCGAATTCGGCGAGCGCGTCAAGCAGGTCCTTGACGCCGAAATTCTTCAGGGCCGAGCCGAAATAGACCGGCGTCAAATGGCCCTCGCGAAACGCGGCGAAGTCGAACGGCCGGCAGGCTTCCTTGACGATCGACAATTCCTCGGCGATGGCGCCGGCATCCAGCATGGCGTTCTTCGCCGCCAGCGACGCGAGATCGAGCGGCTGCGAGGCGGCGTCCTTGGAGTCCTCGGTCATCAGCCGCATGTCGCCGCGTTTGATGTCGTAAGTGCCGGCGAAGTCGCGGCCCTGCCCGATCGGCCAGGTCATCGGCGTGGTGTCGAGCGCGAGCGTCTTTTCGATCTCGTCGAGAATCTCGAACGGGTCGCGGCTCTCGCGATCCATTTTATTGATGAAGGTGACGATCGGAATGTCGCGCAGCCGGCAAACCTCGAACAATTTGCGCGTGCGCGCCTCGATGCCCTTGGCGCCGTCGATCACCATCACCGCCGAGTCGACGGCGGTGAGCGTGCGATAGGTGTCTTCCGAGAAGTCCTCGTGGCCCGGCGTGTCGAGCAGATTGAACACGCGGCCTTCGTAATCGAAGGTCATAACCGAGGTGACCACAGAGATGCCGCGTTCCTTTTCGATCGACATCCAGTCCGAGCGGGTCGAGCGGCGGTCGCGCTTGGCCTTGACCTGACCGGCCAGATTAATCGCGCCGCCGAACAGCAGCAGCTTCTCCGTCAGGGTCGTCTTGCCGGCGTCGGGATGGGAAATGATGGCAAAGGTGCGCCGGCGCTCGACCTCGGCGGCCAGCGGCGACGCATTGCTCAGTTTGGGGCCCGAATCCGGGGAAGAAAGCGGCATGTCCATGCGCCGCATGTGGCAGGGAAAGGCTGTCGGATCAAGGGGTCCGGCCACCCGGCCGGGTGCCGCCGGGTTGATTTGACGCAAAGGCCGATCTGCCGGGCTTTGCTAGGCTTGCACCATTGCCGCCGGAGGCTTTGAGCGATCCATGCTGACGCTGCGTTCCATCGTCCACCCGACCGATTTTTCCGACGCCAGCGCGCAGGCCTTCGTCCATGCCCTGCGCATTGCGCTCAACGCCAAATGCGCGCTCACTTTGGTCCATGTCGGCACCGGCAGCGAGACGGCGGAATGGACCGCGTTCCCGCATATCCGCGTCGCGCTTGCCGGCTGGGGTCTGGCGAAGGAAACCGATACGCCCGCCGCGATCGCGGCAAAGCTCGGCGTCACCATCGCCAAGGTCGAACTTGAAGCGCAATCGGCCGTCGGCGGCGTCTTGAATTTTCTCGATGAACACCCGGCCGACCTGATCGTGCTCGCCACCGAAGGCCGCGACGGCGTGGCGCGCTGGCTGCGCGGCTCGGCGGCCGAGAAACTGGCGCGCCATGCCAAAACGCCGACTTTGTTCGTGCCGGCGAATTCGCGCGGCTTCGTCGATCCCTTGCGCGGCGAAGTCCATCTCAAGCGGGTGCTGATCCCGGTCGACCGCGAACCGGCGCCGGCGGCCGCCGTCAACACCATCATGGGCTTTGCCCATATGCTGGCTGGCATCGATGTCCAGGATCACCTTGTTGAAGAGCGGCTGCTGCATGTCGGCGCCAATCCGCCCGAACTCCAGCACCACCGCCTACCTCACAGGCCCGCCGCCGTCGCGCTGCGCAAGGGTGATGTGGTACAGGCGATCCTCGACGCCGCCGCCGACTGGCCGCCCGATTTGATCGGCATGGCCACCGCCGGCCACCACGGCTTTCTCGATGCGCTGCGCGGCTCGACCACCGAGCGCGTGCTGCGGCGGTCACCCTGCCCGCTGCTGGCGGTGCCGGTCTGAGCGGCGAGATTCAGGTTTGCGTCGCGCCGGAGGCTGGCGCGGCCGGACTGCGCCGATAGGATTCTCGCAAGGCGTAGATCAATATCGCCAATGTTATCCAGAGGCGCGCAGCCGCGAACGTAAAGACAAAAGCGTAGAACGTCAGCGCCCGCACCAGCGAAGGCGCCAGGTCGCTGATCCAGAAGGCGAAGACCACGCCGCGCCCCGCGCCTTGCAGCATGCTCAGACCGATATCGATCAAGGTAACCAGCAGGATCGCCGGCGCCAGATAATAAGCGTGCGACCACAGTTCCTTGAACGCCGCGACAAGATCGGCGTCACCAGCTTTCTCAAAGCGCAGCACCAGCAGCAAGGTCAGCGCGGCGAGAAAGGCGCTCCACAGGAAGCCGTCGATGGTCTGCTGATCGTAGGCGATGCCGTCGAAGCCGAGCAACATGCGCGCGCCAGACGGCTGGATGCCGTAGGCCGAGACGACGACGGAACCGACAATCATCACGCCGACGACGCGCAGCAAAATCTTGCGGCCCATCGCCACCTGCTGGCCCAGGCTGAGATGACCGAGCGTGGTGACGCCGCCGGTGCTTTCGATCATGCGCCGAGACGCCAGCAGGAAAGCGATGAACAGACAGAGGTCCGACACCTGCATCGCTGCCATAGCCGTCAATCCGCCTTGTACCGACAAGACGCGAACGGCGGCAGACAACATCATCCACGGCACGATTTCCATCGCGGCACGCTAGCCAATGACCGTGAATATTCGGTTGCAAGTTTCCCGGCTATTTTATCCTAGGACAATCGCACCACCGGCCCCGGCTCCAGGAAACGGCGGATCTCCGAGACGGGAAAGTCCCGCTTTTTATAGGTTTTCATCGGCCGCGATCCCGTTGTCACAATTGCATTGTACCATGATCCGAATCGAGAAGGACGCCGCCATGCCCGCGCCGACACGAATCGCAGCCGGACTGTCCTGCGTATTGCTGATCGCCGCTTCTTACGGCGCAGAAGCGGCGCGCGCCGGCGGCGGCGAACCGGTGGTCCATGTCAGGACCGACGCCGCCGCCAATACCGCGCAGATTCGCGCCGTCATCGACATCGCCGCCGCGCCGGCCGTGGTCTGGGCGGTGCTGACCGATTGTCCGCGCATGCCGCGCATCATCGCCAATCTGGAAAGCTGCAAGGTGGTGCAGAGCGGCGGCGGCAAATGGGACATCCAGGAACACGTCATCAACTGGTCGGTATTGTTCCCGAAGCTGCGCACCGTCATGCGCAACACTTACGAATTCGGCCATCGGCTGATGTTCAAGCGCGTCAGCGGCGACATGCGCGTGTCCGAAGGCGAATGGCGGCTTGAGCCGGCAGCGAACGGCTCGGCGACGCGGCTGTCGTATAGCGCGAAATTCGCGCCGGATTTCCCGGTGCCGCAATTCATGATCGAACAGGCCATCAATACCGACATGCCGAACGTGCTGCGCGCGATCCGCAAGGCCAGCCTCGAGGCGGGCAAGAAGTAGCGCGTCAGCCGAGCGCCGCTTCGTAAGCCTCCGGTTTGAAGCCGACCAGCAATTTACCGCCCGCCAGTTCCAGCACCGGGCGCTTGATCATCGACGGCTGGGCCAGCATCAACTTGATCGCCTTGGCTTCGGTGAGGCCTTCTTTTTCCTTGTCCGGCAATTTCTTGAACGTCAGCCCGGCGCGGTTGATGATCGTTTCCCAGCCGGCCTTGTTCGTCCACTTCTCAAGTTTCTCTTTCTCGATGCCGGCGCTCTTGTAGTCGTGAAAGGCATAGTCGACGCCGGCCTTGTCGAGCCAGGCGCGCGCCTTCTTCATCGTGTCGCAGTTCTTGATGCCGTAGATGGTAACGGGCATGGGTGACCTCGAAATTGAAGTTGTCGCCACGCTACCCTTCCTTTCGGGTTCCGCGCAAACTACATCAGGGCGCACAACGCCGCCAGGAGATAAGCAATGACCGATACGCCCGCCTACACGCCGCCCAAGGTCTGGGAATGGAAAAAGCCCAGCGGCGGCGCCTTCGCCAACATCAACCGGCCGATCGCCGGGGCGACGCATGAGAAGGAACTTCCCGTCGGCCGCCATCCCTTGCAGCTTTATTCTCTCGCCACGCCGAACGGGCAAAAAGTCACCATCATACTCGAGGAGCTGCTCGCGCTCGGCCACAAGGGCGCCGAGTACGATGCCTGGCTGGTCCGGATCCACGACGGCGAGCAGTTCGGCTCCGGCTTTGTCGGCGTCAACCCCAATTCCAAGATTCCGGCGCTGCTGGACCGCAGCGGGCCTAACCCGATCCGCGTGTTCGAATCCGGCGCGATCCTGACTTATCTCGCCGAAAAGTTCGGCGCCTTCCTGCCGACGGAGCCGGCGGCACGGGCCGAGTGCCTGTCATGGCTGTTCTGGCAGATGGGCTCGGCGCCCTATCTCGGCGGCGGCTTCGGCCACTTCTATCAGTATGCGCCGGTGAAGATCGAATATGCCATCGACCGCTTCGCCATGGAAGTGAAGCGCCAGATGGATGTGCTCGACCGCCAGCTCGCCGGCAACGAATATGTCGCTGGCAAGGATTACACCATCGCCGACATCGCCATCTTTCCCTGGTATGGCGGCATGGCGAAGGGCCTGCGCTACAACGCCGGCGAATTTCTCAGCGTACACGAATACAAGAACGTGGCGCGCTGGGCCGACATGCTGTCGCAGCGCCCGGCGGTGAAACGCGGCAACATGGTCAACCGCATGCAGGGCGAGCCCTCAAGCCAGTTGCACGAGCGGCATGAAGCGAGCGACTTCGAGACGAAGACGCAGGATAAGGTGGCGAAGGCGGGGTGATGCGACAAGCGCCCCGCCCGCGCCTTCAGCCGATCGCTACAGGCCGTCGAACCACGTCTTCCACTGCGGCACCGCCGTCGCGTAGGTGCCGCGGTGAGACGTCTGTCCGGTTGAGACCGCCTCGACCTGCGAATTGCCGTTACCCATCGCCTGCGCATAGGTCATCGCCAGCTTGCCGAGTCCTATGGCGATCGCCTCGTCGGCCTCGCCATAGTAATTGCGCACCGGCGACTTGATGACCCAGCGATAGGCCTGCGTCTGCGCGACGAGCTTGCCATAGGCCGACTCGGCGAAGAACAGCGGGTTGAAGTAGTCAGGCTTGATCAGCTTGCGCAGATCAGTCGGCACATCGGCGACGTTGAACGGCTCGCGCAGGTACGCTTTACGCGCGACATCGTAGTAAGCATCCGCAATCAGCGAACGCGCCAGCCCCGGCACCCCGTAATAATTCTCGAAGGCGAACGACGACAGGATGAAAAGCGAGTTCACCCAGTCGGCGTCGTTCTTGCGCGGGAAGCTGAGAAAACCATTGAGCGCGACCGACACGTCGACCGGCGCGCTCGCCGTCGCCGCCGCGTCGACCTTGACGCCGGCCGCTTCCAGTTTTTCCAGGAACGCCATGGCGACGAAGCCGCCTTGCGACCAGCCGGAGACGAACAGCTTGTTGCTCGATAGCTTGAGGTCGGCAAGCACGGCGCGACTGGCCAGCAGCATGTCGTAGCTCGCCTGCTGGTGACTGGCCTTCACCATGTAGCCTTCCGACTCCTTCGACGAGCCCATGCCGAAATAATCGGCGCCGATGACGATGTAGCCCTGCCCGGCAAACTGCGCGAGCATCAGTTGCGTCTCCGGCGACTGGTCCGGGAACGACGGCACCTGCTCCTTGCCGTAGACGGTGCCGTGTTGATACGAGACCATCGGGAACGACGTGCCGGCGACATCGGGAATGGCGACCAGCCCGGTCGCCACGATCGGCTTGTTGCCGCGCTCCGGCACCACCGAGGAATAGGTGACCCGGTAAAACTTCACGGCATTCTTCGCGGCGGTGTACTTCACCGTCACGCCGAAGAATTTGGGCGTGTAGTCGGTGAGCACCTTGTTAAGCTTGTCGGCATCCCAGCGGCCGATGAGTTCGTATTGAACGTCCGAGGAGACGCGGACGGGGCCCTGCGCCGATGCAGGCAAGGTGTTGCTAACCATGCCCAGCGCTACAACGGCGAAAGCCAGCATACGAACGAAATTCATCATCGACAGTCTCCAGCGTAAAGCGACGCGCCGGACCCTGCTCTCCGACCGTTTAACTTTCGCTGAATCGCGCCCCAGGGGTCCGAAGTTCCGCTCGAACCCCGGCGGTGATCCGCGGCCATTTGGGCAACGGCGGCGAAAGTGAGTTAGCGCCCGGATTGATGCAGTGTCGCTCGTATGCCTCGAACAAACGTCCAGCGTCAGTCACAGCAGGCTGATTTCTGGCCGCTTCGCTGCCACTCACCCAACCCTCACTCCCACTCAATA
>CAMAUC010000022.1 GCA_945861265.1 Rhizobium sp. Q54 | reverse complement strand
CCCGCGACACCGCGAGCTTGAGCGTCACATGCGGACGAGATTTCTGGATGCGCGCGATGTGTCCGGCATGCGTGCGGCGGGCCTCATCGGCCATCAGGCCGACATCGACCGCAATGCCTTTGTCGCGCAGTCGCGCGTGGCCTTGACCCGCGACTTCCGGATTGGGGTCTTCCAGCGCCGAGACGACACGGGCGATGCCGGCCTTGATGACGGCGTCAGCGCAGGGTGGCGACTTGCCTTCATGCGAGCATGGCTCGAGCGTGCAATAGAGCGTCGCGCCTTTCGCCTGCCTTTTGGCCTGACGCAGCGCCTCGACTTCAGCATGCGGACGGCCGCCGGGTTGCGTCCAGCCGCGGCCGATAATAACGCCATCCTTGACGATAACCGCGCCGACGGCGGGATTGGGCCAGGCGTTGCCGAGGCCGCGACGGCCGAGCGAAAGCGCCAGTGCCATGTAACGGGCGTCGTCGGCCGTGGCAGCGGTGGGATCGTTCATTTGCGGACCGGCGGCGCGGTCGACGTTTCGTCGTCGCTGGCGAGTTCATCCAGCGCGGCGCGGAAATCCTTGACCTCGCCGAAATTGCGATAGACCGAGGCAAAGCGCACATAGGCGACGTCATCGATCTCGCGCAGATGCGCCATCACCGTCTCGCCGATGGCTTCCGACGACACTTCGTTCTCGCCGCCGCTTTCCAGCTCGCGAACGATCTTCGACACCATCTGCTCGATGCGTTCCGGCTCGACCGCGCGCTTGCGCAATGCGATCTGCACCGAGCGCATGAGTTTATCGCGATCGAACGGCACGCGCCGGCCGTTGCGCTTGATGACTGTCAGCTCGCGCAGCTGCACGCGCTCGAAAGTGGTGAAACGGAAATTGCAGGTGAGACAAACGCGGCGGCGGCGAATGACGGCGGAGTCCTCCGTCGGCCGCGAATCCTTCACCTGGGTATCGAGGCTTCCGCAACTCGGGCAACGCATGCAGGTCCCCTCAAAAAAGCTAGTCGTGGATGGCCGGAAAGAATGGGGCCATGACGATTACTGATAAATAGGAAAACGTCCGAGCAAAGTCTTGACCTTGTCGCGCACCGCCGCTTCGACGAACGTATCCTCGTCGACGCCCTTCTGCGACAAAACGTCGAGCACTTCGACGATCATCTCGCCGACCTGCTTGAATTCCGCCGCGCCGAAACCGCGTGAGGTGCAGGCGGGCGAGCCGAGGCGGATGCCCGATGTCACCATCGGCTTTTCCGGATCGAAGGGAATGCCGTTCTTGTTGCAGGTAATATGCGCGCGGCCGAGCGCCAGCTCGGCGACCTTGCCGGTCAACCGCTTGGGGCGCAGATCGACCAGCATCAGATGCGTATCGGTGCCGCCGGAAACGATGTCGAGGCCGTGGCCCTTGAGCGTCTCAGCCAGCACCTTGGCATTCTCGACGACGTTCTTGGCATAGGTCTTGAACGAGGGCTTGAGCGCCTCGCCGAACGCGACCGCCTTGGCCGCGATCACATGCATCAGCGGGCCGCCCTGCATGCCCGGGAACACGGCCGTATTGAACTTCTTGGCCAGCGCTTCGTCATTGGTGAGAATGACGCCGCCGCGCGGACCGCGCAACGTTTTGTGCGTCGTCGTGGTGACGACATGGGCGTGCGGGAATGGCGAAGGATGCGCGCCGCCGGCGACAAGTCCTGCAAAATGCGCCATGTCGACCATCAGCAGCGCGCCGACCTCGTCGCAGATTTCGCGGAAACGCTTGAAGTCGATGATGCGCGGATAGGCCGAGCCGCCGGCAATGATGAGTTTGGGCTTGTGCTCCTTGGCGAGCTTCAAGACCTCGTCCATGTCGATGCGCTGGTCCTCGCGCCGCACATTGTACGGCACCGGCTTGAACCATTTGCCCGACATATTGAGCGCCATGCCGTGCGACAGGTGGCCGCCGGCGGCGAGGTTGAGGCCCATGAAGGTGTCGCCAGGCTGCATCAGCGCGAAGAACACTTCCGCATTGGCCGAGGCGCCCGAATGCGGCTGGACGTTGGCGAAGGCGCAGCCGAACAAATTCGTGACGCGGTCTATCGCCAGTTGCTCGGCGATATCGACATACTGGCAGCCGCCGTAATAGCGCTTGCCCGGCAGGCCTTCGGCATATTTGTTGGTCAGGCAGGAGCCTTGGGCTTCCAGAACGGCCTTGGAGACGATGTTTTCCGAGGCGATCAGCTCGATCTCGTCGCGCTGGCGGCCGAGCTCCTGGCCGATGACATGGGCGATTTCGGGGTCCACATCGCGCAAGCTTGCTGAAAACAGGCCTTCCACCGACATTTAATTTCTCCAGGCACCGGACAAAATCGGCGCCGACTTTCCAAGGGTTCGGGAATACCCCGCGAATAGCATATCGCTCGTGGCACGCCAAGCGCTGGCATGGCCGGGCGGTTCAGCCGCAATATATAGGTATTTCCCTCAGGTCTGCTCGCGCGCCATCCGTGCCCGTAGCTTTGCGAGGGCCAGGTTCTGCAGATCGGTCTGTGAGGTATGAGACGGTCCGATGACCGTGACTTCGATGCCGGTGCCGGCGTCGATCGCCACCAGTTTCGCGCTGGTGCCGATCTCGATGCGTTCGAAATATACGACCGGTTCGTCCGCCATCACTGCCCCTCAAGGGTGGCAGTATAGACCGTGCTGGCGATCCGGCCAGCCAGGCCCTATCCCAACGACAAGACCCCCGGCCGGGGAGGTAAATTCCGGCCGAGGGCAAGTCGTCTCGCCAGTACGAGCGAGCAGTCGTTAGAGGCGATACAGGATCTGGTCGGTCCAGAAGCGCTCAAGCCGGTGCAGCGACTTGTTGAGCGTGGCGAACTCGTCGGCATTGATGCCGCCGACCTGTTCGACCGTGCGCACATGCTTCTGATATAGGGTGTCGACGATGTCGCGCACTTCCTGGCCCTTGGCGGTCAGCTTGATGCGAACCGACCGGCGATCGACGCGCGAGCGCTGGTGATCGAGGAAAGCCATCTCGACCAGCTTCTTGAGATTGTAGGAGACGTTGGAGCCGAGATAGTAGCCGCGCGTGCGCAGCTCACCCGCCGTCAGCTCCTTGTCGCCGATATTGTACAACAGCAGCGCCTGCACCGAATTGATATCGGAGCGGCCGCGGCGGTCGAATTCGTCCTTGATGACGTCGAGCAGACGGCGATGCAGCCGCTCAACCAAGGTCAGTGCCTCATGATACAAAGGCTGGATCGTGTCGAACCGCGCTTCACGCTCTGCGGGTTCGACCGTCTTTGCGACGGCTTTCATTTCAACGCCCCTTAGTTTTGTTTTCATTGGTCACGAGGCCCTGTTTTCCTCGTCCCTTGTGAACCAAACTATGCGGGCCAGTCTAAAATCGGCTTAAATAACAGCATAAAGATTAGGTTTATTTGCAACGGTGAACGGTCCGTTGCATTCGCAATTGTCGAAATTCGCGCAAGGTTTCGTTCACCCTGTGCGCGCGGATTCGTTTGTTTTATGCACGATCTTGTCCGAAAACCGGTGCCCATTTTTCGGGATCGTGCATATCACCCGCGAATGAAGCGGATTATGCCGGAAAAATCCCGCTCCGCCTCCCCGCTCGATGCATATGCCGAATAAATCCTTTCGGCGTCGGCGCCCAATTCTGTTTTCGCGCCGGCGGCCTTCGCCGCGTCTTGCGCCAAACGTAAATCCTTCAGCATCATGGCCGCGGTGAAACCGGGCTGATAGTCGCGGTTGGCCGGCTACTTCGGCACTTACTTTGCTGGAGGCTTTTTGGCCGCAGCGAGTTTCTCATTTAGAGCGTTCTTCATTCGCGCCGCCTCAGCCGGCTTTACGAAATAATGGTCAAAAATGGCGTCCAAAATGTCTAAGCAATACTCAGCTTCGTGAGGTTCAACATCAATGATTTGGAGAGTGGTTTTGTCGGTTATCCCATGGGCCGAGAAATTTCCAAAATTCCTCACCGCGTCAACGATAGAATGCACGCCTGTGGGCAACGCCTTTCGAGTGTCTTGCTCGGCTAGAACCGCATCGATTTGTTGAGACAAGTCCTTCTGGATATAGCCAGCCTTGGCAAGAACCAGTTGCAGGCATCTCCGCGATAGCGCAGCGGATGCTTTAGGACTTATTGGGAGCACTAACGCTGCTTCCGTATAATCAGTGGCTATTTCTGCAGGCACTTCCGCTGCGACAGGACCTCTGCTCGATCCAGTTGGAAAAACCTGAAGCCATTTAGTTGGCTGAACACCGCTCGCGCCAATCCCAACTTGCACGATATCCTTACCGCATTCTGGGCAGATCGCTACCCGAGAATACCAATATTGCTTACCGCCGTTTAGCACGGTGCCGATCCATTCCTCATGAATCGACGTTCTGCAATGTGAACACTTCACCGCTATACGCCCCCGCTTCCATCAAATGCGGAAGTGTCTATACTACAATTGCAGCCTGTGCGTAACCTCAAGCGCTACCCGCGAATGAAGCGGATTATGCCGGAAAAATCCCGCTCCGCCTCGCCGCTCGATGCATATGCCGAATAAATCCTTTCGGCGTCGGCGCCCAATTCTGTTTTCGCGCCGGCGGCCTTCGCCGCAGCTTGTGCCAAACGTAAATCCTTCAGCATCATCGCCGCAGTGAATCCCGGCTGATAGTCGCGGTTGGCCGGCGACGTCGCCACCGGACCCGGCACCGGGCAATAGGTCGTCATCGACCAGCATTGGCCCGACGACTTCGACGAAATGTCGAACAGCTTCTGGTGGTCGAGGCCCAGCTTCTCGGCCAGCACGAAAGCTTCCGACACCGCGATCATCGAAATGCCGAGGATCATGTTGTTGCAGATTTTCGCCGCCTGGCCGGTACCGGCACCGCCAGCGTGAACAATCGTCTTGCCCATCTTGTCGAGAATGCTCTGCGCGCGGGTGAAGGCCTGCGTCGACCCGCCGACCATGAACGTAAGTGTCCCGCCGGCCGCGCCGCCGACACCGCCGGACACCGGCGCATCGAGCATCAGCAATCCCCTCGCCTCGGCGGCAGCGGCCACATCGCGCGCGGTCTCGACGTCGATGGTCGAGCAGTCGATCAGCAGCGTGCCGGGATTGGCATTCTCGACGATGCCGCCTGAGCCGAGATAGACTTCGCGCACATGCTTGCCGGCCGGCAGCATGGTGATGACGACATCGCAGCGCGCGGCGGCGACCTTGGCTAATTCGGCATTGCTGCCGCCGGCAGCCTTCAGCTTCTCGATCGCGCCCGGATTAAGATCGACGCCTTCGACCTGATGCCCGGCTTTGATGAGGTTGAGCGCCATCGGCAGACCCATATTGCCGAGACCGATAAATCCGATGCGCGCCATGACCGTCTCCCTTGATAATTCTTTTTTACTGCGGCTGTTCCCGCGCCGACTTCACGGCCAGCCAAAGATAAAGCCCGAGCAGCCCGGCTTCCAGTAGTACTGTGATGAAGGCGCGGCCGTAGACCTGCGGAAAGAACATTTCCACTGCCAGCATCGAGGCGACAGCGGTCAGCCAGATCACCGCGCCCCAGGCGGCCGCCAGCCACAGGCCAACCGCCGCGACCAGATCGATAACGGCGAAGAACACGGTCGCCGACTGCCAGGCGACCGAATGGGCTTCATAAAGATCGTCGGCACCAACGCCGATGCCGCAGACCCGCGACCAGTGATAAAGCCCCTTGAGCATCGAGACGCCAGCCATGACGCGCAGGAACAGCACCAGGCGTCCGGTCCACAGGCCGACGCTCGACTCGCTGTCATATTCGTGGACCGGATCGAGATTTTTCAGATCTTCGGCGTGGAACTGTTCGCTCATGCAAGCACCAATTCGCCGCTGTCGAGCGGCCCGAAATGGCGCGCCACCTCGGCGTCTGTCACGTCCGCCAAAGCCGCGGGTTGCCAGCGCGGCTGGTTGTCCTTGTCGACGATCACGGCGCGTACGCCCTCGTAAAAATCATGGCCATAAACGATGCGCGAGACTATGCGGAATTCGGTGCGCATGCACGTTGCGAAATCGCAAGTCGCGCCGAGGCGCACCTGCGCCAGCGCCACTTTGAGACTGAGCGGCGATTTGGTCCGCATCAAGGCCGCGGTTTTACCGGCCCATTCGGCGTCAGCGCTGCCGGAAGCCGCCTCCCGGTCGAGCGCCGCCAGAATGGCTTCGACCGTATCGCCGGCGAACAGCCGGTCGATCGCGGCGCGGTAAACCATCACCGGCCCCTCGCCCACCGGTTCGGCGAAAGCCGCCAGCACCGCATCGACCGACACCGTGCCGGTCAGCCCTTCGACCAATGCGCCAAAGCGCGCCGACGGCACGCGGTGCGTGGCGAGACCGGCGGCAACGCCGTCGGCGGCGTTGAAGCGTTCGCCGGTCAGCGCGCAATAGGTGCCGAGTTCGCCGGGCATGCGGGCTAAGAACCATGTCGCGCCGACATCCGGGAAAAAGCCGATGCTGACCTCCGGCATGGCGAAGGAAAAACGGTCGAAGGCGACGCGGTGCGAGCCATGCACCGAAATGCCGACGCCGCCGCCCATAACGATGCCGTCGATCAGCGCGACATAGGGCTTGCGGAAATTCTTGATCGCGGCGTTGAGCGGATATTCATCGCGCCAGAACTGCAAGGCTTCCGTCTGGCGCCCGGCTTTACCGAGATCGTAGAGATGGCGGATATCGCCGCCGGCGGAAAAAGCCCGCTCGCCATTGGCCATGATGACGACGCGCGTCACCGCGTCATCGTTGGCCCAGGCGGCCAATTGCGCGCTCAGGGCATGCACCATGCCGAGCGTCACCGCGTTGAGCGCCTTCGGACGGTTCAGCGTGACAATGCCGGCGGCTCCCCGGCGCTCGAACAGTATGTCGGTCATTCTCTTGTCTTCCGGGGGCCTACCGCAGCGTCACCGATAGCGCGCCGCCTAGTTGGCTGGACGCTGACGTAGATAGACGAACCAGTAAACCGTGCCAACCAGCCCGCCCCCGCCGATGATATTGCCGATGGTCACCGGGACCAGATTGGCCAGGAAGCCTTGCCACGTCAGCGCCGGATAGGCGGCGGCGGTGCTGCCGATTTGCGTCCATAGCTCCGCAGGAGCCCACGTCTTGATGAACAAGCCAAGGGGAATGACATACATATTGGCAACCGAATGCTCAAAGCCGGCGACAACAAAGGCCGACACTGGAAACAGAATCGCGAGAATCTTGTCGGCCGTCGTGCGTCCGCCATAGGCGAGCCAGACCGCGAGGCAGACCAGCACGTTGCATAAAATCGCGAGAAAGAACGCCTGACTGAACGGCAGACTGGCTTTATTGACCGCGAAACCGAGGGCGATGACGGCAATACTGCCTTTGCCGAAGAGATATTGCCCGGAAAGAAACACCAGCCCGGCCGTCCCGATCGCGCCAATGAAATTACCGACATAGACAATCAGCCAGGCGCGCAGCATTTCGCGCAAACGGATTTTTCCGGCCGCCACGGCCATGACCATCAATGTGTTGCCGGTAAACAGTTCGGCGCCGCCAACGACCACCAGAATGAGGCCGAGGCAGAACACGAAGCCGGCAAGCAATCGGCTGATGCCAAACGGAACGACACCGTCCGCGCCCGCCAGAACGGTGGTCGCGAACATGGCGCCAAGGGCGATGAAGGCGCCGCCGAGCACGCCAAGAACCAGCAGGCTGAGCGCGTCGAGCCGCGCTTTCTGCGCGCCGACCAATTCGGCCTTGCGGGCAATTTCCGGCGGCAGCAAAGCGTCGACGCTGTGGCTTAAATCGTCCATGCCGTTCATATCACGCTCCGTTGCATGGCTTAGGCCCGCGGCGGTGAGTTTATTCGGGCGATGTGTCGGACGGTTGACGTGTATCAATTCCCCAACATCGCGCCAGCAGCGCCACGGCGTTAGAGCAGGATTTCGGTTTCGCTCACGTCATCGCCCACAGATAGGCCGCCGTCGCCGCAAAGCCGAGCGCCGTCCGCACAGCGTGCAGCCGGCCCCATTGCTCGATCAGGCCGCGCGTCACTTCGTCGGCATTTGCCGGCGGGGTTGCCTGCAGCAGTTTGTTGGTCGGCATGATGATGAACAGCGTGAACGGCCAGTTGGCCACGATCAGTACCGCGCCGGCCAGCCAACGCCAGTCATAGCTCAAAAAGAAAGCGATGACGCCGAAGCCACAGGAAATTACGGCAAGACTGGATTGCATGATGAAGCCACGGCTGTAGCTCGGCTTCCATTGAGTCAGCAGTGCGCCTATGTCGAGTTGCAAACGGGCGTGCTGTTCGGCGAAATTGATATAGAAGGCTGCGCCGGCAAACATCGCCGCCGTCGCCAAAGCCAGTTCGCCGCTCCAGTGCGCCGCGGTCATTTCAATTCCCCAACATCGCGCGCGACACGATCACGCGCATGATCTCGTTGGTGCCTTCCAGAATCTGATGGACGCGCACGTCGCGCAGCACGCGCTCGATCGGATGATCGCGCAGATAGCCATAGCCGCCATGCAGTTGCAGGCAGCCATTGACCACCTCGAAGCCGGTGTCGGTGGCGAGTCTTTTGGCCTTGGCGGCGAGCGGCGTCGCGCCCGGCTCGTGGCCGCCGACGGCGACGGCGGCGCGATGCAGCAACAGCCGCGCGGCATCGATTTCGGTGGCATAATCGGCGATACGGAATTGCAGGGCCTGAAAATCGGACAGCCGCGAGCCGAATTGCTTGCGCTCCTTCATGTACTCGACGGTGCGGTCGAGGCAGAACTGCGCGCCGCCCAGGGAACAGGCGCCGATGTTCAGCCGCCCGCCGTCGAGGCCGGCCATGGCGATGCGAAAGCCCTCGCCTTCCTTGCCGATCAGGTTCGACACCGGCACGCGGCAGTTCTCGAACATCACCATCGAGGTCGGCTGCGATTTCCAGCCGAGCTTCTTCTCCTGCGCGCCGTACGAAAGCCCCGGCGTGCCCTTCTCGATCGCGATGCAGGAAATGCCCTTCGGTCCGCCCTCTCCGGTCCGCGCCATCACCAGATAGATGTCGGAGACGCCGCCGCCGGAGATGAAGGCCTTGGTGCCGTCGAGCACGTAATGGTCGCCGTCGCGCCGCGCTTTCGTCGTCAGGCTGGCGGCGTCCGAGCCCGAACCGGGCTCGGTCAGGCAATAGCTGGCGAAGTGTTCCATGGTGCAGAGCTTCGGCAGAAACTTCTGCCGCGCGGCCTCGCTGCCGTAGGTGTCGATCATCCACGCCACCATGTTGTGGATGGAGATGTAAGCGGCGGTCGAGGTGCAGCCCTGCGCCAGTTCCTCGAAGATCAGCGCCGCGTCGAGCCGGGTCAGGCCTGAGCCGCCGACGTCTTCCTTGACGTAAATACCGCCGAAGCCGAGCGTCGCCGCCTGGCGCAGCGCGTCCACCGGAAAGACGGAGCCCTCATCCCAAGCAGCCGCGTGCGGCATCATCTCGTCGCGCGCGAAGGCGCGGGCGGTCGACTGGAAGGCGCGCTGGTCTTCGGAAAGCTCGAAATCCATGCTCGACGGATAGAAGGCCGACCGGGCGACGTCAACGTCCCGCATCAGGGAATGCCCGGGTAGCGTGGCCTGTCCGGACCGGCTAAAAAGGCCGTCCGGAGAACACCATGGCCATCAAATTCGGACGTCCTTTGCAGCATAGTATCGGTTTTGTGCCGGGCGAGCCCGATTCCAGCCTCACCGGCCATACCCCGCTCGACCTGCCAACCCGCATGCGGCGCAACCGGCGCAGCGAATGGGCCAGGCGGCTGGTACGCGAGAATGTCGTCACCGCCGACGACCTGATCTGGCCGATCTTCGTCATGGACGGCGACAACGCCCGCGCGCCCGTGGCCTCGATGCCCGGCGTCGAGCGTCTCTCGGTCGATCAGGCGGTCCGCGAAGCCGAGCGCGCGGCCAAACTCGCCATCCCCTGCATCGCCCTCTTCCCTTACACCGATCCGGCGTTGCGCGACGCCACCGGCTCGGAAGCGCTCAACGACAACAACCTTGTTTGCCGGGCAATCAGAGCCATCAAGAAGGAAGTGCCGGACATCGGCATCCTCTGCGACGTCGCGCTCGACCCCTTCACCAGCCACGGCCATGACGGATTGCTGCGCGACGACGGCGTCATCATGAATGACGAGACCGTCGCCGTGCTGGTCAAGCAGGCGCTGGTGCAGGCGCAGGCCGGCTGCGACATCATCGCGCCGTCCGACATGATGGACGGCCGCGTCGGCGCCATCCGCCGCGCGCTCGATGCCGAGAGCCTCACCGACGTATCGATCATGGCCTATGCGGCGAAGTATGCCTCCGCCTTCTACGGCCCGTTCCGCGACGCGGTCGGCTCGGCCAAGACGCTCAATGGCGACAAGCGCACCTATCAGATGGACCCGGGCAATACCGACGAGGCCTTGCGCGAGGTCGCGCTCGACATCGAGGAAGGCGCCGACATGATCATGGTCAAGCCCGGCCTGCCCTATCTCGATATCGTTGCGCGGGTGAAAGAGACCTTCGGCATGCCGACCTTCGCCTATCAGGTGTCCGGCGAATACGCGATGATCATGGCCGCCGCCAATAATGGCTGGCTCGACGGCGAGCGGGCGATGATGGAAAGCCTCACCTCGTTCAAGCGCGCCGGCTGCGACGGCATTCTCACTTACTTCGCGCCGCGCGTGGCGGAAAAACTGCGATCGATGAAATAGGATAGATTCAAATTCCGTCACCCTGAGGCGCGAGGCCCGATGGCCGAACCATCGCAAGTCGGCCATGGCCGACTTGCGCACAAGAAATTCCAAACTCGGGTATACTCGAGTTTGGTGGGCGACGGCCCCACATCAATACCCTGGCCGTTCATCCTTCGAGGCTCGCTTCACTCGCACCTCGGGATGACGGATCAGGGTCCACAAGAAAAGTTTGGGCAGGAATCATGGGTGAATTTGCAATCGGTCAGGGCGTATCGCGTTTCGAGGACCCGCGTCTGGTGCGCGGCGGCGGATCGTACACCGACGATGTGCAAATCCCCGGCATGGCCTATGGCGTGGTGCTGCGTTCGCCGCATGGACACGCTAAAATAAAGTCGATCGACGCCGCGGCGGCGAAAGCCGCGCCCGGCGTGCTCGCCGTCATCACCGGCGCCGACTGGAAGGCCGCCGGTCTCGGCGATTTGTTGTCGCATCCGGGTCTTAAACTCCGCGACGGCTCGCCGATGTTCAAGCCGCGCTATCCGGTGCTGGCCGAGACGCATGTGCGCTTCATCGGCGACAGCGTCGCCTTCATCGTCTCCGATACCTTGGCGCAGGCGCACGACGCCGCCGAGCTGATGCAGGTCGATTACGAGGTGCTGCCCGTCGTCGTCTCGACCGAACAGGCAGCGCAAGGAAAGGCGCGCGTCTATGACGAGTGCAAGGACAATATCTCCTTCGTCGAACTTATCGGCGACAAGGCCGCGACCGACGCCGGCTTCGCCAAGGCCGCTCATGTCGCCAAAGGCAAATTCGTCATCAACCGCGTCACCGCCGTGACCATGGAGCCGCGCGGCGCGGTCGGGCATTTTCACGTCGGCACCGGCCGCTATATACTGCATACGGCGACACAGCGACCGCATGACGTTCGCGCTAACGTCGCGCAAATCCTGAAAGTGTCCGAGACCGCCGTGCGCGTCGTCACTGGCGACACCGGCGGCAGCTTCGGCATGAAGACGCCGATCTTCAACGAGATCCCGCTGGTCTGCCATGCGTCGAAGCTGACCGGCCGGCCGGTGAAATGGATCAGCACCCGCACCGAGGCCTTCCTGTCCGACCCGCAGGGCCGCGACAACGTCACCGAAGCGGAGCTGGCGCTCGACAAAGACGGCCACTTTCTGGCGATGAAGGTGAAGACCACGGCCGCCATCGGCGCCTATCTGCAAAACAACATGCCGGCTTTCTTTCTCAATTACGGCACGCTGGCCGGCACATACCGCACGCCGGCGCTTTACGTCGACGTCACCGGCGTTTTCACCAACACCAACCCGGTGCGCCCCTATCGCGGCAACGGACGGCCCGAGGCGGCCTTCGTCATCGAACGCATGGTCGAACTGGCGGCGCTTGAGACCGGCATAGACAGCATCGAACTGCGGCGACGAAATTACATCAGCCCGAAGGACATGCCTTTCAAGACCGGCCTGACCTTCACATACGACTGCGGCGAGTTCGAAAAAAACATGGACATGGCGATCGAGATGGCGGATGTCGCCGGCTTCGACAAGCGCCGTAAGGAAGCCCGCAAACGCGGCAAATTGCGCGGCCTCGGCCTGTCCAACACCATCGAACGCGCCGCCGCGCCCGGCACCGAGGGCGCCGAAGTCCGCTTCGACCGCCATGGCGGCATCACCATGTTCGCCGGATCGAACAGCCAGGGCCAGGGCCACGAGACCGTGTTCAAGCAGATCGTCGCCGACAAGCTCGGCATTCACCCCGACAAAATCCGCTACGTGCAGGGCGACACCGACCAGGTCTGGTATGGCGAAGGCACTGGCGGTTCGCGTTCGGCGACCATGGGCGGCGCAGCCTTCTTGCGCGCCAGCGACAAGATCATCGAGAAGGCGACAGCGATCGTCGCTTTCGCCCTCAAGCTGGAGCCAGGCGACATCGCGTTCGCCGATGGCGTGTTCTCGTCGTCGAAATCGAACCGCACCATGACGATGAAGGAAGTCGCCGCCGACGCGCAGGTGCCGGCAAAGATTCCGGCCGGCATGGAGCCGGGACTGGCCGCCACCGCCGTGCACAAGACGCCGGTCAATAATTATCCGAATGGCTGCCACATCTGCGAAGTCGAGATCGATATCGAGACCGGCGAGACGGCAATCGTCGGCTACAATGTCGTCGACGATGTCGGCACCGTGCTCAATCCCATGCTCCTGCACGGCCAGATCCACGGCGGCGTCGCGCAAGGCGCCGGACAGGCGCTGATGGAAGACATCCATTTTGACGACAGCGGCCAGATGGTGACGGCCTCGTTCATGGATTACGCCATGCCGCACGCACACAACTTCCCGGCCATTCACGTCGAGGCCAATCCGGTACCGACCAAGACCAACCCGCTCGGCACCAAAGGCGCGGGCGAAGCCGGTTGCGTCGGCGCGCTGCCGGCGGTGGTCAATGCCGTGGTCGATGCGCTCAAAGAATTCGGCGTCACCCATATCGAAATGCCGGCAACTGCTGAGCGCATCTGGCGCGCCATGCAGCCGCGCCAATAACACCGTGACCGGCGCAAACAAATGACCAGCTCCACGCTTCAGGCGGACGTCATCGTTGTCGGCGCCGGCTCGGCCGGCGCCGCCGTCGCGGCGCGCCTCACAGAGGATTCGGCACGGCGCGTGCTGCTGATCGAGGCCGGCCGCGATACCGCGCCGGGCGATGTGCCGGGCGATATCCGCGCCATTTTTCCATCGGCCTATTTCAACCGGAACTATTTCTGGCCGGACCTCGCCGCGAGCATCCGCGACGGCGAAGCGCCGACGCCGTTTCCCCAGGCCCGCGTCATGGGCGGCGGCTCGAGCGTCATGGGTATGCTGGCGTTGCGCGGCAAGCCGGAAGATTACGATCGCTGGGAGGCCATGGGCGCGACCAACTGGGGCTGGCGCGACGTGTTACCGACCTACCAGGCGATGACCAACGATCTCGACGCACCGGCGCGCAACGCCGCCGGGCCGAATATCGTGCGGCGTATCCCGCGTGAGCGGTGGCCGGCCTATATGCACCGCGTCGAGGAAGTGCTGCTGGCGCGCGGACGCCGCAAGGTCGGCGACGTCTACGACGGCGGCGATGACGGCTTTTTCGCCGCGCCGCTCAGCCAGGACGATGAACGTGCAACCAGCGCGCGTTGTTATCTGACGGACGCCGTGCGGGCGCGGCCCAACCTGACCATCATGACAGAGACGCGCGTTTTGCGGCTGACCTTCGCCGGCGCCGCCATTACCGGCGTGCTCGCGCAGCGCGGCGGTGAAACGCTCAACGCTGCCGCCTCCGAGGTCGTCGTCAGTTGCGGCGCGGTACATTCGCCGGCTTTGTTGCTGCGCTCCGGCATCGGCCCGGCAAGCGACTTGCGCGCGCTTGGAATCAATGTCGTCGCCGATCGCGCCGGTGTCGGCCGCGACTACCAGAATCACGCGCAGCTGCATTTCGCGATGACGCTCAAGCCCGGAACCGAGCTGCCGCAATTGGCGCAGCATTACATCATGTCGGCGCTGCAGTTTTCCTCCGGCGTCGAGGGCGGCACGCCTGGCGACCTGTTTCACTATTTTGCCGGCCGCATCAGTCCGAAACCCTTCGGCCGCCGCATGGCCATGCTCGCTTGCGCGCTCTACGGGCCGGTGTCGCGCGGACAAGTGACGCTTGACGCGGCCGATGCTGACACGCCGCCGCGTGTCGACCAGCGGCTGTTTTCCGATCCGCTGGATGTCAAACGCATGGTCATTGCCGGGCGTCACGCCGCCGGCCTGCTTCTCGATCCGGCGCTGCGCGATTATTTTTCAGAAATCTATCTGATGCCGCGGCAGGCGCCGCTGCGGCTTATCAACGGCACCGGCGTAATCGGCGCCTTGAAAGCGGCAGGCGCTGCGGCGGTGCTCGCCTCGCCCTCATGGCTGCGCCGCGCGATCATCCGCGCTGCGATCAAACCCGGACAGTTGGTCTGGGATGGCGCGACGGTAAGCGCACTCACCGATGAAGCCATCGTCGATGCCGCCGGCCCGATGTTCCACCCGAGTTCGACCTGCGCTATCGGCGCGCGCGACAATCCGATGGCGGTGGTCGATCCCGAGTGCCGCGTCTATGGCGTTACAGGACTGCGCGTTGCCGATGCTTCTGTCATGCCGTCGGTAGTCAGCGCCAACACCAATATGGCGGCGATCATGATCGGCGAGCGCGTTGCCGAGTTCATGCGGCGGCCACCGCGCTAATACACTTTACGATGCCGTCGTCGTGCGATCGTGCATGATGCAGGGGCCATCGACCGAGAAGCGTCCGGCGCCAACCGCGGTCAGCATCGGGAACGCGCCGGCAATCGCCAAATTCTTCATCGCGTGGATCATCGCGTTGGTCTGCTCGGCGCCCGGCGGCAAATGCCAGAAGTCGTGGAAGAAATAGGTGGCGATCAGCGTGTAGATGAGAAGGCCAAGCGCCACCGGCCGCGTCCACCAGCCGACGACAATCAGGATGCCACCAGCCATTTCCGCCAGCGCCGCCACGGCGGCGAGCGCCATCGGTGCCGGAAGACCCTTGGACGCGATCTGCGCCGCGATGCCGGACAGGTCCATGAATTTGCTCGCGCCCGAGAAGATGAACATGCCAACGAGCACGATGCGTCCGACCGCCAGCAGGAAATCGTTGACGCCGGCCATGCGGCGGATGTCGGCGTCCGGAAACGGCGCTGTGTAAACGGGGGTTGGATAGGTCGACGCCATAAGCCACCTGTTCGCGCTGCATCGGGAAGCAGTCGGACAACGCCGGCGGCGGCTGGCGGTTCCGCCTAAACGATGCCCTGCCCGAGCCGCACCGGCTGATAGCCGTCCGCCGCCAAGGCCGCCATGATTTCGGCCGCGTGCTTGGCGTCGCGCGTCTCGACGGTGACGTCGAGCTTGGCGCCCTTGGCCGGGACGTCCAGCAGCAGGCGGCGGTGTTCGACCTCGAGAATATTGGCGCCGAGTTCGCCGAGCTTTGTGGCGATGATGCCGAGCACGCCGGGCTGATCGGGAATGGCGAGGCGGAATGAAACGATACGAGCCTCACGCTCGAGTTCGCGCACCATGATGGACGCCAGAATGCGCGGGTCGATATTGCCGCCGCACAGGATCAAGCCGACACGCTTGTCCTTGAAGCGCGCAGGCTCGGCGAGCAACGCGGCGAGACCTGCGGCGCCAGCGCCTTCCGCCATCGTCTTCTGCAGGGTCACATAGGCATTCACCGCGCGTTCGAGATGCGCCTCGTCGACAAGGATGACATCAGAGACAAGTTCGCGAATGATCGGCAGCGTCAGTCTGCCGACATTCTTGACGGCGATGCCTTCGGCCAGAGTCGGCCCGCCGATCGGCCGGTTGCCGTGTTCCAGCGCATTCCACACCGCCGGATAAAGCGCCGCCTCGACGCCGACGATCTCGATCTTCGGATTGACCGCGCGCGCGGCAATCGCATTGCCGGCAATCAGCCCGCCGCCGCCGATCGGAATGACGAGTTGGTCGAGATCGGAAACCTCCTCCAGCATTTCCAGCGCAATGGTGCCCTGCCCGGCAATGACGTTCGCGTCGTCATAAGGATGCACCAAAGTCAGACCGCGCTCCTTTTGGATGATCTCGCAGCGCGCCTGCGCGTCGGCGACGCTCTCGCCGTCCAGCACCACCTCGGCGCCGTGCGAACGCGTCGCCGCCACTTTCACGAAGGGCGTCGTCACCGGCATGACGATGGTCGCCGGTATGCCAAGGCGCGCCGCGTGATAGGCGACCGCCTGGGCATGGTTGCCGGCCGACATGGCGATGACGCCGCGCTTGCGCTCGGTCTCGTTGAGCGAGGTGAGCTTGACCAGCGCGCCCCTGTCCTTGAACGAGTTGGTGACCTGGAGATTTTCGTATTTGACGAAAACCTCGGCCCCGGTCAGCGCCGACAGCCGCGGCGCCGGCAGCATCGGCGTGCGCAGCACCTGGCCTGCAATGACGCGGCGGGCTTCCTCGATATCGGCAATCGTCACGCTCATCGTCTGAAAGTCTCCTGGCAGAGGCCCGCTTTTGCCGCCACCTAAGCATAACGTCCACGTTTCGTCCCTTGCAGTGGAGCGGTATATTCGCCATCTGCAAAGGTGCCCGGCCAAGGGCACAGGATGTCGCCGAAGGGCGAAGGGGGACGGCCATGTCGATGGATATCAAACCGCACGCCTACGATCCGATGCAAAATCCAGAGCTGTTCGAGGGCGTGCTAGCCCGCCGGGTGCTGGCTTTCTTCATCGATTTTCTGGTGATTTCGATTCCGGTTGTGCTGGCGGCTATGTTCATTTTCGCCTTCGGCATTGTCACGCTGGGCTTCGGCTGGGCGCTCTATTGGCTGCTGCCGCCGGCCTCGGTGATCTGGGCCATCGTCTATTTCGGCGCGACTTTGGGCGGCGACCGTTCGGCCACCATCGGCATGCGGGTGATGGAGCTGGAAATGCGCACCTGGTACGGCGCACCGGCCTATTTCGTGCTCGGCGCGGTGCACGCCATAGCCTTCTGGTTCACGGTATCGGTGCTCTCGCCCTTTGTCCTGCTGGTCGCCTTTTTCAACCAGCGCCGCCGCCTGCTGCACGACATCCTGCTCGGCACCGTCATTATCAATAATCCGCAGCGCGCCGCCCAGTTGCGGCCTTTGGTCGCCGGAAGCCGATAAGGCCCAAACGGGGCGGCATGGCCAAAAATCCGCCACCGGGCCCCACCGGGGCCCTTTGACGGAACCGGCGCGCCGCGCAATGCTTGTGACCTCGAGTCTTAAGGACACCAGGGTTCGAACACAGTGACCCAGCACTCCCGCGACACGCCGCAATTCTACCTGACCGCGCCGTCGCCCTGCCCGTATTTAAAGGGCCAGGAGGAGCGCAAGGTGTTCACGCATCTGGTCGGCGAGCGCGCCGGCGAACTCAACGACCTGTTGACGCATGGCGGCTTCCGCCGCAGCCAGTCGATCGCCTACCGCCCCGCTTGCGAGACCTGCCGCGCCTGCGTCTCGGTGCGCGTCGTCGTTGCCGATTTCAAGCCGTCGCGCAACATGCGCCGCATCGCCGAGCATAACGCCGACGTCATTGGCGACATGCGCAAGCCGGCGCCGACTTCCGAACAATATTCAGTGTTCCGCGCCTATCTCGACGCCCGCCACCGCGACGGCGGCATGGCCGACATGACCGTACTCGACTACGCCATGATGATCGAGGACAGCCATGTCGATACCCGCGTCATCGACTACCGCACGCGCGGCCCGGACTCGCGCCTCAACGGACGCGGCGCCGGTCCCCTGCTGGCGGTGGCGCTGACCGATGTGCTCAGCGACGGCCTGTCGATGGTCTATTCGTTTTTCGATCCGGACGCCGGCGAGCGCTCGCTCGGCACTTTCATGATCCTCGACCACATCGAACGCGCGCGAGCGATGGGCCTGCCTTACGTCTATCTGGGCTATTGGGTGCAAGGGTCGAAGAAGATGGACTACAAGGGCCGCTTCCTGCCGCAGGAGCGGCTGATGGCGTCAGGATGGTCGAGGGTTGAGGCCTGATCGTCAGCCGGCGAAGGTCTCGAACAACAGCTTCACGTTCAGCACGACGATGATGCCGGCCACCAGCCAGGCCAGCGCAGCGACCGGCTTCGAGATCGAGAAGTTGCCCATCTTTTCCTTGCTCGACACGAACATCACCAGCGGGATGACCGCGAAGGGCAGTTGCATCGACAGGATGACCTGGCTGAGGATCAACAGCCGCGCGGTGCCGTGCTCGCCGTAAAGCCCCGTTACCACCACCACCGGGACGATGGCGATGGCGCGCGTCAGCAGGCGGCGCATCCAGTGCGGAATGCGCAAGTTGAGAAAGCCTTCCATGACGATCTGGCCGGCGAGCGTCGCGGTGACCGTCGAGTTCAGGCCCGACGCCAGCAGCGCGATGGCGAACAGGATCGAGGCGATGCCGACGCCCAACAGCGGCGACAGCAATTCATAGGCCTGCTCGATTTCCACCACATCGGTCTTGCCATTGGCGTGAAACACAGAAGCCGCGACGATGAGGATGCTGGCATTGACGAAAAGAGCCAGCATCAGCGCGATGGTCGAGTCGGTGGTCGCCCAGCGGATGGCGCTGCGCTTGCCGGCGTCGTTCTTCTCGAAATTGCGCGTCTGCACGATCGACGAATGCAGATAAAGATTATGTGGCATCACCGTCGCGCCGATGATGCCGATGGCGATATACAGCATCGCCGGATTGGTGACGATCTCGCTCGACGGCAGGAAGCCGCCAAGCACGGCCGCGACCGGCGGCGCGGCAAGAATGATTTGCGTCAGGAAGCAGCCGGCGATGACGATCAGCAGCGCGATGATGAAGGCCTCCAGATAGCGGAAGCCCTTTTGCATCAGCATCAACAGCAGGAAGGCGTCGAGCGCGGTGATCAGCGCACCGCCGATCAGCGGAATGCCGAACAATAATTTAAGCGCGATGGCGGTGCCGATGACTTCGGCCAGATCGCAGGCGATGATTGCCAGTTCGCAGGCAAACCACAGCACATAGCCGACCGGTTTCGGATAGGCGTCGCGACATGCCTGCGCCAGATCGCGTCCCGAGGCGATGCCGAGCCGCGCGGCGAGCGCCTGCAATAGGATCGCCATCAGGTTTGAGATCATGATGACAGCGAGTAGCGTGTAGCCAAACTGCGAACCGCCGGCGAGATCGGTGGCCCAGTTGCCCGGGTCCATATAGCCGACCGAGACCATGTAGCCGGGGCCGGAGAAGGCCAGCAGCCGCCGCAGCCAGGACGCGCCGCGCGGCACCGGAATCGAGCCGTAAACCTCGGACAGGCTGCGCTGGGTGCCGTCGGTGCGGCTGACGCGCCAGCCGGTCGGCTGCGCCTCGGATTTTTCCGGAGGAATTGCTGCCATATCGACCATTTTCAGTCCCTGCCCTGCGGCGGCCCCGCGAAAATACCGCCATTTCGTCTTTCATAGTCTAGTTGCGAATGAATTGCAATTGCAACATTTTGGAACTTTGCCCCTGACCTCGGGTTATCGCTGCACACGCCCCGGCCAGGGCGGCAGAGGGGGCAGTTTCGGCATGAATATTCGCGCGCGGACGGCATGGCTATGCGCAATTCCTGTGGCGCTATGGCTGGCCTCCGGCGTGGCGCTGGCCGCCGGCGAAGCACACAAAGGCCCATCCGAAGTCGTCTTCATTGCCCAGCTCCTCGTCTTGATGCTGACCGGCCGCCTGCTCGGCGAAGCCATGATCCGCATGCGCCAGCCTGCGGTGATGGGGCAATTGATCGCCGGCCTGCTCCTTGGCCCCTCCGTGCTCGGCCTGCTCCTGCCCGACTTTCAGCACGCGCTGTTTCCCAAAAATCCCGAACAGAAAGCGATGATCGACGCCGTGTCGCAGTTCGGCATTCTGCTGTTGCTGCTGCTCACCGGCATGGAGACCGATCTCAAGCTGGTGCGTCAGACCGGCAAGGCGTCGGTCTATGCCTCGCTGATGGGCATCGTCATTCCCTTCGCCTGTGGCGTCGCGCTTGGCGAATTTCTCCCCGACGCCATGCTGCCCGATCCCGGCAAACGGCTGATTACCTCGCTGTTCCTCGGCACCGCTTTGTCGATCGCCTCGGTCAAGATCGTCGCCATGGTAGTGCGCGAGATGAACTTCATGCGCCGCACCGTCGGCCAGGTCATCCTAGCGTCCGCCATCATCGACGACAGCGTTGGCTGGATCATCGTGTCGATCATCTTCAGCCTGGCATTGCATGGCGAAGTCGATCCGTGGTCGCTGGCGCAAAGCATCGTCGGCACCTTCCTGTTCATGGTGGTGAGCCTGACCGTCGGACGCCGCGCGGTGTTCTTCGCCATTCGCTGGGTGAACGACAATTTCGTCAGCGACTTCGCCGTCATCACCTGCATTCTCGTCATCATGGGATCGATGGCATTGCTGACGCATCTCATCGGCGTGCACACTGTGCTGGGCGCCTTCGTCGCCGGCATCCTGGTCGGCGAGTCGCCCATCCTCACCCGCCACATCGACGAGCAATTGCGCGGCATCATCACCGCGTTCTTCGCGCCGGTCTTTTTCGGCATTGCCGGTCTGGGCGCCGACCTCACCATCCTCGGCGATCCGCGCATGGCGGCGATGACCGCGGGCCTCATCCTGATTGCCAGCATCGGCAAGTTCGGCGGCGCGTTCATCGGCGCCGAGATCGGCGGGCTGACGCGGCGCGAGGGCTTTGCGCTCGCCTGCGGCATGAATGCGCGCGGCTCGACCGAAGTGATCATCGCCACGGTCGGCCTGTCGATGGGCGCGCTGAACCAGAATCTTTTCACCATGATCGTCGCCATGGCGGTGATCACGACTTTGGCGATGCCGCCGACATTACGTTGGGCGCTGGCGCGCATTCCGATGCGCAAGGAAGAACAGCAACGGCTCGACCGCGAGGAGCAGGAAGCAAAAGGCTTCGTCGCCAATCTGGAGCGATTACTGATCGCGATCGACGACAGCCCGAACGGCAAGTTCGCCTCGCGCGTCGCTGGCATGCTGGCCGGCACGCATGGCATGCCGACCACAGTGCTGCATATCACCGACGCTTCCAAGATCGAGGCGCTGCCGGACGGCAAGGAGGCCATCGCCGCCAATCCGATCGCCGTCGAGAGCCAGACGCAGACCAAAGCCGCCGACAAGAAGGCCGATCCGAAAAAGACCGAAGCTGTGAAAGAAGATAAGCCTGCCGCCGAAGCCAAAAAGACGGAAAAGGCCGAAGTGAAGGAACAAGAAAAGAAGGCGAAGCACGCTGGCGAAACTGTCAAGCAGGCGGCCGAGCAGATCAAGAGCAAACAGACGGTCGAGGAGAAGGTCGACACGCCCGTCGAGGTCACCACCATCGTGCACGAAGCGCCCGGCCCCGAAACGATCGCCGAGGAAGCCGCCAAGGGCTATGACCTGATGCTGATCGGCCTGGAAAAAACCACGGTACGCGGCAAGGATTTCCACGAAAGCGTGACGTCGCTGGCGCAGGGCTTCAAGGGACCACTCGGCATTACGCTGGTCCGCGGTGAACTGGCGCAAAAGCCGCGGGGTAAGCTGAACATTCTAGTGCCGATCAACGGCACCGAGCCGTCACGCCGCGCCGCCGAAGTCGCCATCACCATCGCGCGCGCCAGCAAGGCGTCGCTTACCGTGCTCTATGTCGCGGTGCGCGGCGCCAACAAAGCGCGCCGCAACACGCGCGCCCGCGATCAGGAAAACGCCATCCTCAAGGACATCACCGCGATTGCCGACGGCTACAACATGAGCATCCGCACCGCCGTCATCGCCGCCAACGCCACCGACGAGGCGATCCTCAAGGAGGCGGCGCGTGCCGGCAACAACCTGATCGTCATGGGCGTCGGCCGGAGACCGGGCGAAAAGCTGTTCTTCGGCGACACCGCCTCGGCGCTGATGCAGGATGCGGAGCAGTCGCTGCTGTTCGTGGCGAGTTAATCCCCGCCGGCCTTCGCCGCCGTTGGCGCGCCGCGGAACTTGTTGTTCTTCGGCAGACCTTGCGCAATGCGGCCGGCCTGTGCGCGCTCGCCGCGCCAGTCCTTCAACTCTCGCATCGTCAATGTCTGGGTGCGGCCGGCGCCGTCCACCCAGCTCAGGCCGTCGCTGGCCTTGAAGGTGGTAACGTCGGACAGGCCCTTGTCGAGATAGCGCTGCAAACGCACGCCGCGACCGCGCGTCATCTCCGGCACCTGGTCGAGACCGAACACGATCATCTTGCGATTCTGCCCAATGACGGCCAGCGTATCGCCGTCGATCACGGTCATCGCCACCGCCTTGTCCGGCGCCTTCAGGTTCAACACCTGTTTGCCCTTGCGCGTGGCGCTGAGGCATTCGTCTTCCGGCACGATGAAGCCGTTGCCTTGATAGCTTGCCACCAGCAGCTTGCGCCCGCCCTGATAGGCGAAGGCGGCGACGATCTCGGCGTCCTGGTCGATATCGAAGAACAGCCGGACCGGTTCGCCGTGACCGCGCCCGCCGGGCAGCTTCGCGCCGTCGAGCGTGTAGAACTTACCGTTGCCGGCGAAGATCATCACCTTAACTGTGGTCTCGGTCTGGAACGCGAACTTCAACTGGTCGTCAGTCTTGAACGTCACCGTCGACAGATCGATGACATGGCCGCGCAGCGCGCGGATCCAGCCTTTGTCCGACACCACGACGGTGATCGGCTCGCGCACCAGCATCGCCTCTTCGATCGCCGCTTCGTCGTGCTCGGGCGCCAGCGCGAAATCGGTGCGGCGCTTGCCGAGCGCGGTCTTCGGTCCGAACAGCGCCTTGGTTTCCCTGATCTGGGCGGCGACCGTCTTCCACTGCTGGGCGGTCGAGCCGATCAGGCTCTTGAGCTTGCTGCGCTCCTCTTTGAGGGCCTTTTCCTCGCCGCGAATTTCCATTTCCTCGAGCTTGCGTAAATTGCGCAGCCGCATGTTGAGGATAGCGTCGGCCTGCACGTCGGAAATTTTAAAGGTCTTCATCAGGACGGGCTTGGGCTCGTCCTGGGTGCGGATGATCTTGATGACCTTGTCGAGGTTGAGATAGGCGACCAGATAGCCGCCCAGCACTTCGATACGATGGTCGATCTGCGCCAGGCGGAATTTCGATCGGCGGACCAGCACCTCGCGGCGATGATCGAGCCATTCGGTCAGGGCTTCGGCTAGGCCGAGCACCTTCGGAATGCGGCCTTTGACCAGCACGTTCATGTTGAGCGGAATGCGGTTCTCAAGCTCGGTCAGCTTGAACAGCGATTCCATCAGCAGCGCCGCGTCGACCGTGCGGGCGCGCGGCTCGATCACCAGACGCACATCCTCGGCCGATTCATCGCGCACGTCGGCAACCAGCGGCAGCTTCTTGTCGTTGAGCAGTTCGGCGATGCGCTCGACCAGACGCGACTTCTGCACCAGCCACGGCATTTCAGTGATGACGATGAGATAAGTGCCGCGCGAGCCTTCTTCCTGGTGCCAGCGCGCGCGCACGCGGAACGAACCGCGGCCGGTGGCATAGGCTTCGGCGATCGCTTCCGGCGGATCGACGCAAATACCGCCAGTCGGAAAATCCGGTCCCTTGACGTATTTCAGCAAGGTCTTGGAGCGCGCGTTCGGCGTGTCGATCAGATGCAGCGCCGCGTCGCACAATTCGGCCGCGTTGTGCGGCGGGATCGACGTCGCCATGCCGACCGCGATGCCTTGCGAACCGTTGGCGAGCAGATTGGGGAATGCCGCCGGCAGCACCGCCGGCTCCTTGTCCGTCCCGTCATAGCTCGGACGGAAATCGACCGCGTCCTCGTCGATACCGTCGATGATCAGGCGGGCGACCTCGGTCAGCCGCGCCTCGGTGTAGCGCATGGCGGCGGCGTTATCGCCGTCGATATTGCCGAAGTTGCCCTGCCCGTCGACCAGCGGATAACGCTGCGAGAAATCCTGCGCCAGGCGCACCAAGGCGTCGTAGATAGCCTGGTCGCCATGCGGATGGAAATTACCCATCACGTCGCCGACCACCTTGGCCGATTTCTTGAAGGCCGAATTGGGGTCGAGCCGCAGCAATCGCATGCCGTAGAGAATGCGGCGGTGGACCGGCTTGAGACCGTCGCGCGCATCCGGCAGCGCCCGGTTCATGATGGTCGAGAGCGCGTAAGCCAGATAGCGCTCTTCGAGCGCCACCTGGAGGGCGACGTCCTCAATATGACCGTGTTCGGGGGGAATCACTCGTTTCGCCATTCTGGAGTGCTACTGCGCGGATTGACGATGAACAAGCGATGAACGAGCCGGCCAGCAAATCTTCCAAATTTGTCCGATATTCTGTGAACTTAGCAGGGTCGGTCGCGTTGGCCCTGCGCGTCACTGAGACGTCGCCGGGTATGAGTTATGTTCATTATATCGACAAGATTTCTGGTGACGACGCGACAACCGGTACCGCCGCGAACCGGTTTTCGGCTAGATTTGACGGCAATCAATGATGGGTTTTTGAGTCTTGCGGATCAGTTCCGATCCGTGCACCGCTAAAACCCTAACTGGAGGAAACACACATGCGAATGATTATTCTGTCGGCCCTGATGGGCCTCGGCATCGGTCTGGCCGGCATCCCGGCGGCGAACGCAGCGCCGATCTCGGGTCTTTCGTCGTCCGCCGTTGAAGGCGGCTTGCTCCAAGACGTTCAGTACTATCGTGGCCGCCGTAACTGCCGTTCGATCCGCGTCTGCCGCCGTGGCCCCTATGGCCGCCGCTGCCACATCGAGCGCGTCTGCCGCGGCCGCTGGTAGTCGGTTCCGCTTCCAACGTTCAACCGGTCCGGCCAAAAGCCGGGCCGGTTTTCTTTTGTGCCTCACAGCAGACTTGGCTTAAGCGACGTTCGGCAGCGCCCGGGTCAGCGCGGCGATGAAATGCATGCGCTCGTCGGCGAACACCTGTCCGCGCGGCTCCAGCACATGGCGCGACAGGAAGAACCCAGTGAGCGCGAAGCCATCTTCGAGATCGCGCCCTTGCGGCTCGCCGACCTCGTCACGCAGAAAAGCCGGCAGCCGCAGCATGCGGTCGGCATAGGGCGCGCCGGCCAGACGCGACACCGCCCGACCCGATTTCGGCGAGACATAGATGAGATCGCCGGTCTCGCCGGTCGCGGCGCATTGCTCGAGATCGAGACCGAAGCCGAGTTCGGTCAGGATCAGCAGTTCAAAACGCGCCACTATCGGCGCCGCCCAGACGGCGTCTTCGAGCCGGTCGAGGATCTGCTGAAAGATATTGTACAGCCCCTCATGCGGATCGCGCTCCGGCAAAAGCCGCATCAAAGCCGCCAGGTGCGTGACGCCGTAGATCGCGTGCGACGCGCCAAAAAAGTTTGACGCCCGTTGCCGCATCGGCTCGATGGTGTAATTGCCGAGATGTTCGTCGAGCCGCGCCCGCCACATGGCGCTGACGGAATTGCCGGTCTGCAGGATCGGCTTCATGCGCGTACCAAAGCCGCCGCGCACCATGCCGAGATGGCGCCCGTGCTCGCGCGTCATCAGTTCGAGGATGGCGCTCGCCTCCCCGTGCCGCCGCACGCCAATCACGATGCCTTCATCGGTCCATTGCATGGAATCAGTTTAGCAGAATCGCGCCGGGTCGCGCATTACTCTTTGGGAAACTCCAGCCCCATGGCGCGGTAGCGTTCCGGGTCGTCGCCCCAGCCCTCGCGCACCTTGACGAAAAGGAAAAGGTGCACCTTGTGCTCGACGATGTCGTTGATCTCGCGCCGCGCGCTTTCGCCGATTGCCTTGAGCGTCTGGCCGCCTTTGCCGATGACGATCTTGCGCTGGCTTTCGCGTTCGACATAGATCGTCTGCTCGATGCGGGTCTCGCCGTTGCGCAGTTCCTTCCAGCTCTCGGTTTCGACCGTCGAGTGGTACGGCAGTTCCTGATGCAGGCGCTCGAATAGTTTCTCGCGGGTGATCTCGGCAGCCAACTGCCGCATCGGCGCGTCCGACATCTGGTCGGCCGGATAGAGCCAGGGGCTCAGCGGCATGCGCTCGGCCAGCCATGTTTTCAGATCGTGGCAGCCGTCGCCGGTCATCGCCGAAATCATGAAGGTGGCCTCGAATTTGGCATTTTCATTGGCGATTTTGGTCAGCGTCAATAGCTTGTCGCGCGGCACCAGATCGATCTTGTTGAGGATCAGGATTCTACGCGTCTTCACTTCGGCGAGCCGCTCCAGCAGCGACTCCGCCTCCTCGTCAATCCCTTTACGCGCATCGATCATCACGCCGACCAGATCGGCCTCGTGCGCGCCGCTCCAGGCCGTCGTCACCATGGCGCGGTCGAGTCTTCGTTTGGGCGCGAATATGCCCGGCGTATCGACGAAGATGATCTGCGATTGGCCATCGACGGCGATGCCGCGAATGAGCGCCCGCGTCGTCTGCACCTTGTGCGAGACGATTGTGACCTTGGAGCCGACCAGCGCGTTGAGCAACGTCGACTTGCCGGCATTGGGCGCGCCGATCAGCGCGACGAAGCCGCAGCGGGTATCGGCGCCCACCGGTGTCTTCAGATCGGCCGCATTTTTATCGGGCATCTATTTTATCCGGTTTCACGCCGACGCTGGTCAACATGGCCAGCGCAGCGGCCTGCTCCGCGGCGCGCTTGGAAGCCCCGGTGCCTTCGGCCTGCGGCCGGTCGGGCAGCACCACGGCGACTTTAAAAACAGGATCGTGATGCGGACCGGTGCGCGCCAGTTCCTTGTAGGCCGGTGTCGGCAGGCCGCGCGCCTGCGCCCATTCCTGTAACATGGTCTTGGCGTCGCGCAACGGACGCACGGTCTTGATCATGCGCTCCATCCAGAACTTCGACACCAGCGCGTCGGCGGCGGCGTAGCCGCCATCGATGAACACCGCGCCAACCAGGCCCTCGCAGGCATCGGCAAGAATGGTGGTGCGCAGTCGACCGCCGGCATGCGATTCCGAATTGCCGAGGCGCAGCGCCGGCCCCAGATCCATTTCCTTGCCGACCTCGGCGCAGGTTTCCTTGCGCACCAGATCGGCGAGCCGGCGCGACAGCTCGCCCTCGTTCGCCTTCGGGAATGCGCGATAGAGCATGTCGGATATCACCAGACCGAGCACGTGATCGCCGAGGAATTCCAGACGCTGATAACTGGACACGCGGTTTTGCGGACCGCCCGACAAAGCCGAGATGTGTGTCAAGGCGCGTTCCAGCAACGCCTTGTCGGCGAAACTGTAACCGATCCTTTCTTCGAGCGCGGCGCGGTCTTTGACCTTACTACGGCTCATCGGACAATCGTGAACAGTCTGTTCCAGCGCACCGAGAACGGCCAGCGCCAGAATTGCCAAGCCTGGCTGCCTTCGTAGACCGAGAAAAAGATGATCTGCGCCTTGCCGACGATATTCTCGAACGGCACGAAACCGACCTGACTGAAACGGCTGTCGGTCGAGTTGTCGCGGTTGTCGCCCATCATGAAATAATGATCGGCCGGCACCGTATAGACCTGGGTATTGTCGGCAAAGCCGTTATCGACCAGATCGAGCGTCTCGTGCGTGACGCCGTTCGGCAGCGTGTCCTTCCAGCGCTTGACCGGCGTGTCGTGCCCGGTCTCCTCGGTCTCGATATAGTCGGCGATGCGTTGGTGTTTCACCGGCACGCCGTTGATCGAGACGACGCCGTCGGTGACCTGAATCTTGTCGCCGGGCAATCCCATCACGCGCTTGATGTAATCGGTCGAGGTATCCTTCGGCAGGCGGAACACGACGACGTCGCCGCGCTCGGGCAAATAGCCGCCGGGAATGCGACCGGAGAAAATCGGCAGCGACAGAGGCAGCGAGAACTGGCTGTAGCCGTAAGAATATTTCGACACGAACAAGTAATCGCCGACCAGCAGCGTTGCCTTCATCGATCCGGACGGAATATTGAAAGGCTGGAACAGGAACGTGCGGATCACCAGAGCGATGATCAACGCATGAAAAATCACGCGGATCGTCTCGCCGACGCCGCCCTCTTTCCGCTTGGTACCGGATGTCACGCTCATCGGCCTTTCGTCCTGATATGTCGTCAAAAAAGCCGACATCGTCGCCCCGCCGGTCTTGTAGCGGGAAGGTCCGCGCGGTGCAATGAAGATCAGCGAAACGACTGAATAAGTCGTTGTCAAATCTGGATTTAATCGCTTTTAGCCGGCGTATTGCCGACCATGGTCAGCGGCAATGCGGAGATGATAACGATCGCCTGGGCCAGCGGGCCCTCGTCGGTCAGCGACACGTCGATGCGGGCCTCGTGGCCGGGCGGCAGCATGGATTGCAGGCGTTTCAACGCCCCGCCGGTCAGCTTCATGGTCGGGCGCCCTGACGGCAGATTGACCACCCCCATGTCGCGCCAGAACACGCCGGCGCGCATGCCGGTGCCGAGCGCTTTCGAGCAGGCCTCCTTGGCAGCGAAGCGCTTGGCATAGGTTTCCGCGACATTGGCGCGTCGGTTCGCCTTGGCGCGCTCGGCCGGCGTGAAGATGCGATTGAGGAACCGTTCGCCATGCCGTTCGATCGTTTTGGCGATGCGGCGCACGTCACACAGATCGGAGCCGAGACCGATGATCATGACTTATATCTTCGCGATCATGCGCGCTTACGCCCCCGCGCCATCGCCGCGCGCATGAATTTCACCGTTTCCGGCAAGCCCTCGAAAATGGACTCGCCGATCAGGAAATGTCCGATATTGAGTTCGACGATCTGCGGCAGCGCGGCGATCTCCTCGGCGCTCGCATAATCCAGACCGTGGCCGGCGTGCACTTCAAGACCAAGGCTGTCGGCCAGCGCGGCGCCGGCGACGATCTGTTTCCATTCGGCGCTCGCCTTCGCCGTCTGGCCCTCGGCCAAAGCGTCGCACCAGGCGCCGGTGTGGATTTCGACAATGTCAGCGCCCAAAGCCGCCGCCGCTTCGATCTGGCTCGCTTGCGCGGCGATGAACAGCGAGACGCGAATGCCGGCATGCTTGAGCGCGTGCACCGCCGGCTTGAGCGCGGTCTGCTGACCGGCGGCATCAAGCCCGCCTTCGGTGGTGCGTTCGCTGCGCTTCTCCGGCACGAGGCAGCAGGCATGCGGTCGCGTCTTCAACGCGATGCCGACCATTTCGTCGGTCGCCGCCATCTCGAAATTCAATGGCTTGTCGATCTCAGCTTTCAGCCGCGCGATATCGTCGTCGCGTATGTGGCGGCGGTCCTCGCGCAAATGCGCGGTGATGCCGTCGGCGCCTGCGACGATCGCCAGTTTGGCGGCGCGCACCGGATCGGGCAGCAGCCCGCCGCGCGCATTGCGCACGGTGGCGACGTGATCGACATTGACGCCGAGCCTGAGTGGGTTACCCATTCACCCGCTCCACTTTCGCCACCATCGGCTTGGCGCGAAGCTGCGCGATAATATCGGTGAGATGCTTGAGGTCATAGACTTCGAGATCGATGGTGAGATCCGTGAAGTCCGGCGCGCGGCGCGCCATGTTGATGTTGTCGATATTGCCGTCATGTTCGGCGATGACCTGGGTAATTTGCGCCAGCGAACCCGGCTCATTCGCCGACTGCACCGAGATGCGCGCCGGAAAGCGCCGCGGCGTGCTTTCCTCCCAGTCCCAGCGCACATCGAGCCAGTGCTCCGGCTTGTCCTCGAATTCGGCGAGCGCCGCCGACTGGATCGGATAAATAGTGATGCCCTCGCCGGGCGAGACGATGCCGACGATGCGGTCGCCCGGCACCGCGCCGCCGTCCGGCGCAAAACGCACCGGCAGGTCGCCATTGATGCCGCGGATCGGGATAGCCGGCCCGACCGTCTCGCCGCCCGGCACCTTGAACTTCACCGACGTAAGCTTCTTCAGGCCGAACCAGCCGCTTTCCGATTTCGGCTTCACCGCCATCGCGGCGGCGCGCTCTTCCTTGTAGTCGGGATACATCGCGCGCGCGACGTCGGAGGCCTTCAATTCGCTGCGGCCGACCGCGGCCATCACTTCTTCCAGTGACGACCGCGCCAGACGCGGCAATGCGCCGGTCAGCTTCTCGTCTGAATAGGCCATCTTGGCGCGCTGAAACAGCCGCTCAACAATGCGCCGGCCGAGACCGGCATATTGCACGCGCACCGCGGTGCGAGTCGCGCGTCTGATCGCCGCGCGCGCCTTGCCGGTGACGACGATGGATTCCCAGGCCGCCGGCGGCGCCAGCTGGGCTTTCGAGACCAGGATTTCGACTTCGTCGCCGTTGCCGAGTTCGGACGTCAAAGGTGCGATCTTGCCGTTGATTTTGCAGCCGACCGCTGTGTTGCCGACATCGGTATGCACCGCATAGGCAAAATCGATCGGCGTCGCCTTGCGCGGCAGTGCGATCAATTTTCCCTTCGGCGAGAAGCAGAACACCTGGTCGTGGAACAGCTCGAGCTTGGTATGCTCGAGGAATTCTTCCGGGTTGGAGCCTTCCGCCAGCAATTCGATGGTGCGGCGCAGCCAGGCATAGGCCGTCGACTCGCGCGACAGCAATTCGGTCGGCGAGCCGACGCCGTCCTTGTACAGCGCATGCGCGGCGATGCCGTATTCGGCGATCTCGTGCATCTCGAAGGTGCGGATCTGCAGTTCGACGCGCTGCTTGCCCGGCCCGATCACCGTGGTGTGCAGCGAATGATATTCGTTGGCCTTCGGCGTCGAGATGTAATCCTTGAACCGCCCCGGCACCATCGGCCAGGTCGTGTGCACGATGCCGAGCGCCTGATAGCAATCGCCAGGCGTATTGACGAGAACGCGGAAACCGAAAATGTCGGACAATTGCTCAAAGCCGACCGACTTGCGCTCCATCTTGCGCCAAATCGAATAAGCACGCTTGGCGCGGCCGACGACGCGCGCCTGAATGCCGCGGTCGGCGAGTTTCCGGGTGAGCTGCTGTTCGATCTCGGAAATCAATTGCACGTTGCGGTCGGCAAGCGCGGCGAGCCGCGCCGTCACCACCTGATAGGCATCGGGATAAAGTTCGCGAAACGCCAGATCGTCGAGTTCCTCGCGCATCTCGTGCATGCCCATGCGGCCGGCGAGCGGCGCATAGATTTCCAGCGTCTCTTCGGCGGTGCGCTTGCGCGCCGCCGCCGGCATGTAGTCGAGCGTGCGCATGTTGTGCAGGCGGTCGGCGAGCTTGACCAGCAGCACGCGCACGTCGTCGGCAATCGCCAGCAACAGCTTGCGCAGGTTTTCCGCCTGCTTGGCTTCCTTGGTCACCAGATCGAGCTTCTTGAGCTTGGTCAGGCCCTCCACCAGAACGCCGATGTCGGGTCCGAAAAGCTGGTCGATCTCGGCGCGCGTGGCCGCGGTGTCCTCAATCGTGTCATGCAAAAGCGCGGCGGCGATCGTCGAATCGTCGAGCTTGAGATCGGTGAGGATCGCCGCCACCTCGATCGGGTGCGAAAAATACGGATCGCCCGAGGCGCGCCGCTGATCGCCATGCGCTTTCATAGCGTAGACATAGGCGCGGTTGAGCAGCGCCTCGTTGGTGTTCGGATTATAGGCCTTCACCCGCTCGATCAGGTCGTATTGCCGCATCATCTGCGGCTTGCGGGATTGGGTGGCCTTTTCGGACGCTTGTGGCGGATTGCCAGCCGGGCGCTCGAGCGGGGCCCGGGTCGGGGCCTGCTTCTGCATGCGCGGGAGATCGGGGCGCGTCGGCATCATATCAAGCTTGCCTCGAATGCGCCGGGCTTCAGGATGCGAAAAACCGCGAAACGGCGCATATTTATATAGATATCACGACAATCAGGCACACCTGCAAGGGTTTGCCGGGCTGCTTAACAAAAAGGGCGCGCCAGGCTTGGCAAAACGAAAAAGCCCGGCGGTTAAGCCGGGCCTTGATCGCGAATTTGAACGAAAAAGCCGAATCGGCGACGCCGACGCGAACCGCCTATTCGGCGTCCTCTTCCGGCACTTCTTCCGGCGGCGCCAGGCCTTCGAGGCCCTTGAGCAGCTCTTCCTCGGTCATGCGGTCGGAGGTAACAACGTCGGCATCGTCGGCATCGACACCGCCGGCGCCGATCAGCGGCACCTCGGGCTCGGGCTCGTCGACTTCGACATATTTCTGCAAGGAATGGATCAGGTCTTCCTTCAGATCGCCCGGCGACACGGTGGTTTCCGCGATTTCGCGCAGGGAGACGACCGGATTCTTGTCATTGTCGCGGTCGATGGTAATCTGCGACCCCGACGAAATCATGCGCGCCCGGTGGCTCGCCAACAACACGAGATCGAAGCGGTTTTCAACCTTGTCGATGCAATCTTCTACGGTGACACGGGCCATCGGCTCGTCACTCCTTTAGGTGGAACTATGTCTTTGAGAACATCCGGTACCTATCCCCTGCCGGGCCAAATTTCAAGCATTTTTGTCTTGGTTTAGCCGTAACCCTCTGGTAGCGAACAATCTGCGACCGCAAAGCAGTCCAGCCGGACAGGGGCATTACCGGCTCAGGCATGATTTCGCGGGGGCGCCATTGAATTTGTCGATGACGCCTTGAGGTCTTAAAAATTCGCGGTCCAGTACGGCGAGCATCCGCGCTTCTCGCGCGCGGCATCTGTGCGGTATCGGATTATTTGATAAAAACGTGCGAGATTTGTGAGAGAACGAACATGACCGTGCCCGGCGAAAAAATCGCTTTGTTTATTGATGGCGCCAATCTTTATGCGACGGCCAAGTCGCTCGGCTTCGACATCGATTACAAGAAACTTCTCGGCGAGTTCCAGTCGCGCGGTTATCTGCTGCGCGCGTTCTATTACACCGCGGTGATCGAGGATCAGGAATATTCGTCGATCCGCCCGCTGATCGACTGGCTCGATTACAACGGCTATTCGGTCGTCACCAAGGCGACCAAGGAATTCGTCGATCAGACCGGCCGCCGCAAGGTCAAGGGCAACATGGACATCGAACTCGCCGTCGACGCCATGGAAATCGCCGGCACGATCGATCACATGGTGCTGTTCTCCGGCGATGGCGATTTCCGCTCGCTGGTCGAAGCCGTGCAGCGCAAGGGCGTGCGCGTCACCGTGATCTCGACCGTCACCACCCAGCCGCCGATGGTCGCCGACGAACTACGCCGCCAGGCCGACGTGTTCACCGACATCATTACGCTGCGCAACAAGATCGGCCGCGATCCGTCCGAGCGCCCGGCGCGCGACGTTCGCCCGCACCCGACAGAGCCCGGTCAGCACCCGGCGTTCCTGCAACGCCCGACCGGAGCGCCGCAACGCGCCGGCGCTGGCGTCGAGGATGACGACGAATCCTACGAGTAAGAGCGCACGATGGCGGCGGCTGCGGTCAAGCCTGAGCTTTCCAAGCCCGGGCGGGATTGCCCGCGCTGTCCGCGTCTGGTCGCCTATCGCAAGGCCTGCCGCGCCAAGGAGCCGACCTGGTTCAACGCGCCGGTGCCCTCTTTCGGGCCAAACGACGCACGGCTGCTGATCGTGGGCCTGGCTCCCGGCGTGCAGGGCGCCAACCGCACCGGCCGGCCATTCACCGGCGATTATGCCGGCGTCCTTTTATACGCGACGCTCGGCGAATACGGTTTCGCCAAAGGCACCTTCGACGCGCGCATCGATGACGGGCTGACTTTGACCGACTGCCGCATCACCAATGCGGTGCGCTGCGTGCCGCCGGAGAACAAGCCGCTGCCGGTCGAGATCAACACCTGTCGCGATTTTCTCGTACCGACCATCGCCGAGATGCCGAACCTGAAGGCCATCGTCGCGCTCGGCGGTATTGCGCACGCGAGCGTGCTGACGGCCTTTGCCGCCAAAAAATCGGCGATGCCGTTCAAGCACGCGGGGCAGAACATACTGGCGTCGCCGGACGGCAAAAGCGTCGCGCTGTTTTCCAGCTATCACTGCTCGCGCTACAACACCAACACCGGACGGCTGACGCCGCCGATGTTCCGCGATGTGTTTGCGAAGGTCAGAAATTATCTAGATGCCTGAAGCAGCGTGCACGTAACTATTGGGCGGCAAAACCTTGGGATCGTGCGTGCCGGGCGCATCGATCATCTAGCATCCCTGTATGACATAAATTCCATCAGCGATCCGTCCGGATCGCGGAAGTACACGGACGTCCCTGGCCCCTTGGCGCCGTTGCGCTGCATCGGCCCGCGCTCGACTGCGATCCCCTTGGCTTTCAAATGCGCTATCGCGTCCTCGATCGGCCCGTCCCATTCAAAACACAGATCGCTGTTGCCAGGCTGCACCGGCAGCCGCGCCACCTCGGCCGGTTGCACACCCGGTCCATGACAGTTGAGCTGCTTGTCGCCGAAGCGATAGGCGAAACCGCCGGCCGGCCGCGTCACTAGCTCGGCGCCGAGGACTTCCGTATAGAATGTATTGGAGCGCTCCCACTCCGACACATGAATAACGCAATGATCGAGTTTGGTCGGCAGCATGTTGAAACTATCCCTGGCTGATCATGTCACACAACCGTGATGTCGGCCCCTGGGTCAAGCCCGCTAAATCAAGTGCCGACGGCGCGGCAGCCGCAAATGCCGAAATAGTCAAAGGGAGCGATAACATGACAAACCAATTCACACGTATTGGACTTTACGCCGCGCTATTGTGCGCCGCCGCAGTCCTGCCCGCCGCCGCCCAGACCGCGACGGCGCCACTCAAGGATGGCCAGGGCAAGGAAGTCGGTTCGGTCAATCTGACGCAGACACCGCGCGGGGTGCTGATCAATCTATCGGTCAAAGACCTGCCGCCGGGCGAGCATGCGTTTCACGTCCACGCTGTCGGCAAGTGCGAAGGCCCTGCCTTCACCTCGGCCGGCGGCCATTTCAACCCGGATAGCCACAAGCATGGCTTGCTGGCGGCCGACGGCGCACATGCCGGCGACATGCCGAACCTGCACGTACCGCAAAGCGGCGACCTGACCGTCGAAGTGATTAATGCTGCGATCACGCTGGAAAAGGGCAAGCCGAATTCGCTGTTCGACGCCGACGGCTCGGCCGTCGTGATCCACGCCGGCAGCGACGACTACAAGACAGATCCAACCGGTGAAGCCGGTGGCCGCATCGCCTGTGGCGTGGTGAAATAAGCCACATATTGCAGTAAGCCACATATTGAATGTGACAAGAGGCGCGGACGAATGCTCGATCATGTCGGAATTAAAGTGAAAAGCATCGCCCGCGCCAAAGCGTTTTACGACGCCGCGCTCAGACCTCTGGGCCTGACGCCGCAATATGACTTCGCCGTGCCGGCCTCGAAGAAACGTTTCGTCGGCTACGGCACAACGACGAACAAGACATGTCTGTGGATCGGTACAAGCGTCGGCGTTCGCGCCAAGCTGTCGGGACCGGTGCATATTTGTCTGGCCGCCAAGAGCCGCAAGAAAGTTATCGCTTTCTACGAGGCGGCGATCGCGGCGGGTGCAAAAGACAATGGCCCGCCGGGGCTGCGCAATGAATATGCCCCGAATTACTACGCCGCTTTCGTCGTCGATCCGGATGGCAACAATATCGAAGCGGTCTGCAAACGCGCCGAATAGCCGGCGTCAGCCCCTATCGCGCATGATGCGGCTCTTGTCCCGCTGCCAGGAGCGCGCCTTCTCGGTCTCGCGCTTGTCGTGCAGCTTCTTGCCCTTGGCCAGCGCGACTTCGATCTTGGCGCGGCCCTTGTCGTTGAAATAGATTTTCAGCGGAACGATGGTCATGCCCTCGCGATCGACCGCGCCGGAAAGCTTGTTGATCTGACGCTGGTGCAAGAGCAGCTTGCGCGGCCGCTTCGGCAAATGGTTGAAGCGGTGTGCCTGCCGGTATTCCGGGATGTTGGAATTGATCAGCCAGATCTCGCCGTCCTTGGCGTCGGCATAGGATTCGGCGATCGTCGCCTTGCCGGCGCGCAACGACTTGACCTCGCTGCCGGTGAGCACGATGCCGGCCTCGAAGACCTCGCCGATTTCGAAATTGAACCGCGCCTTGCGGTTTTCAGCCACCGCCCTGAGGCGGCGCTCCGGTTTTGCAGCCATTCTTGATCCAGCTTCCCACGATTAACCTAGGAGCTATGCCACGCGAGGCGCACTCCCACCAGATGGAACGATCCGGCCAGCCCCGACTTAAAGCCTATGTCGCGTACCAGACATACCCGGCCAAGATCGCGGCTTGTAGCGGATTGCCCGTTGCCGAAATTCTATTTCCAGTTGACCGACGGCCTGACCAAGGTCCCGGACACCGGCGGCCGGGTTTTTACCGATGCCGCGGCGGCGCGCGAACACGCGACAGCCTGCACCGCAGCATTTAGCCGTCGGGCCGCGGAATTCAATGGCATTGACGGGTTATATTGGTCGGTCCAGGTCGTGGATGAGCGGGGCAAACAGGTCTTTACGCTGCAATTGGAGCAGCGGGCCCGCGCGCGCGACTGATTGGCCACGTGGCACTTGGCGCCCGGCGGCCTAGCCCTTGGCGCCCGGCAAATGCCTGTCGATCTGCTGGCTGACCACCTTGTAGCACTCGCAGGCGCGTTTTTCGAGCTTGCGGCGGTCGACGATCCGGATTTTGCCGCGCTTGTACTCGATGGCGCCGGCCGTCTGCAGGCCGCGTGCCACCAAAGTCACTGTGGTGCGGCGCACCGCCAGCATCTGCGACAGGAACTCGTGGGTGAGCGTAATCAGGTCGCCGCCGGCACGGTCCTGCGTTTGCAGGAGCCAACGGCACAGTCGCTGTTCGAGATCGTGCAACGCATTGCACGCCGCCGTCTGCTGCACTTGCGCCAGCAGGCCCTCATTGTAGCGCGCGACAGTTTCACGCAACGTCGCGCTCTTCTTCATCGCTTCCTGGAAATGCGTCGTTGAGATACGCGAGGCAGCGCCACCGACCTGCACGATCGCCCGCGTGAAGGCATGACGCGGGCCGAAGCCAGACATGGCTCCGACGGTGCCTTCGCGCCCGACGGTCGCGATCTCAACCGATTGCCCCTGCTTCATCACCGCGAGCAGCGAGATCATGCCGCTGAGCGGAAAATAGATGTGGCCGATCTGGTCGCCCTGTTCCTGCAGTAGCGTGCCCTGCACCATGGCAAAGGTCTTGAGGTGCGGCTTGAGCAGCGCGGCCTCGGCAGTGGGCAGTGAATCGAGAATCCTGTTGGACACGCCCAAGTGGGGGATTTCCATAATGAATATCCCGCCCGATCGGTCGAGCGGCCGAAGGCGGATAAGTGCACGCGCTCCGAGGGGGCGTGCCGCCACAATTGGTGAAAGGCTTAAGCCACACGTGAACTGTCGTCTGTCCGGTATCTGACAGACGGGTGACAGTCGTCGATTGGTCCCGCGCGATGCGGGGCCAGCGAATGCGGATGACAAATCCGGATGTGAACTGGCGAAACGCCCGATCCGCGGTGTCGCAGCGCGGAGAATTTTTTTAAGCCGGCGTCGCGAACGGACGACCGCTGATAAAGTTCGATTTGGCGCACAACGCGCCAACCAGATCAGTCTACACCTTGGCGCGACAAGGTGTTTGATTTATGTCGGCCAGCGCGTCGAACACCGGTAAAGCCAGTTACGGCTTTTTCAACAGGTCCCTGATTTCGGTCAGCAGCAGTTCCTGCTTCGGCACCGGCGCGGGCTTCTCGGCTTCCTTCTTGATCAATTTGCCGAGCGCCCGGATCACCAGGAACAGCACAAAGGCGACGATCGTAAAGTTAAGCGTTATCGTCAGAAAACTGCCGTAAGCTAATACAGCACCTTGTTTTTTTGCCTCAATTAAAGTGTCGGCTATGACCTTCGACGACAGCGGCAAGAAGTAGTTCGAGAAGTCGAGCCCGCCGGTCAGCGCCCCGATCAGCGGCATGATGATGTCGCCGACCAGCGACGAGACGATGCTGCCAAACGCGGCGCCGATGATCACGCCGACGGCGAGATCGACGACATTGCCGCGCAGCGCGAATTTCTTGAATTCCTCAAGCATGGTCCACCCTCGCCCGGCCCTATTCGGCCACGCCCGTCTAGTTGATCAGCCCGGCATGCACCATGGCATCGCGTACGATCGCCTTCGACTTGTCCGACAAAGGCACCATCGGCAGCCGCACTTCGTCGGAAATCTTGCCGAGCAAGGACAGCGCGTATTTGGCGGGCGACGGATTGGTCTCGACGAACAGGTGCTGGTGCAATGGCATCAGTTTGTCCTGCAGCTTGAGCGCGGTGGCGTAGTCGCCCTTGAGGCAAGCGCTCTGGAATTCCGCGCACAGCCGCGGCGCGACGTTCGACGTCACCGAAATACAGCCATGGCCGCCATGCGCCATGAAGCCAAGGCAGGTGCCGTCTTCGCCGGAAAGCTGATTGAAGCCGTCCCCGAGTTCGGCGCGCTGCTGCGAGACGCGCACCATGTTGGCGGTCGCGTCCTTGACGCCGGCGATGTTCCTGCAATCGAACAGGCGCTTCATCGTGTCGACCGACATGTCGATCACGGAGCGGCCGGGGATGTTGTAGATGATGATCGGAATGCCGATGGCGTCGTTGATCGCCTTGAAGTGCTGATACATGCCCTCCTGCGTCGGCTTGTTGTAGTAAGGCGTGACGATCAGCACGGCGTCGGCGCCGGCCTTCTCGGCATGCCTGGCAAAGTCGACCGCCTCGGCGGTCGAGTTCGAGCCGGCGCCGGCAATCACCGGCACACGGCCACGGGTCTGGTCGATGCACCATTCGATGACGCGCTTGTGCTCGTCATGACTGAGCGTCGGGCTCTCGCCGGTGGTGCCGACCGGCACCAGGCCGTTCGTGCCCTCGGCGATCTGCCAATCGACCAGGTCGCGGAATGCCTTCTCATCGACCGCGCCATTCTTGAACGGCGTGACCAGCGCGGTGAACGAGCCGCGGAACTTGGTCTTCGCGGTTCCCATCGCGGTTCCATTGGCAGTCATTGGCTCACTCTCCGTCCCGGCCTCTAATGCGGCAAACTCCATTGATATCGGGTCGCCCGCGCCGATGAAAGCCCCCGTTAACGGCGGCGCGCGCCGCCGGCCCTGTTTTTACCATCGTCGCGACTTATGCGCGCAGACTGGGCCATCCCGGCTATGCTTTGCCGACGAAATTGGCTTATTGCGACTATATTGGCGTGTGCCTTTTGAGTCGGGCGCCCAACCTGAAGGCGAAAGCTCGAATGGACGTTATGAATCGACTTCGTTGGCGGCTCCCCAGGGACACGTCCGGACGGCATGGCGCGGTCCTTGGCGCGGTCCTTGGCCCGTTCCGGGGTGCCTGTCTGGCGGCCGGCTTGCTCTGCGCCGTTCCAGCTGCAGCGCAGGTCCCGGTTCAGCCATCGGTTCAGAAGGCTGCGAAAAAGCCGCCGGCAAAAGCTTCCGCCGCCGTCGCTCCCAAAAAAACCGCCGCCGTCCCCCCCAAGAAGTCCGCGGCTGTTCCCCCCCGGAAGACCGTGGCCGTGCCGATGCCGCAAAGCCGGCCCGGCAAGCGGCAGACTGTCCCGACTACGGTTGCCACCAAGCCCGGCTCGCCCGCCGGCCCCGGCGCCGATTCCTATGCCCAGGCCAATGTCGGCCTGCGCGGCGGCATCTTCGCCGCCAGCGCCACCTTCAAGCCGATGGCGCGCCCGGCCGCCGGCCCCTTCGCCATCGCACCGACCACGACCACGTCGGCCGCCGACATCGCGCTGGTCCGTCAGGTGATCGACGCAACGCGCAAAGGCAACGAAACGATCGCCGACGTCGCCCAACGCTCGATCACCGACCCGGTGGCGCGCAAGCTCGCCGAATGGATCGCGCTGCGCAGCGACAACACAAAGCCGACCTTTCAGCGCTACGCCAATTTCATCCACACCAATCCGTCCTGGCCGCATGCGCCGCTGCTACGCCGCCGCGCCGAGAATGCGTTGTGGAACGACAAGATCGACGACGCCACCGTGCGCGCCTTCTTCGCGCAGCAGAAGCCGTCCACCGCCAAGGGCTATTACATGCTGGCGCACGCGGTGCTGGCGCAAGGCGACCGCGACGGTGCCGCCTCGCTGGTACGCTATGCATGGCGCCATCTGGACAGCAGCGGCGATGTCGAGCGCAGCGTGCTCGAGATGTACGGCAACATGCTGACCACGGCCGATCACAAAGTCCGGATGAACCAGCGCTTCTATGAGGACAATGCCGACGCCGGGCTGCGCGCGGCCGAGCGCCTCGGCGGCAATGAGATGGCGATCGCCCGCGCCTGGGCGGCGGTCATCAAGAAGGCCGGCAATGCCAAGGCGCTGCTCGACGCCGTGCCATCGGCGGCGCAAAAGGACGCCGGCTATATCTTTGCCCGCGCGCAATGGCTGCGCAAAAACGGCAAGCCCGAAGAAGCCGCCAAACTCGTCCTCACCGCGCCGAAGGACCCGGCCGCGCAGGTCGACGTCAATCAATGGTGGATGGAACGGCGTCTGCTGGTCCGCAGCCTGCTCGACGCCAAGGATGCCCAGACCGCCTACCGGCTGGCGCGCGATGCCGCCACGCCGACACAGGGCAACTACCGCGCCGACAAGCACTTCACCGCCGGCTGGATCGCGCTGCGCTTTCTGCATGATCCGGCGACCGCGCTGACGCATTTTGCGCAGATTTCCGATGGCATCACCAACCCGCACGCGCTGGCGCGCGGCGGCTATTGGGAAGGCCGCGCCGCCGAGGCGCTTGGGCAGCAGGCGCAGGCGCGCGCGCATTACGCGCGGGCAGCCGAACATACCGCGACCTATTACGGCCAGCTGGCGCGCGCGCGGCTGGGCGTCGCCGATCTGGGCCTGCGCGGCCCGCCGGCATTCACCGCGCCGGAGCGCGGCGCGCTGAGCAATCTAGAAGTCGTGCGTGTCGCCGAAATTCTCTATGCGCTGGACGAACGCGACATGCTGGCGTCGATCTTCGCCGAACTCGGCGAAAGCTCGAGCGACGTCGCCGGCATGGCAGTGCTGGCGGAAACCGCCGGCAAGCATCGCGACGGCCGCGCCATGCTGCTGCTCGGCAAGGGCGCGCTCGGCCGCGGCCTGCCGCTCGATTACTACGCCTATCCAATCATCGGCCTGCCCGACTACACGCCGATCGCGCCGCCGATCGAACCGGCCGTGACCTATTCGATCGCCCGCCAGGAGAGCCACTTCAATCAGAAGGTCGTCTCGCCGGCCAAAGCCATGGGCTTCATGCAGGTGACGCCCGTTGCCGCCAAGGACACGGCGCAGCGCTACAAGGCGCCGTACAACCCGGCCCGCCTGCTCAGCGACCCGATCTACAATATGCAGATGGGCGCGGCCGAACTGTCGATGCTGCTGAGCACCTATAACGGCTCCTATCTTCTGACCTTCGCCGGCTACAATGCCGGACGCGGCCGGGTGCGCCAGTGGATCGAAGCCTATGGCGATCCGCGCGATCCGAAGGTCGATCCGGTCGACTGGGCCGAGCGCATCCCGATCGCCGAGACCCGCAATTATGTGCAGCGGATCATGGAGAACCTGCAGGTCTATCGCGCGCGTTTCGGCGGCGGCACCAAGCTGGTCATCGAGGCCGATATCCGGCGCGGCGCAGCGGCGAATTAGGGCATGGCTTGCGGCGGAGCGTCGCGCGGGCGACAAATAGCCCCATGAACGGCCCCACCTCGCACTTCATCTCCGCGCCCGACGGGCTGCGCCTGCACGCGCGCGAATATGGCCTGCGCAGCGCGCCGTCATTGCCGGTTGTTTGCCTGCCGGGCCTGGCGCGCAGCGGTAATGATTTTGACGCGCTGGCGAGCGCGCTCGTCAGCGATGCCGCACGTCCCCGCCGCGTCGTCGCGCTGGATTATCGCGGCCGCGGCCTCTCGGCCTACGATCCGGATCCTGCCAATTATAATTTCCAGGTCGAGATCGCCGACGTGCTGGCGGTGCTGACCGCGCTCGACTGCGCGCCCGCGATATTCATCGGCACTTCGCGAGGCGGCATTCTCACCATGCTGATGGCGGCGCTGCGGCCAAGCATGATTGCGGCTTGCGTGCTCAACGATATCGGCCCGGTGATCGAACCGAAGGGCCTGATGCGGATCAAAGGCTATGTCGGCAGGTTGCCGCAGCCGCGCAGCTACGAGGACGGCGCCGATATCCTGCGGCGGCTGTTCTCGGCGCAATTTCCCAAACTGACCGCCGAGGACTGGCTGGCAAGCGCGCATCGCGCCTTCAAGGAGGCCGACGGTCGGCTTGTGCCGGACTATGACGTGGCATTGGCCAAAACGCTGGAGGGTGTCGATTTCGAGAAGCCGCTGCCGCCTCTGTGGCCGCAGTTCGACGCGCTCGCTCACGTGCCGATGATGGTGATCCGCGGCGAGAATTCGGATCTGTTGACGGCGGAAACTGTCGAGGCCATGGCGGCGCGTCGCGCCGCTAACGAAACAACAGCGGCACGGCGCACGACGCTGGAAACCTTGGTGGTGCCGGATCAGGGCCACGCGCCGCTTTTGGCCGAAGCCAACGTGATCGCCCGCATTGCCGACTTCGTCGGACGCATTTAGCGCCAAGATTGGTCGGAGCGGCAGGATTTGAACCTGCGACCCTCTGGTCCCAAACCAGATGCGCTACCAGACTGCGCTACGCTCCGACGACTGGGAAGTCCGGGGTGGTACACGCTTCGCAACGGGGCGGCAAGCTAATCCCCTCGCGGCGACCTTA
>CAMAUC010000021.1 GCA_945861265.1 Rhizobium sp. Q54 | reverse complement strand
TTGGTTTGCGGGTCGAAATGATAATCCCATACGTTTTCCAGAAGCATGGTGCGGGTCACCACCTGCCCGGCATGCTGCATCAAATATTCCAACAAGCGAAATTCACGCGGCTGCAAGGTAATCTCCTCCTCGCCGCGCCGCACCATATGCGACAGCCGGTCGAGATGCAGATTGCCGACGCGTAATTCGGTCTCCTCCTTGGTGCCGCCGCGGCGGCGCGCCAGCACTTCAATACGTGCCAGCAGTTCGGAGAACGAATAGGGCTTGGGCAGATAGTCGTCGCCGCCGGCACGCAAGCCTTTGACGCGGTCGTCGACCTGGCCGAGCGCCGACAGAATCAGCGCGGGCGTCTCGATGCCCTTGGCGCGCAAGGTCCCGATAACCGCAAGGCCATCGAGCTTCGGCAGCATGCGGTCGACGATCAGGACGTCGTATGGCGTATCAAGTGCCCGCGCCAAGCCGTCCTCGCCGTCATGCGCGGCTTCCGCGACGTGGCCGACCTCGCGAAACGCCTTGACCAGATAGTCGGCCGCGTCGCGGTCGTCCTCAATGATCAGAAGCCGCATGGTGACCCGATCCGGTTGCGCGTCGCCCGACCGTCCAGCCGCGCGTTGCCCGTAATTCTCCACATAAGTAGGCATCGGTTACACCATTTCCAGGCGATTCGGCGGCGTTCTGACAGCAGCGCGTCGAAAGGTCCCGGCCATTCTTTATTAAATACGTCGCCTCGCTAGTGCCGCCGATTTGAAGTTCCTGCATCACTTGCCGCAAGTTCATTCAGGAACTTCAAATCGATAAGCGGCACTAGAATCATATACTTGCTAGTGCCCCTTTGTTTCCGAAGTTCGTATCAGAGCTTGCTGCGATGTATCACGAACTTCGGAAACGGGGCACTAGTCGCGGTCCGGCCGCAAGTTCTTTGGCCTTGCAGGTCGCTGCCCCGCACCAGCCGCCTCTGCGTCGTACGCGAGGGGGTAACGGGACTGGCCCGTCACCCCCTCTACGACCCCACCCCAGCGGGGGCGACGGTTGCCAGGGTGAAGCTTGGTCGCCAGTCGCCGCCCTGCGGCGGCGTTGGCGGAATAAATAGCCGGGACGGGCACGAGGCCCGTCCCGTTGAGGCTGCACCGCTGACGGGGGCGACGGTTGCCGGCGACACATCCTCAATAAGAGACTTCAAGTTCAGCCGTTGCCGACCGGCAGGGCGACGAAGCGGGTGTTGTCGCCCTTCTTCACGCGCAACAGGACGGTCCGCTTGCCGCCGGTCTTGGCGCCGGCGATCGCGCTGCGAACGTCGGCCGGCGTCGAGACCGATTTGCCGGCCACTTCAAGAATAACGTCGCCAGTGGCGAAGCCTTGCTCCGCCGCCGCGCCCGATGAGTCGACTCCGGTGACCACGACGCCTTCGGCGCCGGCGCCGGCGACGCGGGCGGCGGGCGCCAGCGTCAGACCGAGCTTGCCAATGTCGACGCCGTTGCCGTCATTGCTTTCGGCATTCGCGCGCGCCTCTTTGCTGTTCGGCAGTTCGCCGAGCGCAAGCGACACCGTCTTTTCGGCGCCCTTATGCAAGACCGTGAGTTTGACATTGGACTTCGGCGGCAGTGCGCCAATCTTCTTGGCAAGGTCGCGGGCATCTTTCACCTCGTCGCCATTGACGGCGGTGATGATGTCCCCGGCCTCGATGCCGGCTTTCTTCGCCGGGCCATCGGCCTGCGGTTCAGCCACAAGAGCGCCGACCACCTTCTTGAGTCCAAGGCTGTCGGCGATGTCCGGCGTCACCGGCTGGATTTGAACGCCGATCCAGCCGCGCGTCACCGTGCCGTGATCCTTGAGCTGCGCGACGACAGTCTTGACGGTGTCCGACGGGATCGCGAAGGCAATGCCGACCGAACCGCCGGAGGGCGAGAAGATCGCCGTGTTGACGCCGATCACGTTGCCTTCGGTGTCGAAGGTCGGGCCACCCGAGTTGCCCTTGTTTACCGGCGCGTCGATCTGGATGAAGTCGTCATAGGCGCCGGCGCCAATGTCACGGCCGCGCGCCGAGACAATGCCGGCGGTAACGGTGCCGCCGAGGCCGAACGGATTGCCAACCGCGATCACCCAGTCGCCGATGCGCGGCGGGCTGCCTGCGAGATTGACGTAAGGAAACGAGCCGCCTTCGACCTTGATCAGCGCGAGATCGGTGCGTGGATCGGTGCCGATGACCTTGGCGGTGTGAATCTTGCCGTCATCGGTGGTGACCTCGACGCTTTCGGCCTTTTCGACAACGTGATTGTTGGTCACGGCGTAGCCGTCAGCCGAGATAAAGAAGCCCGAGCCCTGGCCGGTGATGATGTTGCGGCCGCCGCGCGGACCGCGCTGCGGCATTCCGCCTTGGCCGCCCTGGCCCTCCTCGCCGTTTGGCATGCCGAAGCGGCGGAAGAATTCGCGCAGTTGCGGCGGCACGTTTTCCGTATTCTCGCCGCCGAGGCCGGTGGTCTGCGAACCGCCATCGACCTTGACGCGCACCGACATGACCGCCGGTTTCACCTTGGCGACGATATCGGCAAAGCCGATCGGCGCCGGCAGCTTGTGCGCCTGCTCGGTCAGGTTCTGCGCCAGTGCGCCGGGATAAGCGCCATGCAGGTTGAGGCCGGGGGCGATCACCAGCGCCGCGGCGCCGAGACCGGCGATCGTGGTGGCCAGCAGGATGACGCGGCGCGCTGACAGTACGCGGCGCTTCCGCGGCGTTTGGGGAATGACGCTCGGGTTCATCGGGAAAACTCCATCTCAATTCGGGAGGCGCGCCTGCGCGCCGTTTCGAACGTCAAGATGGGGGGATGAGCCTTACAGCGTCCTGTCGGGGGGATTAAACTTCGGTAAGGTGGGGAAAAGGCATTTCGCTTGAAATAGAAGCCATTTCGCTTGAAAAATACGTCGCCACGGCACAGGCGTCAGCCGTCGAGCCCCATGCTTTTGATCAGATCGCCAAGCTGGCGCAATTTATCGGGCTCGCCGGCCATCGCCTTTCTGGCGTCCGCGGCGGCGGCGTTCGCCTTGTCGCGCTCGCCGAGCACCACATAGGCGCGCAGCAGGCGCTGCCAGCCTTCGAAATCGCGGCCGTCTTCTTTAAGTTTATCGGCGAGGCGGGCCACCATGCCGCGGATCATGTCGCCGCGATCTTTCTCGCTCATGCCGCCCGCGGCGGCAATGTCTGCGGCGTTCGGTCCGGGCGTCGCCGCGATCGGCGGCAGAACCGCGACCGGCGGCGTGGCGCCGATGCGAGTCAAGGCTTCGCGCACCACAGGCACCCAGGGCGCGTCCGGCGGCCCGGCTTTGAGCATGTCGGTCCAGATCGCCGCCGCCTTCGCTTTGTCGCCGTCCTGCTCGGCGGCAACGCCGATGTAATATTTCGATTTCAATTCGGCCGGGTCGAGCGCCAGCGCCCGATCGAACGCGGCCTTGGCCTCGACCGTAATGACCCCGTTGGCCGCTGCCGCCAGCGCTTCGCCGAGATCGGCCTGCCGCTCAGCGGTTTCGCCGGCCAGCGCCAGCAGCCGGCGGCGCGCCATCACCGCGTCGGCAAACCGGCCGAGCCGCAGATAGACCGGCGCCACCACTTCGTAACCGCGCGCATCGTCGGGATTGCGTGCGAGATGCGCCTCGACCTGACTGACCAGATTTTGAATCGAGGTATCCTGCGGCAGGGTGCGCCCCTGCGTAGCCGGCGGCCGTTCGGCCATTTGCGGCGAACCGAGCGCGATATAGATCGCGGCCGCGCCAAGCGGCAGCAACAACAACCCGGTCAATGCGGTGGCGCGCCGGCGCCAGAGCGGCGATCGCTCGCCGGCGGATTTCTCGGCCTGCGCCGCATCGGCGGCGGCGATCAGCCGGCGCGAAACTTCGACTTTGGCGGCCTCCGCTTCAGCCTCGCCGATCAGGCCGGATGCGCGGTCACGGGCGATCTCGTCGAGCTGATCGCGATAGACCGCGATGTCGCTGCCGCCGGCGGCAGCGCCGCGCCGGCCCAACGGCCAAAGAACGGCGAAAATCGCCGCGGCGGTCATCAGCGCAAATGCGAACCAGAGGGTCATGCGGCAAATCTATCCACTTTCCCGGCCGGGAAAACAACAGCCGGCGCAGGGGTATATCGGCCGCGATCGGGGTCGCCATGCGCTGGATCAAAGGGCTCGATCGATGGAAAGGTGGCGTCCGGTGGCGGTCAGCCGCGCGCCGCCTTGCGTTCAGCGGCAGCGGCGATTTCCGCGGCCTTGCCGAGCTGTGCCGCGTAGTCGCGCCCGAACACCGTGGCGCATAGCCGCACCGCCGTGTCGACCTGCGACTGGCGGAAGCTGCGCTCATTCGGCGTCGCATGACGCAAGGCTTCCAGGAGCCCGCGCGTGGCATTGTCGAGATATTGCTGAAGCTCGGAGAAGGTCCGCTGCGTCATTTCGTTGATGGCCAATTCGCCGGCGAAATGGCGGCAGGTACCGACGAAGGTCACCAGCGCCTCGGTCTCGGCCACTTCGGTCGGATCGAGCGCGCTGTTGGCCCGTATCTCGCCGACGGCGCGCGGCTTTAGCAGGCGCCGCACGCGGCCTGGCATCGAGTCGATTTCAAGCCGCAGCGTGTCGCCGATCTGGCTGCGCAGGCCCGACAAGGCCCGGCCCCAGCTTGAGTCCATCGGCATATTGAGTTCGGTGCGCAAGCCCCGCGCGGAATCGTGGATGGTCTTGAGCAGCGCGCCGACCGCGACGCCGCGGCCGCTGCGTAAATCGTCGCGCAATTCGCCGACCTGCCTTTCCAGCTCGGACAGGACGATGGTTACCGCCATGCCATACGGGGTCTCGGCGACGCGCGCGGCCGTGTCGCTGCCGGCCGCCTTGACGCCAAGGCGGATCAATTGCCACGGCGCCGACAGACGGTTCATCACCGTCAGCAGCGAATATAGAAATACCTCGCTGCCCGGCGGCGCGGTTTTTTCGATCAACGTCTTGCAGTCGTCGAGTTGCTTGGCGGCGAGATTGCCGACCTGCAGCGGCAGGTTGGCGCCCATCGCGCTCAAACCGTCGCGCGCATTGAGCACGCATTTCAAGGTTGCGACGTCTTCACCGGCGCGTTGGGTGCCAATCTGCGCCAGCATACGGCGGCGCATCTTGTCGTCGCTATCGGCATTGCGCAGTTGGTCGGACAACGCCACCGCGACGCGGTCCTGGAAGGCGCGGACGAAGTAATTCGCCTTCTCGGTGTCGCCGTCGAGCACCGCCGTGTTGACGATCTTTTCGACGGCCGTCGCCTCCTCCGGGAGAACGTCGCGGCTGATCCAGGTCCACAACATATCGAGCGACGAGCGCGAGATGCGGCCGAGATGGCGGTGCTGGCCGAGATCGTCGACCAGGAACGGTTCGAGCGGTTTGAAAAAGAGCCGGGCGCTGTGGCCGACGCGCGGCGCGCCCTCGCGCTGGTCACGGGCGAGACGGCGCAATTCCTGCAAGACCAGATCGGCGTCGCCAAGGTCCTCGCCGCGCAACAGAGTTCGCTCGAACTCGGCAATAAGCATCGACCGCGCTTGCGGCGATAGCTCGCGCAAGAACAGTTGCAGCCGTTCGATCCTGTCGGCGCCCGCCATCGCCGGCTCTGCCCGCGTTTGAATTTACACGGACTTTGATACCTCGGCCTGCGTTAAGAACGCATTAAGGATGCCGCTCGAAATCTAGCTGAGCGGCGTCCAGGTTCCATCCGGGTTGCGGCAGGCCGTGCCGCGCGCGGTCTGGGGACGGCCGTCGATATAGATGGTGTGGGTGAAAGACCGGCAATCATGGCCTCTTTCCTGATAACTGGGGCCCGGCACGATGGTGCCGTAGCGCCCGGAATCCGGATTTTTCCACGAAACCGGGGCGCCGGACGGGCTGCGCTCAAGGGCATCCATCTGGGCCGCATAAGCCCGCTTCTTGTCTTCGTCGTCGAGGGAGGCGCCGATCCGGTTGCCGATCACGCCGCCCAAAAGGCCGCCGATGGCGGCGCCAGCCAGCCGGTCGCCGGTGCCGCCGCCCGCCACCGCGGCGCCCAGAAGCGCGCCGGTGCCGGCGCCGAGCAGGGTGCCGGTGTTTTCACGCGGCCCGGGGCCAGAGCCATCCGGACTGCCGGCGCAGGAGGCCAGCGACAGGCCCGCTACGGCGATGGCGACGAATTTGAACGCGGACATTCAAGACCCCCGGAAATCGACACATTAAAACACACGGACCCGCCAACCGGCGGAACTTGAAGTCTATCGAAACGGGAGGATTGGGGCAAAAGTCCGGCGTTAGCCCCCTCACCCCGCCGGCAGCACCAGTTCGGCGCGCAGGCCACCCAGCGGCGCGGTGCCGAGCTTGAGTTCGCCGCCGTAGAGCGCGGCGAGTTCGACCACGATCGACAGGCCAAGCCCCGAGCCGGGCTTGGTCTCGTCCAGCCGGCGGCCGCGCCGGCCAGCCTGTTCGCGCTCCGACGCCGACAGGCCATGGCCATCGTCGTCGACCACGAAGCGCAGCACATGGTCATCGCCCGTCACCGCGCGCATTTCGCGTAACACCTCAATAGTCACGCGCGAGGCCGCCCACTTGCAGGCATTGTCGACCAGATTGCCGATCATCTCCTCAAGGTCGGCGCGCTCGCCGCGGAAGCGCATGTCCTCGCCGCCGCGCACCTCGATAACAATCGCACGGTCTCGATGGATCTTCTCCATGGTACGCGCCAGCGCGGTCACCACCGGCGACACATCGGTCACCGAGCCGATCACGGTCAGCCGCGCCGCCAGCCGCGCCCGCTCGAGATGGCGCGCGACCTGGTCGCGCATGATCGCCGCCTGCTCCAGAACCTTGAGCGCCAGGGGATCGTCACCGCGCGCATTGGCCTCGTTCACCATCACCGACAACGGCGTCTTCAGCGCATGCGCCAGATTGCCGACATGGGTGCGCGCCCGCTCGACGATTTCCTTGTTGGCGTCGATCAGCGCGTTGGTCTCGCGCGCCAAAGGATCGATCTCGACCGGGAATTGTCCGGCGAGCCGTTCGGCCGTGCCGGCGCGAATGGCGGCGAGACTATCGGTGATGCGCTTGAGCGGTGCTAGACCGAAGCGAACCTGAAACATAGTGGTGAGCAGCAGCACCGCCGCCAGAATTGCAAAGGTGACGGCCAGTGCCTGATCGAACGAGCGCGTCTCGTCGGCGATCTCGACAGCGTCGCCGGCCACCGCCACCAGAAAATGCCCTTCGTCCCCGAGGTCGATGTTGCGCTCGACCAGCCGCAGGCGCTGGTCCTCCGGTCCGGTGGCGTAACCCTGACGCGACCCGTCGGCGCCGGCGGCGACACCGAGGTCCTGCAAGCGCGGCAGACCGCCGTCCCATAGCGAGCGCGACGCGCGCACCTCGCTCTTGCCGGGGTCGAGACGCGTCACCTGCCAGTACCAGCCCGACAGCGGCAACTCGAACAGCGGCTCGCCGAGCGCCGGCGACGCCTTGTCATTGCTCTCGTCGGGAGAGGCGACATCGGCGACCAAGGTGCGCAGATAGACGCCGAGCCGGCGATCGAAGGCGCGTTCCACCGCCTGCCGGTAGAGCGACGACAGCACGATGCCGGTAATCAGCAGGATCACCACCGCCCAGGCGGTGGCCGAGACGAACAGGCGCAGCGCGAGCGAGTTGGCGCGCATAAACTATTTTCCTTTGCGCATGATCTTGTCCGACCTTCCTTCGCCCGCCGAAGCGGGCTTCGCGAAGGCGGGAAATCGGTACCCACTTTTCGGGATCATGCGCGTCAGCCTCCCGGAGGAGCGAGCATGTAACCCAGTCCGCGCACGGTCTGGATGATATCGACGCCGAGCTTCTTGCGGATGCGGCCGACGAACACTTCGATCGTGTTTGAATCGCGGTCGAAGTCCTGGTCGTAAAGATGCTCGACCAGTTCGGTGCGCGACACGACACGGCCATTGTGATGCATCAGATATTCGAGCAGCCGGTATTCGTGGCTGGTCAGATTGACCCGGTTGCCATCGACCGAAACGCGGTTGGTGCGCGTGTCGAGCCGCACCGGTCCGCAGGTGAATTCGCTCTTGGCGTGACCGACGGAACGGCGCAACAGCGCGCGCAGGCGCGCCAGCACTTCCTCGAGATGAAAGGGCTTGGCGACATAATCGTCGGCGCCAGCGTCGAAGCCCTGCACCTTGTCGCTCCAGCGGTCGCGCGCGGTCAGCATCAGCACCGGCATCATGCGGCCGTTGCGTCGCCACGACTCCAGCACCGAAATGCCGTCCATTTTCGGCAGGCCGATATCGAGAATGATGGCGTCGTAGGGCTCGGTATCGCCGAGATGATGGCCCTCCTCGCCGTCGAAGGCGCGGTCGACCACGTAACCGGCATCGGTCAGCGCGGTGGTGAGCTGGCGGTTGAGGTCGGGGTCGTCCTCGACAACGAGGAGGCGCAAGGGTGGGAACTCCAATTAATGGCGCGGGCGGCTTTATGGCCCGTTGATAGGCTCGCCACTTGCCGCGTCAACGGTCGCGCGGGTCACCTTGCCACTGCGCGCCAGCAGTGTCAGCACATAGACGAGCTTTTCATTGCGATTGCAAAGCTCGGCCCGGACGACTTCGGCCCGGTGGCCGCGCTCACGCAGGGATTTGATGGCGACGGCCAATGGCACTGCTTTCCGCTCGGTGACCGCGGCGCGCTGCTCGGCCCGGTTCAGGCAGCCATTGCGGCTGGCTCCGGCCGCCTTGTCGACGGCCATGAACCCCTGCGCGCCGGCAAGGCCCGGCAGCATGAGTGCTACCAGGGCCAAAATGAACGAAATGGTGCGGAATGCCGGCATGGCGGGATGTCTAGACGCGCGCCGGTGAACGCGGGCTGAACGGGGAACCCACCCCAGTATCAGCTCTCAAACCCATCGAAGGACGCGAAATCGTCCAGGGCCGCGCGCGGAGAGCGCCAGCCATTGATGGGGGCGGCCGGGTCCTCGTAACCGAGGGCCATGCCGGAATAGATCATCAGATTGTCGGGGAGATCGAGGAAGGACCGTACGGTCTTGTGGAAAGACACCCAGGCCTGCTGCGGGCAGGTGTGCAGGCCATGGCCGCGCGCCAGCAGCGCCACGGTTTGCAGGTAGCCGCCGATGTCGGCCCATTGCGCCGCGCCATGCGCCTTCTCGCGGGCAAAGAACAAGGCCGCCGGCGCGCCGAAGAACTCATAGTTGCGGGCATATTGCCGGCAACGCGCCGCCTTGTCCTCGCGCGGCACGCCGATCGATTGATAGAGCAGTTCGCCGACGGTGAAGGCGCGCTCGCGATAAGGCTCCGGCATCGGGTTCGGATAGATCTGGTATTCGACGCCCTCGCCTTTCGGCAACTCGGTCGCCATGCGCGGCGTCAGCAAGGCCTTCAAGGCGTCGAGCCGCTTGCCGGCAATCGCGTAAACCCGCCACGGCTGGAGATTGCCGGCCGACGGCGCGCGCGCCGCGCGCTCGACAATGTCGCGTACGAATTTTTCAGGCACCGGCGTCGGCAGAAAGGCTCGGCACGAATAGCGCGAGGCGACGGCGTCGAAGATGGTCATGAGATTCTCCGCAACATTTCAGTTATAATGATGCGGAAAGCCGCGGACGCAAGACTATCATGGCCCAAACAAGCGAACACGGTCGTATTATCGCAGCAGCGGCCAAAGCCGCTTTGGCACCGATCGGTTGCGTGCGCAAAGGCCAGTCGCGCATCTGGCAGTCCGACCATCGCTATTGGGCCATCAACGTCGAATTCCAGCCAAGCGGCTGGCAAAAAGGGACTTACCTCAATATTTTTGTCGCCTGGCTTTGGAATGTGACTCACGGTTACGATTTTTCATATCGGGCTGGATTTTTCATTCCTTTTGAAACCGTCGAGCAATTTACCCCGCCGATGAAAGAATTGGCGACAATCGCCGCGACGGAGGTCCTGAAAGTCCGAGAAAAGTTCAAATCGTTCTCGGACATCGTGAATCACGTTAAAGTAAACAACAGACGCGCCCCGTGGCCTGGCTTCGATGCTGCCGTCGCTTGCGGACTTGTTGGCGACATTATCGCCGCTCGGCAATATTTTGATCAGGTCGAGGCGTGGAATGCCGATGCGTACCCTTGGCAAAAAAAAAACGAAAATGGACGCAATTATGCTTGCGACGCTGCTCGATCGTCCGAGACGTTTTCGAGAAGCAGTCGTAGAATGCATCGCTCGGCGCCGCCAACTCATGCGCCTGCCGCCCGACCCGCATTGCCTCGATGTACTGGATTCCACAGCAGCGCCATAACGCGCCCAATATTTCTCCGAATGCGCTGGCCTTTAATTGTCGCGCCACGATTTGCCTGTAGTTCGATGATTGGCACGCCAATTCCGACATCAGTTTTTTCTCTAAGCTCTTTTACTCTTCCCGCCGACAAAAAGGCCCCACCGGTCTTAACGTCATAGATTGCAATAATATCGCCCGCGTCGTTGCGCAGAAGAACGTCTGTCCGGATGCTACCAGGCTCACCATACCCTCCAGGTGCTTTTTCGAAAAAGCTCTGTTCAACCTCAACACCTCGGAGGCCCAGGGCTTTAACTTGAGCGGCAAAATCGACGTGGACTGCCGTGCCGTACACCGAAGGTGCCCACTCTGGGATTCTATCAACTCTTGCCATCGTGTCACCCAGCGTCTCGCTGAGTTTCCTGGTGGTATCATCGATCGTCGAAATGCGCGTAAGGGCGCGGGAATAGTCAATCGTGACAATTGTTCGTGAGCCGACAAATTCAATGTCGAAGGCACCGGTCGATTGCCGGACAGTATCAATTTCATCTGTCGATACATCGACGCTTCCGGTATTTTCGTCGGCGTAAAGCCTCTCTGACCCACCGATGCCGCCATTAACGCTTCCTGACACGCCATCCCCACCTTCGGTCGTCCATTGACCGCCGTCGTGCGAGCCGGCGGGAACGCGGGCCTGGTCGGGCCGGTATTTTGTCAGCCACCGAAGATAGGCTGACACTAGAAGACTGAGTTGCGCACGCCGAATGGCAGGCGTTAAGTCCTGTAAAATACCGCGATATCATCGAACATTCTTTCATGATTGGAACGAGAGACGCCCTACTTCCTTCCCAAAATCCGCGCTACCTTCTCCAAACTCCGCCCGCCGAAATAGGCGGTCAGCACGATCATCGCCCATTGTGCGACGTCGCCGGAAAGCGCGTCGGTCGCGCCGAGACCGAGCACCTGACGCCACTTGGCAAGCTCATCGCACCAGGCGGCGGAAAATTGCGGGCCGCGCAGGCCCTCGAAATTCTCCGCCGTGAACACTTCGGCGACCGCGCCGGTCGGCCATTCCAGCCGCCGCCGCGTCGAAATCCAGCGCGGCCGCTCGTGCTGTTTGTGAATCGACAAGAGTCCCGAGACGCCTTCGATCATCACCGAGCGCACGTCGTGCTCGGTCTCGCCGACCAAAGCGATGCGCGCTTGCGGGTCAGCTACGGCAATGCTGCGCACCCATTCGGCGCCGGCGCGGGTCTTGCCGGCGCCGCGGCCGCCGAGGATCAGCCAGGTCGTCCAGTCCTTGCCGTTGTTGGCGACGTCGGGCGGCCTCTGGTGCTTGTGCGCGAAAGTCAGGAAATCGGCATTGACCGTTCGTAGTTGCCTATGCCGCTCCGCCAGGAGCGTCGCCACAATTCCATTCCTGAGTTCCGGTTCTTTCTCGGATAAGCTGTTCAATGCGGTTCGCAAGTGCGTGACGGAGTTCGTCGATGTCGCAGGGGATGTCGTCGTCGGATCCATTGGGCGGCGTCTCGTTGTCGGGCTGATTGAGCGCCGCGATCTCGCGCAGCGTGCGGGAAACGCCGGCGAGCATGCGCACGGTGCGTTCGGCCTCGGCCTTGTCGGACGGTCCGAGAATGCCGACGACCTGCTCGACCACGGCCATCTGCCGCTCGACCACCGCCTGTATGCGCTGCGCCAAAGCGGCGCGCTGCTGCGGCGAGACCGGCGCGGCATCTTAATTGTCGTTGGCGGATTGCGGGCCGGTCAGTTCGGCGGCGACCGCGCCGCGCACCATGCGCACGAGATCGACCGTCGTGCCCGCATGCGCGCGCTTGCGCCAGCCCCATTCGTTGGCGCGATGCGTCAGCGTCGAGCGGCAAACGCCGAGCATCGCGGCGATGTCGCCGACCTGGGTCGTCGTGGTCTCGTAGAGCCGTTTGGCCTCGGCGATCAGCTCGGGCGCGAATTCGATCTTGTGTGCGGGCATCCTCTCCCCCATGAAAAAACGCGCCGGAACATCCGGCGCGTTCAAACTGATTGGCATTGGTGCGGCGCTGCCGCTTGCCTCTAGTGGCTGAAGTAATAAGCGATCAGCCCGGCGAAGATCGCCGCCACCAGGAAGGTTCCGGTAAACAGCACCCAGCGCATGTGGCCGCCGGTCTCGCCGGCGCGCGCCTCGGTCGCACTCTCGATGATTTGTCCGTTTTCAACTTTGGCCATGTGTCGCTCCTCCTGGAAATGGGTTCGGAGGGCAACGCCGGGGCCGGTCAGGCGTTCCGCCAAGGGGGCCGCCAAGGCATCCACCAAGTGTTCCGCCTCGACGGAACTCCAGCGAACGCAATTGTGGAGCATGCCCAAACCATAGCGGAGCAGCGTCACGGTGTCAATATAGTCCTAGGACTTTTTTCGAAAAATATCCCGCCGCCGCCGAGGCGGGGAAAATCATTTTCGTTCAATGCCTTATTCCGTTTGCCCGCGCGAAAGCGGCGACCCGGCCGTAAAAATTTTAAAAAAAATTCGCCCGCGGCCGCCAGCGGACCTGAAAATATTTATCGCGCCCGATTATTTCGGCGTGTCGGCGCGGCACGAACGTGGCCCGCTGTCCCAGAGGAAGCCGCATTTCGTGCAGCCGCCGAGCGACAGGCCGAGCACCGCCAGACAGATGATCGCGGCAAAGCGCTTTGTCATGGCGGGACTTTAGCCGATCGCACGCACCGACGCGAGAGGGGCTTGGTCCACTTCCGCCCCTTGACCTCGCGCAAGGTTCCGCCGCGACCCGTCACTATACTCTTGCTCATGAATAATGACCCCGCCGCCGCTCCACCCGCCGCGTTGCGCCGCAGCCTGTCGCTGCCGCTGCTGGTCTTGTATGGCGTCGGCATCACCATCGGCGCCGGTATCTATGTGCTCATCGGCGCGGTTGCCGGCCATGCCGGGCGCTACGCGCCATGGTCCTTCGTCCTTGCCGCGCTCGCCATGGCTTTCACCGTCGGCTCCTATGCCGAACTTGCCACTCGCTTTCCGGTCAGCGCCGGCGAAGCGGCTTATGTGCGCGCGGCGTTTAACTCCCGTCTCGCCTCGCGGCTCACCGGCCTGTTGACCATCGTCATCGGCATCGTCTCGTCGGCCACGGTGGCACTCGGCGCCGCCGGTTATATCGGCGAGTTCGTCGGCGTTCCGCAGGGCATCGTCGTGGCCGTCGTGGTGGCGGCGCTCGGCGTCGTCGCCGCCTGGGGCATTCTTGAATCGGTGCTGCTCGCCAGTCTGTTCACGTTGATCGAAGCCGGCGGGCTCATCGTCATCATCGCCGCCGCGCTTTACACCGGCCTGCCCTTCAGCGGCGTCTTGCTGACGCCGCCGCCGTTCGACGCGCAGGTTTTGTCGGGCATAGGCTTCGCCAGCCTGCTGGCGTTCTTTGCGTTCATCGGCTTCGAGGATCTCGCCAATGTCGTTGAAGAAGCAAAAGCGCCGCGACGCGACATTCCGCGCGCCATGGCCTGGACGCTGATCATATCGACCGTACTTTATGTCGCGGTCGCGGCGATCGCGGTTGCCGCGGTGCCCCGCGCCGAATTGGCCACGTCGGCGGCGCCGCTCAGCCTGGTGTTTCGCACCATTGCCGGCATCGATCCGGCCACTATCAGCGTCATCGCCATCGTCGCCACGCTCAATACCATTCTCGCGCAGATGACGATGGCGGCGCGCGTCGTTTACGGCATGGCGCGTCAGGGCGATCTACCGCGCGCCGCCGGCCATGTGCATGCCAGAACCGCGACGCCGGTCTTCGCCACCGCGCTGATCGCGGCGGCGACGATCGCGCTCGCGCTCGCCGTGCCGCTGGTGCGGCTGGCGGAAGGCACCTCGCTGGCGACCTTGATTGTGTTCGCGCTGGTCAATCTGTCGCTGCTGCGGCTGCGCCATTGCCGCGTCCATTCGTCGGTGCCGCATGTGCGCGTGCCGGTCTTTGTGCCGGCGATCGGGCTGGTGACCTGTCTCGCGATGATCGCGGCGGTGGCGCTGGATTGATCCTCAGCCGCCGGTGCTCGTCACCTTCAGGTCGAAGCCGGTCTCGAAAATGATGTGGTCGTCGGCATCGACCACCGTCATCGACCAGCCCGACAAATCCTGGATGCCGGGATCGCACATCGCGGCTTTCAAATCCCGGACTTGCCGGATCGCGTGTGCCCGCGCCGACGCCATGCCGTTCAGCTCAACGCCCTGCGCGTCGGAAAACCGGCGCGTCCCATCGGAGAAATGGAAAAAGTAACGCGGCACCACGGGCATCCTTATCAATGCCGAATAGGTAACGAAACACCTTCGGCATCTAATATGTCGAAGTTGCGAAACCCGGACAAGTTGAAACTCTGTCCGATAGCCGACACAACGAACGTCATAATTACTTCGGCAACATGTATTTTTATTCGCCTGCGGCGGCGTCGAAACGCTGCCGCGATTGCTGAATGGCCGGCCGGTTGTGCCGCGCCCAGGTGCCGAGCGCGCTCACCGGCTCGAGCAGCGAGCGGCCGAGATCGGTCAATTCATAATCCACCCGCGGCGGATTGGTCGGAAACACGGTGCGCGTCACCAGACCGTCGCGCTCCAGCGCCCGCACCGTCAAGGTCAGCATGCGCTGCGAAATGCTGCCGAGCGCGCGGCGCAATTCGTTGAAGCGTTTCGGTCCGTCGCCGAGCGTCGACACCACGAGGACCGTCCATTTGTCGCCGACGCGCGACAGCACCTCGCTGACCGCCCGGCAGTCCTCGGGCACATGCAGATTACCGGGTATCGCCTCTGTGCCTTCTTGCGACTTTTTCGCGGTCATCTATCTAGCCTTGGTAATCATTCGTAACCCCACGGACCGAGAGATAGGGACTTTCATGGCGAAACTCAAGCTCGGCATCATCGTCGGCAGCAACCGGAGCGCGTCGATCAACCGCAAACTGGCCCAGGCTCTGGCCGCCCTCGGCAGCGACGCCTTCGACGCCACCTTTATCCAGATCGACGACCTGCCGATGTACAATCAGGATCACGAGAATCCGGTGCCGGCGCCGGTCGCCCGTTTCAAGGCCGCGGTCGAGGCGTCGCAGGCTTTGCTGTTCGTGACGCCCGAGCATAACCGCTCGATGCCGGCGCTTTTGAAGAATGCCATCGACTGGGGCACCCGGCCCTGGGGCAAGTCATCGTGGCCGGGCACGCCCGCAGCCATCATAGGCACCTCCGGCGGCGCGGTTTCCACCGCGGTCGCGCAGCAACATTTGCGCGCCGTACTCGCCGGTCTGCCGGACATGCCGCTGATGGGCGGCGAAGCCTATATCCATTTCAAGCCGGAACTGTTCGACGCCGCGCACGACGTCACCGACGCCACCGTCAAGCCGTTCCTCAAGGCCTTTGTCGACAAATTCGCCGCCTTCGCCGGCAAGCTCGCCATCAATTAAAAAGGACAACTGAAAGGTTGAACGTCATGTCCATCCGCCCCGTCAAACGCATCGTTCAATCCCAGCCGACCATGGAGGGCGCCGGCGTCAAACTGCGCCGCGCCTTCGGCTTCGGCGATACCAAGGAGACCGATCCGTTCCTGCTGTTCGACGACTTCCGCAACGACCGGCCCGACGACTATCTCGCCGGCTTTCCCTGGCATCCGCATCGCGGCATCGAAACGGTCACGTATATTTTAGAAGGTTCAGTTGAACATCGTGACAGCCTCGGCAGTCACGGCACGCTCGGCAAAGGTGACGTGCAGTGGATGACCGCGGGGCGCGGCATCATGCATCAGGAAATGCCGATGGGCGATGCGCAAGGCCGCATGCACGGCTTCCAGCTCTGGGCCAATCTGCCCAAGGCGCTGAAGATGACGCAGCCGCGCTATCAAGACATCAAGGGCACGGAAGTCCCGGAAGTCATCGACGATGACGGAACCCGCGCCCGCATTGTCTGCGGCGAGTTCTGGGGCAAACGCGGTCCGGTCGAAGGTGTCGCCGCCGATCCGCGCTACGTCGACATTTTCGTGCCAGCCGGCAAGCGCAAGACCTTCAAGGTCGAGGTTGAGCGTCACGCCTTCGCCTACATCTTCGAAGGCGACGGCCAGTTTGCCTACGCCTCGAAGCCATTTGGCGTGCTGACCGAAAAGGAAGTAGCCGGCGAGGAAATCGTTTTCCGTGAACCGGCGGGCGACCGCTCTTTGGTGGTGTTCGACCGCGGCGACGAAGTCACCGTGCAGGCCGGCGAGAAAGGCATCCGCTTCCTATTGGTTTCCGGCAAACCGATCGAGGAACCGGTAGCATGGTACGGACCAATTGTTATGAATACACAGTCGGAGCTTCAGCAGGCGGTCGCAGAACTGCGCAGCGGCACTTTCATTCGCGATTGAATGGAACTTTTTGTGCTAAAGCGCAGCAAACATGGGAACTTTTGCCGCCGGCATCACATATCCGCGCGATCCGTGTGAATAACTGTGCCGGCGGGCGCCATCTAAATCACAACGGGATGATGTGCTGGGATACCTTGCGAATCGTGGGCACATCGCGCCCAGCGGAGGCTCATTCCAGTGCCCAATTCAACGACGGCTCGGGAAACCGTCCGACCTTCGGCGGCAACGCCGCCACGCCGCGCGCCCGGTTTCTGGCGGCGAATGACGACGCCGTCGCGGCTTTCCGATTGGCGCAACGAGGCGCGCGCCTTCGCCCAGCCGGTCACCTATCTCGGCATCGCGATGCTGGTGTTCATCTATTGCGGCCTCACCTATTTGATCGTCGTCGACAGGAAGACCGCCGAATACGATGCCGGAACGCGCGGCGACAATCTCGCCCGCGTCGTGGACGGATCCTTTTCACATATCTTCAAGAGCCTCGATAACAACCTTCTATTTCTCGGAAAATTATATCGGCAGAGTCCCGCGACGTTTGACCTTTCCGCCTGGGTGCAAGATCCCTCCTTCAAGAACGAACTGACATCCTACTTCATGATCTGCGACGCCAATGGCCGCGTCGTCGATTCCAGTTTCTCGAAGGAAATCATTGGCACCGATCGCAGCGGACAAGACGGCTTTCGCGCTCATGTCAACTCCGCCGCTGACGAGTTGCTCATTGGCAAGCCCATAATCCTGCAATTTAACGGCAAGTGGACAATCCCGGTAAGCCGCCGCCTCACGGCGGCGGACGGAACATTCGCCGGCGTCGTCACGGCCCTGCTCGATCCCAGCAGGCTCATAAGCAATATTGGCCAGATCGATCTCGGCCCGGACGGCAGTATCGCCCTGGTCGGCCTCGATAGCTATCTGCGCACGCGCTCGGTCAACGGCAATGTCGATTGGGAAAACATCGGACGCGAAGTTCGGCTGATCCCGGAAACTTTGGGACGCGCGTTCAAGGTGAGTACGGGGCATTACTGGAGCCTCCCCGGCGTTTTCAACAATGTCCGCCGAATGGTTTCCTACCGGGTGCTCAGTTCCTATCCGCAGATCGCCCTTGTCACAATTTCGGAAGTCGAAGTGTTCCGGCGCGCCGACGAAAACGCGCGCGTCTATTGGTTCATCGCTGTGACGCTGACGTTCGTTATCTTGATCGCCATCGGTTTTGGCGCAAAGCGCGAGAAGAAGCTGATTGAGACGACATCCGTTATGACACAGGCGAAGGACGCCCTGAGACTGAGCCAGGAGCGTTACCAGTTGGTCGAGACCGCCGTCAACGACGGTATCTGGGACTGGAACCTTCTGACCGATGAGGATTATCTTTCCACCCGCTGGAAAAGTATTTTGGGCTTCGCCGAAGACGAACTTCCCCACTCCGCGGCAACGTTCTTCGGTCTCATCCACTCCGACGACAAGGCCGCGGTTTCCGAGGCGGTCCGGGCTCATCTCGAACAAGACAAACCCTACGCTCTTTATTTTCGGCTGCGCCACAAGGATGGCGACTATCGCTGGGTGCACAGTCGCGGCAAGGTGATACGAAATTCGGAAAACCGCCCGGTTCGAATGCTCGGCACCATCACCGACATCACTGAGCGCAAGCAGTCGGAAGCCTTGATCGAGGAAAGCCTCAACGATCTCGGGCGGGCGGAGGCCATGGCCCTGCTCGGCAATTACAAATACGACATCGCCGCCAGGACGTTCAAATGGTCGGAGGGCATGTATCGTATCTTCGGCAAGTCCTCGGACAGTTTTATCCCGACTGAAACGTCGATTGTCGAACTGATGCTTCCCGAAGACCGGCCCATCCTGGAGCAATATCGCAAGGACACCATGGCGGGTCTCGACGTTCCGCGCATCACTTTGCGCGCCGTTCGAGACGGCCAGATCATCTATGTCGAGGGTTGGTCAAGGCCGGTCTATGCCGACGACGGCACGGTAACCGGCATGTACGGCACCCTGCAAGATGTCACCGTGCGGACGCAGGCCGAGGCGAAAATCAGAGAGAATTTCACCAATCTGCAACGCGCCGAACGGATGGCCCATTTGGGGCACATCAAATACGAGATTGCCACCGACACTTACACTTGGTCCGAGGGCGCCTATCGCATCATGGGCAAATCGCCCGCGATTTACGAGCCGACGCTGGCAAATTCGCTTGACCATATCCACGTCGACGACAGACCGCTTTTGACGACGTACCGCGCCGACGTCATGTCCGGCATTGACCAGCCGCCGATCACCGTTCGCGCCACCAGAGAGGACGGCAAGCCGATCCAGTTGGAAGTTTGGTCGGCGCCGCTGCGCGACGCCAAAGGCGCAATCACCGGCATGTTCGGCACGGTGCAGGACATCACCGAACGGCGGCGCGCCGAATTGGCCATCAAGGAAAGCCACGACAATCTCGCCCGCGCCGAGTCGATGACGCTTCTCGGACATTACAAATACGACAAGGCCTCAAACAAATCGACGTGGTCGGAGGGCGCCTATCGCATTTTCGGCAAGTCCCCTGACGGCTTTACGCCGACCAGAGAGGCTGTCTTCGCCCTGTGCCATCCCGACGACCGCGCGAGGCTCGATAGCTACCGCGATGCCGCTCTCACCGGCAAGAACCCGCCGCCCCTGACGTTCCGCATCGTCAAGGACAGCGGGCAGCTGGCCACCGTCGATATCTCGTCGACGCCGATTTACGCCACCGATGGTGCCATCACGGGATATTTCGGCACCGTCCAGGATGTGACCGATCGCTTGCGCGCCGAAATGGCGATCAATGAAAGCCGCGACAATCTGGCGCGCGCCGAAGCCATGGCGCTTCTCGGCCACACCCGGACCGACGTCGACGGCACATATACATGGTCGGACGGCATCTATCGCATCGTCGGCAAGTCGCCGGCCAGCTTCACGCCGACGCCGGAAAATGCCCGCGAACTCATCCATCCCGACGACCGCGCCGCGCACGACCAATATCGCCGCGATGCAATGGCCGGCATCGAGGTTCCGCGCAAGTCGGTCCGCATGATCCGCGCCGACGGCCAGATCATCGATGTCGAATTCTGGTCGGTGCCGATCCGCGACAAGAATGGCGCGGTGATCGGCAAGTTCAGCACGCTCCAGGATGTAACGACACTCAAGCGCACCGAAGCGATCATCAACGAAAGCCACACCAATCTCGAACGTGCCGAGCGCATGGCGCTGCTCGGCCACTACAAGATCGACCGTGGCAGCGGCAATCTGGTCTGGTCGAGCGGCATCTACCGCATTTTCGGACTGTCGCCGCAGTCCTTCACGCCGACCTTGCACGATGCGCTCGAACTCATTCACCCCGACGATCGGCATATCGTCAAACAGATCCGCGACCAGGCCATGGCGGGCCACGAAACTCCGCATGTGACACTGCGCGCCTATCGTAGCGACGGCCAGCCTATCGACATCGAATACTGGTCGGCGCCGGTGCGCGATGCCAACGGCGTTGTGACCGGCGTTTTCGGCACGCTCCAGGACATCACCATTCGCAAGCGCACCGAGGAAACCCTGGCGCGGGCCAATCAGGAGCTAGAGGCGCGGGTTACCGAGCGCACCGCTGAACTGGCCGCGGAGATGCGCCGGCGCGAAGAAGCGCAAATGACCTTGAGCCAGATGCAGAAAATGGAAGCGGTCGGACAGTTGACCGCCGGCATCGCCCACGACTTCAACAACCTGCTCGCGGTCATCGGCGGCAGCCTCGAATTCGTCGACGGCGCGGCCGCGCGCGGGCTGACCGCCGATCCGGAATTGATCGACGCGGCGCTGCGCGCGACGCGGCGCGGACGTGAACTGGTGCGGCGCCTGCTCGCCTTCTCGCGCCAGTCGCCGCTGCGCGCCGAGGCCGCGACCATCGACCAGTTGGTGCTCGATACGCTGCGGCTGCTGCAACGCACGCTCGGCCAAGGCATCGACATGGTCACCCAGCTCGATGCCAAAGCGGCGGTCATCTCCGTCGACCGCAACCAGATGGCCAATGCCCTGCTCAATCTGGCGCTCAACGCGCGCGACGCGATGCCGGAGGGCGGCCAGTTGACGATCGCCACCAAATGCCAGCCGGTCCCGAACGCGGCGCAGAATTCACCGCGCTGGCCGACCGGCGAGGAAGTCTGCATCACCATCAGCGACACCGGCGTCGGTATGACCGATGACGTCCGCGCCCGCGCCTTCGAACCCTTCTTCACCACCAAGCCCGACGGCCTCGGCAGCGGTCTGGGCCTGAGCATGGTGCAAGGCTTCGTCGAACAATCCGGCGGCACGATCGACATCGAAAGCGCACCCGGCAACGGCACCACCATCACCATCCGGCTGCCGCGGATTGCCTCCGAGAGCCAGGCCGACGAAGCCAACCTCGTGGCCGGCGCGCCGGCGAGCGGGCGTGAGAAGACCGTGTTGCTGGTCGAAGACGATCCAGATGTGCGCGTCGTCACCGCCGCGCAGTTGCGCCATCTCGGTTACAAGGTGCATGCCGTCGGCAACGGCATGGAAGCCATCGACCTGATCGCCTCGCCGGCCAATATCGATATTACACTGACCGACATCGTCCTGCCCGGCGGGCTCGACGGAGTGGCGCTGGTCAAGGAAGCGATGCGGGCGCGGCCCAAAATGGGTGTGCTATGCATGTCGGGCTATAATCCAACGGAAAAGCACCGCAAGTGGCTTAAGGTTCAGAACATCGCCTTTCTCGAAAAGCCGTTTTCCAGCGCCCACCTGGCGCAGGCGCTCGACGCCGCGCTCGTGCATTAGGCCATCACCATGATGATGCGCGGCAATGGAAGTCCGACGGCCGGCAATCCGCCCACATGCGGCGCCTGCCCCGCGTTCCAGGACAATCTCTGTCATATCTTTACCGATGCGACGTTCGCGGACGCGCTGGTAGACACCAAGATCGACGATCATTTCGCGCCGGCGCGACGCTCGCTCTGGCGCGCGGGCGATCCGCTTGAGCGCGTACCGGTCATTTGTCAGGGCTGGGCGGCGACATCGGCGACATTGTCGGACGGCCGCCGGCAAATCCTGTCGTTCCTATTGCCCGGCGATCTGGTGTCGGCTGCGCTGATTTTTGATCCGGTCATCCATTGTTCAGTGGATGCCGTCACCGACCTGCGCTACCGCGCCTTCCCGCGCGCCGAACTCAAACAGACGCTGGCCCGCAAGCCCAAACTGCTCGCCATCGTGTCCCGCTTTTCGGCCAAAGAGAGCGCGCGCGCCGACCGTCTTGCCATCGACCTTGGCCGGCGCGGCGCCGCGGCGCGCATCGCCAGCCTGATCCTTACGCTCGCCGAGCGGCTGCGCAAACGCGGCATGATGCCGGACAAGACCATGGACTTCCCGCTGCGCCAGCATCACATCGCCGACGCCGTGGGCCTTACCGTCGTTCACGTCGGCAACATCATCGCGGAGTTCCGCCGCGCCGGCCTGCTCGAGATCAACGAGCGATCGCTGACGATCGCCGATCAGCCGGGCTTGAGCCGCATCGCCGACGAACTCTAAGCGGACAAGTCGCCTCAGGCGGCCGGGATTGGCGTTGCCGGCGCCGATGGCGCGGTCGCGCCGCCCGACGGCGGCGTCGGACCTTTCAGCGGCTTTTCTTCCATCGCGATCAGGAAACACAGCCCGAAGGTCAGCACCAGGCCGCAGGCGAGAAACACGAAGCGGAATGCGAAGCCCAGTTCGTTGGCCGAAGCCTGCCGCGCCAGCATCTCCACCGACATGCCGGCAACGCCGCCCAGCCCGCCGAGGACGATCGCGCCGAGCACCGCCACCACCAGCGAGGAAAACAGCGCGCGGAAAAAGTTGGCGGCGCCGGTGGCGATGCCCATCTGCGAGCGCACGACCGCGTTCTGCAGGCAGACCGTCGAGACCGGAAACACCGTGCCGATGCCGGCGCCGGCCAAGGTCATCAGCAGCAGCACCGGTACGATCGGCATCGTGCCCGGCCAGATCGAGAGCGGAATAAGCGCGACGATAGCGACGGCAAGCCCGCAAAGCGACATCCACTTGTAGCGCGCCATGTGCATCATCGCCCGTCCGGTGATGGTCGACAATACCACCGTCGCGCCCATCAGCGGGATCAGCGCCATGCCGGACTGGCTGGCGGAGAGATGCAGCACCATCTCGAAATACAGCGGCACGAAAATCGTCATGCCCACGAGCACACCCATATTGCATGCTCCTGCAAGTGCCGCACATCGCACCACCGGATTGCCGAGAACGCTGAGCGGCAGGAACGGTTCGGCCGCGCTCGCCAGCCGCCACGCGAACAATGCCCACACGATCGCCGATATCAGAAACAGCGTGCCGATCTCGGCCGAGATCCAGTCGTAACGCCGGCCGCCCCACGACAGCGCCAGCAGCAGCAAGACCGCCGCCGTCATCAGCAGCAATGCGCCGACGACATCGAGCCGATGCTTGCGCGGATGAAACGGCACCAGCTTGAGTACGCTCGAGGTCATGCCGAGCGCGATCAGGCCGAGCGGCAGATTGATCCAGAAGATCAATGACCAGTCGAGATGTTCGGTGAGAAATCCGCCGAGCACCGGTCCGCCGACCGACGACACCGCGAACACCGCGCCGATATAGCCTTGATAGCGGCCGCGCTCGCGCGGCGAGACGATATCGGCGATGATGGTTTGCGCCAGCGCCATCAGGCCGCCGCCGCCAAGGCCCTGCAACGCGCGCGCCACGACCAGCGCCGGCATGCTCGGCGCCAGCGCACAGGCGATCGATCCGGCGACAAAAATCGCAATCGCCGTCAGCATGACGACACGCCGGCCGTAAATATCGGACAGCTTTCCGTAGAGCGGCGTCGAGGCGGTCGCCGTCAGCAGATAGGCGGTGACCACCCAGGACAGATCGTCGATATTGCCGAAGTGGCGGCCGATGGTCGGCAGCGCGGTGGCGACGATGGTCTGGTCCAGCGCGCCGAGAAACATCGTCAACATGATGCCGATGACGATCGCCTTGATCTCGGCATGCGTCAGCGAACGCGGCTCCGGCGCCGCGGCGGCTTTATGGGCGGATGGATGCGGAGCTTTATCAGCGGTCATGGCGCCGACATGCCCCGCCGCGCGCGGCAAGGCAAGGGCATCATACGGCGGTGTGCTATGCGAAGCCGCGCAGCCTCCGGCCGGCATCAATTGCGATTGCGCCAACCTACTTTTTGATCTTGATCGCCCGCTTCAAGGCGGCGATGAGCCCATGCCCTTTGGTGATTTGTCCCTTGGCCCCTTTCGCTGCCGCCGCCCCCTTAGTCCCGAGCGGCCCTTTGCCTTTGGAACCCTTCGGCCATTTGCCCGGCCAGCTGACGATGAAGTCGACCAGGCGCTCGTCCGGCACATCCTTCTCGCTCGCCGCCACCTTGCCGCGCACCGAAATCCCGGCGCTGTGTACGGTGTTCGGATTGCCCGACACCAGCGGATGCCACCAGGCCAGGTCGCGGCCTTCCGCCACCAGCCGATAGCCGCAGGTCGGCGGCAGCCAGGTCAGCCGTTTCACATTGCGCGGCGTCAGACGCACGCAATCGCGCACCTTGGCCTGGCGGTTCTTGTAATCGGTACAGCGGCAGGTCTTCCCGTCGAGCAGCTTGCAGCCGACATCGGTATAGACCGTCTCGCCGGTATCGACGTCGGTGAGCTTGTTGAGACAGCAGCGGCCGCAGCCGTCGCACAGGCTCTCCCACTCAGCCCCCGTCATCTCGCTCATTTTCTTGATGCGCCAGAACGGGCGCTCGTCGTCGGTCATGCGCGAATATCCTTTGCCGGCCTTGTAGCGGGCTCGGCGCGCCGCGTCATGGCCGCTTTTGATGGCGGGCTATTTTACCGGTGGATCGGCCGCCTCAGCCCGGCGGCTTGGGCTGAGCCGCCCGCTTGGTCGACGCTGTATCCTTGAGTTTCGGCTCGCCGGCAATGCGCACTTCGTCGCCCGAGGCAATGCCGTCCGGCGGACTGGCGACGATCCGGTCCTGCGCGGTCAGACCGGAGCCAATTTCGACTTCGCGGCCGAGATCGCGCGCGATCGTCACCACCTTGAGCGCGATACGCCCGTCGGCGCCGACGGTCGCCACCTGCATGCCGTTCTGGTTGAAAATCAGCGCGCTCGCCGGCACATGGATCGAGGTTTCCGGGCTCGGCAGTTCAAGCTGCACATTGGCGAAAGCGCCGGTCATCAATTCGCCGCTCGGATTATCGACCGCCAGCAGCATGCGCGTGGTGCCGGAGGTCGGATCGACCGACTGCGCCGACGCTTCTACCGTCGCGGCAAATTTGCGGTCGCGATATTCCGGCACCGTGATCTGCGCCTTGGTGCCGATCTTGATGCTCGGCACGTAATTTTGCGGCACGTTGATGTAGCCGCGCAGCTTGGTAATGTCGGAGACAACGAAAAGCGCCGGACCGCCGCTCGAGCCGGCATTGATCAGCGCGCCGACATCGGTGGTGCGCGCCGTCACCAGCCCGTCGAACGGCGCGGTGATGCGCTTGTATTTTTCAAGCACCTTCAGCCGGTCAAGATTGGCCTGCATCGACTTCACCATGCCCTGCCGGTTGTCGGCATCGGCGGCGCGCTGATCGAGCGTCTGCTTGGAAACCGCGCCGGACGTGATCAGCGATTGGCCGCGTTCGAGAATGCCGCGGGCGAGCGTCAGGTTGGCTTGAGCGGCGCCGACGTCGGCCTCGGCCTGCATGATCTGCTGATCGAGATCGGGCGCGTCGATTTCGGCCAGCAAGTTCCCGGCTTTGACCGGCGTACCGATATCGACATTGAGATTTTTCAGATAGCCGCTGACGCGCGCGAATATCTGCGCCTGCGAATAGGCTTCCAGCCGGCCCGGCAGTTCGATGCTGGATTTTTTGCCACGCAGATCGGGCGCCTCGACCTTGACGACCGGCAGCGCTTGGCTTTCGGTCCATTCACTCAGGCGGGCATCGGCCATGCGGCGCATGGTGATGCCGGAGATGACGACGACCGCGACGATGGCGCAGGCGGCGATGGCGGCAATGCGCAAGCCCCGGCGCGTTACAATGGGCCGTTCTTGGCGCTGTCCTTGGGGCTGACCTTGATCAGGCGACATTCGGCTCTCCAAGCGCAGGAATATGGGATCGGCTCTCGCGCCGGTGCGCGAGACTGAAAACGACCGGCACGAACAACAAAGTCGCGATGGTCGCAAAAATAAGTCCGCCGACAACGGCCCGGCCGAGCGGCGCATTCTGCTCGCCGCCCTCGCCGAGGCCGAGCGCCATCGGCGCCATGCCGATGATCATGGCGAGCGCTGTCATCAGAACCGGACGGAAACGCACGAAGCCGGCCTCGATCGCCGCCTGGATCGGATCGCCGAGTTCGGCCAGCCGCTCGCGGGCAAAGCTGATGACCAGCACGCTGTTGGCGGTGGCGACGCCCATGCACATGATGGCGCCGGTCAAAGCCGGCACCGACAGGGTCGTGCCGGTCACGAACAACATCCAGACGATGCCGGCCAGCGCCGCCGGCAGCGCCGTGATGATGACGAATGGATCACTCCACGACTGGAAGTTCACGACGATCAAGAGATAGATCAGCACCACGGCGCCGAGCAGCCCATAAAGCAGGCCGCTGAACGCGCTGTTCATGGTGGTGATCTGTCCGGTCAGCACGACCTGCGCGCCGCGCGGCCGGTCCTTGGCGGCGCTGTCGATCAGCTTCTGGACGTCGGCGGCGACGGCGCCGAGATCGCGGTCCTGCGTGGTCGCGTAGATCTGGATCACCGGCGCGATGTTGTACTGCGATACGACCGCGCTGCGCGTCACCCGGCTGACGGTCGAGATGGCGCCGAGCGTCTGCGTCGAGGCGCCCGGCGCGGAGATCGGCAGGTTCTTCAGCGCGTTGAGCGAATTCATCTGGTATTGCGGCGTCTGCATCACGATCGAATAGGACACGCCGTTCGCCGGATTGAGGAAGTAGGTCGGCGCCACCTGGCTGGAGCCGGCGAGATTGACCACCATGCTGTTGGTGACGTCGCGCGCGGTGACGCCGACATATTGCGCTCGGGTGCGGTCGACGTCGACGTTCAGCCCCGGGCTGTCCAGCGACTGGTGGATACGCGCATCCGCCACGCCCGGAATACGCCGCAGCCCGAGCAGCAATTTCTGCGCATAGGCGTAATTGGCGACGACGTCGTTGCCGCGGATCTGGAGATCGATCGGCGCCGGCGCGCCGAAGTTCAGGATCTGGCTGACGATGTCGGCCGGCAGGAAGGAGAATGTGACGCCGGGGAACCGCGCCGGCAACTCCTCGCGCAGGGTGCGCACCAGATCGGCGGTAGGCGCATGGCCCTCGGCTAGCTTGATCTGAATGTCGCCGTCCTGCGAACCGATTGTGCCGGTGTTGTTATAGGTGACGTTGATGCCGGAGACCGGGAAGCCGATATTGTCGACGATGGTCGCGACATCCTTCGCCGGGATGATCTGCCGGATCGCCTTGGTGATCTCGGCGAACTGGTTGGCGGTTTCCTCGACGCGGGTGCCGACGCGCAGGCGCGCGTGCATCAATATCGTTCCGGAGTCGACTGTCGGGAAAAAGTCGCGGCCAAGGAACGGCGTCAGGCCGAACGAGCCGACGACGACCGCGAGAAAACCGATGATGAACACCGGCCGGCGCGACAGCGCCATCGTCAGCAATTCGCGATAGCCGGCGCGGAAGCGCTCGAACGACGCCTCGAAGCCCCGCTGCAACCGCACCAGCGGATTGCGCGAGCGCGGCAGCGGGCCGTCCAGCCCGTGCATGTCGGTGTGCGGCTTGTGCGGCTTCAAGAGGTAGTTCGCCATGGTCGGCACCAGCGTGCGCGACAGGATGAACGAGCACACCATCGCCGCCATCACCGCTTCGGCCATCGGCACGAACAGGAAGCGCGACACGCCGGGCAGGAAGAACATCGGCACGAACACGATACAGATGCACAGAAGCGACACGAAGGCCGGTGTCACGATCTGCGCCGCGCCGTCCATGATCGCGGTCTCGACATCCTTGCCCTGCTCGAGATGCCAGTTGATGTTCTCGATCGTCACCGTCGCGTCGTCGACCAGAATGCCGACCGCCAGCGCCAGGCCGCCGAGCGTCATGATGTTGAGCGTCTCGCCGAGCGCCGACAGCGCGGCCAGCGCGCCCAGGATCGACAGCGGAATCGAAATGGCGATGATCGCAGTCGAGCGCCACGAGCCCAAAAAAATCAGGATCATCAGGCTGGTCAGCACCGCGGCGATGATGCCTTCGTGAATAACGCCGGAGATCGCCGCCGAGACGAAGATCGACTGGTCGCCGATCAGCGAAATATTCATGCTCGGCGGGATGATTTCCTTCAGGCCCGCGACCTTCTGCTTGATGCCGGCGATGATCGACAGAGTCGACACCTGGCCGTTCTTCAACACCTGCATCAGCACCGAGCGGTTGCCCTCGACATGCACGATGTTGGTCTGCGGCGGATTGCCGTCGCGCACGGATGCGACGTCGCGGATGTAGATCATCGCGCCGTTCATCGCCTTGATCGGCAGGTCGCCGAGTTCGGATATCACCGACGGCGCATTGTTGAGCTGCACGGTATATTCGAACGCGCCGATCTTCTGCGTGCCGACCGGCGTGATCAGGTTCTGGTTGGCCAGCGCAGTGGCGACGTCCTGGCCGGACAGGCCGCGCGCCTGCATCGCCTCCGAATCCAGATCGATCAAGATCTGCCGCGTCTTGCCGCCATAGGGGAACGGGATCGCCGCGCCCGGCACCGAGACCAAAGGCGTGCGGATAACGTTGAGGCCGATATCGGCGAGCTGCTGCTCCGACAGGCCGGAGCCGGACAAGGCCAATTGGATGATCGGCACCGTCGAGGCGTTGTAGTTCAGGATGAAAGGCGGCGTCATGTTCGGCGGCATCTGCCGAACCTGGCTTTGCACCGCCGCTGTCACCTGGGCGTTGGCGTTACGGATATCGACATTGGGCTGGAAGAACACCTTGATGATGCCGAGCCCGTTATAGGCGGTCGCTTCGATGTGCTCGATGTCGTTGACGGTCGTGGTCATGCCGCGCTGCGATTGCGTCAGCACGCGCCCGGCCATCATGTCGGGCGGCAGGCCGGTGTAATTCCAGATGACCGCGATCACCGGGATGCGGATGTCGGGGAAAATGTCGACCGGCGTGCGCATCGCCGACAGAGGGCCGATGATCAGGATCACCAGCGCCATGACGACGAATGTATAAGGCCGCCGCAAGGCGATGCGGACAATGCCGAGCATGCGCTAAAGACTCCCCACGTCTCCACCCGGCGTCTGTCTAGCACGCTAGGCCTGCGCCGAAAACGTCATGTTTCTCGCGGTAAACACCGGCAAGGCCGCGAAATGCCCGGCTTTTGCGCATGGAACTTACGCGCGGGACGGCTTGGGCCGCGTCAGCGCGCCGCGGGAGGAAGCCAAGCCCGGAAATCATCCGGGCCATAGGCCGGGTCCGGCAATGCGGGAGGCGGCGATGCCGCGGCGGCGCGCTGTGCCGCAAGCGGGGGGACAAAGGCCTGCCAGAGGCGCAAGGCGGCCTCGACTGTCCGCAGATGCGCGCGTTCGGAAGCAGCATAGAGCGACGCCGGCAGGATCGCTTTCTTGCGGCCCTTTTGTTTGGGTTCCTCGCGCGGCCATTCGTGCGGCTTGCGCGGACGCAAGCGAGGCATCGCGGCGGGCGTGTTGAAATCGCGGCGAAACTGGTTGAGCGCGGCCAAGGCCAGGTTGGTGGCATCGATTGCGTCAAGGCCGGCCGCGCAGCGGCTTTCCGCCAAAGCCTTGGCCTGCGCCCGGCGCGACAGACGCGACGCCTTGCCGCACGCCGCGAGCGCCCTGGCGCGGCCGGAAGGATCGATCGCCTTCAGGCCTTTGGCGAAAGGTTTGCCAATGTCCTCGCGGCGGATGAAGCGCCCGCCCGCGCCTTTGGCGGGGGCGACGTCGGCCCGGCCATCCAGAATCTGGCGCTCCGGCGAAACCTGCCAGCGCCGGCCGCGATTGGCAGAAGCGACCGCCTCGTCCCGGGCCGCGCAAGCGTGGCGCCGCCTCCAGTCACCTTTCTCGACATAGCGGTACAATGTGCGCTCGGTGACGCCGGCGATGCGGGCAATCTCGCGCACCGGCACCGCGGATTTTTCATAGAGCGCGCGCACTTTTTCGGTGAGGCTTGGCTCTACTGGCGAGGCTCGTTCTGTCGGTTCCCTCCCCCCTTGTGGGGGAGGGTTAGGGAGGGGGGTGCATGGCAAGGCATTCGCGCCGTCTGCCACGGCCCCCGCCATCTCCCGATAAATCTCGCGCGCCCGCGCGCGCTGCGAAGAGCGTGGTGTCATGGGATTTCGGATGCAGTTGTGGAGGATGCCGGAAGGATAGCGGAGCAGCGTCACGCTGTCAAGGACTATAGTCCAGACCTTCCCAATTGCCTACTCAGCGGCGCGCTGGCTTTTGCGTCTCTCGACACGGTCTTCGATCCAGCCGAGCGAAAAGGCAAAGGCGATCACGAGCGCGACAGAAACCGGAATCCAGGCCAAAGCGAGAATATCATATGTGTTCATTCGCGCAGCCTCCGCAAGAAGAGTATGCCGCCTAGATGTAAGCTCAACCCACCGAGAAAACAAATGCCGGCGGAAATCGTCAGATACGTGCCGTCGAACGGTGCATTCGACAATCCGTAGAGTCGCGCTGCGAAAGGCCCAAACGAACCGGCCGCCACCAAAGCCGTCGCTAGCGTGTTCAACCACGTTGCCGTTAGCTTCGTTCGCTCATTACGGACCAAAAACATGGCACCACCCGACTACGGGGTTACTTCTCCCGCCGCACGCCTTTGAACTTTTCGCCGTCCTGCTTCACATCCATGAATTGTCCGGACTTCGTATCGCGCTTCACCCACTGGTCGGTCTTTGGGTTGAAGACCTGCGAGCGCTGGCGGACTTCACCGTTGCGGTGGCCGTCGCCTTTCGGCGGATTGGTTGCCACGAAACCCTCCTCTCCACTAAGGAACATATAGTGAACATTCCCTTGCCGGTTGTCAAGCGCGGTTTTTCGCGCCGCCGTCTTCGCCACAGCGCGAACCTTTTGCCTCCATCGGTAAATCCAGCGTTCCCAAAGCCTCCTCGCCTGCGTATCGTCGCGCCCACATGGACGCGCAGACCCCGCACAACAAGAACGATCCCGTCGAAAGCTTCATTGCGCGCTGGCAGGGCCGCGAAGGCGGCCAGGAACGCGCGAACTATGTCTCGTTCCTGAAGGAAATGTGCGCGGTGCTGGAGCTGCCGCAGCCCGATCCCGCCGACGCCACCCACGAAGCCAACGATTATGTGTTCGAGCGTGCCGTCACGCGCCATCACGATGATGGCGACCGGGCCGGCCGCATCGATCTTTATCGCAAGGGCTCTTTTGTCCTTGAGGCCAAGCAGAGCCGCTGGAAAGGCGGCAACAAGGAAATCAAGAACCAGGACGATCTGTTCGCCGCCGGCGACGAGCCGGCCGATCGCGGCAAGCGCGGAGCGGCGCGTGCCTGGGACGTGCTGATGCTCAATGCCAAAAGGCAGGCCGAGGAATATGCCCGCGCTTTGCCGCCGTCGCATGGCTGGCCGCCGTTCATTCTCGTGTGCGACGTCGGCCATTGCATCGAGGTCTATGCCGACTTCACTGGACAGGGAAAGAACTACACCCAGTTTCCCGATCGCCAGAGCTTCCGCATCTACCTGGAAGACCTGCGCAAGAAGGAGGTGCGCGACACGCTCACGCGCATCTGGCAGGAGCCGCAGGCGCTCGATCCGACGAAGACCGCCGCCAAGGTCACGCGCGAAATCGCCGAGCGACTCGCCGCCGTCTCAAAAGCGATGGAAGCCAAGAAATATCCGGCAGAACAGGTCGCGCAGTTTCTCATGCGCTGCCTGTTCACAATGTTTGCCTCCAGCGTGAAATTGCTGCCCGAAAACGCCTTCATCGAATTGTTGGATGACGCCCGCAAATCGCCGGCCGCTTTCGTGCCGCTGCTGGAGGAATTGTGGAAGTCGATGAACGATGCGCGTTCTCGACCAGCATTCGCAAGAACGTGCTGCGCTTCAACGGCAATCTGTTCGCCGACGCCAGGGCGCTGCCGCTCGGCCGCGAGGAAATCGGCGAATTATACGAAGCGGCATTAAAGGACTGGCACGAGGTCGAGCCGGCGATCTTCGGCACCCTGCTCGAACAGGCGCTCGATCCGGCGGAGCGAAAGCGCCTGGGCGCGCACTACACGCCGCGCGCCTATGTCGAGCGGCTGGTGGTCGCCACCATCATCGAGCCGCTGCGCGAGGATTGGCGCAATGTGCAGGCCGCCGCCGAAGTCAAACGCAATGCCGGCGACAAGAATGGCGCCGCCGACGAAGTGAAGGCGTTTCACGACAAACTCTGCGAAACGCGCGTGCTCGATCCCGCCTGCGGCACCGGCAACTTTCTCTATGTGTCGCTGGAATTGATGAAGCGCCTCGAAGGCGAAGCGCGGCCACGTCCGCTGGCTGCGGCCCGACTATCAGATTCCGCGCTTCGGCAAGGGCCTCGACAAGATGGCGGCAAAGGAAGAAGGCGCGCAGATCGCCGCCGAGCTCGGCCTCGCCGAACCCGCCGCGCGCAAGGCCTCGTTCCCGACCGATGCTGTCAGCCAGACCGCCGCGGTCTTCGCAGCACTTGCGGCCTCAAGCGGCGCGGTCACCGTCAAGGATATCGCTGCCGGATTCCGTGGCTCTAAAAACCTCGAGAAATATATCGGCGACGTGCTGGACTCGCTGACGCGGCTTGGCCACGTATCGACGCGCGACGGCAAGACCTACTCCATCCGCCGCGCGGCTTAGGCCCTCACGCCGCCACCACACTAATCCGCGCGCCGCGCGACTTCGGCTTCTTGCGAATGACGATCTCGATATCGCGGTCGAGCGCATTGAGCAGCGCCATCAGCCGCTCGACCGAAAATCCTTCCAGTCTGTAGTTGCGCAGCGCCGAGACCTTGGGCTGGTTGAGGCCGAGCCGCGTTGCCGCCGCCTCCTGCGTCAGCCTCGAGGCGTCGATGACCGCATTAAGCGCGTGCGCCAGCCGCAGCTTGGTCTGCCGCTCCTCGGCATCGGGAAAATTCAAATCGGCGAAGACGTTGCCGCTGCCGCGAACGATCGCCTCCTGCTTCGGGCTTCTAACGCTTTGCTTTGCCATAGCGGGCCTCATGATCCAGTTGCGCGGGCTGGACCCAACCCGAATATATCCCAGTTCGGGCATAATCACCCCCACCCGATGCTTCCCGGCCGAAAGGGCGTTCACGCCTGGCTTCAACAGGCTGTGGGGCGGGAAGAAGAGGGCCCATTTCCGCCCCACTTGCCGTTCACCTTGCCGGCCGTTAACCGGCCGGCACGTCAGCCGAATTGTGGGAAATCCGGCCCGGATACGCTATATTACCCCTCGCGCGGGGCGCTAAGCCCTCGCTTAACGCCTCCGATGGCCACCGATTAAGGGCAAAACCGCCTTGCGCGACCTGTTTCCCGAGGATTGGAAGCCCAAAATCAAGCGCGCGATGCTGGCCATCGACGCCTGGGTCGATTTCAGCGTGTTCCGCTCGGGCGTCGGCCTGCGCGAAAGCTATGAGCGCTTTTCCACCTTCATGGACCGCTTCCACACCGCCGGCTGGCGGCGCGGCCTGGTCGAGTTGACCTCGGAGGGCGCGACGCTGGGCGCCGCCGGCGGCGTGCTGCTGCTGGCCTTGGCGACGCCGGCCTTCCAGATGACCGCCGACGACGACTGGCTGAAGAAGTCCGAGTTGGCCGTCACCTTCCTCGACCGCTACGGCAACGAGGTCGGCTCGCGCGGCATCCGCCACAACGACTCGATCCCGCTCGACCAGTTCCCGGACAACCTGATCAAGGCGGTGCTGGCGACCGAGGACCGGCGCTTCTACGAGCATTTCGGCATCGACATCGGCGGCACCTTGCGCGCCGTCGTCACCAATGCGAAGGCCGGCGGCGTCGTGCAGGGCGGCTCGTCTTTGTCACAGCAATTGGCCAAGAACCTGTTTCTGTCGAACGAGCGCACGCTCGACCGCAAGATCAAGGAGGCGTTCCTGGCCATGTGGCTGGAGTCGCGCCTGACCAAGAACGAGATTTTGAAATTGTATCTCGACCGCGCTTACATGGGCGGCGGCGCCTTCGGCGTGGACGCGGCGGCGCAGTATTATTTCAACAAGTCGGCGCGTGACGTGAATTTGGCCGAAGGCGCGATGCTCGCCGGCCTGTTCAAGGCGCCGACCAAGTTCGCGCCGCACGTCAATCTGCCGGCTGCGCGCGCGCGGGCCAACGTCGTGCTGGATAATCTGGTCGAAGCTGGTTTTATGACAGAAGGCCAGGTCTTCGGCGCCCGTCGTCACCCTGCTACCCCCGTCGATCGTCGCGACGATCGCGCCGCGAATTATTATCTCGACTGGGCCTTCGACCAGATGAAGCAGCTGGTCGATACGCTTCCCAAATCGATGACCGAGCGCGTGTTCGTAGTCCGCACCGCGCTCGACACCAATCTGCAAAAGGTCGCCGATGCCGCGGTGGAAAACTCGCTGCGTCAATACGGCCAGGAATATCACGCCACGCAGGCCAATTCAGTCTTGATGGAAAATGACGGTGCAGTGCGCGCCATGGTCGGCGGTCGCGACTACGGCGCCAGCCAGTTCAACCGCGCCACCGATGCGATGCGCCAGCCCGGCTCCTCATTCAAGCCCTATGTCTATGCCACCGCGCTCGAACACGGCTATAAGCCGACGTCAATCGTGGTCGATGCGCCGATCTGCCTCGGCAACTGGTGCCCGCACAATTACGGCAACGGCTACAGCGGCTCGATGACCTTGATTCAGGCCCTGACCCACTCGGTCAACACGATCGCGGTGCGGTTGTCGATCTCCATCGGTGATGGCAACGCCAAACTTGGCCGCTCGCGCATCATCCAGACCGCGCGCGACATGGGCATCACCACGCCGCTGCCGGATACGCCGTCGCTGCCGATCGGCGCCGACGCCGTCACCATGCTCGAACATGTCGGCGCCTATGCCACCTTCCCCAATCTCGGTATCGCGGTAAAGCCGCATGCCATTCTTGAAGTCCGCACAGGCGACGGCAATCTGATCTGGCGTTTCGACCGCGACGGTCCGAAGCCCCACCGTGCCTTGCCGGCGGGCGTGGCCGCCGACATGATCAAAATGATGAACAGCGTCGTCGAAGCCGGCACCGCGCGCCGCGCCCGCCTCGACGGCATTATCTCGGCCGGCAAGACCGGCACGACCAACAATTATCGCGACGCCTGGTTCATGGGCTACACCGGCAACTTCGTTTGCGGAGTCTGGTTCGGCAATGACGATTACAGCCCGACCAACCGGATGACCGGCGGCGCGCTACCGGCGATGACATGGCACGCCATCATGTCCTATGCCCATCAAGGCATCGAAATCAAACAATTGCCCGGCATTCCGGTGCCGGCCGCGCGCCCGGAAGCCAAAGTTGCCCGCGGCAAGGCAACCGAACAGCCGCCGCCGCGGCCGACCATCCTGTCGAAACGCGGGGCCGAAATTCTGGTCCGCGTCGAGCGCATGATGGACGACGCCAACCGCGCCATGACACCGTTGCCACCGACCGTCTCGACCAATCGCAGGAACCAGGCACTGGCGCCAATCCCGGACGCCTCTCCGGCCACGGCCAAAGGCGCCGCTCTCGCCTCCGCGCTTGAGAGCCAGGCTTTCAGCGGCCGAAACTGATTAGCAGCCGTCTCCCGGGCGGCGTAGTCTCTCGGAAACGAATCAACACTTTCCCATTGCCAGCGGATCGAACGTGCGACTGCTTATCGGAACGCTGTTTGCCTTAGCAGTCGCCGCGGTCGTTGGCCTCGGCGCAACTTATTTTGCGCTGACGCGCGGCGCCGCCTTCGGCGCGCTGACCATTGGCAGTTGGACCGCCCGACCGAAGACCGGCACCGCCGATGCCGACCCCTATGCCCGCGCCACGATTGCCCGCACCGGACAGTTGCCGGTGGCGCTCGGCGATGGTGTCTCGTTCACCGCGCAAACCGACGATAGCGGCAAGCTGCTCGACGGGCGCTGTGACGTCGTCTTGTCCGGCGTCACGCCGGCGGCGCGCTTCTGGACATTGACGCTCTATAATGCCGAGGGCGGTCTGGTCGCCAATTCGGTCGAACGCTTCGGCTTCTCCAGCCAGGAAATCGTGCGCCACGCCGACGGCAGCTTTGAAATCGTGGTCGCACCACGCGCCAATCCCGGCAATTGGCTTCCGACCGGCGGCATCGAACGCTATGCATTGGTGTTGCGGTTCTATGACACAGCAGTCGGCATTTCGACCAAGGCCGGTCGCGAATTGCCGATGCCAGCTATCATCAGCAGGAGCTGCCCGTGATCCGGTGGCTGTTGTTGCTTTGCGGCGGCGCCCTGCTCGGTGGCGTGGTGCATCTCGCAACGATCATTATCTTGCCACGCACCGCGACGCAGGATGCCTATGCGCGGCTGACGCCGATCGCGCCGGTCAATACGGTCACACCAATTCCCCTGCCGAGACCGGAAAATGCGACGATGACGTTCATGGATCCGGCATTTGCCAGCGCCGTTTGCCGGTACGACCTGTCAAAAGGCCCGCTCAAGCTCACCGTTCCGGTCAGCCTCGCTTACACGTCGATCTCGTTTTATACGCGCTACGACGTTGCCTACTATGCGATCAACGACCGCGCCGCCGGACGCCGTGTGGTCGAGCTGGATTTGATGACGGCCGAACAGCACAATCAGATGCCGGAAGACGAAGACATCACCGCGGCGGACCGGCTGATTGTCGAGTCCCCGACAACGACCGGGATTATCGCCATCCGGGCGCTTGCCGCGGAACCCGGCCTGATGCCGATGGCGCAAAGTGCGATTGCCGGCGCCCGCTGCTTCGCGCCGCCACCTCCCGGCGGCGGCCGCTAATCAGCGTTGAAAGGCCAGGCTCGGCTCGCGCTGCCAGGTCGGCGTCGGCTGGCCACGATAGCGGCTGATCTCCGCGTGCAATTGATTGACCGCCCGCTCCGCTTCGATGGCCTGCGGCGATGGCACCGCGATGACCAGGTGCTCGAGCGCGAAGCGGTAGGATGCCGCACGGTGCGTCATGCTCGCATCGACGCGCGCAATCACACGGGCATTTTCACGAATCCGGTTGAGCACATTCGTCTTTTCGAGGGCTCCCAGCCCCGACACATAGGCCATGCTCTTGCGGCGTTTTTCGTCGAGGTCGATCACCTTGGTGGCCACCTCGTAAAATTGCGGCAGGCGGGTCATGTCGTTGCGAACGTCGTCGAGCAAGCGGGCATAGCGTGTCGACTGCGAACGATCGTTGATCGCCATCAGATGATTGATGTAGGCGGAGCGGTCCGCTGCTTCGGATGGCGACGTCCGTGACAGCCCATACTCGCGCACGACTTGTCCCCACGTCTGCCGGTCGTAGGGCGGCTCGATCAGCGGGTAGGCAAGATCGCGTAAAGCGCGCTCTTCATCCGTCAGCGCGAAGTCGGAAGGTGAAATGGGTTTACCGGCGGCGTTGTCGCGGCCGATCCAGTCGTGAATGTTGTCGTTGACCCGGGCCGGATTGACCTCGCCGAAATCGCCGTCGAGACCGCAGCCGGAAAGAAGCGAAATCGTCGCGAGCGCTAATAACGGGCGACGCAAGATGCGCTGGATCGACGCTGGCTGTCGCGATGTCCGCATCGTGTCCTTAACGGCTCAGCGCGCGACGCGCCGGCGGCGTTTGCGGCCCGAACTGTTGCCCGCGTCAGGCTCCGACCCGTTGGTCCCGTCCGGACCGCGATCGATTCGGACGACCGGAAGGATAATGACGGTTGCCGGCTCGGAACTGGCGTCGATATAGCGGCCGGTCCGGCTGTAGCTGCCCTCTTCGGGAAATTGGATGACTTCGCCCATTGCAGTCCCCTTTCCGTTCCGGCGCAAAAACCGCACTTGGTACTGCATGACCTCTTTGACGAAAATCGGTTCCCCACTTTTCGGGGCCATGCACACGGACTTGCCGGATCGGCAATGTCGATTAAAGGGGCGGCAAGGTTAACGCTCTGCTAACGCGCCGGCACTAATGTGGTGACCTAGATTGTTGTGCAGCGTTGGTGCCTCGATGAAGTCAACCGCGTACCCCTCCCTCGATGGCCTGGTCGATCTGGCCTGCCGCGATGGCGTCGATGTCAGACCGACGCTTTTGCGCGTCCTGACCGACCTGTACGTGCAAAAGCCCACCCACAGCAGCGATGAAACCACCCGTTATGTCGAGCTGGCGCTTGGCCTGATTGAATCGGTTGACGACGCGACCCGTATGGCCGTTGCCGCGAGCCTTGCCGGATACCCGGCGGCCCCGGCCGCCGTTCTCGCCAGGCTCGGGCGCATCGCCGCGCCGCCGCTCGCCCCGGACGCTGAACCTGCCAACGCGCCGGAGCCCACCGATACCGACGAACTGGTCGAACTGTTCTTTACGGCGACCAGCGAAGAACGCCGCTTGATCCTGTTCAACCTCGATGCGGCGGCGATGAGTTCAGTGCACCTTCCACCGCCAGCGGCCGCCACCGTCTTCGAGAAGCTCGAGACCGCCGCCTTGCAGCGCAACGGCCGGGAGTTCAGCCGTACCCTCGCGCGCGCGCTCGGCATCCCGGTCGACCTTGCCGAACGGGTGGCGCGCGATCCGTCCGGCGAACCGATTGTCGTTGCGGCCAAGGCGCTCGGCATGAAGGCCGCCGTGCTGCAGCGGATCCTGTTGTTCCTCAACCCGTCCGTCGGCCAATCGGTGCAACAGGTCTACGACCTCGCCGATCTGTTCGACGCACTGCCGCGCGAAGCGGCCGCGCGCATGCTGTCAATCTGGCAGACGGCCGGCGATGGTCCGGCCGCGATCCATGAACCGGTTTATCGCGACAGCCCGTCGAGACAGGCGCGCCCGTTGGCTCCGGTATGGGACGCACTCTCGTCCGATCAATCGCCGGCGCGCCTCAAGTCAGTGCGTTAGGCCACCACGTTATCGAGGAAATGCCGGCCGGCCTTGTCCTCGACCTCGAGGATCCACAAGTCGGGATCAAAACCAATCTCGCGCTGCAACCGCGCTTCGATATCGGCTTCCGGTACTGGTCCCTGGCGGCCGAGTACAACCGTGAACATGCGATCCAGCGGCATTTCCGTATCGAAGGCGGATTGCGGCGCCGGTCCATACAAGACACCAGAACCATCGAGAATGTTGATCTTGATGAAAACGGCGCCGGCTTCGTCCGCGCCGCGCTTTCGCACAGCCGCGAAGGCGCCTTCGACGTGGCAGCGGCGCACATAGGCCGCGACCCAAATGCCGGATTTCAATCGCATCGCCATCGATACCACAGCACCGGCGGCGCCGCTATTATTCGAGCGGACGCCCGGTCATGGCGGCCAGTTCGCGCACGAACCGATCGGATATCTGGCCGGTCACCGGCAGCTTATGGTCGCGCTCGAATTTCTCGATCGCCGTGCGGGTTTCAGGGTCGTAAGCGCCGCTCGCCTTGATCTGGCCATAGCCGAAATCCGACAGAGCGCGCTGGATGGCCAGGACACGCTTGGACGGCGCAATCAGATCGGCAATGGGATCGTTGCGCACCGGAGCCGACACAGAGGCGGCGGCTGGCGCAGGCTTTGACTTGGCGGCAAGCAGCGCCCGCAGCAGTTCGTCACTGGCCTCAGGGTTGATCCGCAGTCCCGCGCCTTGCAGAAAATCGCGGGCGCCGGCGTCGGTCTTGGCGCCCCAGACACCGTCGGCGATGCCGTCATAGAAGCCGCGGCGCGTCAGTTCGCGCTGGATGTCGGCAATCAACTGCACGCGATTGCGGATCGGGGCGTCAGCGGTCGCAGTGACCGGCTCGGCGGCACGCGATCGCGCCGGCACGACGGGCGGTGCTGTCGCCAGCAACGGCCTGGCGGCAAATATCGGGGCCGGGTGAGGACCGGTCTGCATAAACAAGGCATTGGTGAATATCGCCAGCACCGCGGCGCTGGCCATCACAACCGCGACGAATTCGCGCGGATAACGGCTAATAAGCGCGCCAAGCCCGCCAGCGCGTTCCTCGGTATCGACTGTCGCGGTTTGGCTCGAACGCTTACGCACTTTTCTTCACCAGAACATTCGCGGCGGCGACGAATTCGCCGGCGCGTTCAGCCACAAGCTTGATCGGATCCGCAACCTTGCCGCCTTCGCAATCGATCGGCAACCGAACCGTCACGCGCGTGCCCTCGCCGAGGCGGCTGCGGATATCGATATCGCCGTCGTGCAACTTCACCAGCCCCTTGACGATCGACAGACCGAGGCCCGAGCCGTCATGCCGTCGGTCATAGGAGGCGCGCGCCTGAAAGAAAGCTTCGCCCAGACGCGGCAGGTCGGATTCGCCGATACCAACACCGGTATCCTCGACAGCGACCGCGAGTTTTGGTCCATCGCACACGGCGCTGACGGTGATGCGGCCGCCGCGCGGCGTAAACTTGATGGCGTTGGAAATGAGATTGATCAGGATCTGCGTAAAGGCCCGGCGGTCGCCGACGATCTCCGGCAAATCCGGCGCGATCCGCGTCCTGATTTCGACACCGGCATCGCGCGCCTTGAGCGCGAGAAGATCGCAGCAGCTGACCGCGGCCTGGGCCGGCGCGAACGGCTCGGGGGTGATTTCGAAATTGCCGGTTTCCATCTTCGACATATCGAGAATGCCGTTGACCACCGACAGCAGGTGATGACCGGATTCATTGATGAGCTTGGCATATTCAAGCCGGCGCGCCGGCTGCAAAACCAATTCCTCATTGGTCAGCATTTCCGAGAAGCCGATGATCGCGTTAAGCGGCGTGCGCAATTCGTGGCTCATCGTGGCCAGGAAGCGGCTCTTCGAAGCGTTGGCCCGCTCCTGCTCGGCGCGCGCGATCTCGATTGCCTGCTCCGTCACCTTGCGCTCGCTGACATCGCGCAATACGGCGACGACTTCATGGTCGCCCGGCTTCGACCTGTCGCCGGCCTGATCCAGCGGCCGGCAACGCATCTCGACCCAGATAAAGCGGGCGGCGTGATTCTCGTTATTGTCGTCGCGGCGAATGCGAAACTCGACCGATCGCGCTTCGCCCTGCGCCGCAGCGTCAGCCAGCGCGGTCAAATAGGCCGGACGGTCGGCGACATGAACGCGGTCGAACAGGCCGTGGCCGGACAATTCGCCGGGCGCGACGCCAAACAATGTTTCCGCGGCCGGCGATACGAACAACACCGCGCCGTTGCGGCCGTGGCGGCTAATGACGTCGGTCATGTTGCGCGCCAGCAGCCGGTAGCGGTCTTCTTCGGCATAGAGCAGCCAGAAACTCGTGCGCGCCAGCGACTCGGCGCCCAATGCAAGGCCAGTCGCATAAAGCGCCGCCGATACGATGCCGAGCGCGGCCAGCGCGCCATGGCCATTGGCGAGGCTTGTTGGCGGCGGCAGGAAGTCGGCGGCGCTCAGTACCAGAAGAAGTCCGGCGGCGGCCAGTACAAAAATCGACGTCAGGGCGACAACACGGCGCGAGGCCGACAGGGCGGCCTCCAGCGGCACCACCACCAGCCAGATCGCCGCGAAGGAGCCGATGCCGCCATTGCAGAGAGCAACCGCGGTCACCATTCCGGTCAGCGACAGCGACGACAAGATATGAGCGCTCTCATACCGGCCGGTGCGCGACAGGAAATAGGCGATCAAGATCGGCGCCATCAGCCAGCCGAACACGGTGACTTCGAGAAGGCTCGGTACGCCGCGGAACGCGATATAGACCGGGAAGCTGGCGAGAGCGGCGAAACTGCCGACCAGTCGCGGCGCGATGAAGGCGCGATGCCGCGCAGCCGTCAGCGCATCCTGCTTGGCGGCGGGATGCACTAACGCATCAACATAATTCCACACTGGTGTGAGGAAACTCACGGTCCCTGTCTCACGCTTTTTACAGACGCGCCCCATTATTCGTTCGGCGACACTACGGCAGTCCCGATTAAGCGAAAGCTAAGGAGCGCCGTCCGCCGGCGCCGCGCGGCCGCGTTGGCGCTCATTCGGAAGGAATTGCGCCGCTAATTGCCTGTCATGGTGAAGTTTGTGTTGCCGCCCGGCGCGGAATCGGCGCGCGCATTTTATTCATTACCATCGCGGTAACCATGCGGGCGGGGCCGCAAGCCTTGCTATCAGGCCCGATGTTTCAGATCGATACAATTTTACTCAAATTTGAATTTCTCGCATTTGACGAAAATTCGCGGCGAACTTGCGTCAATACTGGCGAAAAACTGCGCGGCATTGCCAAGGACAGCTTCAAGCCTGTCTGCTAGTTTTTTCCGTAAGGCGGCGCAAAAGCCGTCGGGGATAATGGGTAGGGTCATGTTCTTTTTGTTGCGAATGGGGTTCTGGCTGACCATCGTCTGCGTGCTGCTGCCGAGCGGCGGTGCGAAGACACCGTCTCTGGATGCACAGATCGACGCGACGCAAGCGGTATCGCTGGCAAGCGCCGCGGTTTCCGATGCGCGCGGGTTTTGCGACCGCCAGCCGGATGCTTGCGTCGTTGGCGGCAAGGTCGCCACGGCGATCGGGCATAAAGCCGAGGCGGGCGCCCGCACGATCTACGAGTTCATCAATGCCAAGCTCAACGACAAGGCGCCGTCTACCGATACCGCCGTCAAGGTGGTCCCGGTCTCGGCCACCGGCACCATTGGGCACGGCGTGCCGAAGGGCAATTTGACGCCCGCGGATCTGCAGCCGGCCTGGCATGCGCCGGTGCCGTTGCCGCCGCGGCGCGAGGCCCGCGCCAACCGGCCTGCGGCCTGATAGCGCCGCTCCGGCCGTTAGAACCGGGATACGGGGCGCCTCGCCCTGTCCCATTATTTTTGTCATCCACGCCAATCGGCCTATATATCGGGTGCGCCGGTCAAAGCCGGCGGCCACGCGATATCCGCGCCCGGATGACAGAGCCCGATGACCAGGATCGACGACATCGTTGAAGATTTCGCCCTGCTCGACGATTGGGACGATCGCTATCGCTATGTCATCGAACTCGGCCGCGCGCTGCCGCCCCTGCCCGACAGCGCCCATACCGATGCCAACAAGGTGCAGGGCTGCGCCAGCCAGGTCTGGCTCATCAGTCACGTCGCGCCGGATGGCCCACAAGGTCCAGTGCTGACGTTCGAAGGCGACAGCGACGCCCATATCGTGCGCGGGCTGGTCGCGATTCTGATTGCGCTTTATTCCGGTAAAGGCGCGCGGGAAATTCTGGCCACCGATGCTCTCGATCTGTTCAACCGCATCGGACTGCGCGAAAACCTGACGCCGCAACGCTCGAACGGGTTACGCTCGATGGTCGAACGCGTCCGCGCCGAGGCGAATGCGGCGCTTGCCGCCACAACCTAACCCAACTCGACTTTGAAGCCGGCGCCTTCGGCCAGCCAGGTCCGAATGGGGGCGTCGCTGCGGCCTTTGGCCTGCGCCATATAGCCGTAATGGCGGGCCAGACGGTCGAGCCCGAGCTGCAGCACGATCTTGGCCGAGCGCGCCGGCCAGCCGCGGTCGCGTTCAATTTCCTCGAGCCCCTTGAGAAAGCAGCATAGATCGAGGAGCAGGCCGGAAAATTCCGGGCCGACCGCATCGAGTGCCTGATTGACCCGCTGGCGCGACGCGATCATCGCATCGGTGAAATCGCCGGCACGATTGCCGGCTTCGCCGCGCCGACCCGACGACATGGGGCTCGACCAATTCGCGGTGGTGCGGGGCATCATGTGAGCCCGCGTGAAGTCCGCGCGCAGCCGTTCGCCCGCCTGGAATTGATGCGGCGCTATCATGACGCGGCCATCGCGGCCGCGCCGGCGGGCCAGCCAGGCCAACGGACTTTCGGCATCATCCATCGTGACCGACTGCGCGCCATGCCGAGTGTTGATGACCCGTTCGGCCAGCGCCATGTGCTGCGCGCGGAACCGGTCGATTTCCGACTCGCCTGGATTCGGGCGCGGTGGAATGGTTGATTTCGTTCTTTTCCGCGCGAATTTCTTGTTGAATGGCATGGCCACCTCCTGTAGGACTTTTTACCCAATTATGTCCTTGACGCCACAAGGCCCGAAATGTAGATTTTGGGCATGTCGCAGGACAAAAAGCCCAATTATGTAGCTGAGGCTGGCGCGCCTGAAACCGAGATCACGCCCGCGATGATCGATGCCGGCGTTAGCGCACTTTGGGAGGATTGGAGTCTGCAAGCCGCTGGGGAGCCAGAGGCTTTGGTAGTCGCGGTCTATAAGGCAATGGCCGCCGCAAGTTTTTCAGCCCCAGCTCCTGCTGCATCCAGTGTGCGTCGCGTATTACCCGAGCGAGGTCAGAACCATATTCAGCGAAAACACGCATCGAGTCGGCGATAGCCCGCAAACTTGTAATCGACGGCGCGTATCTATTCGGATCGTGGGGCGGCTTCCTGCTATCCTTATAAAAGAAAATTCGATTCTTCTTCCCGTGTGGAATGGCCTCCGAGTGCAATAGGATGTTTCTGTTCTCCGCACATATCGCAAATCCTCGTAAAAAGTATTGAATGGCAGCTTTCTCGCGCGCGTTATAAGGAAGAGGATGATCGCGATGGTTCCATGGAGTTATGCTCAAGCAGCCTTGAATAATTTTAATGGGAATGTCCCGAGCCGTGTTGAAATTCGCTCGGCAGGCGTCGCCGTTTGAACAGGCTACGCGGCCTTGGCTTGCTGTTCAAGATCGGGGTTGATGGAATGCTTGACCTGATGGGCAAGCAGGGCCGCTCGCAGGGTCGGCAGTTGCTTGTGCGCCTTGAGCCGCCGGAAGCCCTTGGCGGCCTCCTGCATGGCGGCGCCGGTCCAGCGGAGCGCCATCCTGGTGTCCCGCCAGCGTTTGACGTTGCGGCAGACCTGCCGGATGGTCCCGTTCATGTTCTCGATGATGTTGGTGCAGGCCAGCGACCGGCGCAATTCGACCGGCAATCCAAGGCGGGTGACGGTGAGGATTTCGTC
>CAMAUC010000020.1 GCA_945861265.1 Rhizobium sp. Q54 | reverse complement strand
TGCGTATAGAGCTCCGGCCGCAGGTCGATGTCGCGTTGCGCCTTGCGCAGCGCGCGGAAGAATTTGCGCAGGTCTTCCGGGTCCGGATTGCCGTGGATCATGGTGCCGATCATGAAGGTGGTGTCGATCACCTTGCGAAAGCCGAGCTGCTCGGCGAGATACATCGGCCCGTTGAACAGGTTGCAGGCAGGCGCCGCGCCGTCGATGAGATGCTCCATGCGCTTGAACAGCATGCCGGTCTCGTATTTCAGATTGATCTGCTCCGGCTTGAGATAGGTCTCGAGCGCCTGCACCGTGGCGTAATGGCTGCCCGACTGATAGCCGACCGAGATCGGCACGCCGGCGAGATCTTCCGGCGTTTTGATCTTCGAATCCGCCGGCACGAATATGCCGGCCTGCGCCACCGAATAGACGTCGGTCATCATGCGGCCATGGCCGTTGGAGGCGGCGACGTTGACGGTCCAGTGACAGGCGCAGGAGACGCTAGCCTGGCGGCCTTCCTCGAAGGACTGGAACGCGCCTTTCGAGCCCTTGTCGTGCTGCTTGCCGTCGCTCGAGCGCATCAGCTCGCGGAATTCATAGTCCAAACCTTCCTTGTTGAAATAGTCCTTCTCCTCCGCCACCCATTCCTGCAGTCGGAAATGCGGTTCGATGATGAACTTGGCCATTTGGCGTTCTCCCTTGTGTTTATTATTCAGCAGCAGCGTTCGTCGGTGTCGTGTGAGCGGCCATGCTCGGCGACGCGCCGGGCGCGGATCATCTTGACGTGATCGTCCATCAGCGCGCGCGCCGCCGCGCCGTCGCGCATTTCGATCAGGTCGGCAAGCTTTGAGTGAATCTCGAGAATGTGAGCGGCGAGCTTGCGCGTCGCGGTGACGTTGCGGCGCGGCCAAGACACATGTTCGAGCGACAGCAATTGCACGACGATGACGCGGTTGTGCGAGGCTTCCGCCACCGCGAGATGGAAATCGCGCGACAGCTTGGTGAAATGATCGAGGTCGTGTATCGCGCCTTGCGCATCGACCAAAAGCGCGCGCAAGCGCGCAATGTCTTCGGCCGTCGCATTCTCGGCGGCCAGCTCCGCGCCGAGCGTCTCTATGGCGCGCTGCGCGTCCATCACTTCGGCCGGGGTCACGCCGGTGAGGTCGAGCTGCACGGCCAGCGCCTCGGCGAACAGGCGCGGATTGCCGTGCGCGATGCGCGCGCCGCCGCCTTTGCCCATGCGGATCTCGACGATGCCGAGCGCCTCCAAAGTGCGCATGGCGTCGCGGGCGACGATGCGGCTGGTGCCGAAGCGGGCAGCGAGGTCCTTCTCGGTGCCGAGAAAATCGCCGGGCTTGAGCTTTTTGCCGAACAGGTCGTCGCGCACCTGGGCGACCATCTGCGCCGACAGGGACGACGAGCGGCCGGCGAACATGATGCGGGCGGTCAGTTCGCCGCTCATCTGCACCGGTGCCCTTGCCGTCTCGCGCGCCATGGCTTTCGTCCCTCAAAAGGCGCTTCTTGGCGGCGCCCGATCCCAGCATCCTGATACCGGATTGAACGATAGTAAAGATAGTATCTTATAAAAGGTCGGGCCGGGTGGTCGCGGCACACTTGACTTATAATCCTAGCGGATTATAGTCATCGTTGTCCGATCCGCCGAGGGCGCTGTCATGAGGCGTCATGGAAGTGGGATCGGACGCGGTGCCCGCGGGCAGGGAGCCAACGCACTCCTTGCTCCCGGGCGGCGCCGGATCCCGCCCGCGGGCATTAGGACCTGCCGCGAGGAGCTCGCTGATGGTGCGAAGCAGCCTAAGGAAGCTAGCCGCCAGAAGCGCGGCCCGGACGCCGTAAAGACACCGCGATGGAGCGCCGCGGGGCGCAGCGTCCTTCGCTAAAGGACGCGCACGCCTCTCCAGGGCGTGATTGAGATGTGGCGCCACGCGGCGCTCCGTCCCCTCGGGCTGTGGCCCGGGGAAGAAAAAGAGAAGGCGGCCTGCCCGGGGCCTCAAACAATACGGGCGATGAATCGCGCCGTCGCGCAGGTAGGCCTTTTAAAAATTGAATTGGTGATGTGAGCCGCGAGGCAATTGCACTTCTTATCCCTCCCCACCCGAAGTCGAATTTATCCGACTTCGGCATTTAAATACCCAACTCGGGTGAACCCGAGTTGGGTGGGGGAGGGTGGCCCGCCGAAGGCGGGTCGGGTGGGGTTGTGTTTAGGCGGAGCGATCGCCCCACCCCGGCTCACTGCGTTCGCCGACCCTCCCCGTAACCGGGGAGGGTGAAGAAAAAGTGCGCTGTCTGAAAACCGAATCGAGAAAAAATCAGACGGGGCTGATTCCCGGCCATCCTTCGCCGGGGGTAAACCCAGCCTTGCGCGCTGGCGCATTGTGAAGCGTCACGGCATCGGCCATGGTCCGTCGCCCAAAGGAAAGACCGCACCGTGGATTCACTGCCCATTCTCCTCGCCGTCGCCGGCGCGTTTCTTTTAGCCGGTCTCGTCAAGGGCGTTATCGGCATGGGGCTGCCGACGGTGGGCATCGGCCTTCTCGGCCTGGTAATGTCGCCGGCGCAGGCGGCCGCGATTCTGATAGTGCCGTCGCTGGTCACCAATATCTGGCAGGCGATCGCCGGCGGCGCCTTTCTGATCCTGCTGAAGCGGATGTGGCCGCTGCTGCTCGGCGTCTGCATTGGCACCTTCATCGGCGCGGTGCTATTGCCGCCCAGCAATAGCGGCCAGGCGACCGTGTGGCTCGGCGTCGCGCTCGCCGTCTACGCGTTGCTGGGTCTGTTCAAGGTGCATTTCTCGGTGCCGCCGCGCACCGAAGTCTGGCTCGGCCTGCTGGTCGGCATCGTCACCGGCGCGGTGACGGTCGCAACAGGCGTGTTTGCAATTCCCGGAGTTCCCTACATCACCGCGCTGAAACTGGAGCGCGACCGGCTGGTCCAGGCGCTCGGCATTTCCTTCACGGTCTCCACTGTGACCCTGGCGATCGCCTTGTCGCATGCCGGCGAGATGACCACGTCGCTTGTCTGGCCATCGGTGGTCGGCCTCGTCGTTGCGGCCGTCGGCATGGCGCTCGGGCAATTGGTGCGCGGCCTCATCAAGCCGGAAACATTCCGGCTGATCTTTTTTATCGGACTGCTGGCGCTCGGCGCCCATCTGGCGCTGCGTGGGTTGATCTAAATGGCGGACGCCCCGCAAATCGGGCTTTACCAAAAATCATTTGCGTGCATATAATTTAATTCCAGCATTTCTGTTGGGGGGACGATGCCGCATATTTGCGCGCCAGACGGGACCCGGCTGTATGTCGAAGAGGCAGGGCAAGGCTCGGCCGAAGCCTTCCCCATTGTCTTCGTGCATGAATATGCCGGCGACTACCGTACCTTCGAGCCGCAGATGCGGTACTTCTCCCGTTCGCACCGCTGCGTCACCTATAGCCAGCGCGGTTATCCGCCCTCCGATGTGCCGGAAGACGGCAGCAAATACGGTCAGGACATTGCCCGCGACGACGTCATCGCGGTGATGGACGCACTGAAGATCGACAAGGCGCATGTCGTCGGCCATTCGATGGGGGCGGCTACCGCGCTGCATGTTGGCATTCATTATCCTGATCGTTGCATTTCCGTCACCGCGGCCGGTTGCGGTTACGGCTCAAGTCCCGATCCGAAAGTCGTCGAGGAAACCCGCGCCGCCTCGCGCGCGACGGGAGAGGCTTTTGCCAAGGAAGGCATGGCGGTGATGGCGCCGCGTTATGCCGACGGCGCGACGCGGCAAACCCATAAGCACAAGGACCCGCGCGGCTATGCCGAATTCGTCCAGATGCTGAGCGAGCATTCGGCGACCGGACACGCGCTGACCATGCTGCATCTGCAGGCGAAGCGGCCGACGCTGTGGGACATGCAGGCCGACCTGAAAAAATTCAAGCCGCCGCTGCTGGTGCTGGTCGGCGACGAGGACGACTGGTGCCTCGAAGGCAGCGTCTTCCTCAAGCGCACGGTGCCGACCGCCGGCCTCGTCGTTATTCCGCGTTCCGGCCACACCATCACCAGCGAGGAGCCGGCGGCATTTAACGCCGCGCTCGCCGATCTGATCGCCAACGTGGAAGCCGGGCGGTGGATGTCGCACAAAGGGTTTTGAATTCTGAAGGAGAGTTTCGATGGACCTGAAGCTTAAAGGCAAGACGGCGCTGGTCACCGGCGGTTCGGAAGGCATTGGCAAGGGCATTGCGCTGGCATTGGCAAAGGAAGGCGTCGATGTCGCCATCTGCGCACGGCGCAAGGAGCCGCTGGAAGCCGCCGCCGCCGAAATCGCCAAGGCGACCGGCCGCAAGATTGTCGCCATCCCCGCCGACCTGCGGAAAGATGCCGACGCCAAAAATTTCATCGAATCCGCGCACAAGGCGCTCGGCCGCATCGACATCATGATCAACAATGCCGGCTCGGCCGCCGGCGGCGTGATCGAGCATCTCACCGAGGACGATTGGGAAAAAGGCCTGCAGCTCAAATTCATGGGCTATGTACGCTGCCTTCGCTACGCGCTGCCGATCATGGTCAAGCAGGGCGGCGGCCGCGTCGTCAATCTGATTGGCAATGACGGCGTCAAGCCATCCTATTGGGAAATCTGCCCCGGCGCGGCCAACGCGGCGGGACAGAACCTTACACTCTCGCTCGCCGGCCAATATGGCCGCGATAATATCTCCTTCGTCGCCGTCAATCCGGGCCCGGTGCGCACCGAGCGCTGGGCCGGACTTGTCGATGCGATGGCGCGCGACATGAAAATCCCGCGCGAGCAGGCCGACAAACTGGCGCCGGCCTCGATCCCGATGGGCCGCATTGCCGAAGTCGAGGAAGTCGCCAACCTTGTTGTCATGCTGGCGTCGCCGATGATGGAAATGGTCAACGGCACCATGATCGAAATCGACGGCGGGCAGGACAAGGCCCTGATGGATCGCTTCCGCGATCGGCCGAAAGCGTAAAAACATGCGGCCGATATTTTAGGACGCGTGCAAACATGGAGTTGAGTTTTAAGAACAAGGACTATGCAAACAAAATGCGCTGTCGTGCCGCATTTCGTGTCATAGGCCTTGCTTGACAAGAGGCGCGCTGCAGTTGGACTATTTGCGTACAAACACTCGGCCGCACGACACGAAATTCGATTTTGGACACGCGGCTTTCCGCATTGGCGCGGTCGCCGCTCCGCAGGGAGGTTTGTTATGAGACCCACGCATCGCGTTCTTGCTTTCGCAACTTTGGCCACGGCTGTTCTGACCGCGCCGGCTTTCGCGCAGGACACCATCAAGATAGGCGAACTCAACAGTTACAAGGCGCAGCCGGCCTTCCTTGAGCCCTACAAGCGCGGCATGGAGCTGGCGCTCGAAGAGATCAACGGCAAAGGCGGTGTGCTCGGCAAGAAGCTCGAGTTGGTCGTGCGCGACGACGGCGCCAATCCCGGCGAAGCCGTGCGCGTCGCCGAGGAACTGGTGACGCGCGAAGGCGTGGTTATGCTGACCGGCACGTTCCTGTCGAACATCGGTCTGGCGGTGACCAATTTCGCCGGCCAGAAGAAGGTGTTCTTCCTCGCTTCCGAACCGCTGACCGACAAGATCACCTGGGCCGACGGCAACAAGTACACTTACCGGCTGCGCGCCTCGACCTACATGCAGACGGCGATGCTGATGCCGGCGGCGATTGGCGCGAACGCCAAGCGCTGGGCGATCGTCTATCCGAACTACGAATACGGCCAGTCGGCCGCCGCGACCTTCAAGGAGATGCTGAAGAAGGCGCAGCCCGGCGTCGAGTTCGTCACCGAGCAGGCGCCGCCGATCGGCAAGATCGAGGCCGGCGCGGTGGCGCAAGCCATCGACGACGCCAAGCCGGACGCCATCTTCAACGTCCTTTTCGGCGCCGACCTCACCAAGTTCGTGCGTGAAGGCAATACCCGTGGCGTATTCAAGAACCGCGCGGTGGTCAGCCTCCTGTCGGGCGAGCCGGAATATCTCGATCCGCTTGGCGAGGAAACGCCTGTCGGCTGGACCGCGACCGGTTTCCCCTGGGACAAGATCAAGACGCCGGAATATGTCGCCTTCCTCACCGCGTACCAGAAGAAGTTCAACGACTATCCGCGGCTCGGCTCGATCGTCGGCTACACCACCATCAAGTCGGTAGCGGCGGGCCTTGCCAAGGCCAACTCGACCGACACCGAGAAGCTGGTCGAGGCGTTCAAAGGCCTGACCGTCGCCGGTCCGTTCGGCGCTTTCCAGTATCGCGCCAGCGACCATCAGGCGACGATGGGCGCGTACGTTGGCAAGCTGGCGCTGGAAAAGGGCAAGGGCACCATGGTCGACTTCAAATATGTCGATGGTGCATCCGTGCTGCCGAACGATGCCGACACCAAGAAGCTGCGTCCGTCGGCGGATTGATTGATCCACTTCCCGAACTCGCTTTATCCCTCCCCCGTCCGGGGGAGGGATAAGAGCAGGCCATGACCCTCAACGCCTTTCTGTTTCAGGTCCTCAACGGGCTATCCGCCGCGTCCGGTCTGTTTCTGATCGCGGCCGGCCTATCGCTGATCTTCGGCGTCACCCGCATCGTCAATCTGGCGCACGGGTCCCTCTATATGCTGGGGACCTATATCGCCTATTCGTTCGCGACGAAGATCGGCGGCGTCACCGGCTTTTGGGGCGGCATCATTGCGACGGCGCTGATCGTTGGCGTCATCGGCGCGCTGATCGAAGTCTTGCTGCTGCGGCGGATCTACCGCGCGCCGGAACTGTTCCAGCTGCTCGCAACCTTCGCGCTGGTGCTGGTCATCAACGATGCCGCGCTGTGGCTGTGGGGTCCGGCCGATCTCCTAGGCCCGCGCGCGCCCGGCTTTCGCGGCGCCATCGAAATCCTCGGCCGCCGCCTGCCGAGCTACGACCTGTTCCTGATTGTCATCGGGCCTCTGGTATTGCTGGCATTGCATCTGACCTTGGCGCGCACGCGCTTCGGTCGGCTGATCCGCGCGGCGACGCAGGACCGTGAAATGGTCGGCGCGCTCGGCGTCAATCAGGCCGTCCTGTTCACCTCGGTGTTCGCGCTCGGCGCCGCGCTCGCCGGGCTTGGCGGCGCGTTGCAGATCGCGCGCGAACCGGCCAATCTCGCCACCGACCTGATCGCGCTGGGCGACGCCTTCGTCGTCGTGGTGGTCGGCGGCATGGGCTCGATCCCGGGCGCCTATCTCGCCGCCGTCATCATCGCCGAAGTGAAGGCGCTATGCGTCGGCATCGGTGTCGTCGATTTCGGCTTCATAACCATCAATTTCTCCAAGTTCACGTTGGTCGCCGAATTCCTGGTGATGGCGGTGGTGCTGATCGCGCGCCCCTATGGGCTGCTCGGCAAGGCGCAAGGCGCGGTGCGCTCGATCGCCGAGCCGGAAGAACCGATCCGTCCGGCTACGACTTTGCTGAAGGTGCTCGGCGCGGTCGTGCTGGCGATGCTGCTGTGCTTGCCGCTTTTGGCCCAAGGTTCGCCCTATTTGTTGGTGCTCGGCATCGACGTGCTGATTGCGATCATCTTCGCCACCTCGCTGCATTTCATCATGGGTCCGGGCGGCATGCATTCGTTCGGCCACGCCGCCTATTTTGGCCTGGGCGCTTACGGCGCGGCGCTGCTGGTGAAATGGCTCGGTCTGCCGTTCGGCGCGGCGCTTGTCGCCGCTCCCTTGTTGGCACTCGGCGGCGCGCTGTTGTTCGGTTGGTTCGCAGTGCGATTGTCCGGCGTCTATCTCGCCATGCTGACGCTTGCTTTCGCGCAAATCGTCTGGGCCGCGGTGTTTCAGTGGGAGGGCTTCACCGGCGGTAGTAACGGCGTCATCGGCGTCTGGCCGCCGCCGCCTTTCGACAAAGCGTGGGTCTATTTCCTGCTTACACTTGTCTTGGCGGCTATCGCCGTGCTGCTACTGCGCCGCTTCCTGTTCGCGCCGTTCGGCTACGCCATGCGCGCCGGACGCGATTCACCGCTGCGCGCCGAAGCCATTGGCATCGACGTCAAGCGGGTGCACTGGCTCGGTTTCGCCATAGCCGGCCTTGTGTGCGGCATTGGCGGCGGCCTGTTCGCTTTCGCCAAGGGTTCGATCTCGCCGGAGACTATCCACATCAACCGCTCCATCGACGGCCTGGTGATGGTGCTGCTGGGCGGGGTGCAGACCTTGACCGGGCCGATCGTCGGCGCGTCGGTGTTCGCGGTGTTGCAGGACACGGTGATGCGCCAGACCGAATACTGGCGCGCGCTGATGGGCGCGATCATTCTCGTTCTGGTTCTGGCTTTCCCGCAAGGCATCGTCGGCGCCTTTGCCGCGCTGTGGCGCAAAGTGGGAGGGCGCACATGAGCGCCTCTAATCCAAGCGTTTTGGAATTGCGCGGTCTCACAAAATCCTTCGGCGGCGTACACGCGGTGCGGGACGTCAGCTTCGAGATCGGCAAGGGCGAATTCCTCGCCATGATCGGGCCGAACGGCGCCGGCAAGTCGACCTGCTTCAACATGATTAACGGCCAGTTGGCGCCCGACGCGGGCGAAATTCTATGCGAGGGCCGGAACATCGCAGGTCTGGCGCCGCGCGACATCTGGCGGCTCGGCGTTGGCCGCACTTTTCAGGTCGCCGCCACTTTCGGCTCGATGACCGTGATCGAGAATGTGCAGATGGCGTTGATCTCGCACACGCGCGAGACCTATCGTCTCTGGCGTCCGGCGGCCTCGCACCATCGAGAGCGGGCGCTCGACCTGCTGGCGCAAGTCAATATGCAGGACGCCGCCGACCGGCCGAGCCGCGAACTCGCCTATGGCGACGTCAAGCGCGTCGAACTAGCCATCGCGCTCGCCAACGATCCGAAGCTGCTGCTGATGGACGAACCGACGGCGGGCATGGGCGCAAGCGAGCGGCACGGCCTGATCGAACTGGTCAAAAGGCTGGTGGTTGAGCGCGGTATTTCGGTGCTGTTCACCGAGCACTCGATGGATGTCGTGTTCGCCTTCGCCGACCGCATTGTCGTCCTAGCGCGCGGCCGGCTGATCGCCGACGGCGACGCCGCGGCGATCCGCGACAATGAGCAGGTGCGCGAAGTCTATTTCGGCACCGGCAAGACCTTCGCGGGGGCTCCCGCATGAGCAATGCCATGCTCTCCGTCGAGAATCTCAGCGCCTGGTACGGCGCGGCGCGCATCCTCTATGAGCTGACATTCGAAGTCGGCCGCGGCGAAGTGGTGGCGCTGATGGGCCGCAACGGCGCCGGCAAGTCGACGACGATGAAGGCGATCATGGGCCTGATCGGGCAGCGCCAGGGCACGGTCACCTTCAGCGGCGAGGACATCTCGCGGCTGGAGCCCTACCAGATCGCGCGGCGCGGCCTGGGCTTTACGCCGGAAGACCGCCGCATCTTCTCCGACCTGACGGTCATGGAAAATCTCGACATCGGCCGCCAGCCGCCGCGCGAATTTCCCGATGGCGCGGCCGCGCCGTCATGGACGCCGGAGCGGCTGTTCGCGCTGTTTCCCAATCTCGCCGAAATGCCGCATCGCGCGGGTGGCCGCATGAGCGGCGGCGAACAGCAGATGCTCACCGTCGCCCGCACGCTGATGGGAAATCCGTTGCTGGTGCTGCTCGACGAGCCCTCGGAAGGCGTCGCGCCGCTGATCGTCGAGCAGATGGCCAACACCATTATCGAACTGAAAAAGGAAGGCCTGTCGATCCTGCTGTCCGAACAGAACATCCATTTCGCGCAACTGGTGTCGGACCGGGTCTATGTGCTGGAAAAGGGCCAGATCCAGTGGCAGGGCACGATGGCGCAACTGTCCGGCAGTCCCGAGATTCAACGCACTTATTTGACGGTCTGAGAAATTGCGCGGGTGGGGGCTTTCGCGCAGGCACATTCCCGGTCATGATTTGCCAACTGGAAGAGGTCAGGAATGCCGCGCGATAAATTGAAGGTCATCACGCCACCGGCCGAGCCGGCTACCGGCTATGTGCTCGACGCGCAGGCCGGCTTCCTGATGCGGGTCGCGATGCAGCGGCACACTTCGATCTTCATGTCGCGCATGATCGAGGGCCTGACGCAAACGCAGTTCGCCGCGCTCGCTAAATTGTACGAAGTCGGGCCTTGTTCGCAGAACCATCTCGGCCGGCTGATTTATCTCGACGCCGCCACTATCAAAGGCGTGGTCGATCGTCTCAGCATACGCGGCTTCGTCACGGCGCTTGCCGACCCGACCGACCGCCGCCGCCGCGCCGTGGCGCTGACCGAGCGCGGCCGCGAGGTGACCAAGGCGGCGACGGTGGTGGCCGCCGAGATTACCGCGGCGACGCTTGCCCCGCTCAGCGAGCAGGAGCGGCTGGTTGTGTGTGAGCTGTTGAAGAAGCTGAGTTAGCCCCACACCGTCATCGCCCGCGAAAGCGGACGATCCAGCCCTATCTGCGATGCGAATGCGAAGCGCTGGATACCCCGCCTTCGCGGGGTATGACGGCTGATCAATACCCGTACAGCTTCGCCGGATTGTCGACCAATATCCTGGTGCGGGTTTTTTCGTCCGGCACCCAGTCGAGCAGCATGTCGAGCATCCAGGCGTCCTGCGGCGTGCGTTCCGCGGCGTTCGGATGCGGCCAGTTGCTCGCCCACAGGCCGCGCTCGGGCGCGTGCTTCGCCAGAATCTTGGCAAGCCTGCCGACGTCGTCATAAAACGGCGGGCCGACCTTTGAGGTCTCATACGGCGCGGCCAGCTTGTACCAGACCTTGCCGGTGTCGATCAGGCGCAACAGCGCCTTGAAGCCGACATGATCCGGCTCGACCGGTTCGAGAAATTTGCCGACATGATCGATGGTGATGGTGGTCGGCAGCCGCTTTAGCAGCGCCTCGAAATCGGCGAGCTGGCGGCCGTCGGCCTGGAAGTTCACGGTCCAGCCGAACGGCGCCACGCGCGCCGCCATCGGCTCCATCAGTTCGATAGGCAACGGCGCGCCGCCGAGCATGAAGAAACGGATGCCGCGCACGCCGAGCTTGTGCATGCGGTCCAGTTCCGCGTTCGTGACCGTGTCGTCGAGGACGACGATGCCGCGCGCGCCTTGCCCGATCTGGCCCATACTCTTGAGCAGCAGCGAATTGTCCGTGCCATAGGCCGAAGGCTGCACCACGATCGTGCGCTCGATGCCGAGATTCTTGCGCGCCGCGAGATATTGCTCAACCGATGCCGGTGGCGGCAGCACCCGGGCGGTCTTCGCCGTGGGATAGCTGGCATCGTAGATATGTATGTGGCAGTCGCAGGAATTGCGCGGCGCCTTCAGCTTTGGCGCGCTTTGCTCGATCATGGTCGATTCCATAGAGGCAATATAACGAGTGCGGCCGCGGCGATTGCCGGATCAGGGACAGAGATAACCCGCTCCGCTCGGATTCTTGAAGCAACCGACCGATTCGGGCAACAGATGCTTGGGCAGCCACAACACGACTTCCGGGAAAAAGATGCAGAACGCGATGGCCGCGAAGAAGACGATATAGATCGGCAGCGAGGCGAACATCGCCTTGCTGAACTTAATGCCGATGAATTTCGAAGCCATCAGCAGGCAAAGCCCGTAGGGTGGGGTGATCAGCCCGAACGCCAGTGTGACGATTATGACGACGCCCATATGCACGGGATTGATCGAGGAATTCACCGTCAGGTCGGTGATGATCGGCATGAAGATGATGATCGCCGGGATGGCGTCGATGAAGTCGCCGACGACGATGAACAGCGCCACCAGCAGCAACATGATTATGAACGGATCGCCGCCGGCTGCATTCGATATCCAGCCCGACACCACGGCCGGCCCGCGCAGATAGGCCAGCATCCAGCCGAACATCGACGCCGCGCCGATGGTGATCAGCGGGATCGAATACAGTAGGCCGGTCATCGCCATGTCGCGCGGCAGGTTGACGAGGTGGCCGCGGTTCAGCAGCGGAATGGCGACGAAAACGATATAGGCCACCGCGATGACGCCGGCTTCCGTCGGCGTGAACTGGCCGGTGAGAATGCCGCCCATGATGATGATCGGAATCACCAGGGGGATGGCGGCTTCCCGGCCTGCGGCGGAAAACTGCGTGAAGGTCGCACGCTTGTGCTTCAAGCCGATTGGCCCGAAAAAATGGCTGTAGATCATCAAGCCGATGCCGACCAGCAAACCCGGCACGATGCCGCCGAGAAACAGCCCGCCGATCGAGACATTTCCGGTAGCGCCATAGACAACGGCCATGATGCTCGGCGGAATGAGATTGGCCATCGTCGCGGCCGATGCGATCAGCGCCGCGGTGAAGGCCTTGTCGTAGCCTTCACGGCTCATCTCCGGGCCGACTGTGCGGGCGAGAACGGCAACGTCCGCCGCGGACGAGCCGGAAATGCCGGCGAAGAACAGGCTGAACAAGGTCACGACCTGGGCCAGGCCGCCGCGGAAATGACCGACCATCGTCTGCGATAGACGAATCATGCGGACGGTGACGTTCGACGACGTCATCAGGTCGCCGACCAGAAGGAAAAAGGGAATGGCCAGCAACGCCTCGGTGTCCATGCCGTTGAAGAGCTGCGCCATCATTGAAGCGATGCTGACAGAGGTGAAGGCTGTCACAACCAGCACCGAGCCGATCAGCGCGAACGCGACCGGCACACCCATATAGCCGAGGAACAGGAACAGAAATCCCATCAGGAAGATCAACGCGCCATTGGTGGTCACAGCACTTCACTCCCCAGGCTTTCGTGGTGGCGCGCATTCTTCGGGTCTGCGAATCCGTTCTTCCAGCCGTTAACGATCTGTTCGACCGTGAAAAGCGACACCAGAATTCCACACAGCGGAATGGCGGCGTAGAAGCTCGCCAGCGGCGTCATCGACGGCATGCGCAGACTCTTGAAGCCGTCGAGGAAGTTGAGATAGCCGAAATAGATCATGCAAACCGCGACGGCGAGCACGACCAGGCGGTTGGAGATTTCGAAAAACAGGCGGCGGTTGCCGGTCAATGATTCCGCGAGCACGGCGAGATACAGATGGTCGTTGCGGCGGGTTGCCGCGGCAACGCCGATGAAAATGCCATAGATGAAGAAGGTCATCGTCACTTCCTGGAGCCAGAGCCAGGGCGCGCCGAGCGTGCGGGTGACGATGTCGCACATCACCAAAATGCAGAAGCCGGTAATGGCGATGCCGCACAGCACCATCAGAATCTGTTCGAGCATATCGAGCGCGGGCCATTTCAGATGGCGCTGCTCCTGCAAGACCAGCCCGTTGAATCGAGGCATGAGCAATCTTTCGTCTGGCACTGGATAAGGTTCGGGACGGAGAAACGATTGCTTCTCCGTCCCGCGAGTGAACCGATTACTTTACGTTGCGGACGAGTTCGAGAACTTTCACAGCATTGGGGCCGAGGTCCTTGGCCAGCTTGTCCTGGATCGGCTTGCTGATCGAAGCAAAGCCGCTCTTGTCGACGGTCTTGACGACCTTGACGCCGATCTTTTCGAGCTTGGCCAGCGCTTCGTGTTCGAGGCGGAAGGCTTCGGTCGGCTCTTTCTGGCTGACTTCGTCGGCGGCCGCCTGCACCCACTTCTTCTGGTCGGCGGAAAGGCTCGACCACACCTTGTCGCTGACGAACAGCACCGAGGCGTTGGCCTCGTGTTCGGTCAGCGACAGCACGGGGGCCACTTCATAGTGCTTGTTGATGAGATAGTTGTTGATGCCGTTCTCGGCCATATCGACCACGCCGGTTTGCAGCGAGGTATAGACTTCGCCGAACGGCATATGCACGACCTGCGCGCCGTAGGCCGGGAATAAGGTGTCCTCGGTGACGGTGGCCTGGACGCGGATCTTCAGGCCCTTGATGTCGGCGACCTTCTCGACGCCCTTCTTGCCGTACATGTGGCGCAGGCCTTGCGAGCCGAGGCCGATCATGTGCGCGCCTTTCATCTTGGCCGCGTACAGCTCCTTCATCGCCGCGATCACGGCCGGATCGCCGAGAACCTTGATGTTGTGCTTTTCGTCCCGGAAGATGAAGTGGAGCGAGAACACGCCCGATTCCGGCTGCGCGGTCGAGGCGTTGGCGGTCGACATCAGCACGAAGTCGATGTCGCCGGTCTGCACCTTTTGCAGGGTCTGCGCTTCGGTGCCAAGCTGGGCGCCGGGATACTGATTGATCGAGAGCGTGCCCTTGCTCAGGTCCATCAATTTCTTGTTGAACATTTCGGCGCCGACGCCGTAACCGCTGGTCTTCGGCTGGTCGTAGGCGAAGGTGAAGGCGCGATTTTGCGCGACGGCCGCCGTCGATGACAGCGCCAGCGCGACGCCGAGCAGAATGCCGCGCGAAAGCGGCAGATACCGTGAAACGGACATTATATCCTCCCGTGTGATTGCCGCTGTTATCGGCTCTTATTTTGCGCGCCCGCGAAGGCGCGACGCGACATTATCACCCAGCCCGATTTTGTTCACAAGATAGTTTTTAAGATTGTATACTATCCGGACGGGTGGCAATTTACGGTCCATGGCGACGTCGAAAGCATCGAGAAAGCCGGCCGCGCGCAAAGTCGCGGCAAAAGCGCCCGCCGAAGTCCCGGCAAGGTTCGATAGCGCGCGCGAGCCGTCCATCGTCAGCCGCATCACGCGAAAGCTGGAAGAAGACATCGTGCTCGGCCGGCGCCATCCGCGGGAACGTCTCGTCGAGCAGGACCTGTGCGTGCATTTCAACACGCACCGCGGCGATGTCCGGCTGGCGCTGTTCGAGCTGGAGAAGAAGGGGATCGTCCAGCGCATCCCTAATCGCGGCGCGATCGTGCGCGATCTCACCCCCCGAGAGGTGACGGAGATATACGGCGTGCGCGAAGAACTTGAGGTCATGGCGGTGCGCATCCTGCCGTTCCCGGTGCCGAAGGATGACATCGAGCGGCTCGAGGCCTTGCAGCGCGAGCACAGCAAGGCGGTCGATGCCGGCGATCTGCTCGGCGTATTCTACACCAATGTGCATTTCCATCGCGCGCTGTTCGGTCTGTGCGGCAACCGCTGCCTGATCGAAACGATCGAATATCTGGCGCAGAAGGTTTCCGGCATTCGCTCATACGCGCATGCCAATCCGGCGTCGCTGAACGCCACGCGCCGCGACCATGTCGAAATGATCGAGGCGCTGCGGCATTCCCGCCGCGACGATCTGATCGCATTGACGCGACGCCATCTCGGGCCCGCGGCGCAGGCCTATATCGGCGCCTACCGGCAACGCTTCGGCGACAACGCCTAGCGCCCGCGCGAGCGTGATCCGATATCCTTCAAAAGAAATTTGAGCCGCTGCGGCGTCACCGGCAATGCGGAGATCGCGCCGGGGCTTTGCAAGGCATCGTCGATGGCAGACGCGATGGCCGCGCCGACAGGATTGGCGCCGCCTTCGCCGGCGCCCTTCAGGCCCATCGGATTGAGCGGGCTCGGCGCATCCTCGGTAATGAGGATGGACGCCGCCGGCACCTCGCGCGCGGTCGGCATCAGATAATCGGCGAAGGTGACGGAGAGCGGTTCGCCGTGGTCGTCATAGACGAACTCCTCGAGCAGAGCGCCGCCCAGTCCTTGCGCCAGCCCGCCGGCAATCTGGCTCTCCACCAGCCGCGGATTGACGGCTTTTCCGACGTCGTAGCCGATGACGTAGCGCTCGACCGCCACCGCGCCGGTGTCGGCGTCGACCTTCACCATCGCAATATGAACGCCGTAGGGGTAGACCATGTGCGACGACAGGAAGGTGTCCTCGGCGGTGAGTTCGCCGGGCCGCGCCTGCGCCAGTTCGGCGAGCGTCATCGACGCACCTGTACCGCTGCGGCGGACGATCTCGCCGTTGATCATATCGAGCGCGCCGGCGTCGGCCTGCATCAGCTCGGCGGCAAGTCGCAGCGCCTTGTCGCGCAATTTCACCGACGCCATCCGGGTGGCTTCGCCGCACATCACCGTGACGCGCGAGGCAAAGGCGCCTGAGCCGGTATCGATGCGGTCGGTCTGGCCATGTACGACGTTGATCGATGTGTAATCGACGCCAAGCGTGTCGGCAGCGATCTGCGCCATCGCCGTCTCGACGCCCTGGCCGATGGAGGCGACGCCGGTGACGACCTCGATCTTGCCGTCGCTCTTTACATCGACACGCACGGTGTCGGACGGCCCGAGTCCGCTTTTCTCGACGAACATGGCAACGCCGGCGCCGACCTTTTCGCCAGACGCGCGACGTTTCTTCAATTCGGCCTGAAGCGTCGTCCAGTCCGCCAGCGCAAGCGTCTTGTCGAGCAGCAGCGCATAATCGCCGGAGTCATAGACAATATGCGTGCCGAGCGTGTCGAGATGCAGATCGTACGGCATCTCGGTCTTGGCGATCAGATTGCGGCGGCGGATCTCGATGCCGTCGATGCCGACATGCGCGGCGATCGCATCCATCAACCGCTCGCGCACGAAGGTCGACTCGTAACGCCCCGGCGCGCGATAAGTGCCGCATGGCGTCTTGTTGGTCAGGCGAATGTGGCCGATGGCGCGATAGGCCGGCACGCGATAAGGGCCCGGCAGCATGGCAGCGGCAAGATCGGGCACGGTCGCCGCATGCGTGCGCATATAGGCGCCGTTGTCGTGAAAGAATTCGTTGTCGATGGCGAGGATGTGACCTTCGGCATCGATGGCGGCGCGGACATTGTGTTGCTGCTGGCGTGAATGATTGGCGGCGATCAGGTGCTCGCGCCGGTCCTCGATCCATTTGACCGGCTTCTTGAAGGCCAGCGCCGCGGCGCAGACCAGCACATCTTCGGGATAGATTTCACCGCGAATGCCAAAGCCGCCGCCGACATGGCCCTCATAGAGGTGCATGTTGTCGCGGGTGCGGCCGATCATTTGCGCGATGTGGTCGCGGTTCCACCATGGCACCTTGGCGGCGCCGTGCATTTCCAGAATGTCACGTACCGCGTCATAACGGGCGATAGCGCCGCGCGTCTCCATCGGCACGCCGGAATGGCGGCCGGTCGACAGCGTCAGCGCGATGATTGCGTGCGCCGCCTTGAACGCCGCATCGACGTCGCCATAGCCTTTGCGGATCACGCTCGGCTCGGTGCCATGCGTGTCGTCGAACGGACCGGTATCGCCGGAGGCATCAAGCACCGGAGCGAGGTGCTCGATGTCCAGTTCGACCAGTTCGGCGGCGTCCTCGGCGACATATTGATCGGCAGCGAAAACCACGGCGACCGGCTCGCCGACATAGCGCACATAATCCTTCGCCAATACTGTCTGGCGATAGGGTTCAAGTTCCTTCAGCCCGGTGAGGCGAAACGGGATCGGCGGGATGTGTGCGACATCTTTATAGGTCCACACCGCATGCACGCCGGGCAAAGCGAGCGCGGCGCTGGCGTCGATGCCGCGCAGTTTTCCGTGCGCTATGGGCGAGCGCACCACGCGCATGTGCCAGTGGCTGGGAAAGGACACATCGGCGGCGAAGCGGCCCTGGCCCAAAAGCAACGGCCGGTCTTCGAGGCGCGTAACGGAGCGGCCGACGAATTTGGCCGGGGCGGTCATTTCCCGCGCATCTCTTTTGCCGCCGCGCGCACGGCCTTGATGATGTTCTGATAACCGGTGCAGCGGCACAGGTTCGACGACAGCACGTCGAGCAGGTCGTCGTCGCTGATGTTGGGCTCGCGTTCCAAGACGCCGACCGCCAGCATCAGGAAGCCCGGTGTGCAAAAGCCGCATTGCAGGCCGTGATGATCCATGAAGGCCTGTTGCATCGGGTGCAGCGTGTCGCCATCGGCCAGCCCTTCGACCGTGCGTATCTTTTTGCTCTCGGCCTGCACGGCGAACATCAGGCAGGAGCGTACCGGCTCGCCGTCAACAAGCACGGTGCAGGCGCCGCAGATGCCGTGCTCGCAGCCGATATGCGTGCCGGTTTGGCCGCAGTCCTCGCGGATCGCGTCGACCAGAGTGCGCCGCGCTTCGACGCTGATGGCATGGTCGCGGCCGTTGATAGTGAGCGTAAGGGCGGTCTTGTTGGTCATGCTGTTTTCTTTGCGGCTTGCTCGGCCTTGCGCAACGCCGCCCGTATCCGCTGCGGCGTCGCCGGTATGATGTCGATCTCGACGTTAAACGGGGTCAGCGCGTCGTTGATGGCGTTGAGCACGGCGGCCGGCGCACCGATCGTGCCGCCTTCGCCCAGGCCCTTGGCCTTGGTAATCGACTGCGTTGACGGCGTTTCCATGTGATGCAGCTCGACATGCGGCATCTCATGCGCGGTTGGCGGCATGTAGTCGGCGAGATTGGCGGTGAGAACGCCGCCATCGTAATCGTAGACGATTTCTTCCAGCAGCGCATTGCCGATGCCCTGCGCAATGCCGCCATGCACCTGGCCGTCGGCGATCATCGGATTGATGATGCGGCCGGCATCCTCAGCCACCAGATAGCGCTCGACCTTGACGAAGCCGGTCTCGGGATCGAGTTGAACAATCGCGACATGGCAGGCATTGGAAAACGTGCCGGGCGGATCGTAGGTGCCGCTCTCCGACAGGCCCGGCTCAAGCTCGCCCTTGAAGCGGTGCGTCTGCGTGTAGATTTCGCGGGCCATTGCAGCGACTGTGACGGAGCGGTCGGTGCCGGCGATTTTGGCCTGGCCGTCTTCCAGCACGATGTCGCTTTCTGCCGCCTCCAGCATATGGCTGGCGATCTTGATCAGCTTGGCACGCACCTTGCGCGCCGCGATCAAGGTGGCGCCGCCGGAAATCACCAGCGAGCGGCTGGCGAAGGTGCCCCAGCCGTAAGGCGCCGTATCGGTGTCGCCATGCACGACCTTGATGAGGTCGGGCGGAATGCCGAGCTCGTCGGCGATGATCTGCGCCAGAGTCGTGCGCAGGCCCTGACCGTGCGGCGACGAACCGATCCGCGCTTCGACGAAGCCCGACGGATCGACGCTGACGTGTACCGTCTCCCAGCCGGGCGTGATCGCCATGCCGCGCGCGGCAAACGCGGGGCTGCCGTAGCCGGTGCGCTCGGAGAAGGTGGCAAAGCCGATGCCGAGATAATGGCCCTGCTTGCGCGCTTCTTTCTGCTGCGCGCGGAATGCCGGCAGGTCGATCTCGTGCACCGCCATCTCCAGCGTCTGCCTATAAGTGGCCTCGTCGTAGATGAGGCCGGTCGCCGACGTGTAAGGAAACTTGTCGATCAGGTTGCGGCGGCGGATATCGACCGGGTCGAGTGCGAAGGCCTTGGCAGCCTTGTCCATCAGCCGTTCCAGCGTGAAGGTGATGATCGGCCGCGACACGCCGCGATAGGCCGCCATCGTGCAGGTATTGGTCAAGACGCCGCGCGCCAGGCATTGATACTGCTGCACGTCGTAAGGCCCCGGCATTTCCGCCATCGCCATCAACGGCTCGACGCCGCTGGTGGTGGGAAAGCAGGAATAGGCGCCGACATTGGAAACGACATCGGCGCGCAATGCGATCAATTTGGCGTTGGCATCGAAGGCGCCTTCCAGCGTGATGTACTGATCGCGGGAATGAAACGAAGCAATCAGGTTCTCGCGCCGGTCCTCGGTCCAGGCCACTGAGCTTTTCAGTTTGCACGCCAGCCAGACCAGCAGCACATATTCGGCGCACAGCGACATCTTCTGGCCGAAGCCGCCGCCGACATCGGGCGCGATCACCCGCAAATCGGATTCGCGCATGCCGAGGAGATCGGCGATGGCCGTGCGCATCAGATGCGGCATCTGCGTGGTGCAGGTCAGCGTCACGCGGCCGCTTGCCTTGTCATAGGCGGCATGCGCGGCGCGCGCTTCCATCGGCGTCGCATTCTGCCGGTGCGAGCGCGCATCGATCCTGACGATCTTCGCCGCGCTGGCCCAAACGTCGTCGAAACCGGCGGTCTTGATCTCGCCCTTGAGGATGACGTTGCCGGGCGCCTCGGCGTGGATTTGCGGCGCGCCGGGCGCCAGCGCGTCGCGCGCGTCGACCAGCGGCGCGCTCTCGCTGATATTCACTTCAACCAGATCGGCGGTGTCCTCGGCGTCTTCTTCGCTCGATGCTACCACGGCGGCGATTGCTTCGCCGACATAGCGCACAACGCCGTCGGCCAGAATGGATTGGGCGACCGGCCGGTAATTGAACTTGTGCAGCATCGGCGTGATCTTCTTCACGCTCGTCAGATCGGCGGCGGTGATGACCAGCGCGCCGTCAGGCGCTTTGATGCTCTCGATTTTTCCGGCCGCATTCGGGCTGCGCACGAAGCGCACCCAATGCGTGGCGGCAAGATCGGCGGTGAAGTGGCCCTGTCCCGTCACCAGAGCCGGGTCTTCCAGCCGCCTGATGGCGCGGCCGACCCATTTCAGCCCGGCGCCTGTCGAGCCTCTGGTTTCGTGAGCGCTCATACGCTTTTTTCCTTGCGCATGATCTTAACCGAAAACCGGTGCCCACTTTTCGGGATCATGCGCATGAATGCTCCAGCGCGCGACGCACCACCGCGCGCACCAGATCGCGGCGATAGGCGGCATCGGTCTGATGATCTTCCAGCGGATCGACGGTGTCGCTCGCGGCTTCCGCCGCCGCGTGGAAGGCGGTGTCGTCCGGTGTCCGGCCATTCAGCGCGGCTTCGGCTTCGCTGATTCTGCGCGGCGCGCTTTCTGCGCCGCCGACGCCGACGCGCGCTTCGGCGATCTTGCCACCAACAATGCGGTAAGTGACCAACGCGGCGGCCATCGCAAAGTCACCGGCGCGGCGGTTGAATTCGTAGAAGCCGAATTTGGCGTCGCTCGCCAGCAAAGGCAGGCGCACTTCGGCCAGCAGTTCATCCTCGGCCAATGCCGTCGCCATGATGCCTTCGAAGAAATCCTTCGCCGCGATCTCGCGCGTGCCGCGCTGGCTCATGGCGATCATCGTGGCGTCCAGCGTCGCCGCGGTCAGACACCATTCCGAGGCCGGGTCGGCATGCGCCAGGCTGCCGCAGAAGGTGCCGCGCATGCGGATCGGATAATGCGCGATGTGGCGCGCCACGTAAGTGAGCAGGGCGGCCAGCCGGTTATCGGCCACGGGGGCATGAAACGCCGCGTGCCGCACCCGCGCGCCGATGCTCAGCACCTTGCCGTCGCTCGCCAGCCGGTCGAGGCCGGCGACTTCATTGATATCGACGAGATGCGCCGGCTTGGCGAGGCGGAAGGCCATGATCGGCACCAGGCTCTGCCCGCCTGCCAGAATGCGGCCGTCCTGGCCCGCCACCTGCGACAGGATCGCCAGCGCCTGCTGAAGCGTGCGCGGCACATGGCGGACAAAGGGCGCTGGCTTCATGGGCTCGTTCCTGGCGCGGCGGTCCTCGAGATCGCTTGTATGCTAACGATCTCGGATCGGCCGAGTCAACGCTGGACGAGATTAACTGCCGACCTTCAACTCCGACACCAGCCCGCGCAAGGCGGCGATGGTGGAGGGCGCCACGCTTTTGCCCGTGCGCGGGTTGTCCGACGGCACGTTCTCGATCGTCATGGTGAAGCGCACGGTATCGGCATCGACCGTGATGGTGTGAGTGTTGCGGGTCACGGTCGGGTCGGCCCAGATTTGCAGCCGCGTGCGGTCCGGGCCGATGCCGGCCAGGCTCAGCGCCGCCGCCACATTGACGTTGGCCGGGAAACCTTTTGCGCCGTCGCGCGCCGAGCCGTCGAACACCTTCGTCGGCTCCTTGACGCCGAGCACGGAAAGGCCGCGTTCGACGAGATAGGGCGCGCCCTCAAGGCCGGCGGGCGGCTTGCGCGTCACCATCTCGACCGAATGAATGGTGCCTTCCGCCGCCGCGCGCACGGCGTCGAAGCCGATCAACGCGCCGGTTGGCACGATGATGCGTGCGCCATTTTCCCTGGCGCGTTCGACCAGATCGCCATTGTGCAGGAGTTGCGCCGCCGACAGCGGCATGAAGATGCGGCCCTTGTCGATCGCCGGAATCGCGATGTCGCGGAACAAAGCCGGCGGCAGGCATTCGACGACGACATCGCAGTCGTCCGCCAAAGTCGCCAGCGTGCGCAGCGCGACCAGATCGCCGATCTGCGGCAACGCGCGGCGTGCCTTGTCGGCATCGCGCACCGCGACCGCGGTCAAAGTCATGCCGGGGATGACGCCGTCGATCAGCCGGCGCGCGACGTCGAGGCCGACGGCGCCCAATCCGGCAATGCCGATGCGGAGGGGTTGCTTGTTCATGGATCGCTCCTATCGCCACTCATCGAGACGCCAGCCATCGGCGGTGAAAAGATAATTCTGCCCGGCCGCTTCCATGCGCTCGCTTGGGCGGGCGGTGATGCCCCAGTGATCGAGCCGTCCCGGCGGCCATTTCCAGTCGTCGGGCTCGCCGACGCGATAGCTGCCGTCGATCTGCTGCATCTCGCCGGTATACTCGATCGGCATATTCTCGGGCCCGAGGAAATAGCAGAACACATTTTGCCCTGGACCGTGGCGGCCGGGTCCCCATTCGATGCCGCGGCCATTGTCGCGCATGCGGCCGGCGCCGCGCATCACCGAATCGAGATCGGGCATCTCGAAGGCAATATGATTGAGCGTCGTGCCGCCGCCAAAGCCGAGCACGACGCTGTGATGATCGCTGCCGCAGGAGATGAAGCGCATCTTCTTGGTCGTGTCGGTGAGCCTGAAGCCGAGCACGTCGCGGAAGCAGGCGAAGGTGGCGTCGGGATCGGAATTGTTCAGGTTGATGTGCGAAATCTTGCGCGGCCGGTCAGGACTGTCGGCGGTGTCGGTGTGGTCCGCGACGCCGCAGACCACGGCGACATTGCGGCCTTCCGGGTCCTTGTAGCCGAAGCCGTAATCGCCATGCGGGCTTTTGAGCGCGCGTGGCGCGTCGATGGTTTTCAGCCCATGCGCCACGGCCTGCGCGTGAATGGCGTCGACGGTTTGGCGGTCGGCGGCGTCGAAGACCATGCGGATCAGCGCGGTTTGCGCCGCCGGACGAAGGCTGAGGATATGATGAAACGCGCCCGTGCCGCGCAGATAATGCACGCCTTTGGCTTCAGTGACCGGCGTCAGGAGCCAGGCGTCGGTGAAAAACGACAAGGCCTTGGCCGTGTCGGTCATCGCGATGTCGATGCTGCGCAGCGCGCGCACTCTTGCCTTGTCGGTCGTCATTCCGTTTTGCCTTTACGTCCGTTGAATTTCGGCTTTCGCTTTTCCATGAAGGCGCGCACGCCTTCGGCATAATCCGGCAGTTCGCTCGCCTGGTGTTGCAGGTCGCGCTCGAGGTCAAGCTGCTCGTCGAGCGAGTTGACCGCAGACGCATCGAGCGCCTGCTTGATAAGCGACAGGCCTTGCGTCGGCGCGACGCTGAAATGCTGGCAGATGCGTTGCGCCTCGTAGAGCAGCGCGTTGTCGTCGACGCAACGCCAGATCATGCCCCATTCGGCGGCCTTCTCGGCCTTCAGCTCCTGGGCGATCAGCGCCAGGCCGCGCGCCCGCGCGTCACCGACCAGCCGCGGCAGAAAGAAGGTGCCGCCCGAATCCGGAATGAGGCCGACGCGCGCGAAGGATTGCGTGAAGGTCGCCGACTTCGCCGCCACCACGATGTCGCAGGCCAGCGCGATATTGCAGCCGGCGCCCGCGGCGATGCCGTTGACGGCGGCGACCGTCGGGAACGGCAGCGCGCGCAGCCGCCGCACCAGCGGATTGTAGTTGCGCTCCAGCGAGTCGCGCGTCTTCGATTTTTCGCCGGGCTTGAGCAGGCGGTCGTTGAGATCCTGCCCAGAGCAGAAGGCGCGCCCTGCGCCGGTGATCATCAGCGCGCGGCAGTCCACATCGGCCTCGGCTTCGTCGATCGCTGCGCGCAACGCCGCGTGCATCGCCTCGTTGAAAGCGTTGAGTTTGTCGGGCCGGTTCAGCGTCAGAATGCGGTAGCCGGCCTCGATCTGGGTGAGGACGAGTTGATCGTTCATGGCGTCCTGCCCAGAAATTTATACATGACCGCGATTTCCTCCTTGCGGCCGTCCTGATCGGCGGCGATGCGTTCGTAGAAGCGCGCCGCCGCCGACTGCATGGCGTGCTCGGCAAATTCCTCGCCGATAAAGTCGGCAATCTCGTCCATCTCGGCCACCCAGCGATAGGCCTTGCCATACATGCCCGGCACCATCTTGGTGAAAAATTCGAGCAGCTCCGGCTGGCTTTCGGCGAGTTCGGCCTTGAGCGCCTCGGCCGAGCCGCCGCGCGTCGACGCCAGCATCATCGCCGCGCCGAGCGCGGTGAAACCCTTGGTAATACCGGCGTACGACATCTTCAGCGCCGAGGCAGCGGTCAGCGGGCCGTCCAGTACGCGCACGATCAGGCCGTAATCGTTCAGCGTCGCAAGGTTTTTCGCACAGGGGCCCGCGGCATAGATCTTGGTGTTGTTCGAGCCGGGCTTGGGCGGCGGGCCGATAATGCCGGCACCGACGAAGGCGCAACCGGTCGGCCTGATGGCGTCCGCGACCTTGAGCATGGTCGGCGGACTGATGGCGTTGCATTCTACATAAACTGGTTTGTGATTGGACGCGGCCAATACCGGCGCCAGCCGCTGCGCCAGCGCCAGGGCCTCGCCCGGCGGCACGATCGACAGCAGAAAATCGGCTTCCGCGAGTTGTCGGTCATCGACAGCCTGCATACCGGCATCGCTGGCGCGTTTCGCGCTTGCTGCGCTGCGGCCGGCAAGCGACGTCAGGACTTTCACATTGTGATCGGCGAGGCGCCTGGCGATGCCGGCGCCCATGCTGCCCGGCGCAATGATAGCGACCGTCGGTATCATGTTGAAACTCCTGGCGCGCGCGCTGGAACCGGTTCACGGATACTGCTATGTCGATGCACCGACATAAAAAAGCCCTCGTAACCGATCAAGCTACAGCTTCCCTCAACTTGCGAACGTGCGTAAGCGGCGGCCCGCTCCGGGCCAGTCGGCTTGTACCGCACATTTAGACGCAAAGGACATCAGCTTGCAGCAAGATAAAGCGCCGGCGGCGGCCACCGGGCCAATCGACGCGCGCGTCTGGACCCAAAGACTGCTGCGCTATCGCGAACCGAGCACCTGGCGCAGCATTACCGAAATCGCCGTTAGCGCCGGCCCCCTGATCGCGCTCTGGGTCGTTATGTGGCTTTCCTACCGCTACGGCTTCTGGTGGCTGACGCTGATCCTGTCGGTACCGGCCGCCGGCTTTCTGGTGCGCCTGTTCATGATCCAGCACGATTGCGGCCATGGCTCGTTCTTTCGCCAGAAAATCGCCAATGACTGGATCGGCCGCGCGCTCGGCGTTCTCACCTGCACGCCGTACGATTTCTGGCGGCGCAGCCACGCCATCCATCACGCCACTGCCGGCAATCTCGAACGCCGCGGCATCGGCGACATCGATACGCTGACGGTGAAGGAATATCTGGCGCTGTCGCGCTTCGGCCGCTTCAAATACCGGCTGTACCGCCATCCGGCGATCATGTTCGGCGTCGGCCCGGCCTATATGTTCATCATCCAGCACCGTCTGCCGATCGGCTTCATGCGCGCCGGCTGGCGGCCATGGCTGAGCACGCAGGCGACCAACGCGGCGGTGGCTTTGATCGCCGGACTTTTGATCTGGCAGATCGGTCTCGGCGCCTTCCTGCTGGTGCATCTGCCTGTCACGATTCTGGCGGCGACCTTCGGTGTCTGGCTGTTCTACGTGCAGCACCAGTTCGAGCACACTTTGTGGGAAGACAACCGGACCTGGAATCTGCATGAGGTCGCGCTGCACGGCAGTTCGTATTACGTCTTGCCGGGCGTGCTGCGCTGGTTCACCGCCAATATCGGCATTCACCATGTGCATCATCTGTGCAGCCGGATTCCCTATTATCGTCTCAACCGCGTGCTGAAGGACAATCCCGAACTCGGCGAAATCGGCCGCGTCACTTTGTGGGAGAGCGTCAAGGCCGTGCGTCTCGTCCTGTGGGACGAGAGCAACCGCAGGCTGGTCTCGTTCCGCGAGATGCGCCGCATGCAGAACGCGGTGACGGTCTGATTACTTAAGACCCGGTCACGCCGCCGTCGAGATTGAGGCTCTGTCCGGTGACGAAGCCGGAGGCTTCCGACGCCAGAAACAGCGCGGCGCCGACAAGGTCCTGCGGCACCGACGGCCGCGGGATGCATTGCGACGCGACGATCTTCACCTTCTGCTCCGGCGTCACCGTCTTGCGTTCGATCTCGGTGAAGGTCGCGCCCGGCAGAATGGCGTTGACGGTGATGTTGTCGGGCCCGAGTTCGCGCGCCATCGACAGGCTCATGCCGATCAGCGCCGATTTGGTGGCGATGTAGTGCAAGTAGTTCGGCCGGCCGAGCCGCACCGCGCCGGAGGCGACGTTGATGATGCGGCCCCATTTGGCCTTGCGCATCGCCGGCAGCACGGCGCGCGCGCACAAAAACGGTCCGGTGAGGTTGACCTTCAGCACCTGTTCCCATTCGGCGAGAGGGATCTGATCGAACGGCCGCATTTCCAGCGTCGAGAAAATCCCGGCATTGTTGATCAGGACGTCGACGCCGCCATATTCGTCGGTCGCCAGCTCGACCATTTCCTTGATCGAGGCTTCGTCGGCGACGTCGGTGGTAACGGCGAGCGCCTGGCCGCCGGCCTGCATGACTTCCTGCGACACCGCGGCGGCCCTGTCCTCATTGCGCTCGGCAATGACGACGCGCGCGCCGGCAAGACCAAATGCCTTTGCGAAAACGCGGCCAATGCCCTGACCGGCGCCGGTAATAATGACGACGCGGTCCTTCAGCGACGGGAAGACGATGTTGTTGAGGTCGGTATCGGTCATGCGGCGCTCGCTTTCTTGACGTGTTGTTCGAGCGCTTCGCGCGCATTCTCCGGCTTCCACCACGGCTTGAGCCCAAGTTCTTCCGCGATGATGCCGGCGGCGATGTAGCCCGCGCCGCCGGAAATCGCGCCGCCGGGATGACCGGCCGAGCCGGCGTTATACAGGTTCGGGATCGGCGAACGATAGCCGAAATGGTTGTACATCACCTGCTCGGCGTTGAACGCGCCCATGAAGATGTCGCCGCCGCGCATGTTGACGAGTTCTTCGGTGTATTCGCGGCCGGTATAGATGTAGCGGCCGAGGATGTTGCCTTTCGACATGTTCGGGCAGTAGCGCTGCCACACATCCTCGATCCTGTCGGCGAAATCCTCTTTCCAGCTGTCATAGCTCTGGCTGCCGATATCGGGATTGAGCGGCATGACGTGCCATGAATAGGTCGTGTGCTTGCCCGGCGGCGCCTGCGTCGGATCGAGCAGGCTCAACGGTCCGGAGCCGAACTGGACGATCTTCGGCACGCGGCCGGCCTGCACGTCCTGATGCGCCGCGAACAGGTCCTCCATCGTTTCCGCGCCGAGCGACCACTTCATCGCGCGGTTGATGTTCGGATCGAATTTCGCCGCGGCGAATTGCGGGCTCTCGTTGAGCGCGTGATGCAGGCCGAACAGGCTCCAGGCGGTGTACTGGAAGCCGTCGAGCTTTTTGAGAAACGGCGCCGGCAATTGCGCGCGGCCGACCAGCTTCTCGAAAGTCTGGTGCACGTCGAGCGTCGAGGCGACGAACTGGCGCGCCCGCACCGTGCGGCCGCCGACGAGTTCGATGCCGGTCGCCTTGCCGTTCTCGATGACGATCTTCTCGATATTGACCTGCGGCTGGAAGTGGCCGCCATTGGCGATGAAGCTTTCCATCAAGCCGCGCGCCAGATTGAGCGAGCCGCCCTCGCAGAGCTGATAGCCGCTTTCCAGATCGAAGGCGCGGATCAGCGAGCCCATCGGCGAGGTCTTCGACAAAGTATCGGTCAGCCAGGTGCCGAACAACGACACCTTGAACAGGAACAGCAGGCGCACATGCTCGTTCTCGAACAATTCGCCGACCATATCGAGCGGCTGGCGGCTGGCGACGGCGAGGAATTCGCGGCCGAGTTCGGTTTGCCGCAGCAACGCCTCGCGCTCCGCCTGCGGCAGCGGCTCGGCAAAGCGCTCGGGCAGGAAAATCTCGCGGGTGATCTTCTCCGCCTTCAGGTTCCATTCGCGGAAGGTCTGCGCATCCTTCTTGGAAAAGCGCGCGATATTGGCGAGCGTTTCTTCGAGATCGCGGCCGAGCACCAGGGCCGTGCCGTCATTGTGCGCCTGGCCGAATTCGTAGCGCGGGGTGATGTAGTTGACGGTCGCGCCCAGCTCCAGATCCTTGAACCAGGGCGCTTCACTGATGTGGAAATGATTGATCGAGTGCAGGTTGTGGTAAAAGCCCGGCAGCGTCATTTCGCGTGTGCACAGGCCGCCGCCATAGGTCAGGCGCCGCTCGACCAGCAGGATGTCGAGCCCGGCTTTGGCCAGATAGCTGCCGAGGATCAGGCCGTGGTGGCCGGCGCCGATGATGATGCCGTCATAGGTCTTGTCGAGCGTCTTGGTCGGCGATTTGGCCACGGTGGCGTTTCCTTAAAGAATTATAATTCGTTTGGCCGGACTGAGGCGGCTCCGCGAGAGTGCCGGTTGCGCCAGCGGGCGGTCAATGGCCGTTGCCGCATGGCCCTTATCTCCATTTTCCCCCGATCCGGCATGGCGGCCTTCGGCCGCGCCCGCGGTACCAAAGAGATCGCACGCGCCGGTGGACCTGCGGCCGGCAAACCCGGTACATTGAAGGTTCAAAGCAATAGGGCCCGAAGCGGCCCCCTCGGGAGGATGACCATGCGAAAAGCTATACTCGTCGCGAGCACCGCGTTGCTGCTCGCCGCCGGCCCGGCGCTGGCCCAGCAGAAATCGATCAAGATCGGCTTCGTCTCGACCTTCAGCGGACCCGTCGCGTCGATCGGCGACGATATGCGCAACGCCTTCGAACTCGCGCTCGACCATTTGGGCCGCAAGATGGGCGGCCTGCCGGTCGAGGTCGTCTATGAAGACGACACGCTCAAGCCGGAAGTCGGCAAGCAGAAAGCCGAGAAGCTGGTCGAAAGCGACAAGGTCGACTTCGTGTCCGGCTTCATCTGGTCGAACGTCGTGTACGCTTCATACAAGCCGATCGTCGATGCCAAGACCTTCCTCGTCATTGCCAACGCCGGCGAAACCCGGCTCGCCGGCGAGAACTGCTCGCCGTTCATTTTCTCGACCGCGTGGACCAACGACCAGAACCCGATCGCCGTCGCCGACTATATGAACCAGAAGGGCGTCAAGTCGGTCTATCTGATCGGACCGAACTACGCGGCCGGCAAGGAAAACCTCGGCGGCTTCAAGACCGCCTTCAAGGGCAAGGTGCTCGGCGAGGATTACACGACCTGGCCGTCGCAGCTTGATTTCTCGGCGGAACTGGCGAAAGCGAAGGCGTCCAAGGCGGAAGCCGTCTACATGTTCTATCCGGGCGCGGCTGGCGTGCAGTTCCTCAACCAATATGCGCAGGCCGGCGTCAAGGGTTCGATCCCGCTCTACACCACATTCTCGATCGACTCGCTCAGCCTGCCGCGCCAGAAGGATGCCGCGCTCGGCGTCATCAGCGCCTTGCAGTGGGGCGCGGATCTTCCGAACGAAGCCAACAAGAAGTTCGTTGGCGACTTCAAGAAGAAGTTCGGCACCGAACCCTCGTTCTACGCCGCGCAAAGCTACGACGCGGCCATGCTGATCGGTTCGGCGGTCGCCGGCGTGAAGGGTAACCTCAGCGACAAGGCTGCGGTCCAGAAGGCGCTCGAAAAGGCGGACTTCAAGTCGGTCCGCGGCGACTTCAAGTTCGGGTCCAACCACTATCCGACGCAGAGCTTCTACATGCAGGAAGTGGTCAAGACCGGTGACAGCTACACCCAGAAGACCATCGCCACCGCCGAAAAGAACGTACCGAACCCGCACGCCAAGCAGTGCTCGATGAAGTAAATTCTGCCAGAAAGCGAATGGCGGCAGCTTCGGCTGCCGCCATTTGTTTGCGCACTGCCGGAGCGGTGACGCATTCGGGGGGATGATGACGCTTTTTATCGAGCAATGCCTGAACGGCCTGCAGTTCGGTCTTCTGCTGTTCTTGCTGGCGGCGGGGCTGACGCTCGTCTTTGGTATCATGGACCTCGTCAACCTGGCGCACGGCTCGCTGTACATGCTGGGCGCCTATTTCGCCGCGACCTTCGCCGCCTGGACTGGCAGCTTCGTGCTCGGCGCTGTCCTGGCGATCCTCGCCACGCTTCTGGTCGGCATGGCGCTGGAGGTGATCGCGATGCGGCGGCTGTATGGCCGCGACCATCTCGACCACGTCCTTGGCACCTTCGGCCTGATCCTGTTTTTCGACGAACTCGTGCGCCTGATCTGGGGTCCGGGCGGCTTGAGCCTGCCGGTGCCGCCCTGGCTCGACCGTTCGATCGAGATCCTGCCCGGCATCCAGTATTCCGCCTACCGCTTCGCCATCATTGTCGTGACGCTCGCGGTCGCGGCGTTTCTCTACGTGCTGGTCATGCGCACGCGCATCGGCATGCTGATCCGCGCCGGCGCGTCCAACCGCGAGATGGTCGGGGCGCTCGGCGTCAATATCAAACTGCTCTACACTTTGGTCTTCGGTCTCGGCGCCGCGCTGGCGGGCCTTGCCGGCATGATTCAGGCGCCGATTCTGACGGTGCAGATCGGCATGGGCGAGAACATCCTGATCCTCGCTTTTGTCATTACCGTCATCGGCGGCATCGGCTCGATTCGCGGCGCCTTTGTCGCCGCGTTGCTGGTCGGATTCATCGACACACTGGGCCGCGCGTTTTTCCCGCAAATCCTCGTTGAACTGCTCGGCCGCCAGGCCGGCTCGACCGCCGCGCCGGCTTTGTCCTCGATGATGATCTATATCCTGATGGCGGTCATTCTCGTGGTGAAGCCGCAAGGTCTGTTCGCGGCGAGCTCCCGATGAAGCCCGCGTTCACCTTCCGTCATATGGTCATCGCCGCGCTTATTGTCGGACTGGCGCTGCTGCCACTTTACGTCGCGCTGACCGGCGACCGCTTCATGCTGACCTTGTTCACGCGCATCGTCATTCTGGCGATGGCGGCGGTCAGCCTCAATCTCATTCTCGGCTATGGCGGCATGATGAGCTTCGGCCATGCCGCCTATCTCGGGCTCGGCGGCTACACCACCGCCATCCTCAGTTTCGAGGGCGTGCACAGCGGCTTCGTGCAATGGCCGGCGGCGCTCGCCGTCTCGGCGCTGTTCGGGCTCGCCGTCGGCGCTTTGTCGCTGCGCACGCGCGGCGTTTATTTCATCATGATCACGCTCGCCTTCGCGCAGATGGCCTATTATCTCGCATCCGGCATGGCTCGTTACGGCGGCGATGACGGGCTTTCGCTGGAGGCGCGCAGCACGTTCGCCGGCCTCATGAACCTGTCGAACAAGACGACGTTCTATTACGTCTGCCTCGTTCTGCTGTTCGCCAGCATCTTGCTGGTCTGGCGTCTGACCAATTCCCGCTTCGGCATGGTGCTGCAAGGCGTGCGATCGAACGAGACCCGCATGAGCGCGATTGGCTATCCGGCCTTTCGCTACAAGCTGACCGGTTTCGTCATCGCCGGCACTTTATGCGGGCTCGCCGGGGCGCTGATCGCCAACCACACCGATTTCGTCAGCCCGTCGATGATGTTCTGGACGCGCTCCGGCGATCTCATCGTCATGGTGGTGCTCGGCGGCATGGGTACGTTGTTCGGGCCGGTGTTCGGCGCATTGGCGCTGCTCTTTCTCGAGCAATTTCTGCCGCACCTCATCAGCTTCATCGTGCGACCGTTTAATCCGGCCAGCGCGGCCAAGGCGGGCGAATACTGGCAGCTCGTTTTGGGACCGCTCCTGCTTATTATCGTGCTGTTCGCGCGCGGCGGCATTGACGGACTGCTGGCGATGCTCAGCGACAAGCTCGGCCGCAAGGTGCGCCCATGAGCGAACCTATGCTGCACGTCGAAAACCTCGCCAAGCGGTTCGGCGGCATCGTCGCCACCGACAATCTGTCGCTCGACGTGGCGCAAGGCGAGTTGCATGCCATCATCGGCCCGAATGGCGCAGGCAAGACCACGTTGATCGCGCAGCTCAGCGGCCAGCTTCGCGCCGATAGCGGCCGCATCCGCTTCGCCGGCGACGACGTCACGGCGCTGCTGCCCCACAAACGCAGCCTGCTCGGCCTGGCGCGCTCGTTCCAGATCACCTCGCTGTTTCTCGATCTTTCCGTCCTCGACAATGTCGCGCTCGCCGTGCAGGCGCATGCCGGTCATTCGTTTCACTTCTGGCGCAATGCGCGCAAGGACGAGGCGTTGCGTGCGCCTGCGCGCGCCGCACTCGAACGCGCCGGGCTCGCCGACCGCGCCGATTGGCCGGCCGCTTCGCTTAGCCATGGCGAGCACCGCCAGCTGGAACTGGCGATGGCGCTCGCCGGCCAGCCGCGCATGCTGCTGCTCGACGAGCCGATGGCCGGCCTCGGACCGGAGGAATCGGCGCGCATGGTGACGATGCTGCGTGCCCTGAAATCCGAACTGACCATTCTTCTGGTCGAGCATGACATGGAAGCGGTGTTCGCGCTGGCCGACCGCATCACCGTGCTGGTCTATGGCCGCGTCATCGCCTCCGGCGCGCCGGACGACATTCGCGCCAACGCGAAAGTGCGCGAAGCCTATCTCGGCGAGACCGACAAGGCGGGTGCGGACCATGTCTGACGCGATCCTCGCCCTCGACGGCGTCGAGACCTGCTACGGCCAGAGCCAGGTGCTGTTCGGCCTGTCGCTGTCGATCGCGCCCGGCGAGATGGTGACGCTGATGGGCCGCAACGGCATGGGCAAGACGACCACCGTGCGCTCGATCATGGGGCTGACGCCGGCGCGCGCCGGCAGCATCCGTTTTCTCGGCCACGACATACGCGGCCTGCCGTCCTACAAAATCGCCCAGCTCGGCATGGGCCTGGTGCCGGAAGGCCGTCAGATATTTCCGAATCTCAATGTGCGCGAAAATCTCGTCGCCACCGCGGTCACGCGCGATGGCGGCGCGTGGACGCTCGGGAAAGTCTATGAGCTTTTCCCGCGTCTCTCCGAGCGCGAAATCAGCATGGGCAATCAATTATCCGGCGGCGAGCAGCAGATGCTGGCGGTCGGCCGCGCACTGATGACCAATCCGCGCCTGCTCATTCTCGACGAGGCGACCGAGGGCCTCGCGCCGCTGATCCGTCAGGAAATCTGGCGCTGCCTGGCGCGGCTGAAGGAATCCGGGCTGGCCATTCTGGTGATCGACAAGAATGTCGGCGCGCTTATGAAGGTCGCCGACCGGCATTTTTTGATCGAGCGCGGCCGCGTGGTGTGGAGCGGCGATTCCGCTGCGCTTGCGGCAGTGCCGGATGTGCAGCACCGCTACCTCGGCGTTTAGCTACTCCGCCGGCTGAATGCTCGGCGCCGGCGGCGGTCGCCGCCGCCGGATGAAGCTCGGCACGCCGCCGCCGAGGCGGTGGTGCAATTTGTCGAGCCACAGATAAATCACCGGCGTCGTGTACAAGGTCAAAATCTGCGACACCAGCAAACCGCCGATGATGGTGATGCCGAGCGGGCGGCGCAGTTCGGAACCTGGGCCCGACGCGACGATCAACGGGATCGCGCCGAGCAATGCGGCGAGCGTCGTCATCAGGATCGGCCGGAAGCGCGCCAGGCACGCCTCGTGAATAGCTTCCGCCGGCGAGAGGCCGCGCTGCCGCTCGCCCTCGAGCGCGAAGTCGACCATCATGATGCCGTTCTTCTTCACGATGCCGATCAGGAGAATAATGCCGATGAAGGCGATCACGGTGAGTTCGGTGCCGGAGACCTGCAACGCCAGTAGCGCGCCGAGACCCGCCGACGGCAACGTCGAGATGATGGTCAGCGGATGCACCAGACTCTCGTACAGAATGCCGAGCACAATATAGACCGCGATCAAAGCCGCCAGCAGCAACAAAGGCTGCGCGCTCGACGATTGCTGAAACGCTTTCACGTCGCCGGCGAAGTCGGCATGGATCGTATCCGGCATGTGCAGTTCGGCCACCGCCTGCGACAACACCGCGGTGGCATCCTCGATCGCCACGCCCGGCTTGATGTTGTAGGTGATCGTCACCGACGGAAACTGGCCCTGATGATTCACAACGAGCGGCGCGATGCCGCGCTCGACCCTGGCCACCGAGGACAGCGCCACTTGATTGCTGCCGTTGCCGGGCACATAGACCTGCGAGAGGTCGGTCGGATCGCGCTGGTATTTCTTGTCGACTTCGAGAATGACGCGATACTGGTTGCGCTGGGTGTAGATCGTCGAGATCTGCCGCTGCGAGAAGGCGTCGTTGAGCGCGTTGTCGATGTCCTGGATGCGCACGCCGAGCCGCGCCGCCGCCGGGCGGTCGATGGAAATATTCGCCTGCAGCCCGCCTTGTTCGCGGTCGGTGTTGACGTCGGTGAGGTCGCTCAAGGTCTTCACCTTGTCGACCACCTTCGGCACCCAGGTCTGCAACACGTCGATGTCCTGGCTCCACAATGTGAACTGATAGGACGAGTCGCTCTGCCGCGCGCCGACGCGCAGGTCCTGCGCCGGGAACATGAAGACGCGGATGCCGGCGATCTGGCTGAGATTATTGCGCAACCGGCCGATCACGACCTGCGTCGGCAGGTTGTTGCGCTCGGCCAAAGGCTTCAGGTTGATGAACAGGCGACCGCGATTGACCGAACCGCCACCGGGCCCGCCGCCAGCGCCGACCGAGGAGCCCAGGCCCGCCACGGCCGGATCGGCCAGCACGATGTCCATCGCCTGCAACTGCAATTTCAGCATCGCCTCGTAGGAAATATCGGTCGAGGCCTGCGTGCCGCCGAAGATCAGCCCGGTGTCGTCCTGCGGGAAATAACCCTTCGGCACCTTGATGTAGAGCCCGACAGTCAGTGCAATGGTTGCGACGAACACCAGCAGCGTCAGCGCGCGATGCACCAGCACGAAAGAAAGCGTGCGGTCGTAGAATCCGAGCATGCGCGACAGCACGCCTTCGACCCATCGGTCGAGCCAGGTGGCGTTCTTGTGCGGCGGCTGCTTGACGAAATAGGCGCAAATCATCGGCGTCACCGACAGCGACATCACGGTCGACACCGCGATGGCGAAACACAAGGTCACCGAGAATTCGCGGAACAGCCGGCCGACAATGCCGCCCATGAACAGCAGCGGAATGAAGGCCGCGACCAGCGACACCGAAATTGACACCACGGTGAAGCCGATCTGCTTGGCGCCGCGCAGCGCGGCGGCCATCGGCGAATAGCCCTTCTCCATAAAGCGGAACATGTTCTCGATCATGACGATGGCGTCGTCGACGACAAAGCCGATGCAGACGGCGAGCGCCATCAGCGACAGATTGTCGATGGAAAATCCCGCCGCCCACATCGCCGCGCAGGTGCCGGCCAGCGACAGCGGCACGGTGATGCCGGCGGCTAAAGTCGCCGCCGTGCGGCGCAGGAACAGGAACACCACCAGCATCACCAGCACCGCGGTGGCGGCGAGCGTGATCTGCATGTCGTGCACGCTGGCGCGAATGGTCTGGGTGCGGTCGGTCAGCACCGAGATGTCGAGGCCGGCCGGAATCCATTGCCGCAATTCCGGCAGCAGATCGTAAATGCGGTCGACGGTGTCGATGACATTGGCGTCGCCCTGCTTGGTGATGATCAGCAGCACCGACGGGTCGCGATTGAACCAGCCGGCGGAGCGGCTGTTGCGAACGCTCGGGGTTATGGTCGCGACCGTCGACAGGCGGATGACATTGCCGTTGACGGTCTTGACGACGACCGGGTTGTAGTCGGCCGGTTCGCGCAATTGATCGTTGATGCCGATCGTTACCGCGCGCTTGGCCCCGTCGAAGCTGCCGAGCGGACCTTGCGCGTTGGAATTGGCGATCGCGGTGCGCACGTCTTCCATGGCGAGACCCATCGACGCCAGCCGTGTCGGATCGACGCGCACGCGGATCGCCGGCTGTTCGGAACCGGCGACGGTGACATCGGCGACGCCGTCCACCTGCGACAGGCGCTGCACGATGATGCTGTCGGCGGCGTCATAGATCGCGCTGGCCGGCATGGTCTTGGAGGTCAAAGCGAGGATCAGGATCGGCGCCGCCGCCGGATTGGCCTTGCGGAAGGTCGGCAGCGTCGGCAGGTCGCCGGGCAAATCGGTCAGCGCCGCGTTGAGCGCAGCCTGCACGTCGCGCGCCGCGCCCTCGATGTTGCGCGACAGATCGAACTGCACCGAAATGCGCGACGATCCGGTCGAACTGGTCGAGGTCATTTCGGTGACGCCGGCGATGGTGCCGAGCTGGCGTTCGAGCGGCGCCGCCACCGTCGCCGCCATGATGTTCGGATCGGCGCCGGGCCGCGATGCGGTGATGCTGATGGTCGGGAATTCGACGCTCGGCAGGCTGGCGACCGGCAGGAAGTCGTAGGCGACCGCGCCGGTGAGAAACAGCCCGATCGCCATCAGCGTGGTGCCGATCGGCCGGCGGATGAAGGGCCAGGAGAAGTTCATGAGCATTCTCGCTGGCGCATGATCTTACCCGAAAACCGGTGCTCACTTTTCGGGATCATGCGCTTACTCCGCCGGTCCCGGCGCCAGTCGCGGCGCGGCAGGTGGCTCAGCCGACAATCGCGCGCGCAGCCGCTCCATATAGAGATAGATCACCGGCGTGGTGTAGAGCGTCAGCAACTGGCTCAACAAAAGCCCGCCGACGATGGTGATGCCGAGCGGGTTACGCAGTTCTGAGCCGGTGCCGGATTCAAGCGCCAGCGGCAGCGCGCCGAACAGCGCGGCGAGCGTCGTCATCATGATCGGCCGGAAGCGCAGCAGCGCCGCCTGCATGATCGAGTCTTCCGGCGACAGCCCCTGCTTGCGCTCGGCGTCGATAGCGAAGTCGATCATCAAAATCGCATTCTTCTTGACGATGCCCATCAGCAGCACGATGCCGATCAGCGCGATCACCGACAGGTCGTAGCCGAACAGCATCAGCGCCAGGAGCGCGCCGACGCCGGCCGAGGGCAGTGTCGACAAAATCGTCAGCGGGTGAATGAAACTCTCATACAATACGCCGAGCACGATATAGATGGCGATGATCGCGGCGAGGATAAGCCACGGCTCGCCGGCCAGCGACTTGGCGAATTCGGCGGCGTCGCCCGAATAGCTGCCGGTCACCGAGGACGGCATGCCGATCTTTTGCTGCGCGGCGGTGATGACGTCGACCGCGTCGCTCAGGGCGTAACCCGGCGCCAGATCGAAGCTGATGGTGATCGACGGGAACTGCTCCTGATGCGCGATCGCCAGAGGCGCCGAGATGTTCTCGAAACGCGCGAAGGCGGCGAGCGGCACCTGGTTCGATCCGGTCACCGCGTTCGGCGTCGCGCTGGTGTTGGTATTGGTTGTGCCGGAGGCGGTGTTGGCGACGGTCGCCGCCGTGCCGTTGGCGGTCGAGGCGCCGGTGACATAAAGCTTGCTGAGCGAGGTCGGGTCCTGCTGGTAGCGCGGCTGCGCTTCGAGAATGACGCGGTACTGGTTCGACTGGCCATAGATCGTCGAGATCTGCCGCTGGCCGAAGGCATCGTTGAGCGTGTCGGTGACGCTCTGCATCGACACGCCGAGGCGGCCGGCCTGTTCGCGGTCGACATTGACCAGAACGCGCGGGCCGCCTTCCTGCGCTTCGGAGGCCACTTCGCGCAGCGTCACGCTGGCGCGCAGCGTTTTGGTGAGTTTCTCGGCCCAGTCGACCACTTCAGCCGCATCGCTGCCGACCAAGGTGTATTGATACTGCGCGCGGCTGGCGCGGGTCGAAATCTGGATGTCCTGCGTCGCCTGGAAATACACTGTCATGCCGGGAATGCCGCCCACGGCTTCTTTCATGCGCTCGACAATGGCGCCGACACGCGCGGCGCGCTCCTCGCGCGGCTTCAGGCTGATGGCGAGCCGCCCGGCATTTGGCGTGGCATTGAGCGGGCTGACGCCGACCAGCGACACCACGCCGGCAACGTCCGGATCGGCGCGCACGATCGCCTCGATCTGGGTCTGGCGGCGCTGCATTTCCGCGAAGGAAACGTCGACGCTCGCTTCGGTCACCGCGGTGATCTGGCCGGTGTCCTGCAACGGCAGGAAGCCCTTCGGGATGACGATATAAAGGCCGATGGTCATCGCCACGGTGATCAAGGTGATGATCAGGGTCGCGCGCTGGCGCAGCAGCACCCAGACGAGGCTGCGGCGATATAATTCGACGGTGCGGTCGGTGTAGTCCTCGAAAGTGCGCGTCCATCGATTGCCGTCGCCTTCCTTGCCGCGCCGCAGCAGCCGGCCGCACATCATCGGCGTCAGCGTCAACGACACGACGGCCGAGGCGACGACCGCGATGGTCAGGGTCAGCGCGAATTCGCGGAACATGCGGCCGACCAGCCCGGTCATGAACAAGAGCGGGATGAACACGGCGATCAGCGACAAGGTCAGCGAAATCACGGTGAAGCCGATCTCGCGCGCGCCTTTCAGCGCCGCCTCCAGCGGGCTTTCGCCGTCCTCGATATGGCGGACGATGTTCTCGATCATGACGATGGCGTCGTCGACGACAAAGCCGGTGCCGATGGTCAGCGCCATCAGCGACAGATTGTCGAGCGAGAAACCGCAGAACCACATCACGCCGAACGTGGCGATCAGCGACAAAGGCAGCGCCACGCCGGCGATGATGGTGGCGCGGATGGTGCGCAGGAAGATCAGCACCACCAGCACGACCAAGGCGATCGACAGCACAAGCGTGAATTGCACGTCGTGGATCGAGGCGCGGATCGTTGTGGTGCGATCGGTGACGATGGTGAGCTGCGCGCCGGCCGGCAGCGCGCGCCGCAGCCGCGGCAGTTCGGCCCGCACGCGTGTGACGGTATCGATGACATTGGCGCCGGGCTGGCGCTGCACGTCGATGACGATCGCCGGCTGACCCTTGAACCAGGCGCCGACCTTGCTGTTCTCCAGACCGTCGACGACGTCGGCGACGTCGGACAACAGCACCGGCGCGCCGTTGCGAAAAGCGACGGTGATCGCCTTGTAGGCGTCGGCCGAGGAAATCTGGTCGTTGGCGGCGATGGTGTAGGACTGATGCGCGCCGTCGAGCGCGCCCTTGGCGCCGGCGACATTGGCGCCGACGATGGCCGTGCGCAGGTCCTCGAGCGCGATGCCGTAGGCGGCCAGCCGCGACAGATCGGCCTGGATACGGATCGCCGGCTTGATGCCGCCTTGCACCGAGACGCGCCCGACGCCGGACAATTCCGACAGGCGCGGCGCCATGATGGTGTCGGCCAGATCGCTGAGCGCGCGTTGCGTGATGTTGGTCGAGGTGATCGCCAAAGTGATGATCGGCGCGTCGGCCGGGTTCACTTTGGAATAAAGCGGCGGGTAGGGCAGGTTCTTCGGCAGCGACGAGCCGGCGGCGTTGATCGCCGACTGCACATCTTGCGAGGCGGCATCGATGTCGCGGTTCAAGTCGAATTGCAGCGTCACCTGGCTGATGCCGAACGAGCTCGACGAGGTCATCACCTGCAGCGCCGGGATCTGGCCGAACTGCCGCTCCAGCGGCGCCGTCACCAGCGCGGCGATGGTGTCGGGATTGGCGCCGGGCAGTTGCGTCGTCACCTGCACGGTCGGGAAATCGACCTGCGGCAGCGCCGAGATCGGTAGCCACCAGTAGCCGAGCGCGCCGCCCAGCATCACCGCGACGCCGAGAAGAGATGTGGCGATCGGCCGGTGGATGAAGGGTGACGAGACGCTCATTGCGGTGCGGCGGGGGGCGTCGTTGCCGGCCGTGCGCTGCCATCGGCGCGCGGGGTGCGTTCGCCGGTAGCCGCGCCGCCGGATCGCTGACCGCGTTGACGCTGGCCGGCGGGGGCGGCCGGCGCCGGCGTGCCGTCATTGGAGCCGATGGTCACCTTGCTGCCGTCGGTCAATCGGGCGAAGCCGGTGGTGACGACGCGCTCCTGCGCCGCGACGCCGCTCTTGACCACGGTCTGCGTCTCGTCCTGCTTTTGCACGACGATCGGGCGGATCGTCGCGCTGTTGTCGTCCTTGATGACATAGACAAACGTCCCTGTCGGGCCGCGCTGCACAGCACCGGTCGGGATCGTCACCACCTGTTTGAGCGTGTCGATCAACAGCCGCACATTGGCGAACTGGCCGGGCCAGAGTTGCAGATTGGTATTGGGGAAGTCGGCCTTCAGCTTGACCGTGCCGGTCGAGGCGTCGACCTGGTTGTCGATGACGGTCAGCGTGCCGGAGTCGATGACCGCGTCATTGTCGGAGCGCTGCGCATCGACCTTGAGCGGGGCCTTGGCGAGGGCGTCGTTGACCTGCGACAGATATTGCTGCGGCAGGTTGAACAGGACGGAAATCGGCCGCAGCTGGGTGATGGTGACGATGCCGGTCGAATCGGAGGCATGCACGATGTTGCCTTCGTCGACGGCGCGGATGCCGGTGCGGCCGTCGATCGGCGCCTTGATCGTGGCGTAGGCCAAAGTCGCCTGCGCGCTTTCAACCGCCGCCTGATCGGACTGCACCTGCGCGGTATATTGCGCGACCAGCGACTTCTGCGTGTCGGCCTGCTGCCGGTTGATGGCATTGGTGGCGGCGAGTTGTTCGTAACGCGCCAGGTCGTTCTGCGCATTGGTCAGCAGCGCCTGATCCTGCGCCTTCTTGGCGACCGCCTGATCCAGCGCTGCCTTGAACGTGGTCGGGTCGATCTGCGCCAGCACGTCGCCTTTCTTGACGTCCTGGCCTTCCTTGAAGCCGACGCTGAGCAATTTGCCGTCGACCTGTGCGCGGACGGTAACGGTATTGAGCGCCTTGGTGGTCCCGACGGCGTCGAGATAGACCGGCACATCGGCGAGCGTCGCGGCGGCGGCCAGCACCGGCACCGGGCCTGTATCGGCGCCGAAGCGGCCGGCGCGGCGCTGCTGCGTCGTCGAGGTGCCGAAGACATAATAAAGCGCGCCGGCAACGGCGAGCAGCGTCACGGCATAGATGATGTAGCGGCGACGCCGGCTGCCGGACGTGACCAGCGTGCCGATATCGCCCAGCGTCGGCAGTTTACCGTGCATCGGACCCTTCGATCGTTGCCACTTCCGGCTTCGGCAGCCAGCCGCCACCCAAGGCCTGATAAAGACTGACGATCGCCTGCACATGCGCCAGCCGTGCCTGCGCCAGGGTGTCCTGCGCCTGATACAAGGTTTGTTGCGTCTGCAATACGGTGACGAGATCGACTGTGCCCTCGCGCAAGCGCTGCTCGGCGATGTCGAAGGCGCGGCGTGAACTGTTGACCACGTCGCCTTGCAGTCTTTCGCGCAGCGCGGTCTGCCGGATGCCGTCGAGCGCGTTCTCGACATCGGCGAAACCGGAGATCACCGCCTTGCGGTAATTCTGCAAGAGTTCGTCCTGCCGGCCCTTCGTCAGGTCGAGATTGCCCTGCAAGCGCAGGCCGTCGAAGATCGGCTGTGTCAGTCCGGCGCCGAACGAGAACAGAGCCGACTCCGGCCGCATCAAGGTGCGCAGGATCGCGCTCTGATAACCGCCTTCGCCGGTCAGCGTGATCGACGGCAGCATCTGCGCGCGCGCGTTCTCGACATTGGCATTGGCAGCGGCGAGTTGCGCCTCGGCCTCGCGAATGTCGGGGCGCTGCGTCAGCAATTCGGACGGCAGGCCCGGCGTGATGCGCGGATAGGCGATGGCGCGCAAGGTGCCGCCGCGCACGCGCACGCTTTCCGGCGAGCGCGCCATCACCACGGCGAGCGCGTTGCGGTTCTGCTTGAGCGTCTGTTCGAGCGGCGGAATGGCGGCGCGCTGGGTGTTGACGATGCTTTCCTGCTGCGCGGTGTCGAGCGCCGATGCTGTGCCCGCGTTGACGCGCTGCTTGATGAGGTCGAGCACGCGCGTGGCGCTGGCCTGGTTCTCGCGCGCGACGGTGAGCCGGTCCTGCGCCGCCAGCACCTGGAAGTAGGCATTGGCCGCGCTGACCACGGTGGTCAGGCCGACCACTTCGCGGTCGTAGCGGCTGGCGACGGCGGTTTCCTCGGCCGCGCGCAGCGCCGAACGGTTCTTGCCCCAGAAGTCGATTTCGTAACTCGCGCTCAGGGTCGCCTGCACGTTGTTGCGCTCGGACGGGCCGCCGGCGGTGCCGGTGCCGGTGCTTTGCGAGGCGCGCGAGCGCGTCGCCGCGGCATCGAGCGTCACGCCGGGCAGCAGCGGCGCACCGGCGATGCGCGCCTGCGCGTCGGCCTGTACGATGCGGGCGATCGCCGCGGCGATATCGAGATTGGCCGCGCGCGCCTGCTCGATGATTTCGGTCAGTTCGCGCGAGCGAAAGCCGCGCCACCAGTCGAGCGGCGGCAACGCCGCCTCGGCAAGCGCCGGCTTTGGCGAACTGGCGTCATAAGATTGCGGGATATCGAGCGCGGGCTCGGGCTTGTCGGATAACAGGCAGCCGCCCAAGGTCAACATCAGGCAAGTACCCTGCAGCATGGTCCACAACGGACGCAACGCTGCTTTGGTTCCCGACTGCACGCAATTACCACCGCGACGCATAATACGTACTCTTACAAACACAAAGATGACTGGGACTATCCGGAAACGACCGGCATGACTGAACGAGCCTGTCTGAAGGCTAGCCTAAATCACGGCTTGGTACCCGCGCTTTTGCGCCCCGGCGGCCAGTCGGCGAGCGCTTGACGGCCCGGCTGTGACATTTGCGCAGCGGCGCCGGCGAATACGCCTTGAATGGTCTGGTCGAAGGCCTGACGCGCCGCGCGCGCATTGGCCATCGATGCGCGAAGCGCCTCGGCGTCGAACGGTTCGGCGCGCAGCGTGTCGCGGATAGCGTCCTGGGCCGACCGGAATTTAGTCTGGGCGTTTTCGATGTCGCCGCGGCTGGCCTTGATCCGGCCGCGCAAGGCGGCGGCGTCGGCCGTCGGCAGCGTGTCGGCGATGCGCTCGGCGCGCACGAACACGTCGCGATCCCAAGCCGGCGCCGGCGCCGCCGGACGGACCGCCAGCGCAATCGCGAAGGCGACGAAAAACAGATTGAGCGCCAGCGAGCCGAGCAGCAGCCAGCGCGCGGACGGACGGGTCATTGTGCTCGGTGCGAGTTGGGCGATGCTCATGGCCGCGCTCCGGTCAGCGATTCAGGCTCGAACACGATCGAACCGAGATCGGCGCGGCTGGCGCTGGCGAAGCGCGCGTCGATCTGATCGAAGCGGCGATCGAGTCCGGCGATGCCGACGTAAAAGCCCAGCACGGCGCAGGCAGCGAGCGCGACCATGCGCGGCCAGGCCGGCGCGAACTGCCAGTCGAGCAGCACCGCGGGAATTTGCCACAACGGCCGCTTCTGGCGCGGCAGCGGGGGGCTAAGCCGCGCCAGCACGCGGTTGATCGCGGCCTGTTCGATCGGCTTTTCCTGCGTGATGCGCCTGAGCGCGGCGTCGAGAAAATGCGGCAACGGTTCGTTTGTCATCCGGCTTTATCCTTATCGATCACGCTCTCAAGTGCGCGGCGCAAATTCTGCTTGGCGCGCACCAGTAATGTTTCCACCGCCGACACCGTGGTGTCGAGAATTTCCGCGACCTGCGCATTGCTCATGCCGTCACCATAAGTAAGCACGATCGCAGTACGCTGCCGGGCCGGAAGTTCCGCCGTCGCTTTGGCGACCAGACGGTCGCGTTCGCTCTGTTCGGCCTGTTCGCCGGCGTCCGGCGTCGGGTCGACGATGTCGCCGGCCGCGTCCAGCTCGACCCAGGGCGCGCGCCGTTTGCGGTCGAGACAGAGATTGACCACGATACGGGTAAGCCAGGTGCGGAACGCTGCCAAGGGCTGCCAGCGCGGCGCATGGGTCCAGACCCGCAGCATGGCCTCCTGCGCCACGTCCTCGGCGTCGGCGGCGTTGCCGAGAATGCGGCGGGCAAGCCCGAGCATGGCCGGGACATGGCGGCGCGACAGCAGCCGATAGGCCACTTCATCGCCGCGGGCGACGCGGGCCATAAGCGCTTCGTCGCTGTCATCCATGTCGCGTGCGCAACCGCCATCGGGAAAGCCGGCTCATTCTAGTGTTTGGCCTGTCCAATGAACGGGTGGGCGGCCAAAAACCTGTGCCGGCGGAGCAGTGGGGAGAGCGGGGATAACTCAGCCTTTATTTCCATAAGCTATTGTTCTATCGCGGGTTTGCAACCCGGGTCTGGCTGGCCAGCTCCAATCCTTTAACCAAACGAGCGACAGTGCGGCAATTCGGCACCGGGATTTTGAGGCGGTCGCCCTCGCGGACAATAAACCCCGTCAATTCGTCGATTTCGGTCGGCGCGCCGTGGGCGATATCCAGCGCCATCGAGCCGGCATGTTTCGACAGCGGCACCTCGCCGGCACGGATTTTGGCGACAAATTCCATCGGCGGGAAGGCAAAGCGGCCGCCGAGGGCCTCGATCACCGCCATGCATTCGGCCGCCATGTCGTCGGTGAGCGCGCGCATCTCCGCCACGTTGTGGCGCGCGGCGTTGTCGCCCATCATCAGCGCGCCGAGCGGGTTCATCACGCAGTTGAAGACGAATTTCGACCAGACCGCGCCCATCGGGTCGGCGACGATTTCGGTCACCATGCCGGCGGCGTTCATCGTCGCGCCGAGCGCGGCGATGTCATCGACGCTGCCGCGCGTCGGTCCAAGCCAGGTCTTGCCCTCGATCAGGTTCTCGACCACGCCGGGCTCGACATAGCGCCCGGCATTCATGGTGGCGCCGCGCGCGACGATGGCGCCGGGTACATCGAGCAGCACTTCGGCATTGCCCATGCCGTTCTGCACCGTGACCAGAACCGGGTTGCCGGCCAGCACCGGCCGCAATTGCGCCAGCACCGCGGCGGTGGCTTTCGATTTGATCAGAAAGAAAATGGCGTCGAAATTCTTGCCGCGCAGGTCTTCGACATTGCCGGTGATGACGAAGCGCGCGACGCGCGGGCTTTTTCCCGTCACGCGCAGGCCGTCGCGTTTGATAGCCGCGACATGGTCGGCATTGGCATCGAAGCCGGTGACGTCGGCGGCCTTGCTCAGCGCGGTTGCGAACAGTCCGCCAATCGCGCCGCAGCCGACGATGAGGATTTTCGCGGTCATCAGTTGCGCGCGCCGACGTCACTCAGCGCAAAGCCGGCGATGCGCTTGTAGTTTTCCGACAGCGCCCGCAATTCGTCCTGGCTGATATATGTGTCGAGATTGTCGAACGGTTTGTCGCCGACCAGTTCCTCGACCTTGATGTTGATGAAGTCGGGCGGCGTCGAGCGGTTGGTCTCGACCACCTTGGCGGCGACGGACGCGCGCGCATCCTCATAGGCTTTCAGCGCGTCGCGCGGATCGGCGTTCTTTTGCAGGCAATCCGCCAAAGTGCGCGCGTCGATCGCCGCCTGCGCCGCGCCGTTCGAGCCGCGCGGATACATCGGATGCGCGGCGTCTCCGGCGAGCGTCACGCGGCCGAAGGTCCACTTGGCAATCGGGTCCTTGTCGACCATCGGATATTCCAGGATCTGGTCGGCGTCGCGGATCATCTGCGCCACATCGAGCCAATCGAAGCGCCAGCTTTCGTAGATAGGGAAGAAGTCGGCGAGATCGCCCGGTTTGTTCCAGTCGTTCTGGACGTCGGTATCGCGCTTGATCTCGGCCATCCAGTTGATCAACTGGTTGCCGTCGCCGTCGATATTATCGACGATCGGATAGATCACCATCTTGCCGGTGTTGATCGAGCCGACGCGCATGTAAGTGCGGCCGCCATTGATCGGCTTCCTTCGCGTCACGCCGCGCCAGGTATTGATGCCGGAGAAGACGA
>CAMAUC010000019.1 GCA_945861265.1 Rhizobium sp. Q54 | reverse complement strand
ATTCATCCGGCAAGGATTGGGAATCGGTGTGGGGTCCGTTATTAGCGAAATAGGTTAGCCCGCCGCCGCGCCGGAGATCATCCGCCGTGACGGCGGACGATCAGGGTTATGCGGGCGTGGCGGAATGGTAGACGCATGGGACTTAAAATCCCTCGGAGGGAAACTTCCGTGCCGGTTCGAGTCCGGCCGCCCGCACCACAATTACAATCACAACACCAGCGGCGCGGTTATGCACCGCGCCCTGAAACCGACGTGAACGCCGCTACCCCGCCTTCCTCAATCCCGGCGCGGCGAGGTGCGGCAGCACGGTGGTTTCGATGATCTCCAGCACGGCGTCGCGGGTGTCGCGGCAATCGGCCATCAACGCATCGCTAACGGACACGCCGTCCGGCGTGTCCTTGAGCGCCAGCGCGTAATCGAGCAATAGTTCAAAGCCGAGGACGCCGGCGGCGTTGATCAGGTCATGCGCCTCGCTGCGCGCTTGGGCGATATCCGATTGAAAGCAGTCGCCGAGCTGTTTCTGGAACATGCGCAAGGTGTGCTCGACCTTGCGCGGCCCGAGGCTGTCGATCAACTCGTCCAGCCTGGTGCGGTTGAACATAGGCGAGGAAGCGAGAGCCGCGGGCTCCGCGGCCAGCTTGCGCGGCAGCCAGCACCACAATTTGCTGTACAGCTTCTTGCGCTCGATCGGCTTGCCGATGTGGTCGTTCATGCCGGCATTGATGAAGCTTTGGATCTGCCGCGGCAGCACATTGCCGGTCATCGCCAGCACCGGAATGTCGCGCACCGGCGCTTTCATCTGGCGGATTAGGCGCGTGGCGGTGACGCCGTCCATGTTCGGCATCTGGATGTCCATCAACACCAGATCGAACGCGGTCTCCTCGATCAGCCGCAACGCCTCGGCGCCGCTGCCGGCCTGCACGACGTCGCAACCGGCGTCCTCGAGAAAGGCCATGACGATCTCGCGGTTGGTTTCGATGTCGTCGACCAGCAATATCTTGCCGCGGCAAAGATTGGCTTCCTCGACCGCCGCTGTTGCTTTCGGCTTCGCGTCGGGCGCCGCCGCCGCCGCCAGCGGCACCGTGAACCAGATCGTGGTGCCTTTGCCGACTTCGCTGTCGACGCCGACCGAGCCGCCCATCAGTTCGACCAGCCGCTTGCTGATGGCGAGGCCAAGGCCGGTGCCGCCAAAGCGCCGGCTGATCGAGCCATCGGCCTGCGAGAATTTCTTGAACAGACGCTCGCGGTGTTCCGGCGGAATGCCGATGCCGGTGTCGCTGACCGCGAACTGGATGAGATCGCGGCCGTCGCGGCCGAGCATCGGCGTGGCGCTGACCGTCACCGCACCGAGTTCGGTGAATTTCATCGCATTGTTGAGCAGGTTGTGCAGGATCTGCCGCAAGCGCGCGTCGTCGCCCTCGACCCATTCCGGGATGCCGCGGTCGACTGTCCATTTCAGGCGCAGCGCCTTGCGCGCCGCGATCGGCTGGACGATGGCGACCGTGTCGTGGATCATCGTTTGCAGCGAGAACGGCCGGTTTTGCAGTTCCAGCTGGCCGGCCTCGACCTTGGAAAAATCCAGGATGTCGTTGACGATGGTCGCCAGCGATTCATTGGCGGTGCGGATGAGGCTGACATAGCGGCGCTGCTCGACGCTGAGCCGGCCCTTGCGCGCCAAGAGATCGGTGAAGCCGCTGATGCTCATCAACGGCGTGCGGATCTCGTGGCTCATCGTCGCGAGGAATTCGGTCTTGGCGCGGTTGGCGGCCTCGGCATCGAGCCGGGCGGTCTGCGCGGTGGCGATCGCTTGTTGCAGCTCGGCCGCTTGCTGGTTGCGCGCGGTGACGTCGCGCATGATGCCGGTGAAGCATTGCCGGCCGTCGATATCGCGCCACTCGGCGATCGACAGATCGAGCGACAAAGTCGAGCCATCCTTGCGCCGGCCAGTGACCTCGCGGCCGATGCCGATGATCTTGCGCTCCTTGGTCTCGCGATAGGTCCGGAGGTAGCTGTCGTGCTGGCTGCGGTCCGGCTCCGGCATCAGCATGCGGACGTTCTGGCCGATCACCTCGTGGGCGGTGTAACCGAATATGATCTCGGCGGCCGGGTTGAACGCGCGGACAATGCCGGATTTGTCGGCGATGATGATGGCGTCGACCGCGGTTTCGACGACGGCGCGGTAGCGGTCGTTGCTTTCCTGCTGCAACAGCCGCTGGTGACTTTGCTCTTTGCCAAAGCGCGCCTCCCAGGATTCAGGCCGCCGAAAGGCATGAGTCTGGAGCCACTGAAGGGCTGTTGACCAGCGGATCGGGGATTCGTGCACGCGACACTCCTTCGAGGTATCGTCACATGACGCGGATGCTCGACCCGGCTGGCGGCTAGTACCGCCGATTTGAAGTTCCTGCATCACTTGCCGCGAGTTCGTTCAGGAACTTCAAATCGATAAGCGGTACTAGAATCATATCCTTGCTAGTGCCCCTTTGTTTCCGAAGTTCGTGTCGGAGCTTGCTGCGATGTATCACGAACTTCGGAAACGGGGCACTAGGCGCCCGCCGGTACACATGAAGATACGTCGGAGGAGGTTTGCTATAATTTCACCCGACGCAGTACAAATCGCGGGACATCGTTCTATTCGATCCCCAGGTTACTCTCGTTCGCCAACCCACGACGACGTTACGCGACTTGATTCTGCGCAAGACGGGCGCCCGAATCATTCTACACTTTCAACGTGTCAAAATCGTCTAGTGAAGTCTAATGAATTAGTTTTCATGCTTGTATCTAACTACCTGTGGCGACAAGAATTTATAAGGCCGCGCATGAGCAATTTCGCACACCGATTTGTTGTCGCTATGGCCACGCTGGGCGGCGCGTGCCTGGCCGGCTGCGCCACGCAATACGGCGCGTCCGATGACGGCAGTCATCTGGTGTCGCCGGGAAAATACCAACTCTACAGCTGCGCGCAGATGGCGGCATTGGAGCCGTCGTTGCGGACGCGCGAAGGCGAACTGGTCGTGCTGATCGCCAAGGCGGAAAGCGGCCCCGGCGGCGCGATCGCCGCGACCTTGGCCTATCGCGCCGAATATCTGCAGACGCGCGGCGAACTTGCCGAGCTGGGCAAGGCGACCGCCGCCAAGAATTGCCCGCCGCTGGCGGTGGAGGAGCCGCCAAAGACCCCGCCGAAGGGCAGGCCGGCCCGCCGCTGACCAGGCGGAAACGCTCAGTTGTTTCGCGCTTCCGGACTGTTCCCACTTCGCCGGGAAACGCTCAGATGGAACTTTTTGCCCGCGGGCCTCTTAATAGCGTAAGATCGCACCATTCGGGTGCGAACCAAAGGGGGCTGCCATGGGCATTAGTTTTCTCGTCAGTATTTTGATCACGTTTCTCGTCATCGTTCTGGTGCTTTATCTCGTCAACATGCTGCCGATCGACGGCCGCGCCAAGCAGATCGTGCGCATCGTCGTCATCATCATCGGCGTGCTGTCGCTGCTGAAATATCTGGCGGTTTATTAGCGCCGGCTTTTAGCGCAGGCATTTAACGCAAGCTTGCCGATCGTTCGCCTAGTCGCGCCGGATCAGCGCCAGACTGCCGTCGCTCAGACCGACGGCAATCATGGGCGGCGCTGATGTCGACGCGACGAGGGCGATATTGGTCGCGGCTTTGGCCGGCAAAATAATACTGGCGATGTCGCGCGCGGCCGGCGCAAAGGCAACGATGCGCATGCGGCCGCGGTCGAGCGATGGCAGCGCGATATCCGCGACGCCGTCGCCGTTGAAATCGGCGACGGCGCTCATGTCGAGTGCGCGCGTGCCGGCGATGTGGTTGCTGACGCCGGGCAGTGTGGCGCTTTTGCGCAGACGCCCGTCGCCGCCATGGTTCCAGGTCCACAATTCGAGTTCGCCGATCACATGCGGCTGGCGCACCAGCGCGATGTCGGTCTTTTTGTCGCCGTTGAAGTCGCCGATGCCGGCCGGATTGAGCCAGCGATGCGGACCGCCTAAAGGCGGCATCTCGGCAACGATCTCGTAGCTGCCCTGACGCATCGCGACAATGGCCAGGGCCGAGCCCTGCTTGAGATAGGACTTCACAACGACGATCTCGTCGCGGCCGTCGCCGTCGAAATCGGCGAGCCGGGGCTGAAGATCTTCAAACACGGCGTCGTCCTTCAGGCGCACGGTGTGGCGCTTGCCGTCGCGCGTCACGATCACCAGACTGCCGGCTTCGATCTTGTCGCCGAGAATGCCGTGGTCGTAACGGCCGGTCGGCTCGGCCAGCCAGGCGCGGGCGATGTCGCGCGTGCCGGTGACAACGCGGCCGTCCGGCAATGCGCCGTCCGGCAGGTCGGCCTTAGGCACAGTGTCGACGAAGCTCAGCGCGGCGCCGTCCTTGGTCGCGTCGATCCTGTACCAGAGCCCGCCGGCATTGACGCGCGCCCGGCCGTCGACCGTTTCAATCGCGGTGACCCGTGCCGGCGTGGCGATGCGTTGCGCGCGCCATTCGGCCGCCTGCGCGCTGGCGGCGACAAGTGACGCCGCTAATAATGCGACAGGAATCACCGGCAACGATCGACGCATGATGGTCGACTCCTAGAGCTTCAGCGCGCGCAGCCGCAAGGCATTGCCGACGACGCTGACCGACGACAGCGCCATCGCCGCCGCCGCGAAGATCGGCGACAGCAGCAGGCCGAAGATTGGATAAAGCACGCCGGCGGCGATCGGCACGCCGGCCGAATTATAGATGAAGGCGAAAAACAGGTTCTGCCGGATGTTGCCCATCACGGCGGCGGACAGGTTCCGCGCCTTGACGATGCCCATCAGGTCGCCCTTGAGCAATGTGATGCCGGCGCTCTCAATGGCGACGTCCGAGCCGGTGCCCATGGCGATGCCGACCTGCGCCGCCGCGAGCGCCGGCGCATCGTTGACGCCGTCGCCGGCCATCGCGACGATGCGGCCCTCGCGCGTCAGTCGCTCGATCACCGCGCTTTTCTGATCGGGCAGAACGTCGGCTTCGACTTCGGTAATGCCGAGACGCTTGGCGACGGCCATCGCGGTGGTGCGGTTGTCGCCGGTCAGCATGACGACGCGGATGCCGGCGTCGGCCAAAGCCTTAAGCGCCGCGGGCGTCGTCGCCTTGATAGGATCGGCGATGGCGAGAATGCCGGCGGCTTTGCCGTTGACGGCGAGGAAGATCGCGGTGGCGCCGTCGTTGCGCTGTGTTTCCGCCGCGTCGTGCAAAGCGGCGGTATCGATGCTCAGTTCGGTGAGAAATTTCGCCGAGCCGAGTGCGATACGTTTGCCGGCGACCATGCCGATGACGCCCTTGCCGGCGGGCGAGTCGAAACCGCGAACGGGGTTGAGCTCGAGATTGCGTTCCGCGGCCGCCCGCGCGATCGCCGCGGCGAGTGGATGCTCGCTGCCGCGCTCGACGCTGGCCGCGATGCGCAGCACGTCCTCTTCATTGAAGCCGTCAGCCGGCAGGACGGCGACGACCTTCGGTCTGCCTTCGGTCAAGGTGCCGGTTTTGTCGATGACGATGGTGTCGATCGATTCCATACGCTCGAGCGACTCGGCGTTCTTGATCAGGATGCCGGCTTCGGCGCCGCGCCCGACGCCGACCATGATCGACATCGGCGTTGCAAGTCCCAGCGCGCAGGGGCAGGCGATGATGAGGACACTGACGGCGGCGACCAGTCCGAAGGCGAAGCGTGGCTCGGGGCCGAACGTCGCCCAGGCGGCAAATGCGATGAGCGCGACGGCGATCACCGTCGGCACGAACCAGCCCGCGACCCGGTCGGCGAGACGCTGGATCGGCGCGCGCGAACGCTGCGCGGTCGCGACCATCTGCACGATCTGCGAAAGCAGCGTATCGCGGCCGATTCTGTCGGCGCGCATGACGAAACTGCCGGAGGCATTGAGCGTGCCGCCGATAACGCGCGCATCTTTCTCTTTCGTGACGGGCATCGACTCGCCGGTCACCATCGATTCATCGAGCGAGGAGCGGCCTTCCAGCACCGTGCCGTCGACCGGCACCTTGTCGCCGGGCCGTACGCGCAGGCTGTCGCCGACCTTCACGTCATCGAGCGATACTTCCTCGTCGCCGCCGCCGGCGGTGACGCGGCGCGCGGTCTTCGGCGCCAGATTGAGCAACGCCTTGATCGCGCCGGAGGTGGCATCGCGCGCGCGCAGTTCGAGCACCTGGCCGACAAGCACAAGCACAGTGATGACGGCGGCGGCCTCGAAATAGACCGCCGGCTGGCCATCGTGGCCGCGGAAGGCGTGCGGGAAAATGCCGGGCGCGAAAGTGGCGACGAGGCTGTAGACGTAAGCGACGCCGGTGCCCATGCCGATCAAGGTGAACATGTTGAGATTGCGCGTGACCAGCGACTGATAGCCGCGCACGAAAAACGGCCAGCCCGCCCACAGCACCACCGGCGTTGAGAAGGCGAACTGGATGTAACTCGACAGTTTCGCGTCGACCCAACCGTGCGCGCCGAATATGTGAGCACCCATTTCCAGCGCGAACACCGGCAGCGTCAGCACCAGCGCGATCCAGAAGCGCCGCGTCATGTCGGCGAGTTCGGGATTGGGACCTGAATCGGCGGTGGCGATCTCCGGCTCCAGCGCCATGCCACAGATAGGGCAGGCGCCCGGGCCAGACTGGCGGATTTCCGGATGCATCGGGCAGGTATAGGTCGCGCCTTCGACGACAGGTTCCGGTTCGCGTTCGCCGAGATATTTCGCCGGATCGGCGACGAATTTCGTTTTGCAGCCGGCCGAACAGAAATAATACGGATGGCCGTGGTGCGACGCCTGGTGCTTGGCGGTATGCGGATCGACCGTCATGCCGCAGACCGGATCGAGTACGCCTTCGGAAGGGGCGTGGTGGTGGTGGCTTGAATGGTCGGTCACGGCTCGCCTTTGGTTGGAGCTCTTAGATAGGCGAGTTCGGACGGAATGCGAACCCCCATCGTCATCCTGCGTGTCCGCCTTGCGGCGAACACGTCAGGACGACGAGGCTGGCGCTCAGTCTACTTCGTCGAGCAGCCGACGACGCTATAGGCCGGGCAGGTGCCGAGCGCGGCGGTCAAGAGCGGCACGACGCCGATCCAGCCGACCCAGGCCCATGAGGTGCCGGGGGCGATGAAGCCGAGCGCAAAGGCGATCAGCGCGATCCCGATGATGACGCGGGCGATCCGGTCGATGGTTCCGACATTGGCAGTCATGACACTCTCCTGGTTATTCGGCGGGGACGATGTGAATGGTCTTGGTCGATGCGGCTGGCGCCGAGGCAATGTCGCCATCGCTATCGTTGCCCAGTTCCGGGCGCCACGGACGCCAGGATTCAAGCGCGACGAGAATGACGACGATTACCGCGGCGAGGATCAGCGCCCCCACCCAGTAGGGAATGCCGGCGAGATCGCTGAAAATCAGCTTGCCGCCGCCCTGGCCGAGAAAGGTCTTGCTCAAAGCGGGCTCGGCATACGAATAGGCGACCGCGCCGAACAATCCGCCGACAAGCGTGAACAAAGCGTCGCGGTAACCGGCGCCGATCTGCGCCAAAGTCGTGCCGGGGCAGGCGCCGGCGAGCGAAATGCCGGCGCCGAGAATAAGACCGCCGACAATGTCGGCGCCATAAAGCGCGGCTTTCGGCGCGAGCTTGACGTAGCCGAAGCCATTGAGCACAGCGAGCACCACCGCGCCGGTGGCGACCGCGGCGAGGAATACCTTGAGCATGATGAAGTTGCGCATCTGCATCTGGCCGACAATGATGCCGGGCTCGAACACGCGCGACTTCTCCAGCGCGAAGCCGAACACGACGCCCATGAGCAGGCCGACGGCAATGGCGAGGGTGACGGACATTTGAAGGCTCCTGTTGCCGGTTATCAGATGCGGCGCAGAACGAGGGTGGCGGTGGCGATGCCGCCGACGAACATGGCGGCGACCGCGACGGTCGAGCCAACGGCGAGTTGCGCCATGCCGGACAGGCCGTGGCCGCTGGTGCAGCCGTCGGCGATGCGCGCGCCGAACAGCATGATGAAGCCGCCGAAGAAGGCGACGGCGTAGCGCTTGGCCGGCGAAGCCGAGCCGAGCGCGCGCTGCCAGATCGGCGAAATGGCGTGACGCCGCGCGCCGGACATCTTCATCGACAGGAAGGCGCCGATGGCGACGCCGCCGACCAGCGCGACCTGCCACCAGTTCTTGGCATTGATGGCGACGTGGCGGGCGACATAGCCGATGCTGAGGATCGCCGGATCGAACCAGGAGGCGATGACACCGCCGATCGTGACATAAGATGACGACGCGCCGAGCGCGGTCTCGATGATCAGGAAGGCCGGGATTTGCAGCAGGCCGATGACGATGCCGGCGAGGTATGGCGACCAGGCTTTTTGCGTGAGCATGGTGGTGTCTCCAAGGAATCGGGGGTCCGATCACATATGGAGCATTGAATATATAAAGGCTGGCCGGCCATATTGACCTGGATCAAGGGTCGCGCGGATGTGATCGCGCGCTAAGCCAGCTTCTGCCGCGCCAGCTTCGCCCCAGCGCCGAGCGCGACGAGCTTTGCTTCGGCTAAATCGCGGTGCATCGGCGCCATGCCGCAATTGGTGCCGCAGACGATGCGCTCCTTCGGCACATATTTCATGACGTCGGCGATAACCTGCGCCACCTGTTCGGGCGTCTCGACCGTGTCATTGGCGACGTCGATGACGCCGATCAGCACGTCCTTGTCGCCGAGCAGCGACAACAGCTTGAGCGGCACGCGCGAATTGATCGCCTCGAGCGACACCTGGCCGATTTTGCTTTTGCCGAGCGCCGGGAAAATCTTTTCGTATTGCGTCCATTCCGAGCCGAGCGAATTCTTCCAGTCGATATTGGCCTTGATGCCGTAGCCGTAACAAATGTGGACGGCGGTGGTGCAGGTCAGCCCGTCGATGGCGCGGTGCAGCGCCTCGATGCCCCAGGTCGGCACCTCGTCCATGAACACGTTGAAGGCCGGTTCGTCGAACTGGATGACGTCGACGCCGTCGGCTTGCAGCGCGCGCGCTTCCTTGTTCAGGAGATCGGCGAAGGCGAAAGCCATTTTCACTTTGTCGCCGTAATGCGCATCGGCGACCGTGTCGGCAATGGTCATCGGGCCGGGCAAGGTTATCTTCAACTGGCGCGTCGTATGCGCGCGGGCATGTTTCGCCTCGGTCTGGTGCACGCGGCCTTTCAAGGTCAGCGCGCCGCGCACCTGCGGCACCATCGCCTTGTAGCGGTTGGCGCGAATGCCCATTTCGACTTTGTGTTCGGTGTCGATGCCGTCGATGAATTCGAGAAAGCCATGCACGAAATGCTGGCGCGACATTTCGCCGTCGCAGACGATGTCAATGCCGGCGTCTTCCTGCAATTTGATGGCGAGCAATGTCGCGTCGAGCTTGCCCTGCGCCAGGTCGGCGCCTTGCAGGCGCCATTGCGGCCAGAGCTTGTCGGGCTCGGCGAGCCACGATGGTTTCGGCAGACTGCCGGCGATGGTGGTCGGGAACAACATCACACATCCTCCCCGAGATCGTATTTTTTCATGCGCGTTTTATCGTCTTCGTCCGGCGCGCGCGCTCTATGCTGCCAACTATAAAGCCAGTCGTAGCGTCTGAGCAGTCTTTCTCCGCCCAACAATTTCATGCCGAGATCGCGGATCAGCGCCTCGGGACCGGTCTGCCCATAGAGCGTGCCCTGTTTGCGCGAGATTTGTTGGGCGCGTTCGGTCCGCGCGCGCCGCGCCGCCTCATAGGCGCGCAAGCCCGCTTCCGGCGCGCCGAAATAGGCTTTCATGCAATCGGCCAGCACCTCCGCGTCCTCGATCGCCATGCCGGCGCCCTGCGCCAGGAACGGCAGCATCGGATGGGCGGCGTCCCCGATCAGGGTCACCGGACCTTCGCCGCCGAGAAACGGCGTGACGCGGTCGTACAGCGCCCATTTCAGCCAGCGATCGGGAATGCCGATCAACTCGCGGACATTGTCGGCCCAGGTGAAGCGGGCGAAGTGGCGCAAGATCTCGGCGCGATCGCCGGCGGCCTGCCAGCCGGTTTCGTTCCATTCGTCATGCACGATGCCGACGATGTTGATGAGGTCGCCGCCTTTGACCGGGTAGAGAACCAGGTGCGCGTCGAGCCCGAGCCAGAGATTGACCACGTCGCTGCGGAAATGCAGCGGCACGCTTGAAGCCGGCACCAGCGCGCGCCAGGCGGTGCGGTGCGCGAAGGCGGGCGGTCGTTGCCACTTCATCCGTTCGCCGACGCTCGACCAGATGCCGTCGGCGCCGATCAAGGCGGCGCCGCGTTCGTCGACGATCTGACGGCCGCGATAGGCCTGAATGGTGACGCCGTGGCCATGCGCGGCGCAGTCGTCGAATCGCACGCCGAGCTTGACCGTGACATCGAGCGCGTTCTGGGCCGCCTCGGCCAGCACCGCCTGCAAGTCGCCGCGGTGGATGGTCCAGAACGGCGCGCCGTAACGGCGCTCAGCCTTGAGGCCGAGCGGAATGCGCGTGATCTCGCGGCCCGAACCGCCGGACATCACGCGGATCATCTCGGGCCTGACGACCAGTGGCTCGAGTTTGTCGCGCAGGCCGAGCCCGATCAGGATGCGGCTGGCGTTGGGTGAGAGCTGGATGCCGGCGCCGGTTTCTTCCAGCTTCGCGGCCTGCTCAAGCAGCGTGGTGCGAAATCCGGCACGCGACAGAGTCAGCGCCGCCGTCAGCCCGGCAATGCCGCCGCCGGCGACGATGACGTGACGGTCGGACGCCAAGGCTCAGCACTCCATAATATTTACGCGGAGCATGATCTTATCCGAAAACCGGTTCCCACTTTTCGGGATCATGCTCGAATCTAAGCTTCCACCAACGGCAGCGCGCAGGCAGGCGGCCGGGCGGCGTGCGGATCGAGCGCGGCGTCGAGCCGGTACAAGGTCGAGCAATAGGGGCAAATGATTTCGTTGTCGGCACCCATGTCGAGGAAGACATGCGGGTGGTCGTAAGGCGGCGTGGCGCCGACGCACATGAATTCCCTGGCGCCGATTTCGATCACTGGCACGCCCGGATCGTTGTGAAAATGGGGGACGACGTGTTCCGCCATGAGAAAAGCCTTTTTAAGAGCGATTTGTCGGGCGCACCATAGCGAGGCGGGGGCGTCATGCCTAGCGTTGATACTGCGTTAGCCGTTACCGGGAATGCAGCGGAACCCCTTTGAATCGAAGGCGTTTTCCCCAATGATGCGAATGCAGTCGGGGTTATCCCCAAGGGACCAGGAATCGGGCGCCTAGCATGCGGGACGCACAAGGATTCGCGCCGCCACCGTGGCAGGAGCCGGTAACCGAAACGCCGTTGGCCGAGCGCGCAATACCGCAACGCTGGGTGATGCGCCGCCATCGCATTGCGCCGGTGATTGTCTTGTTCGCGCTGTTCGCAGGGCTCGCCTGTTATGTGGTGCCGCGCGGGCTCGATGCGCAATATCTGATGAGTATCGAGGACGATCCGGCGGGCATCGCCGCGCGCGCGCTCGATGAAAAATTCAACGCCGAACTGGCGGGCCGCGAAATCGAACAGGCGCTGGCCGCGAAAGACAGCGATCTGGCCAAGAGCTTTGTCGATCTTGCCGCCGACCGGAAAGTCGCGCTCGATCCCGCGCTCACCGACAAAGTGAACGCGGTGGTGACCGAGGACGCCAGCACGCGCCACGCGGCGCAAAGCTTCGCGCTCGGCCTTGTGACCGGCGAACCCAATGACATGGCCGGACTGGCCGGCACCACGCTCGGCGATCTGTTCGTGTTCGGCGATATTCGCGACGCAGCGCGCGAGGGCACGCGGCTGGCGACCGGGCAGAAGGCCGACGAACTGGTGTTGGGATTGGCTTGCGTTGGCCTCGCGATTACCGCCGGTACATACGCAACACTCGGCGCGGCGGCGCCGGCGCGCGTCGGCCTGTCGCTGGCGAAAGTCGCGCGCAAGACCGGCACTTTGAGCGCCGATCTTGCCGCTTATATCGGGCGCGCGCTGCGCAGCGTCGTCGACTGGAATCAGTTGAAAGCGGCGGTCGGCGGCTTCTCGATCGCACAGCCATTGCTCGCGGTGCGCGCCGCGCGCGAGGCGGTGAAGGTCGAGCGCGCCGGAGGCTTGATGCATCTGGCGCGCGATGTCGGCCGCGTGCAGGCAAAGGCCGGAACACACGCCGCGCTCGATGGCTTGAAAGTCGCTGAGACGCCGCGCGAGATGGCGCGGGTCGCGACTTTGGCGGAAAAGTCCGGCAGCCGTACGCGCGCGATATTAAAAGTCGCCGGACGCGGCGCGATTGCGCTGTCGATGGCCGCCTTCGATCTCAGCCTCTGGATATTCTGGGCGCTCGCCACTCTGTTCGGGCTGGTGTCGTCGCTCAAGAGCGCGACCGAACGCACCACGCAGCGCGTGCTGGATCACCGCAAAAGGCGGCGGCTGCGCCGCCTTGCGGCGATGCAGGCGGGCGCTTAAAAGACGCGGCTCTTAACGCCCCTCGCGCGCGGTGGACTGATGCCCAGTTTCAAGAACGGCGATGTCGAGATTGCCTATATCGACGAGGGCCAAGACCTTCCTGGTGCCGAGCCGATCCTGCTCATCCACGGCTTTGCCTCGACCAAGGAAGTCAACTGGGTCTCCACCGCCTGGGTGACGACGTTGACGCGCGCCGGGCGGCGGGTGATCGCGCTCGACAATCGCGGCCATGGCGCGTCAAGCAAGCTGTACGAGCCGTCCGCCTATCACACCGAACGCATGGCCGAGGATGCGCGGGCGCTGCTCGATCATCTCAAAATCGAGCGCGCCGACGTCATGGGTTATTCGATGGGCGCGCGCATCACCGCCTATCTCACCGTGACACATCCGCAGCGGGTGCGCGCGGCTGTGCTCGGCGGCCTCGGCATCAGGCTGGTCAGCGGCGTTGGCCTGCCGGAGTCGATTGCCGATGCGCTGGAAGCGCCGTCGCTCGAGGCCGTGACCGATCCGACCGGCCGGGTATTCCGCGCCTTCGCCCAGCAGACAAAGTCGGACCTCAAAGCGCTGGCCGCCTGCATTCGCGGCTCGCGTCAGGTTCTGAGCCGGGAGCAGGTCGCCGCCATCGGTATCCCGGTAATGGTTGCGGTCGGCACCAGGGATGACGTCGCCGGCTCGGCGCACGAGTTGGCGGCCCTTATTCCGGGCGCCGAGGCGCTCGATATCCCGGATCGCGACCATATGCTGGCGGTTGGCGACAAGGCCTATAAAGCTGGGGTCCTGGCCTTCCTTGACCGGCGGCCTTAAGGCCCTTACGCACCGTCAACGGCCCCTCTACCCCCCTGAATATTTGTGATAAAAGCCCTATCTGTGGGGACCAGAGAGTCGATCAGGAGACTTGACGCCCATGGCTCAATTTCAGACGCGCCCGGCGAATGCCCTCGACAAGGTTGACCCGGTCTGGAGCCGGATCCGCCAAGAGGCAGAGGATATCGCCCGCCGCGAGCCGGAGCTGGCGAGCTTCATCTATGAGAACGTCCTGCACCACTACACGCTGGAAACCGCGGTCGCGCACCGCGTCAGCCAGCGGCTCGAGCATCCCGATGTGTCGAGCGACCTGATCCGGCAGGCGTTCCGCGAGGCGCTCGAGGATCAGCCGGCTTTGGGCGACGCCTTCCGCGCCGATATCGTCGCCACCATCGACCGCGATCCGGCGACCACGCGCTTCATCGAGCCGGTGTTGTATTACAAGGGCTTCCACGCCATCCAGACGCACCGGCTGGCGCACTGGCTCATCGGCAAGGGCCGCAAGGATTTCGCGCTCTATCTGCAAAGCCGGTCTTCGGCGGCGTTCCAGTGCGACATCAATCCGCACGCAGTCATCGGCCGCGGCATATTCCTCGATCACGCCACCGGTCTGGTGGTCGGCGAAACTGCGGTGATCGACGACGACGTGTCGATCCTGCACGACGTCACGCTCGGCGGCACTGGCAAGGAACACGAGGACCGCCATCCGAAAATCCGCCGCGGCGTGATGATTGGCGCCGGCGCGAAAATTCTCGGCAATATCGAAGTCGGCCACTGCTCGCGCATCGCCGCGGGCTCCGTTGTCATCAAGGCCGTGCCGAACAATGTCACGGTGGCCGGCATTCCGGCGAAAGTGGTCGGCGAGGCCGGCTGCGCCGAGCCCTCGCGCACCATGGACCAGATGCTCTATGGCATCATGCTCGACGGCTGATAGTGGGTTGCGCTTGAACGCTCAATCGGGCAACTAACACCCATTACAGCGATAAGGGAGCCGCCCGGTGGACGTGCAGGAAGTCAGAAAGCTCGACAATTATTTGAAAAAGGTTTTCGGCAACCCGCATATTCGCGTGGTGCCGAAGCAGGGCGACATCGCCGAGGTTTTCGTCGGCGAAGACGATCTCGGCGAAATGACCGTCGACGACGAGGACGGCGAGCGCTCGTATAATTTCCGCATGGTCATTCAGGTTAGCCAGGACCCGTCGATGCAGCCGGTGCCGACACTGACGAATTATCTGCGGCTGAAATTCGACAACCAGAAGATTCGTGTGGTGACGCGGCCGAAGAAGATGGACTCGCTCGAAGTCTATCTCGGCGACGATTTCCTCGGCGTCTTGTTTCTCGAAGCCGAGAAGGGCCGCAAGACCTACATTCTCGAATTGCCGATCCTCGACATCGATCTGGTCGACGAAGAAAACCCGAACTTCTAGATTTCATCCCGGCAGTTTAGTTTGCGGGTGTTCTCGCCGGCTATCAGTTCGCCGGCTGCCAGCGCGCCATCAATTTATCGATGCCGGCAGCGACGGCAGGCCAATCCACCAGCCAGTCGCGTGGAAAGCGGAAGGTGATGTCGGCATTGCCGACGCGCCGCTCCAAGAGGCAGGTGCCGGTATTGGTCACGCCCTTGCGCGAGCAGCGGGCGCGGAAGTGTTCGGGCGCGGCCTGCTCGAAGATTAGCTCCTCGCCCTGATAGGGCGTGCCGTCGCGAAACGCCCACATTGTCAATCCGTCGGCGCCCGGCGCAGTCTCGCGTCCGAGATAGCGCGGATAGATGGTCGCCACGCGCTCGGCGACGGGCATGGTGCCGTCATTGGCCAGGATCGTCACGAACAACCGCTCATTGGGATCTACGGCTAAGCCGTCGACGATTTTAATCGCCGGATCGGGCGGCGCCAGCGAGGGCCACAGGTAAGCAAGATCGACGCGGTTCTGCGAACCGGCGTGGCGTTGCAGCGGAATGCGGATGGCGGCGGGCTCGATGTTGAACGGCGCACCGGCGATATTGATCGGCAGCGATGGCGCGCCGAGCGCGACCGGCGCATCCGGCCAGCGCGGCCACAACACATAGGCGACGTAGGCCGCGGCGAAAAAGCAGACGGCGGCGAACACCAGAACGGGGGCGGCGAGCGGATTATGGCCGGAGCGGCGCTGCCGCGCGCGGCGCGGCGCGGCATGCTGATCGTGATGCGCGAGATAGGCCATTCCAACTCCGGCAAAGGACGGCCTTTTAGTCCCACGCCAAGGTTAATCGGCGGTTAACGGGTTAACCATTTGTTAAGCTTTGGCTGGCGCGCGGGGCCGCCGGTCTGCGACTAATGCCCCGCTATCCGAGTTACTTCCGCGATTGTATCCGCGTTCGAGGCACCGCATGTCGCCACAGTCGTTGCAGATGGTTCTGGCCCTGGCCTTCGGCTTTGCCGTCGCCGGCCTGTGCAGTTCGGCCTATCGGCTTTTCACCAGCAAGCTGCCGAGTTTCACGCTGCTGTCGAACGGACCGAAGGCTCAGGCGATCGCGGCCGTGCCGCTGCTGATCGTGGCGGCGCCGTTCCTGATCATGCGCAACACGTTACTGACTGAGCGCCGCGACGCCGGCCGCTTCCAGTTCGTGTTCTTCGCCACTTTGGTCGCCGGTTTCTGGAGCCTGATGTCCGGCCTGGTGCTGGTGCGGGCGGTCGGACTGATCCTCGCTTAAGCCAATTTGCGCATGGTCTTGTCCGAAAACCGGTGCCCACTTTTCGGGACCATGCGCTAAACTCTTTCCTCGCAGCGTCCGATCGGGCAAGTTCGCGATCCTTAAGAGGAGCGATCATGCCGATCTATGAACTCGACGGCCAGGCGCCGGAATTTCCCGCCGATGGACAATATTGGGTGGCCGAGACGGCGGTGCTGATCGGCCGCGTGCGGCTCAAGCGCGAGGCCAGCGTCTGGTTCGGCGCGGTGCTGCGCGGCGACAATGAATGGATCGAACTCGGCGAGCGCTCGCAGATCCAGGACAATTCAACGCTGCACACCGACATGGGCTATCCCATGGTCATCGGCGCCAATTGCGTGATCGGCCACAAGGTGATGCTGCATGGCTGCACCATCGGCGACAATTCATTGATCGGCATGGGCGCGATCGTGCTCAACGGCGCGAAGATCGGCAATAATTCGCTGGTCGGCGCTGGCGCTCTTGTGACCGAAGGCAAATCGTTTCCCGATAATTCGCTGATCGTCGGCTCGCCGGCGCGCGCCATCCGCACATTGGACGAAAAGGCGCACGCGATGATCCGCGGCGGCGCGGATTATTATGTCAATCGCTGGAAGCAATATGCGAAGGGGTTGAAGAAGATCGGGTGATTATTTTGCACGATGCCCCCAAAAAAGGGTGCGGCCGATCCTTGGGGGAGGATCGGCCGCTCGCGGACCCGGTCTGGGGACGGGGAGGGGTGGGGACGTGACCGGGGCGCGAATTCTTTGTTCGTTTTCCTCTTCGCTCAGACAGTGAGCAAAATCTTTTCCCTCCACCACGCGCCACAGGCGCATGGTCCTGTTCTTTGGATTGCTAGCGGGCCGAGACGGTGGCCGGAGCGCCGCGCGGTTCGCCGAGTGCGATCCAGGTATTCTGGTCGACCTGCGACTGGCGCTTGACGAATTTGTATCCGGTCCGCGTCCAGTCCAGCACTTCGGCTTCCTGGTTATCGAGAATGTATTCGCCGCGATTGGTCTTGACCGTCAGCACGGCGTGGCCTTCGCCCTTTTTGTCGCGCACGACCGTCATCAAAAGCGCCTCGCGCGGCCAGCCGGCCTGGATCAGCATCTTGCGCTTGAGCAGCGCGTAATCCTCGCAGTCGCCCCGGCCGTCTTCGCCCAAGTTCCAGCGTTCGACCACGCCCCAGTGTTCCATGTCGGTGACCGGCTTGATGGTCTCGTTGACCCAGTTGTTGACCTTGACCAGATCGTCCCAGGCCTTGTTTGTCAGAACGATGTCGCGCGGCGCCGAAGGCCGGGCGGTGCACTCGTTCTTGTATTCGATGCAGAACTCGACCCAGCCGATCGGCGCGCGGGTGGCGTCGCCAACGGCGGCATAGATGGCGCGTTCGGTCGGCGGTCCCGCGTAAAGCGAGGCGACGCGCTCGCCGGCGGCGCTGCCGGCGGTGGTCATGGCCAATGCGGTGAGAGCGAAAGCGAGCGCGGTGCCGGCCCGCAGAGCGTAACTGAAACGGTTTTGCATAGTCCTGGTCCCTTCCCCTGTCCTCGGGGACCAAGATGTCGCAAAGCTTTTTCGGCGCGACTAAGTAGAGACAGGCAATTGTCTGAAAAGACAAGTAAAGAGAGAGGCGAATACAGTAAAACTAAGACTTAAACTCGAATAAAATACAGTATTTCCGCATTTATCTAAAAGTTTATACGTTAATAGACTTAAGGCTGGAAACAGGCGTCCGGGGCGCCGGAAACGGGGCGGCGTTTACCGTGGCCGCGGCCATCGAAGCGGCTTGGGCGGGGTGGAAAACGGCATCCGAAGCCGCGATTGACGGCTCGGCAATCCGCGCAATTTTAGCGAATGTGTTGCCGCCGCGCTGACCTTGATACGCAAACGCATATTCGCGCGTTAGCGCGTCGGTCGAATGGGTGGCTGGTTGGGGACGAAAAGGCGGTGCGCAAAAGGCGCGGTCCGTTCAACATTGCAACGAAACCGCGGCGATTTATTCGCCGGTGACGTTGTCTTCGATGAAGTCGGGGTGTTGCAGCCGCTGGAACTCGATGGCGAAGCCATGTTCGATATGGCGCACCACACGGCCGGCGGTCTTGCCGATGGTCACCGCGGCGCCGACCGGCGGCAGCAGATCGGGCGAGATCGCAACGGCGGCGCCCGAGGCCGACAGATCGATGACGCGGCAGGCGACATTGGTGCCGTTTTGCAGGATCAGGCGGGCCGAAGTGTTGCGCGGCACGAAGCGGCCGTGACGGCGGTCTTCCGGCAGATTGAGGATCTGGCGATTGGCGAGCCAGGTGAGCTGGGCTGCGAGCTTGTCGCGCTTGCGCGACGTCGCCGCGATGCTCATGGCAAAGCCATTGTCGATGATGCGGGCAATCTTGCCTTCGAGCCGGCCGAGATGATCGACATAGGCAATCACCCTTTCGCCCGGTTCGCCGACCACAGGCGCCGCCACAGCCATGCCGCCAGGCGACATGTCGATCACCTGGCAGGGGAATTCGCGGTAGTCGGCCAGCATATAGCGGCCAAGCAGATTGACCTTGACGCGCTGATGGCGGCGACGTTCGTCGGCCAGCGGCAGAAATTTGGGCTTGATCAGCGGTATGGCCATAGGCGCGGTGGCTCGTTCGGGCGGAATTAGCCCGTGAGCGGTGAGCCTATTGGCGTAAGATTAATGGTTCGTTAGCCGGCTTTTTCGCCCGGCTGCGTGTCGCGACCGCCATTGTAAACGACAAATGGATGCCGCGGATGGCTCGCCTGAGCCGGCGGCAGAATTTCGCGCGGCTCGCGCATGATGTCCGGCTGCTGCGCGGGCGGCAGACTGACGCGCCGCCCGAACGGTCTTCCGCAATCCAGCCCGATAGGGCGCAGCGCGCCAAGGCGCAAGGCATCCACCGGCTTCTCGCCCAGCCAATAGAGCGGCACCATCGGCACCAGCGCGCCGATGGCGCGAATGCGGGCGTGTCCGCTATGGGCGAGCGGCAACAGGATCATCTCGAGATCGATTTCGTCGCCGTCGGCGGCGTAGCCGGTAAGCCCGGCAACCGCGCCAATGCGTTCATGGGTGACGGCCGCGACCAGATCGTCGATGGTGCCGCGGCTCTCAGCGTCCCACAGAGTGGCGAAGGTCTCGCCTTTGATCTCGCGACCGAACAGCGCGCAGACGCGCGTACCGGCGAGGCGAAAACGCAGATTGTCGGCGAAATCGGTCGCCAGCATGAAGACGTCGCCCAGTTCGCGGCGAATGCCGGTCGGCTCGATGTCGACGCGCTCGGGCGCCGGACGCGCGCCGCGCTGTTTGTTCCAGTAATCAAACAAGCCCCGTGTCGATGAATGTTTCATGGCGCGCCACCTGTTCCGTCGCGAGACGGTGCCGGCAGCTCATCTGTCCCCGTTCGGGACAAAGGCGCCGGCTTTGCGCCGCGACAGCATCGGATGAGCAGGGTGCGTGCCGTGGCCGCGCTGCCCCGACCGCCGGCGCGCATTAGCGTTAAAACCGCGATGGCCTTGGTAATCGCAGCGCGTGCGCCTATGCCTGCGCTCGATCCACACGAACGGCCGGCGTTCATCGTTTCGACGACGACGCCGCAACTGAATTGAACCGCGGATCGAGGAGGCGATGCGACCATGCCTTAGGGCGTGGCTATCGTTTTGAAACGCGGGTCGAGGGAGGGCGCGAGCCCTCCTTTTTTTTATGTCCCGCGTCTGTCATACTTTTCGCGATGGCTCGCGCCGCGTAAAAAAAAGGCGGGCAGGGGTCAATTTTGGCCCCGCAAACGGAAAGTGCCCGTGCAACGCGAACCGCTGTTCAACGTCCCTTCGGTTATTGTCGCATCGCTGGCGGTGCTGGTGCTCATTCACGGCGTGCGCACGCTGTTGTTGACCGAGGACCAGGACATCTGGATCTTGCTCTATTTCGCCTTCATCCCGGCGCGCTATGATTCGACCGCCGTGCTCGGCGGTCTGCTGCCCGGCGGCGTCGGCGCCGACGTCTGGACCTTCGTCACCTATTCGCTGCTGCACGGCAGCTGGATGCATTTCGGCGTCAACGCGGTGTGGCTTTTGGCCTTCGGCAGCGCCGTGGCGCGGCGCTTCGGCGCGATGCGGTTTCTCGCATTCTTTGCCATCACCGCCGCGGCCGGCGCGGCGATGCATCTATTGACCAATAGTGGCTCGCAAGCGCCGATGATCGGCGCCTCGGCGTCAATCTCGGGCGCGATGGCGGCGGCGATGCGGTTCGCGTTTCAGCGCGGCGGACCGCTCGGCGCGCTGCGCGGCGGCGACGACGACTCCTTCCGGGTGCCGGCCTTGCCGCTGCGCCATGTGCTGAGCGACCCGCGCGTGCTGGCCTTTCTGGCGGTGTGGTTTGGTATCAACATACTTTTTGGCCTCGGCTCGCAATCGATCACCGGCGACAACGAGGTCGTTGCCTGGCAAGCCCATATCGGCGGCTTTCTCGCCGGGTTGTTGCTGTTTTCCTGGTTCGATCCCAAGCCGACGCTGCCGCCATTCATCAATGATGGCCCGACATTGCATTAGGTTATGCCGCGCCGCAGCGTAGCCATTATCGCGAATGTGCTTGACGGAACCGGATACGCGGCAGGATCGTTGGCACAGACCCGAGACTCAACAGTTCCCGCGTAACCACAATTCGGGTGACAGGGAGAGTGCCATGAACGTGAAAGCGATCCTGGCCGCAAAGGGCGGCGACATCGTTAGCATCGAACCGACCGCCGATCTTTCGGCGGCGGCGAAACTCCTCAGCGAACATCGTATCGGCGCCGTCGTCATCCGCGGCGCCGGCGGACGTCTTGCCGGCATTCTGTCGGAACGCGACATCGTGCGCGCCGTCGCCGAACAGGGCGCCGACGCGCTCGCAGTACCGGTCGGTCAGGTCATGACGCGCAATGTCACCACCTGCGGCGAGAACGACTCGATCGCCGATATCATGGAGCGCATGACGGCGGGAAAATTCCGTCACATGCCGGTGCTGCGCGATGGAAAATTGATCGGCGTGGTGTCGATCGGCGACGTGGTCAAACAGCGCGTCGGGGAAATCGAACAGGATGCCGAAGCGTTACGCGGCTATATTCAAACGGCCTGATCGCTTGGACGCCTGACTATTTGCCGCCGTCATTACTGTAAGCCTGCGACAGGCCGGCGATCGCCTCGGTGATGCCTTCCATGGCTTTCTCGGCGGCCTCGGCGCCGATCTTGATGGCGTCGGCGCCGCGGTGAAAGTCGAACCAGCCGACTTTGCCCAGGCGCGGCGTGATCAGTACGTCCGGCGGATCGCCGGCCAGCCGCGCGCGCGTGATTCGGTCCTGCATGACATTGAAGGCTTCGACCATCACCGTCGGGATGCCGGGGCGGCCGCGCGTGCCGAAGAACTGGCGGCGCAACGAGCGCTCGCCCGAGAACATGCCGCGCAGGCCTTGCGGCTGGGCGGCCAATTGCGCGGCCTCGTCGTCGTCGTCCTGATTGGAGCCATGATCGGCGATGATGGTGCCGCGGCCGAACAAATCGGCGTTGAGATTGACCGCGATCACCAGTCGGGCACCGAGCGCGCGCGCCGCCGAGACGGGCACCGGGTTGACCAGGGCGCCGTCGACCAGCCAGCGGCCACCGATCTTCACCGGCGGAAAAATGCCCGGCAGCGCGTAGGAGGCGCGCATCGCCTCGGCGACGCGGCCGCGCGTCAGCCAAATTTCATGGCCGGTATTGAATTCGGTGGCAATGGCGGCGAAGCGGATCGGCAAGTCTTCGATGCGGTTGTCGGCCAGCGCCTCGGTCAATTTGCTGGCAAGATGCCCACCATTGATCAGTCCGGACCCGGACAGGCTGATGTCGAGATAACTGAAGATGCTGCGTACCTTGAGGCCGCGAGCCCAGGTTTCCAGGCCTTCAAGCTGGTGGGCGGCATAGCAGCCGCCGACCACCGCGCCGATCGAGGTGCCGACGATGACGTCCGGCACAATGCCGTGCGCGGCCAGAGTTTGCAGAACGCCGATGTGAGCAAAGCCGCGCGCGGCGCCGCCGCCGAGCGCCAGGCCGATGCTCGGCCGCGTGCTTTCCGGTTTGACCTGGGTCGTGGCGTCGGCGGAGCGGTCGCCGCGCGAGAATAATCCCTCAAACACCAAACATGGTCTCCCCTGGTCCCGGCCGCATCATCAAAGCGGGCCCGCCGCCCGACAAGAATTTCGACCCAACATGGTGAAAACTGATGTCGGCCAGCTGTGACCAAAACGTGACAATGAATGTGCGCTCGGGTGATTTCATTATGGTTAAACGCGGCGGGCGAAGAATAATGCCCGGCGGCGCAAATGGTTCATCGATACCGCTACTTTAGCGGACGCTGCATTGCAAAAACGCTGTTCACCGTGGCGTACTGGTCGTAGCCGCAGCGGGCGATCGGCTGCATCGCGGCGGTGTCGAGCAGCCCGTCGACGATGAAACGGTCGTCGATATAGACGCCGACCACCTGGCCGAACACGACGTGGCAATCGACCGGCTCGCCGTCATGGCTCTTCATTTGTACGATCTGGGTCATCTTGCACTCAAGCGCGCAAGGGCTGGCGGCGACGCGCGGCGGTCTGACCATGCGCGACGGCGCCGGCGCTAAGCCCGCCCGCACCATTTCGTTGACGCCGCGCGGCAGCGGCGCGGCTGTCTCGTTCATCTCATGGCGCAATTCATAGGTCGCCAGGCTACAGACGAATTCGCCGGTCTCCTCGATGAAGGCAACCGTGTCCTTGTAGTTCTCACTGGCGAACATCACCAGATTGGGCCGGCTGTTGACGCCATTGAAGAACGAGTAGGGCGCGAGATTGATCTCGCCCTTGGCGCTCATCGCGGTGATCCAGCCGATCGGGCGCGGCGCGACGATCGCCTTGAACGGATCGTGCGGCAGCAGCGCTCTGTCGCGCTTTTCCGGTTCGTAGAACATGAAACTCTCTTTTCGTTTGGCGCATGATCTTATCCGAAAACCGGTACCCACTTTTCGGGATCATGCGCCGGCGTAATACGTGACGATGGACGCGAGCTTTGGCCGCTCGCGGTCCTCCGGCGGCTTGGCCGCTTTGCCGATGTGGACAAAGCCGGCGATGCGCTCCGACGCCGAAAGACCAAAGGCATCGAGCACGGCGCGATCATAGGCATACCATTCGGTCAGCCAGCTCGCGGCATAGCCCAAGGCATGCGCCGCCGTGGCCATAAGCATGGCGGAAGCGCCGGCCGACATCTGCTGCTCCCATTCGGGAATTTTAGCGTGCGGTCCGGCGCGGCTGACCACGGCGATGACCAGCGGCGCGCGCGCCAGCCGGTTCGCCTCGAATTCGATCTGGTCGGGCGTCGCGCCGGGATGCGTTGCGCCAAAGGCGGCGGCGATCGGCGCGCCGGCGGCGCGGCGGGCTTCGCCGGAAAAGACGATGAAGCGCCACGGTGCAAGCTTGCCATGGTCCGGCACGCGTGAGGCGATGGTGAGGAGGGTATCGATTTCGGCGGCGGTCGGGCCGGGCCCGCTCAGTTCAATCGGCTTGACCGAGCGGCGGGTTTTGAGAACTTCTAAAGCGTCAATCATTCCAGGCCTCATCGAGCGGACGATGGGCCGTAGCATAGCGGGATGCGGCTGACAAAGCGCGCCGGAACGAACGCGGCTGTTATGCGGCGAGGGCTCGCGCTTTCTGCAAGGTCGCCGACGGCAATTCGCCGAACTGCTCCTGATAGTCGCACGCGAAATGACCGAGATTGGCGAACTGGCAGGCTAGGCCAATGGCGGTCACCGACGCGCCCGGCTGCGCGACCAGCAGCATGCCGCGCGCCGCGTGCAGGCGGACGCGCTTGAGATAGGCCATCGGCGTATAGCCGCGCGCCGCCTTGAAGGTGGCAAAGATACTGCGCACGCTTGAACCGGAAACCTCGGCCAGTTGGTCGATTGTCACCTCGTCGCGCCAATGCGGGTCGATCCATTCCTCGACCCTCTTGACCTGCCATGGCGCGGAGGCCGGCTCGGCCGCATAGAGGCGCTCGCTGTAGTTGTTCGGCATGCCATAAAGCGTTGAGATGCGGATCATGCGATCCATCTCGCGCAGCATGGGCGCCGGAATGGGGTCGTCCGAAACGTCGATGCTGTTGGCGACGTAAATGATCTTTTCACGCAGCCGCAATGTGCTGCCGATATTGCAGTCGGCAGTCGATGCGAAGGCAAGCGCTTGCTTGGGGCGCGCCCCAAGCAAGATCGTCAGATCCTCCTCCAGGACCGTGCGGCTGACCCGCAACGAAAACTGCTCCAGTGAGGGACCGAATTCCATGGCCGAATTCGATGGCGAGCAGACGATGCTTTTCTCGTCGACGCCGACCGGTGCGCCGCCGATGACAGTGCGGCCGTTGCCAGCTGTGCAGACCTGGAAGCGGATGTAGTCGTCCTCGCGGAATTCGATGCGCACCGGCGCCTGATGCGCGCAATAGGAAAGGTTCGACGAACCGAAACGAAAATAGGCCGCCTTCGCCGCAAAGCGGTTGCCGTCGCCGTGCAGATCGAAAAGCCGGGCGTCGTAAACATCGAACAGGATGCCACGCATCTCGTCGATGTGTCGCGTGCTGGCAACGGTAAAGGCGTTGAGGTGGCTCATGTGTCTCAGTGCGTGGCTGATCAGCGATGCCCGCAGCGTAGTTGCAAGTTGCCACTCTTCATTTGCAAATTTCACGACACTTGTAGCGAGTGGTTTTGACATACCGGGCGCCGGCTAGTTTGTTTTACAGGACGGTCTCCGAATACCGAATTCGGTGTGACTGGCTGGTATGCGCGCCATCATGGCTGGCGAAATCGCTCGATAAAACCCGCCGCACTGCAGTCCTGGAGCAGCGGCTGCGCTTTCCGGTCTAACGCCCAGTCAATCCGGCGCCCCTAGGTTGCGGGCACTCGATCAAAAGTGCGCGTCCACCCGCCGCATCCCGCACAGTCACAAATTTACAGAAGGGCCGAGGCCTATGCACCAGCACGCCGTTGCTTCCAACACTTCCAGCGCGACATGGGCCGGCTCGGCCGCTGCCGCCGGACAGACCCAGTTCGTCAGTTTCGCCATCGGCAACGACCAGTACGGCGTCGACATCATGGCGGTTCGAGAGATCAAGGGCTGGACCGACATCACCCATTTGCCGAAGCAGCCAGATTATGTGCGCGGTGTACTCGATCTGCGCGGCGCCATCGTGCCGATCGTCGATCTGCGCTGCCGCTTCGGCCAGGGCCTGACCGAAACCACGCCGCTGCATATCGTCATTATCGTGCAGATCGGCGGACGGCAGGTTGGCCTGATCGGCGACCGCGTGCTCGACATCGTGACGATCGAAGCCGCCCAGATCCAGAAGGTGCCGCGCACCGGCGGGTCGGACGCGGCGAGTTTCCTGGCCGGCATCGTGACCCATGACGACGTCATGATCGCCCTGATCGATTTGCCTAACCTGCTGTCGTTGCCGGATTTGCATTCCGCGCGAGTGACGTCTTCCGATTTATCCGAACAGTAAGGAATCTAGCCCGTGCAACTCAATCGACGCCATTTTCTTCGCACCGCCACGCTGGGCTGCGCTTGCTGCCTCGCAGCCGGCTATGCCGGCGCCTCCGAGACTCCGCATGCCGCCGGACCGGCGGGTCACGCGGCGCCGCATTGGAGCTATGCCGGAGACACCGGCGCCGAACATTGGGGAGAGCTGCAGCCGGATTTCAAAGTCTGTCAGCTCGGTCTCGAACAGACGCCGGTCGATCTGGCCAATGCGATGAACGGCGAGGCAGGTGCGGTGGCGCTCAACTATAAGCCGCTGCCGCTGCGCATCTTGAACAACGGCCATACCATCCAGGTGAATGCCGACGCCGGTTCATCCTGCACGATCGGCGGCGCCAAATACGAATTGCTGCAGTTTCACTTCCATCATCCGAGCGAGCACTTGCTGGCCGGCAAGCCTTTCGATCTGGAATGCCACTTCGTGCACAAGTCGAGTACGGGGAATCTCGCGGTTGTCGGCGTGTTCGTGAAGCCCGGCGAGAAGAACTCGGCTTTGCAATCGATCTTCGATGCCATGCCGAAGACCGAGGGGCCGGAGCAGCGCGTTGCCGGATCGATCGATCCGAACGGTCTGTTGCCGAAGGCGCCTGGCTACTTCCGCTACATGGGCTCGCTGACGACGCCGCCGTGTTCCGAAGGCCTGACCTGGACGGTGTTCAGAGAGCCGATCGAAGCGTCTGCCGAACAGATCAAACAGTTTGCCCAGTTGTTTCCGAACAATGCGCGGCCTGTCCAGAGCCGCAACCACCGCTTCATCATTCAATCGAACTGATCCAGAAGGATTGACCTTATGTCTTATGAATCCACTCAGAGCCGCGGCCTGACCGGTCTCTTTACCAACCGTAAAATTGCCACCAAGATTGCTATCGGCTTTGCCGTCGTGCTCGCGATCACGGCGTTTATTTCCGGAACGGCCTATCTGGCTTTCAGCAGTGTGGAGCACGGCTTCAGGGAGTTTGCGCGTCAGTCCGCCAACAGCACGCGCGCGGCGGCGGTCGACCGCTCCTTGTTGTTCGCTCGCTGGCAGGCGCGCGAGTTCGGACTGACCGGCGAGAAGGCATTTCTTGAAAGCGCCCGGCAGGGGCTGGTGACGCTGTTTGAAGCGATCCAGATGGTCGAGGCGTCGGTAACGAATCCGGATCGCAAGCAGAAGATTGCCGAGGTAAAGAAGCAGGCGGCCACGTGGAAAGCCGATTTCGAGAAGGTGGTGACGTTGCGGCAGGAGGAGGCCGCGCTCGTCAACGACGTTCTCGACCCGAGCGGTCTCAAGTTGCGCGCGGATTTCGAGGCTCTCCAGGCCGCCGCGGCCAAGACCGGCAACGGCACCATGCTGACGCTGGCGGGCGAAGGGCTCAAGCATGTCATGCTGGCGCGGTTAAGCGTCAACAAGGTCCTGGCGCGGCACGACCAGGCGTCCGCCGACGCGGCCAGCAAGGCCTTTGCCGACTTGAAGTCTGTCATGACGGGCCTCGACGCCGCCACGACCGGTGACGCCCGCAAGCTGTTCGAAGAGATCAAGGTGCTGTCCGAGAAATACAACGCCGGCTACACCAAGGCCGCCGCCGACGCGCACGAGATCGACGTTTTGTTGAACGGCGAGATGAAGAAGCTTGGCGGACAAATTGCGTCGATCGTCACCGACATCAAGCTCGCGACGAGCGAACTGGCGTCGAAAGAGGAAGAGTCCGCGGAGACACTCATGACCAGCGTGCAGTGGCTTATCGCGGCGATGGCGATCGGCGGCCTGGTTATCGGCGCGTTACTCGCTTGGTTGATCGGCCGCGGCATTGCCAAACCGATCACCGCCTTGGTCGCTCCATTGGAGACGATTGCGAGCGGCAACTTCTCGATCGAGGTGCCGGGGCTTGGGCGCAAAGACGAAGTCGGGCAGATCGCCGATGCGGTCCAACTGATGGCGGAGAAGGTTTCTTCGACCATCAGCGCGATAAAATCCTCGGGCCGCGAGGTCACCAACGCCTCGGCCGAAATCTCGACAAGCACCACCGACCTGTCGCAGCGCACCGAGGAGCAGGCCGCCGGCCTGGAAGAGACTTCAGCGGCGATGGAAGAGCTGTCGGCGACCGTGAGGAAGAACTCCGAAAACGCGCAAATGGCGAATACCGACGCTAACCAGACCCGCGACGTCGCCAACCGCGGCGGCCAGATCGTCGCCAAGGCTGTCGATGCCATGGCGAAGATCGAAGAATCCTCGCGCAAGATCTCCGACATCATCGGCGTCATCGATGAAATCGCCCGCCAGACTAACTTGCTGGCGCTCAACGCGGCGGTGGAAGCGGCGCGGGCCGGCGATGCGGGTCGTGGCTTCGCGGTGGTGGCCTCTGAAGTCCGCAGCCTGGCGCAGCGTTCGTCGCAGGCGGCCAAGGACATCAAGGACCTGATCACCAACTCGAACGGCCAGGTCAAGGACGGCGTCGAACTGGTCAACAAGGCCGGCGAGTCGCTCACCGAGATCGTCGAATCGATCAACAAGGTGGCGGCGGTCGTCTCCGACATCGCCAATGCCTCGATCGAGCAGGCGACCGGCATCGAGCAGATCAACAAGGCGCTCACCCAGATGGATGAAGTCACCCAGCAGAACTCGGCTCTGGTCGAAGAAAACGCCGCCACCGCCAAGACCCTGGAATTCCAGGCCAAGGCGATGGACGAGCAGGTGGCCTTCTTCCAGATCGGCGGCGCCGGCGAATTCGCAGCTCCTGCCGCGATGGCCAACCAGCCGGCGCGCGACACCGCCGTCAAGGCCAAGCCGGCCCCGATGGCCGCCGTCACGAAAGCCGGCCCGGCTGGCGAGCCGCGCGGCAATCGCGGTGGTCCGGTGCAGCAGATGCGTACCCAGCTTGCGACCGCCGTCAAAGCCGAGGACTGGAAGGAATTCTAGTGGCTGAGAAGCCCTTCCAGATGCTTCCCGCGTAAGGCCATACGGCCGATCGGGACACAAACCAACGGCGGAGGCCGGCCCCTTGGGGCCGGGCTTTTCCGTTTGCGCGGGTGATCGCCGCGGGGGCGCATTTGGCTTGAAATCGCCGCGATTTAGGCCGAAAACGCTGGCGACATGACGCGCCCATCCGCAATCGCCGCTCTTTCCGGCCGGCCCCGGCAATTCGTTTGGGCTGGCCTTATGGTCGCGGCCTTCGCGGCGATTTGTCCCGGCGAGGCCCGGGCGCAGTCCGGCGGCTCGCTGTTTTCATCCTCGCCATCGACCGGGCTGCTGTCGCCCAATTCGGCCATCCGCGGCGAGGGCTTCGGTCCGGGCGGCGGCGTGCCGCCGCCGCCCGCGCCGCCGCAGCAGGCGACGCCGATGGTGATGCCGCCGCCGACGCCCATGGTGCCGGCCGGCCAGGTTGCGCTTTCGCTGTCGGCGCGCTTCGGCAAGGACGCGCCGCCGATCGCCGGCGGTCTGACCTGGCGCATCTATGCCGGCAAAGCCGAGCCCGGCGGCGCGTTCAAGCTGATCCGCGAAGATAAAACCGCCGCGCCGACATTGGTGCTGCCATCCGGCAATTACATTGTCCATGTCGGCTTCGGCCTCGCCACCGCGGTGAAGCCTGTGGCCTTGCGCGGCGCGACCGTGCGCGAGGATTTCGATCTGCCGGCCGGCGGCCTGCGCATTGAAGGCCGCGTCGGCGACGTGACGATCCCCGCCGGCCAGATTTCGTTCGACGTCTATAAAGGCAGCCAGTTCGAGGCCGGCGACCGCCGGCCGATCGCCGAACATGTGATGACCGGCGCGGTGGTGATGGTGCCGGAAGGGCTTTATTACATCGTGTCGAACTATGGCGACGCCAATTCGCAGGTGCGCTCCGACATCAGGGTGCAGGCTGGCAAGCTCACCGATATCGTCGTCAATCACCGCGCCGCCGTCATCACGCTCAAGCTGGTGAACGAAAAGGGCGGCGAGGCGTTAGCAAACACGGCTTGGTCGGTGCTGACTCCCGGCGGCGACGTCATCAAGGAATCGATCGGTGCGTTTCCGCGCGTTGTGCTCGGCGAAGGCGAATATCGCGCCATCGCCCGCAACGAAGGCAAGGTGTTCGAGCGAGAATTCAAGGTTGTCACCGGGGTCGATGGTGACGTCGAAGTGATGGCGCAATAAATTCCGCCGCGCTGGAAGGCTGATTGTGACTCAATCCACTGCGAACGATACCGCCGACTGCCAGGCCAACAATTCTGCATTGGACGAATTTGCCAAATTCGATCCCGGAGCGATCGCGCTCCTCCTCGATGTTGACGGCACCTTGATCGACATCGGGCCGTCGCCGTTCGATGTCGATGTGCCGGATACGCTCAAGCACGATCTGGCCGCGCTCGATCGATTGACCGGCGGCGCGCTGGCGCTGGTCAGCGGGCGGCCGATCCGCGATCTCGACATTCTTTTCGCACCGCTGCGTTTGTCGTCGGTCGGCGGCCACGGTGCCGAATTGCGCATTGCCGGCGCCGCGGCCTCGCGCATCGACGATCTGCCGAGCGATATGCGACGCCACCTGACCGATGCGGCGACGCCGGGCTCCGGTATCGACTTCGAGGACAAGGGCTACTCGGTGGCGCTGCATTACCGCCGGGCGCCGCAACAGGAAGACCGGTTGCGCGCCCATGTCGAGGCCAGCCGCGCCGCGTTTGCCGCGGAGCCGACCGAGGTGCTGCTGGGCAAGGCCATGGTCGAGGTGAAGCGCCCCGGCATCAATAAAGGCGACGGCGTGCGCGCGCTCATGATGCAAGCGCCATTTCGCGGCCGAATGCCGGTGTTTATCGGCGACGACGTGACCGACGAGGCGGCTTTCGTGGCGTTGCCGGCGTTGGGCGGCAAAGGTTTTTCGGTTGGACGGAACTTTTCCGGGCTGTCGGGCATTTTCTCCTCTCCGGCTCAGGTTCGCCGGGCCCTGCGGCAGCTCGCCCGCTATGAGTAATTTAAAATCGCATGACGGATTACGGGCTCGATATCGCCGTGATCGGCAATGGGCGCACCGCCGCCCTGGTCAATCCGGACGCACGGATTTTGTGGTGGTGCCTGCCGCGCTATGACGGCGATCCGGTGTTTTGCCGGCTGCTGTCGGGCGACGAGGAAAAAGGCTTCACCGATGTGATGCTCGACGATCAGGTCGAATCCACGTCGAATTATATTCGCAACACCGCCATGGTCGTGACCGAGTTGACCGACAGCAAGGGCGGCAAGGTGCGCGTGACCGATTTCGCGCCGCGCTTCCAGAATTTCGGCCGCACCTTCCGGCCGCCGCAGCTGGTGCGCATCGTCGAGCCGATCGCCGGCATGCCGCGCATCACCATCCGCTTCCGCGTCACGCATCGGCACGGCGCGCCGGTCGAGCAGCGCTCGACCGGCAGCAATCATATCCGCTTCTGGCGCGACGAGGTGCCGGTGCGTCTCACAACGGACGCGGCGATCTCGCAGATCGAGAACGAAGCCTCGTTCGTGCTGACAAGGCCCGTGCATATGGTGTTCGGCACCGACGAGCCGTTCGAGCACGCGCTTGAGAGCACGTGCCGCGATCTTTACCGGCGCACGCTCGACTACTGGCAGGAGTGGGTGCGCCGGCTGGCCTTCTCCATCGACTGGCAGGACGAGATCATCCGCGCCGCCATCACGCTCAAGCTGTGCAATTTCGAGGAAACCGGCGCGATCGTCGCCGCGCTCACCACGTCGATTCCGGAAGGCCCGGGATCGGGACGCACCTGGGATTATCGCTACTGCTGGCTGCGCGATGCATTCTTTGTTGTCAGTGCACTAAACCGCATCGGCGCGACGCGGACGATGGAAGAGTTCATCTCCTACATCCTGAGCATATCGACCGGGCGCGCCGATACCATCCGGCCGCTTTACGGCATCGTCCACACCGACAGGCTGGAGGAGTGGGTCGCACCCGCGCTTGCCGGCTATGGCGGCGACGGGCCGGTGCGTATCGGCAATGCCGCCGTGCATCAGACGCAGCACGATGTTTACGGCAGTATCATCCTTGCCGCGACGCCGATGTTTTTCGACCGCCGGCTGCCGAAGCCCGGCGACGTCGCGCTGTTCCGCTCGCTGGAGCCGCTCGGCGAGCAGGCAGCCAGGCTGGCACTTGAACCCGATGCGGGCATCTGGGAATTTCGCGGCCGCCAGCAGGTGCATACGCATTCGGCGGCGATGTGCTGGGCCGGATGTCAGCGGCTTGAAGCCATTGCCGACCATCTCGGTCTTGCCGATCGCGCCGCGTACTGGCGCGGCAATGCCATGCGGCTCGGAGACGAGATTACGCAGCGGGCGTGGAACGCCAAGCGCAATGCATTCTCCGGCGCTTTCGGCGGCGACGATCTCGATGCCAGCTCGCTGCTCTTGTCCGAACTCGGTCTGGTCGCCGCCGACGATCCGCGCTTTGTCGCCACCGTCGAGGCGATCGAACGCGAGCTGCGGCGCGGCCATCACGTCATGCGTTATGTCGCCGCCGACGATTTCGGCATGCCGGAGACGGCCTTTCTTATCTGCCGCTTCTGGCTGGTCGATGCGTTGTGGGAAATCGGGCGGCACGACGAAGCCCGCGACATGTTCGTCGATGCCCTGAAAATGCGAAACCGTTACGGTCTGTTGTCCGAGGACATTCATCCGGCGACCGGAAAGCTGTGGGGGAATTTCCCGCAAACCTATTCGATGGCCGGATTGATCATGAGCGCGATGAAATTGTCACGCAGTTGGGGAGACCGGTATTGGCGCGGCTCGTCGTAGTTTCCAACCGAGTTGGCATACCTGATGGCAGCGCGCGCGCCGGCGGGCTGGAGGTTGCTATTCGTCCGGCGCTCAAACGGCGCGGCGGCGTCTGGTTCGGCTGGAGCGGACGTGTGTCCGACGGCGCGCCGGAGCCGGCGCGGACACTCGACAAGGACAACGTGTCCTATGTCACGGTCGATCTGCAAAAGGACGATTACGAGGAATTCTACAACGGCTTTGCCAACCGCGTGTTGTGGCCGATCCTGCACTACCGGCTCGATCTCGCCGAATTCACGCGCCGTGATCTTGGCGGCTACTTCAGGGTCAATGGGTTTTTCGCCAAAAATCTGGAGAAGATATTGCGTCCGGACGACGTCATCTGGGTGCATGACTATCATTTGATGCCGCTGGCCAAGGCGTTGCGCGAGCGCGGGCACAAGAACAAAATCGGCTTCTTCATCCATGTTCCGTTTCCGCCGGAAGAAATCGTGACGGCGCTGCCCAATCACGAGCAACTCATCCCGTCGCTCGGCTATTACAATTTGGTTGGCTTCCAGACCGAGACCGACGCCGCCAATTTCGCCCGTTATCTCGCCAACGAGCGCGGCTTGCGGCGGCTCGACGCCGACAGTTTTGCCTTCGACGAAGGCGATGTGCGGCTCGGTGTTTTTCCGGTCGGCGTCGAGACCGATGCATTCCAGCGATTGGCGCGCCGCGCCGTCGATTCCACCTTCGTGCGCGAGGTGATGGGCAGCCTGTCGGGACGCGCGATGATCATCGGCGTCGACCGGCTCGATTACAGCAAGGGCATCCCTGAGCGCATGGATGCATTCGAACGGTTGCTGACCAATTTTCCGCGTTGGCGCGGCCAGGTGACCTATTTGCAGATCACGCCGCGCAGCCGGACCGATATCGAGGAATATGCCAATCTCGGCCGGCAAGTCGGCGAAAAAGTCGGACGCATCAACGGCGCCTATGGCGAGGCTTCGTGGACGCCTGTGCGTTACATCAACAAGGCGCATAGACGCACCGCGCTTGCCGGGCTGTATCGCGCCGCGCGCGCCGGCCTGGTGACGCCACTGCGGGACGGCATGAATCTGGTGGCGAAGGAATACATCGCGGCGCAAAACCCGGACGATCCCGGCGTGCTGATCCTGTCGCGCTTTGCCGGCGCTGCGCGCGAATGCAGCGCCGCCTTGCTGGTCAATCCTTACGATTCCGAAGGCGTCGCCATCGCCATCGATCGCGCTCTGGCGATGCCGCTCGACGAGCGCGTGCAACGGCACGCCGCCAATTATCGCGTTTTAAAGCAGAACGATCTGAGCCAGTGGGCGGAGCGCTTTCTCGGCGTGCTGGAAAGGCCCCGGGGCGCAGCGTCGGGAGCATTGCCGGACGGCCATTGATCCAAAGCCATTGATCCAAAGCCTTTGATATAAGTCACTGCGACAAGGCCCACGCTATCTGATACATTGCGCGTTCTCCAACAGGTCGAGGTTTTACCGATGATTCGCATGTCCACTGTGATGCTTTCACTGACAACCGTCGTCGGTCTATCGCATGGCGCGCTCGCGGCCGACGCGGAGCAGGGCGCAACCCTGGCCAAGCGCTGGTGCGCCACTTGTCATGTCGTCGCGGCCGACCAGCAAAGCGCCGGCGGCCAGGCGCCGCCGTTCTCCGCGATCGGCAAGACGCCCGACCTCGACACGTCGAAGCTGGCGCTGTTCCTGTTGCTGCCGCACCCGAAAATGCCGGACATGAACCTGTCGCGGGCCGAGGCGGCGGATATCGCCGAATATATCAAAAGCCAGGGGAAGTAGCGGGCCGCGTTATCCGGCCCGCTTCAAATCCGGCGGCAGCGCTTCCGCCGCCAATGTCTTGAGCGCCTCGTCGAGCGGCAGCACGGTCTGTCCGTCGCTGCCGAGCCTGCGGATCGACACCGAGCGGGTCTCGGCTTCCTTCTTGCCGACGACAAGAAGCGCCGGGACCTTCATCAGCGAGTGCTCGCGCACTTTATAATTGATCTTCTCGTTCTTCAGATCGGCATCGACGCGCAGGCCGAGCTTGCGCGCGGCGGCGGCCACTTCGGAAGCATAGTCGTCGGCATCCGAGGTGATGGTGCAGACGACGGCCTGCTTCGGCGCCAGCCACAGCGGCAGGTGCCCAGCATAGTGTTCGAGGACGACGCCGAGGAAGCGTTCCATCGAGCCGCAGATGGCGCGGTGGATCATCACCGGCGGCTTCTTTGAGCCGTCGGCGGCGATATAAAAAGCGTCGAAGCGTTCCGGCAAATTGAAATCGACCTGCGTGGTGCCGCATTGCCAGTCGCGGCCGATGGCGTCGCGCAGCACATATTCGAATTTAGGACCGTAGAATGCGCCTTCGCCGGGATTGATCGCGGTCTTGATACGATTGCCGCCTTCGGCTTCGATGCGCTTGAGCACGTTCTGCATGATGTTTTCGGCGTGATCCCACGCCGCGTCCGAGCCGACGCGCTTTTCCGGCCGCGTCGACAGTTTGACGGTGAGATCGCCGGTGAAGCCGAAGTCAGAGTAGGTCGACAGGATCAGATCGTTGATCGCCATGCACTCGGCCGCCATCTGGTCCTCGGTGCAGAAGATATGCGCATCGTCCTGCGTGAAAGCGCGCACGCGCAACAGGCCATGCATCGCGCCGGACGGCTCGTACCGATGCACGATGCCGAACTCGGCCATGCGCAGCGGCAGATCGCGATACGACTTCAGGCCGTGCTTGAAAATCTGGATATGTCCGGGGCAGTTCATCGGCTTGATGGCGTAGACGCGCTCGTCCTCGGTGTCGTCGCCGGCCGAGGTCGCCTGGAACATGTTCTCGCGGAACCAGCCCCAGTGCCCCGACGTCTCCCACAGCGACTTGTCGAGCATCTGCGGCGCGTTGACTTCCTGATAATTGCCGCGCAAGCGCCGGCGCATATAGGCGACGATCTCCTGGAAGATGGTCCAGCCATTGGCATGCCAGAACACGGTGCCGGGGCCTTCTTCCTGGAAGTGGAACAGGTCCATCTCGCGCCCTAACTTGCGGTGGTCGCGCTTCTCGGCCTCTTCCATGTTCTTGATGTAGGTGTCGAGTTCTTCCTGCTTGGCGAAAGCCGTGCCGTATATGCGCGACAGCATCGGATTGTTCGAGTCACCGCGCCAATAGGCGCCGGCGATTTTCATGAGCTTGAAAGCCGTGCCGATCTTGCCGGTCGAGGTCATGTGCGGACCGCGGCACAGATCGAACCAGTCGCCTTGCTTGTAGATTTTCAAGGACTGGTCGGCCGGAATGGCGTCGATCAGCTCGACCTTGTAGTTCTCGCCCTTGTCGGCGAACACCTTCTTGGCGTCGTCGCGCGACCAGATTTCCTTGGTGAAGGGTTTATCGCGGGCGATGATCTCCTTCATCTTTTTTTCGATGACGGGCAGGTCTTCCGGCGTGAATGGCTGGTTGCGCGCGAAGTCGTAATAGAAGCCGTTCTCGATCACCGGGCCGATGGTCACCTGCGTGCCGGGCCACAGCGCCTGCACGGCCTCAGCCAGAACGTGCGCGGTGTCGTGCCGGATCAGCTCCAGCGCGCGCGGGTCTTCGCGCGAGACGAATTCGATTTTGGCATCTTTCTCGATAGCGTCGGCGAGGTCGACGACGACGCCGTCGAGCGCCATCGCAACGGTGCGCTTGGCCAAAGAGGGCGAAATGCCCTTGGCGATATCGAGGCCGGTAATACCGTCGGGGTAGTCGCGGCGTGCGCCGTCGGGAAAGGTCAGGGCGACCATGGTCTTGTCTCCTTTAAGCTCACTCCCACGAACGAGCGTGGGTAAGCGTAGATTTGGAACCCGATATAGCAGGCGAATCGGCCGGTGCAATATGGTTTTAGCGCTTCGCTAGGCGCCCTCTGGCCCACCCCAGCACCCGGCCGTCGATCACCAGAAGCGAGGCGGCGATGACCAAAGCGCCTACGATTTCGCGCGGCAAAAGTGGCTCGCCCAGCACCAGCACGCCGAGGCCAATGGCGGTGACCGGGATCAGCAGCGTCACCAGCATGACGTTGGCGGCGCCGGCCTGCGCCAGGATTCTGAAAAATAGAATATAGCCGAGCGCGGTCGACAGTGCCGCCAGCCCGACGACGGCGCTCCAGGTCGTTAGGCCCGGCATCGGCAGCTGCCACGGCCGATCGGCGGCGCCGGCAATGATCGCCATGATGACGCTCGACGAAATGAGCTGGCAGGTCGTGGTGGTCAAAGGCGGCACCTTGTTGAAGTTGCGCCGGCCCCACAATCCGGCAAAGCCATAGCTCAACGCGCCGCCAAGGCACAGCAGCATGCCGACGGTCTGGCCTTCGGTCGGCGCCAGATCCGGATCGCGCAGCACATAGACTCCCGCAAGCCCGATCAGCACGCCAACGACGCGGCGCAGGATCAGTTTTTCCTCGCCAAAGGAGGCCAGCACCAGAAGCGCGAACAGGGGCGTGGTCGCATTGAGCACGGAGGCAAGCCCGCTGGCGATGCGGGCCTGACCGGCAAAGATCAGCGAGAACGGAATGATGTTGTTGAACAGGCCCATCACGATGAAGGGCCGCCAGCCGGCGAAAGTCGCCGGCAGGCGGCCGCCCTGCATCTTGAAAATCGGATAAATAAACGCCGCGGCGAAAGCGACGCGCGCCAGCGCCAAAGTCATCGGCGGCAGTTCGCGCAGCGCGACGGCGACGAAAAAGAACGAGCCGCCCCATAGCACCGACAGGATTATCAAGAGTAGCCAGGATTGGCGATTGATTGTCAGGGCGGGCGAGAGCATTGCGAATCCTTGCGGGCGAGTGCCGCCAATAGAAGCGACCGGCGTGGCGCTGTCCACCCGGTTTTGGCCGCGCGCGAGAGGCTAACTTTCTTTCGCGGATCCCGCGCCGATTTCCGATCGCATAAAACCGGCTCGGTAGGCGGCCGACACCAAGAGTACCGCGAGCGCCGCCAGGAGCCCGCTCAGATTGCCGAGAAACTGACCGGCTGCGTCGATATTGCTGCCGACGCCATAGCCGACACCGATATAGAGCGAGGTCCATAACAGGCGGCCGATTGCTGAGAATAACAGGAACGACAGCATATTATATCGGCTCAGTCCCGCCAGCAGACTGGTGAACGAACTCAAATGCGACACGAGCGTGCGCGAGAATACGACTGTCAGTCCGCCCCAACGCGCAAACAAAGACTGCGCGTGCTGCCGCCGCGCGGGCGAAAGGCCGAGCAGGCGGCCGTGGCGGACGAGAAAGCGTTCGTTGACTGTGCGTCCGATCAGATAGGCCAGCATATCGCCGCCGAGCGAGGCGGTGACCGCGATTGCCGCGGCCGGGATCAGGTCGATGCGACCGAGCGCAGCGAGCGATCCGGCGAGAATGGCGACCAGCCCGGTTGGCAGCGGCAAGCCGAGCGCACCCATGAGCAGCGTCGCCGCAAAAGCCGGATAGCCATAAGCGAGCACAGCGGTCAGGACAGCGTCCGTCAGCCGGCCAAGCCATCCGTTTTGCGTTTTGTCGGCGGCGTCATTGGGGAGCGGCGCCGATTGCCCGAGCGCGCGTTGCACCTGGCGCACAAAGTCGAAACGTCCAACCCCGCGTCTGTCGGCAATGTCTTTCAGGCTGTCGTCGCGTTTGGTGTCAGTCGGCAAATCGAGGCGCGGGATCAACTCGGTGAGCGGCACGCGATAGGTTACGGCGACATGTTCGAGCGTCATCCAGGCGCGGACGCTGCTGAGCTGCGGCCGGCCGGCTTCATAGGCCGACCGCAGCAGTTGCAAGGAGCCATAACTGCGCAAACCAAAAAACAAGGTCGCCAGCGCGCTCACCGCGATCGCCAGCAGCAGAAACATGTGGCCGCGATTCTTCATCACGGCGAGGCTGTGTCGTTGGTGCCGCGCCAGCGGCCGTAGCGCCACGGCGTAAACCAGCGCGCAGCGGCGGGCAAAGACTTCGGCACGAAATCCAGTCCGTGCGTGCCCCAGGGCTGGCAGCGCAGAATGCGCGCCAGCGCCATCCATGAGCCGGCCCACAGGCCGAAGCGGGCGATGGCTTCGTCGGCATATTCCGAACAGCTCGGCAAATGGCGGCAGCGCGGACCGATCAGCGGCGACAGCGTGTAACGGTATAATGCCACGAATGCGCGGCCGGCGAAGCGCGGCAAACCGGCAACACTGGCGGCAAAAATTTTTGACGGTGACGGAATTTCAGGCATGCTTTCGCCGGGTTCCAGAAGTGGAACGTGTCGTATTTTATACATAAAGCTCTGCGCCGCAGTCTCTTATCAAAGTTCCACGGCAAGTTCCAATTCGGTGAAGCTGGCGCGAGACAGGGCAGAACAGGCCTGGGACAGCAGCCTTTTTACACTGGACGCGAATCCAGTGAACGTTTTAAAAACGACATGTTCGGGGGTTTGTTGAAGCCGTGACGGCTCGACTTGATATGCAAGTTCCATCTCCGCTTCGATGCGTAATGCATATCGATAAACAGAGTCCGGCTTCTTCTTTACGCGCGAGAAACAGTTCCGTTCCATAGTTGGGACAGATTCTTTGTCTTCCGCGCTGATAGGGGGATGAATGCGTTGCTCCCTTCTTGGCGCTTTGGGCGCCGTCGTTGCGCTACTTGCGGCGCTGGTTGGCGCGTTGCCGGCCCAGGCCGGCGACCGCACGCTGCCGATGCGCTTCGATCTGCGCCGCCAGGGTCCGGCTGAAAGCTGCGGCGCGACTTGCAAGACATACATCGCCGCCAGCGGCGCGATCACCGCCGACAGCGCGCGCGATTTCACCCGGGCCATGCAGGGCCGGGATTTGACCGATGCCATCCTGGTCCTCGATTCCGATGGCGGCTCGGTGCTGGGCGCCATCGCGCTCGGCCGCGAAGTGCGGAAATTGCGGCTCGCGGCCACCGTCGGCCGTGTGGTCGATTTCAAAGGCGATGTGGTCGGCAGGGCCGCCGCCAAGGATTTCGCCAAAGATAACGCCAAAGACAATTTGGGCCGGAATGCCGACATTCCCGCGGTGGTCTCGCCGCGCGCCGATTGCGAATCCATGTGCGCCTTCGTGCTGCTCGGCGGCGTGCAGCGCACGGTGCCAATCGAGGCGCGGGTGATGGTGCATCAGATATGGCTCGGCGATCGTCGCGACGATCCGACAGCCGCGACGTATTCGGCGGAGGATCTCGTGCTGGTGCAGCGCGACATCGGGCGCCTCGCGCAATTTACCGCCGAGATGGGTGCGTCGATCGATCTGCTCGATCTGGCGCTGCGGATTCCGCCATGGGAGCCGCTGCACACAATGACGCGCGACGAATTGCGCCGCACCAGGCTTGCCACCGACGATGCGGCTGCGCCGGCTGCTGCCGCCGTCGCGGTGACGCCGCCGGTTCAGGCGTCGCCAACCGCGCCGATGACCAGCGGCTTGCGCGCGACGCCGATCAACGAGCAGCGCTGGGCGATGGTCGATCGCGGCGGCATTGCCTCGCTGGCGCGGCGGCATCCGTTCACGGTCGAAGGCGAGCCGATCGGCAGCTTCGATCTGGCGGTCGCCTGCGGTGCCGATGCCGACAGTTTTGAACTCAGCTATGTCGAACGGCGCGCGATAACCGACGATGCGCGGCTATCGGCCAGGCCCGATAGCGTCAGTCTGCGCACCGGCGGCGTGCGCGCCAGGCTGGTGGTGACGGCGTCGCAGCGTCATGACGGTCCGGGCGAACTGGTCAGTACGGCCGCGGGCGCGGTGCCGGCCGGCTTGATCCGCGAATTCGCCGGCCCGGGCAGCCATTCGATGGTGATCGAGACGAGCCGAAAGGGCCTGGTGACGACCATCCGCATCGGCAATACCGGCGCGCAGCAGAGCCTGCCGCGGCTGATCGCGTCCTGCGCCAAACCGATCGGCGCGCGCGCCGACCTGGCTGTGCGCAAGACCGGCGGACTCGCATCGGCGCAGTAGGTTATTCCGCCGCTTGTTTGCGTTTGGCCTCGATCTCGTCGACGGCTTTGACCACGGCATCGAAGGTCAGCAGCGTCGAGGCGTGGCGCGCCTTGTAGTCGCGCACCGGCTCCAGCAACGCGATGTCCGCCCATTTGCCAGAAGGCGGCGCGCCGTTCTCCTTCAGCATCTTTCGCACCGTCTCGCGCAAGGATCGCAGTTCATCCGGCGAAGAGCCGACGACATGGCGAGCCATGATCGAGGAGGAGGCCTGGCCGAGCGCGCAGGCTTTGACGTCATGGGCGAAGTCCGACACTTTTCCATCGGCCATCTTCAGATCAATGGTCACGGTCGAGCCGCACAGCTTGGAGTGCGCGGTGGCGCTGGCGTCGGGGTGATCGAGCCGGCCGAGTCGGGGGATATTGCCGGCCAGGTCGAGAATCTTGGCATTATAGACGTCATTTAGCATCGAAATTGACCCGCCCGACCCTGATCCGGCACATTGCTTCGTCCGTACAAAGCAATATATAGGGATCACCCCGCCGGTACGAGAAGGGGTTCTCGCAAAGGCGGACTTGGGGGCATGGCGGAATGAGGCCTTTGCCGGCCGAAATCGCCTGCCGAATGGAATGCGCGTCGAAATTGCCTCAAAAGGGCGTCAGGCGCGGCCACCCCGGTGACACTCCCGGAGTTGCCCTTCACAGGGTGAGCGCCGGTCGAACGGAGAGACCGATGGACGCCAAGAATTCAATCGTGAAGCCATTCTCCCAGCAGGGCCTGTCCGACCATGTGCGGGCCGCGCCGACGCCGAGCGCGCCGCGCCCGTCGCGCGAGGATGCGGAAGCCGCCGTGCGCACCTTGATCGCCTTTGCCGGCGACGACGCCGCGCGCGAAGGCGTGCTCGATACGCCCAAGCGCGTCATCGACGCCTATGAGGAAATCTACGAAGGCTACCGCGCCTGCCCGGCCGAGGTGCTCGACCGCACCTTCAGCGAGACAGGCGGCTATGACGACTTCGTCCTGGTCAAAGACATCCAGTTCAATTCGCACTGCGAACACCACATGATGCCGTTCTACGGCAAGGCGCATGTCGCCTATATGCCGACCGAGCGGGTGGTCGGGCTGTCGAAGCTGGCGCGCCTGGTCGATGTCTATGCGCATCGCTTGCAGACTCAGGAGCATCTGACCTCGCAGATCGCGACTGCGATCGAAGAGGTTCTCAAGCCGCGCGGCGTCGCGGTGATGATCGAGGCCGAGCATATGTGCATGTCGGTCCGCGGCGTGAGCAAGCTCGGTGCGCAGACGGTGACGACGCATTTCTCCGGCACGTTCCGCAATGACCCCAATCAGCTGGTCCGCTTCATGACTTTGCTGCGCGGGAAGTAGGCGGCCTTCGTACCTGACAGGGTCACGGGGAAGGCCACAAGCATTCCTCAGGAGTTTTCCTTGTCCACGCACTCACACGACATCGAAGAAGCAAACGAAATCGAAGAAGGTTTGGCGCTTCTTCCCAAATTCGACGCCGATGGGCTTGTCACCGCGGTCGCGACCGATATCGCGTCGGGTGACGTGCTGATGGTCGCGCATATGAATGCCGAGGCGCTGGCGAAAACCATCGAGACCGGCGAAGCTTGGTACTTCTCCCGCTCGCGCAAGAAGCTCTGGAAGAAGGGCGAACAGTCCGGCCACATCCAGCGCGTCGCCGAGTTGCGCGTGGACTGCGATCAGGACGCGGTGTGGATCAAGGTCGAGCAGGTTGGCGCCGGCGGCTGTCACACCGGGCGCCGCTCGTGCTTTTATCGTGCCGCGCCGCTCGGACAAAAGGGCGCGGTCAAACTCGAATTCCGCGACGCCGACAAGACGTTCGATCCGGCGAAGGTTTATAAATAGATCTTAGCCTTTCGCGTTTTCGATAAGCCGCTGCGCCCTTACCAGATGCGGCCGGTCGTACATCTTGCCGTCGATGCCGACCGCGCCGGCGCCGGGTTGCGCCGCAAAAGCCGCGATCACGGCTTTCGCTTTTTCGATCTGTTCGGCGCTCGGCGTATAGACCTCGTTGATCACCGGCACCTGCGCCGGATGAATGGCGAGGCGTCCGGTAAATCCATCTCTCCGCGAATCCATCGTCTCGCGGCGCAGGCCGTCGGTGTTGCGGAAGTCGGCATAGATGGTCTCGATCGCCGGCACCTTTGCAGCCGCTGCGCTGAACAGGCAGATCGAGCGGGCGAGGCGATAGGGCTCGGTCAGAATTCCTTGCGCGTCGCGGTTGGCCTCGGCGCCGAGTTCAGCGGATAGATCCTCCGGCCCCCAGGTCATGCCGATCAGGCGTGGAGAGACGCCGCGAAATGTGCCGGCCAGAAATAAGCCGAGCGATGACTCGACGTTCTGCGCCAGCACCTTGATCGACCCTTCGCTGACGCCGGCGATGGCTTCCTGCGCGGTCAGCTTGGCGTCGAGATGGACAAGGCTTGCGCCGCCTTCCGCTTTGGGCAACAGAATGGCGTCCGGTTTGCCCGGCACGATGGCCGCGAGATCGGCGTCGGTGTGGCCGGTCTCAAGCCCGTTGATGCGCACCAGCAGACGCGGGCGTTGCGTCTTTGGCTGCGCGCTCTTGAGATACTCAAGACACGCGGCGCGCGCATGTTCTTTGCGTTCCGGCGAAATCGAATCTTCCAGATCGATGATGACGGCGTCGGCGCCGGACGCCATCGCCTTGTCGAGCTTGGGACCGGCGTCGGCCGGCACGAACAGAAGTGAGCGCATGGTCTTCTTCTTGCTTTGTTGGCTTACTTCGGCCGCTTGATGATGAAGGCGTTGCGGTGGCATTCGGCGACCAGCTTGCCGTCCTGCTTGAACGCCTTGTGATGAAATTCGACGATGCCGGCGTTCGGCCGCGATTGCGATTCTCGTTTGCTGACGACGGTCGTCGTGCAGTTGACGGTGTCGCCCTCGAACAGCGGATTGCCGAATTTGACGTCGGTCATGCCGAGATTGGCGATGGTTGTGCCGACCGTCATGTCGGAAACCTGGATGCCGATCATCAGGCCGAGCGTGAACAGCGAGTTCATCAGCGGCTGACCCCATTCGGTCTCGGTCTCGCAGAAATGGCGGTCGATGTGCAGCGGCTGCGGATTGAGCGTCATGTTGGAAAACAGCATGTTGTCCATCTGCGTGACGGTACGGGTGTAACGGTGCTCATAAAGCTTGCCGACCTCCATATCCTCGAAATAAAGGCCGCCGCGCTTGTGCCGTTGGATCGCTTCCGTCATTCGCCTGTCTCCAAATCATAAAACGGATCATAAAGCGGACCGACATGCCCACCGTTAACGGATCGTTTACCATAACTACCCATGGTCAACAGGGTCCGTTCGCGCCCTGTTGGCCGCAGCCGCGCTATAATAGAGGGCAACCTTATGGCCGTCGATTCCGTCTCAGGCAGTTTGCAACCCCAGATTACAGGGGCGATCAAGCAGGCGTCGCAGTCGACCGGCATCAGCTTTCAGTATCTGTTGACCACCGCCAAGATCGAATCCGGGCTCAATCCGTCGGCGCAGGCGTCGACCTCGACAGCCAAGGGCCTGTACCAGTTTATCGACCAGACTTGGCTCGGCACGGTGAAGCAGGAAGGCGCTTCGCTCGGCTATGGCCAATATGCCGACGCCATCACCAAGACTTCCGACGGCCGCTACACCGTGGAAGACCCGACCGCGCGCGCCGCGATCATGAAACTGCGCAGCGACCCGGAAGCCAGCGCGATGATGGCCGGCGCCTTCTCTCGCTCCAATGCCTTCCAGCTGACTGGCTCGATCGGCCGCCGCCCGACCGAGGGCGAGCTTTACATCGCGCATTTTCTCGGGCCCGCCGGCGCCGGCAAGATGATCAACGCCGCCGACTCGCAGCCGGACACCAATGCCGCCAAATTGTTTCCGTCGGCGGCCGCCGCTAACCGCAGCATCTTCTACGACAGTTCGGGCAGCGCCCGCACCGTCGGCCAGGTCTATGCCCGGCTGACCGGCAAGTTCGATAATGCACGCACCGTCGCTCTGGCGGGATTGACGCCGCGCAGCGCCGATCCGGTCGCGGCGGCGGCCGCTGCTTCAACCGGCGCGCCGGCCTCCCTGTCGGCACTGGGACGGCTGGCCGCGGCCGACATCCCGTCCATGGCCCTGTCCGCCATGCCGGTATCCGCCAATTCTCCCGTTCAGGTGCCGACACGGGCCCGCGCCGTCGACGCGCCGGACACCGCCGGCCTCACCCAGGCGCTCGCCGATGCGCGCGGCAAGATGCAAGCCATCGCCGATGCCAAACCGCTGTTCCAGGCGATGTTCAGCGATCGCGGCGACGATCCGGTCACGCAAACCGTCGCCAGCCTGTGGACGCCGTCCAGCGCGGATCAGCCGAGCCAGCGACCGGGCGCGGCGCGCAACGGTCGCGGCCTCGATCTGTTCACCGACAGCGCCACCAACGCGCGCGGCATTTTCAGCGGCAAGGCGTAACGTCGCCGTCGCGGCTTTCCATCGCGAACATTTTTATTCGAGGTCGCGCGCGGGCGATCGTCGTTAATGTTTCATCAATACCTATGGTGAACGGTTTGTTAAGCGTCCTGACTTAGGCTTCTGGAGTTCGCCGCTGTTGACGGCGATTGTTGTAGCGTTTGGTTGTGTCATGATTGTTCGGCAGTTTCTGCAATGGATCCGCTATGCGTCCGCCGGCGAGCGGGCCGAAGCAACGTCCGCCCTGGCGCGCGCCTATCTCCATTCCGATTTGTCCGAGGACGATCTCGCCGCCGCCGAAGGCGCGATGATCATGCTGCTGGACGATCCGTCGCCACTGGTACGCGGCGCGCTTTCCGAAGTTTTCGCCTCGGCGCAAAAAGCGCCGCCGATCGTGGTGCACGCGCTGGCCGCCGATCAGACCGATGTCGCGCTGCCGATTTTATCGCGCTCGCCTCTGTTGAACGACGAAGACCTGGTCGATCTGTTCGCCACCGGCGATGCGGAGGCGCAGGTCGCCATTGCCGGGCGCGCGCTGCTGTCGCGGCCGCTGGCCGCGGCCATTGCCGAAGTCGGTCCGGCGCAAGCCTGTCTGGCGCTCCTGGAAAACGGCGACGCCGACATCGCGCCATTCTCGATCGACCGCATCGTCGATCGTTTCGGCCACCTGTCGCCGATCCGTGAAAATCTCGTCGGCCGCGCCGATCTGCCGATGGCGGCGCGCCAGACCTTGCTGGCTAAGCTATCTCAGACGCTCGCCGGCTATGTCAGCGCGCGGCATTGGCTTGGCTCGGAGCATGCCGAATACGCCGCGCGCGAGGCCTGTGAAAAGGCGACATTGGCGCTGGCCGCGGAAACGCCTTACGAGGAAATCGGCGAACTGATGCGCCATCTGCGCACCAGCGGCCAGCTCACCGCCGGCATGATCCTGCGCGCTTTGTTGTCCGGCAATGTCGTGCTGTTCGAGGAAGCGCTGGCGGAATTGTCCGGCATGCCGCTCGACCGCGTCACCGGCTATATCCACGACAAGAATATTTCCGGCTTCCGCGCGTTGTTCGGCAAGGCCGGATTGCCGGCCGCAGCCTATCCGGCGTTCCGCGAAGCGATCGCGGCGTTGCGCGACGGCGTGCTGGTCGGCGAGCAGGGCGGCGTGTCGCGTCTAAAGCGCCGCATGGTCGAGCGCGTGCTGTCGGCCTGCGAGGCCGAACGCAATCCGGAGATGGCGTCTTTGCTGGCGCTGCTGCGGCGCTTCGCCGTCGAGGCCGCGCGCGAGGAAGCCCGCATGTTCTGCGACGATCTGGTTGCCAACGATCAGACCGCGCCGTTCGTGGCGCGGATCGAAGACGC
>CAMAUC010000018.1 GCA_945861265.1 Rhizobium sp. Q54 | reverse complement strand
CATGAACAATATTTCGTTCTGGCTGCTGCCGGCCTCGTTCGGCCTGCTGCTCGCCTCGCTGTTCGTCGAAGGCGAACCCGGCTCGCTCGGCTCCGGCACCGGCTGGACCATCTACGCGCCGCTGTCGACCTCCGGCCATCCCGGCCCGTCCATGGATTTCGTCATTCTGTCGATCCATCTGGCCGGCGCGTCGTCGATCCTCGGCGCCATCAACTTCATCACCACCATCTTCAACATGCGCGCGCCGGGCATGACCCTGCACAAGATGCCGCTGTTCGTGTGGTCGATCCTGGTCACCGTGTTCCTGCTGCTGCTGTCGCTGCCGGTTCTGGCCGGCGGCATCACCATGCTGCTGACCGACCGCAATTTCGGGACCACATTCTTCGCACCGGAAGGCGGCGGCGATCCGCTGCTGTTCCAGCATCTGTTCTGGTTCTTCGGCCACCCGGAAGTCTACATCCTCATTCTTCCCGGCTTCGGCATGATCAGCCAGATCGTCTCGACCTTTTCCAAGAAGCCGGTGTTCGGCTATCTCGGCATGGCCTACGCCATGGTCTCGATCGGCGCGATCGGCTTTGTCGTCTGGGCGCATCACATGTACACGGTCGGCCTGTCGACCGGCGCGCAGGCCTATTTCATCGCCGCCACCATGGTGATCGCGGTGCCGACCGGCGTGAAGATATTCTCCTGGATTGCCACGATGTGGGGCGGCTCGATCGAGTTCAAGACGCCGATGCTGTGGGCGATCGGCTTCATCTTCCTGTTCACCGTCGGCGGCGTCACCGGCGTCGTCCTGTCGAATGCCGGTGTCGATCGCGTGCTGCACGACACCTATTATGTGATCGCGCACTTCCATTACGTGCTGTCGCTCGGCGCCGTGTTCGCCATCTTCGCCGGCTGGTACTACTGGTTCCCGAAGATCTCCGGCTACATGTACAATGAGACCATTGGCCGGGTGCACTTCTGGATCACCTTCGTCGGCGTCAACATCATCTTCTTCCCGCAGCATTTCCTCGGCCTCGCCGGTATGCCGCGCCGCACGGTCGATTATCCGGATGCGTTCCATGGCTGGAACGAGGTGTCGTCCTACGGCTCCTACATCGCCGGCGTCGGCATGCTGGTGTTCTTCTACGGGGTGGCGGAAGCCTTCATGAAGAAGCGTGTCGCCGGCAGCAATCCGTGGGGCGTCGGTGCGACGACCCTGGAATGGACCCTGCCGTCGCCGCCGCCGTTCCATCAGTTCGAGACTCTGCCGCGCATCAAGTAGCGGCAACAGTAAAAGGGCGAAACGCAGACGATGTCGCTGATCAGCGAAGGCGCGGAGTTCAACGGGACGATCGCCGAACCCAGTTTGGCGACCGTCGGCGATTATCTCGCGCTGCTGAAGCCGCGGGTGATGTCGCTTGTCGTGTTCACCGCGCTGGTGGGTCTCGCCGTTGCGCCGGGGTCGATCCATCCGGTGACCGCGTTCACGGCGCTGTTGTGCATCACCGTCGGCGCCGGCGCTTCCGGTGCGCTCAACATGTGGTTCGACGCCGACATCGACCGGCTGATGACGCGCACCGCGCGCCGTCCGATTCCCGGCGGCCGCGTGCAGCCCGGCGAGGCGCTGGCCTTCGGCCTGACTTTGTCGGCGTTCTCGGTCGTCGTGCTCGGCCTGCTGGTCAACATCCTGTCGGCGGCGCTGCTCGCTTTCACCATTTTCTTCTACGTCGTCGTTTATACGATGTGGCTGAAGCGCTCGACGCCGCAGAACATCGTCATCGGCGGCGCCGCCGGCGCCTTCCCGCCGATGATCGGCTGGGCGGCGGTCACCGGCTCGATGGCGTTTGAGCCGATCCTTCTGTTTCTCATCATCTTCTTCTGGACGCCGCCGCACTTCTGGGCGCTGGCGATCTATCGCATGGAAGACTTCAAGCGCGCCGGCGTGCCGATGCTGCCGGTGGTCAAAGGCGAGGCGACGACCCGCCTGCAAATCCTGCTTTACACGCTGCTGCTGGTGCCGCTCGGCATTGCGCCTTACCTGCTTGGCTATGCCGGCCTGCTGTACGCCGTGGTATCGGTCGTGACCGGGCTCGGCATGCTGATCCTGGCGGTTCAGGTCTATCGCGAGCGTCTGCCGTCCGATCAGGCCTGCCGCCACCTGTTTGCCTTTTCGATTCTCTACCTGTTTCTTCTGTTCGCCGTGCTGATGGTCGATCGCGGCTGGGGCGGGCTGATCGCCCGGTTGGCCGCGTGAGCTTAGGATTAGCAATGAACGAGCAGGGCGAAGACACGGGGATCGTGCTGACCGAGGCGCAGAAGCGCGCCCGGCGTTCGCGCTCGATCGCCATTGCCGTGTCGCTGGTGGCGCTGGTCGTGTTGTTTTACGTGATGACCCTGGTGAAGGGTCCGATGATGCTGGTACGTCCGCTGTAACCCGAACCGTTTGAAACGATGACCGCAACCGAACCGCAAACGCAGAGAAAGCTCCGTCGCGACATCGTGATCGCCGGCAGCTGCGGCGCGTTTGTCGCCTTGATGGTCGGCGCCGCTTACGCCTCGGTGCCGCTCTATGACTGGTTCTGCCGCACCACCGGCTTTGCCGGCACGCCGCTGGTCTCGTCGAAGGCGCCGGATCGGGTCCTCGGCCGCACCATCACCGTCCGCTTCGATTCGAATGTGACGCCCGGCCTACCGTGGAAATTCGTGCCGGAGCAGAACACGATTGACGTGCGCCTCGGCGAGGTCGTGACGGTCAACTACAAGGTCATCAACCAGGCCGCGCGCGCCATCACCGCGCAGGCGTCGTACAACGTGTCGCCGCCGCAGGTCGGCGGCTACTTCAACAAGATCAACTGTTTCTGTTTCACCGAGCAGACTTTGAAGGCCGGCGAGACCCGCGAGATGGCGGTGGTGTTCTACGTCGACCCCAAGATCGTCGAAGACCGCGACATGAACACGCTCAACACCATCACACTGTCCTATACCTTCTTTCCGGTGCGGGAATCGGACCGGCCGGTCGCCGCGGCGGCCGACAAGAATTCGAGTAAGCTTTAAGACCGCACGATCCCGAAAAGCGGGAACCGGTTTTCGGATACGATTGTGCGGAACTGAAATTGGGGGGCGCCGCTCGCGCCCGTTAAGAACGAGACCTGAACGGAGACCGACGATGGCCGACGCCCACACCAAACAGCACGACTACCACCTGGTCGACCCGAGCCCGTGGCCGGCGGTTGGCGCCGCGGCCGCATTCGTGATGGCGTTCGGCGCCGTCTCGTGGATGCACCACATGTACGCGGCGGCACCTTTGGTGTTCGGCGCCGGCGTGCTCGGCGTGCTCTATACCTTCATCGCCTGGTGGCGCGACGTGATCAACGAGGCACAGTTCGCGGGCTTCCATACCCGCGTCGTGCAGATCTCGCACCGCTACGGCATGATCCTGTTCATCGCTTCGGAAGTGATGTTCTTCGTCGCCTGGTTCTGGGCCTATTTCAGCATCGCGCTGTTTCCCGGTGAGGCGGCCGACATCGGCAAGATGGCCTACACCCACGGCGTCTGGCCGCCGGCCGGCGTCGAGACCTTCGACCCCTGGCATCTGCCGCTCCTGAACACGCTGATCCTGCTGACCTCGGGCACGACGGTGACCTGGGCGCATCACGCGCTGCTGGAGAACGACCGCCAGGGCGTGAAGTGGGGCCTGATCCTCACCGTGCTGCTCGGCGCGACCTTTACCTGCGTGCAGGCTTACGAATACAGCCACGCGGCCTTCGCCTTCAGCGGCAACATGTATGGCGCCGCCTTCTTCATGGCGACCGGCTTTCATGGCGCGCATGTGCTGATCGGCACCATCTTCCTGATCGTCTGCCTGGCGCGCACGCTCAAGGGCCACTTTTCGCCGACCCAGCATCTCGGCTTCGAGTTCGCCGCCTGGTACTGGCATTTCGTCGACGTGGTCTGGCTGTTCCTGTTCGCCTGCATATATGTGTGGGGCGCCGGCGCCGGCCACGCCGCCGCGGCGCACTGACCGCCCGGTTTCTTTCCTGCGAAAGGGCGGCGGCAACGCCGCCCTTTTTCTTTTTGAGGACCACCTATGACCGACCAGGCTTCAGTTCAGCCACTGCCGATCGCGCGCGGCCTGCGCGGCCGGTGTCCTCGCTGTGGGGACGGTCACCTGTTCCAGGGGTTCCTGACGGTGCGGCCGGCTTGTGAAAAATGCGGCCTCGATTACAGCTTCGCCGATGCCGGTGACGGCCCGGCGGTGTTCGTCATTCTGATCGGCGGCGCGATTGTCGTGTTCGCCGCGCTGATGACCGAAGTGGTCTATCAGCCGCCTTACTGGCTGCATGCCGCACTGTGGCTGCCACTCATTCTCATCGTCACCTTGTTGCCGCTGCGCATGGTCAAGGGCCTGCTGATCGCTCTGCAGTACCATCACAAGGCGGCGCCGGGCCGTCTTGTGTCAAAGGGCGACGCCTGATGCCGCGCGCGCAACGGCGCGGCGGCGTGCTCGACGCGACGATCTTCGCCATCGTCGGCATGGCGATATTGATCGGCCTCGGCATCTGGCAGCTCGATCGCAAGGTCTGGAAGGAAAATCTGATCCTGACCGTGACGACGCGCACCACGCGCGCGCCGGAATCCCTGCCGCCGCGCGCCAGCTGGGAGCGGCTGGTGCCCGAAACCAACGAATATACCCGCGTCACATTCCCCGCCGAATTTCTCGACGGGCAAGAGGCCTATGCCTACACCGCCGGTTCGTCGCTGCGCGCCGATGTCGAAGGTCAGGGCTTCTGGGTGTTTGCGCCGGCGCGGCTGGCCGGTGGCAGCATTGTCCTGATCAATCGCGGCTTCGTGCCGACCGACCGCAAGGACAAGGCGACGCGGCTTGAGGGCACGCCGCGCGGCAGCGTCGATATCGTCGGCTACATGCGCTGGCCCGAGCCGCGCGGTCTGTTCACGCCGAACGACGACGTCAAGAACAACGTCTGGTATGTGCGTGACCCCAAGGCGATGGCGACCGCCAAAAAGTGGACGGTGGCAGCACCCTTCTACATCGATCAGGAAGCTCCGGTGCCGCCTGGCGGCCTGCCCAAGCCGGGCAAGATCGACGTCAAAATGCCGAACAACCATCTACAATATGCGCTGACCTGGTTCGGTCTGGCGCTGGCGCTGGGCGGCGTCTATGTCGCTTGGCTGGCATCCCGGCTGCGGCGGCGCGGCTGAGCTTTCTTGTGCCGGCCCCGGCGCGGGGTTAGGGTGCGGTCAAATCCAGCCGCGCTCTGAACAAAAAGTCACGTTATATCAATGCGTTATATCTCAACGCGGGGCGACAGCGCCCCGCTCGATTTTGTCGAGGTAATGCTCGCTGGCCTGGCCCGCGATGGGGGACTCTATGTTCCCCAGTCGTGGCCGGCGCTGTCGCGGGAGGCCATCGCCGGTTTTGCCGGCAAGCCTTACGCCGAGGTCGCGGTCGAGGTCCTCAAGCCTTTTGTCGGTGACAGTATCCCGGAGGCCGATCTCGCCCGCATGGCGCGCGAGGCCTATGGCACGTTCCGCCATCCGGCGACCGCGCCTTTGGTTCAGCTCGATGCCAACCTGTTCGTACTCGAACTGTTTCACGGCCCGACCCTCGCCTTCAAGGACCTCGCCATGCAGCTGGTCGCGCGGCTGATGGACTATGTCCTCATCAAGCGCAACGAACGCACCACCATCGTGGTCGCCACGTCGGGCGATACCGGCGGCGCCGCCGTCGAAGCCTTCCGCGGCCGCGCGCAGGTCGACGTCATCGCGCTCTATCCGCACGGCCGCATATCCGACGTGCAGCGACGCATGATGACCACCGCGCCGGACGACAATGTCCACGCGCTCGCCATCGAAGGCACTTTCGACGACTGCCAGGCTCTGGTGAAGACGATGTTCAATCATCACGCCTTCCGCGACCGCGTGCGTCTGTCCGGCGTCAATTCGATCAACTGGGCGCGCATCGTCGCGCAGACCGTCTATTACTTCACCGCCGCCGTCGCGCTGGGCACGCCGCACCGCAAGATCGCTTTCACCGTGCCGACCGGAAATTTCGGCGATGTCTATGCCGGCTATGTCGCGTCCCGCATGGGGCTGCCGATCGACCGGCTGGTGGTGGCGACCAATGTCAACGACATTCTGGCGCGTACTTTCGCCACCGGCGACTATGAAACGCGCGGCGTCACCGCGACCTCGTCGCCGTCGATGGACATTCAGGTGTCGTCGAATTTTGAGCGGCTTCTTTTCGAAACCTGCGGGCGCGATTCCGCTCAGGTCGCGGCCTTGATGGGGTCGCTGACGCAATCCGGCCGTTTCACCGTGCCGGGCGCGGCGCTCAAGGAGATGCGCGCGCTGTTGACCGCTGACCGCGCCGATGAACAGGAAACCGCCGCCACCATCCGCGCCTGGATGAAGGAAGCCGGCTATTGCGCGGACCCGCATACCGCGGTGGCGCTCGCCGTCGCCGAAAAGGAAACGCGCGATCCGTCCGTTCCGATGGTGGTGCTGTCGACCGCGCATCCGGCCAAATTCCCGGACGCGGTGCAAGCGGCTTGCGGTGTGAACCCCGGACTCCCAGATTGGTTGTCTGACCTGCCGAAGAAAGCCGAGCGCATTACCGTGCTGCCGGCCGACCAGGCGCAGGTCGAGAAATTCGTGTCGAATGCGTCGCGCGCGGCGCGTCAAGGAGCTGCGGTATGACCGTTGAAGTAACGCGCCTTCCCTCCGGCCTGTCGGTGGTCACCGATCGCATGCCGCATCTTGAATCGGCCTCGCTCGGGGTCTGGGTCGGCGCCGGCAGCCGCGACGAAAAGGCCGACGAACATGGCATTTCGCATCTGCTCGAACACATGGCCTTCAAGGGCACCAAGAAGCGCACCGCGCGCCAGATCGCCGAGACTATCGAAGCGGTTGGCGGCGATCTCAATGCCGCGACCAGCGTCGAAAGCACCGGCTATTTTGCCCGTGTGCTGAAGGCGGACGTCAATCTGGCCCTCGACGTTCTGGCCGACATTCTTTCCGAGCCGACATTCGATCCTGAGGAATTGCGCCGCGAGCAGAACGTTATCACCCAGGAAATCGGCGCGACCGAGGATGCGCCGGACGATCTGGTGTTCGACCGCTTGCAGGAGACCGCGTTCCCCGATCAGCCGATCGGCCGTTCCATTCTCGGCACGCCCGACACGGTTCGGTCGTTCAGCGCCAAGAGCCTGCGCACCTATCTCGCGCGTAACTATCGCGCGCCCAACATGCTGGTGGCGGCGGCGGGCGCGGTCGATCACGCCCAAATCGTTGCCGAGGCCGAACACAGGTTCGCCAGCTTTATCGGCCCGGATGCGCCGCAGCCTGAGCCCGCCAAATTCGGTGGCGGCACGCGCGTCGAGACCCGCGATCTCGAGCAGGTGCATATCGCGCTGGCGCTGCAGGGCGTGCCGGTGCGCGATCCGTCGCTGTACAGCCTTCAGGTTTTCACTAGCGTGCTCGGCGGCGGCATGTCATCGCGCCTGTTTCAGGAAGTGCGCGAGATCCGCGGCCTCTGCTACACGATCCAGGCTTTCCACATGCCGTATTCCGACACGGGCATGTTCGGCCTTTATGCGGGCACCGACGAATCCGATGCGCCGGAACTGATGCGCGTCGTCATCGACCAGATCGAAAGCGCGACCGAGACGCTGAATGAGGCCGAAATTTCCCGCGCCAAGGCGCAGATGAAGGCCGGCCTGCTGATGGCGCTGGAGAGTTCCGAAGCCCGCCTCGGGCAAATTGCCAGGCAAATGCTCGCTTTCGGCCGGCCGATCCCGCTCGACGAGATCGTCGCCAAGGTCGAAGCCGTCACGGTCGAAAGCGCACGCGCCGCCGGCCGGGCCTTGATCGCCCGGGGACGTCCGGCGATCGCCGCGCTCGGGCCCGGCAATGGGCTTGAAAGCACCGCCGCGATTGCCGAAAGTCTGGTTCGTCCGGCGGCCTGATTGAAGGTTCGCTGGCGGATCAGGGGCCATGGCGTTCTTCCGCACCGTCAGTTTGAGCGAGTCCGCACCGGCGATCCTCGGCGACGGCATCGTCATGCGGCCGCCGCAGCCGGGCGACCACGCCGAATGGGCCGCCTTGCGCGAAGCCAGCCGCGACTTCCTGACGCCCTGGGAGCCGATCTGGCCGGCCGACGATCTGACGCGCGGCGCTTTTCGTCGCCGGCTAAAGCGCTATGCCGAGGATCAGCGCAACGATCTGTCCTATGCATTCCTGATCTTCCGCAGCCAGGACAACGCGCTGGTCGGAGGGCTGACGCTGGCCAATGTCAGGCGCGGCGTCGCCCAGACCGGCAGCATCGGCTACTGGGTCGGTGCGCCCTTTGCCCGTCGCGGCTATATGAGCGCGGCGGTGCGGGCCGTGGTGCCCTACTGTTTCGGCACATTGCGGCTGCACCGTCTGGAGGCGGCCTGCATTCCCGGCAATGCCGCGTCGGTCGGGTTGCTTGAAAAGACCGGCTTCAAGCATGAAGGCTATGCGCGCGGCTATTTGTGCATCGCCGGGGTCTGGCACGACCATCTGCTCTATGCCCGGTTGGCCGACGGTCCGGTCTAAAGCGTTTTCGAGCGAAGTGGGCACCGGTTCGCGTGAAGAAAACGCGACAAAACAAGGGACTAGAGCCCCGGCTTTGATTTCATCAAAGCCGGAAAGGCTCTAGGCCGTTTCGCCGCCCTGGACTTGCCTTGGGCCCGCCACGCTTGCTTTGCTATAAGGGGTCGCCGGGAGCGGGGACGTCCTCACTCCGAAAAGAAATTTTTCAAGAAACGCGAGTAAAAAAATGCGTGGGGGATGCAATGGACGGGCGCCGGGCGGCAGCCAAGGGCGCGCGCTTGTTCTCGGGCCGGCTTTGGCATTGCTGCTGGCAGGCTGCGGCTCAAGCAGCCTGAGTTCGTCATTATCGTCACTGAACATTTTCGACTCGAACAAGGCGACCCAAAGCGCGGCCGCCGATGGCTCGGCTCCCGAGCCGGCCGATATCGAATGCCCCTCCGTCACCGTGCGCACTGGCGCCTCGACGCTGATGATCGGCGACAGCGCAAAGGGCCCCGAATCCGACGCGCTCAGCCTGCGCTATCAGGGCACCATCATCCGCACCGCGCGCGAGTGCAATGTGAGCGGCGGCGTCATGACCATGAAGGTCGGCATCGAAGGCCGCATCATCACCGGGCCGGCCGGCGGACCGGGCGAGGTCAATGTGCCGCTGCGCGTCGCGGTCGTGCAAGAGAGCGTCACTCCCAAGCCGATCGCGTCCAAATTCGCGCGTGTTCCAGTGACCGTTGCCAGCGATAATGATCGCGTCACCTTCACGCATGTCGAATCCGACATCTCATTCCCGATGCCGATCCCGGCCGGCGATATCGATAGCTATGTCGTCTATGTCGGTTTCGATACGCTGACGCAGCCGGAAAAGAAGCCACCGCCCGCCAAGCGCAAGCCGGCGGCCAAACCGGCGGCGAAGCCGAGGCAGAGCTAGCTACCAGCCCCGGATATCGACGATCGTGCCCTTGAGCGCGCGCATGTCGGATATCACCGTGCGGGCGCCGGCGGCGCTGAGATGCAGACCGAGCTTGCCGCCGGAATGGCTGCCGCCGGCAAAGCCGATCACCGTCATGCCGGCCGCGACACCGGCCGCAACGCCGACGGCCGAATCCTCGACCACCAGGCAATCGGCCGGGTTGACCCGCATCTTGGCGGCGGCGTGCAGGAACAAATCGGGCGATGGCTTGCCGTTCGGCACATCGGTCGCTGAAAACAGATGCGGCTCGAAATAGCGAATCAGATCGGTCGCCTCGAGGCTGACCCGCATGCGGTCGAGTGTCGCCGAGGAAGCCACGCATTTCGGCCCGCGCAGCCAGGATAAAGCGTGCGCCGCGTGCGCGGTCGCCCGCAGCTCGGTGCGAAACCGGCGCATCGTGGCGTTGGCGACGGTAGTGGCGAAATCCTTTGGTAGCTTGCGGCCGGCGGCGATCTCGACTTCGGCGAACATGTCGGACTGCCGGCGGCCGGTAAAATAGCGCGCGACAATGTCCGGCGTCAGCGCAAAGCCGGCCCGGATGAATTCCTGCGATACGATCGCGGTCGCCAATGGCTCGCTGTCGATGAGCACGCCGTTGCAATCGAAGATGACCACGGGTCCCCCGATACCTTGGCCGGTCTGTCCGGCACGCATAAACAATCTGGAAATGTCAGATACGCCGACGGATACGCTGACCAATACGACGAATCAGTGCAGGCGAGGATAATCGCCGCCCCCCGATTGGGAAATACCGGAGGTAAACCGGGAGGGTAATATATTTGCCAAGGCGCTGGGATTAGCGGGGAAAGACGCCCGGAAGGCCGATCCGCGCTTGGGCGGTCCCGCGGGCTTTCGGGGCGGCGGGCCGGCCAAACGGAACTTGCCCGTTTGGCCTTAAGTCGCTGAGTCTAGTTCAGCTTTTTGCGAACGTCGTCGATGCCCTTGGCGATCAGCTCGCCGGCCAGCTTGCCCTTGGTCTCGGCGCTGAGGATCTTCTCGGCGGCGGCAACGGCAGCTTCGGCGGCAGCGGCGCGGACGTCGGCGGTGGCCTGGGCTTCCGCCTGGGCGATCTTGGTCTCGGCCATCTTGGTGCGGCGCGCGACGAATTCTTCGATCTTGGCCTTGGCTTCGGCGGCCATGCGCTCGGCTTCGGCCTTGGCGCCGGCGACGATCTGCTGGGCTTCGCCTTCGGCTTCCCGGCGCTTGCGCTGGTAGTCGGCAAGCAGCTGGGCGGCTTCGTCGCGCAGCTTGCGGGCTTCGTCGATGTCCGCCTTGATGCGGGCGGCGCGGTCGTCGAGCGATTTGCCGATGATCTTGTGGACGCCGATATAGCCGAGGCCGGCGACGAACACGACGAAGGCCAATGCGACCCAGGTTTCAGCTTCCATAAACATGCGCCGGACTCCGTTACCGCTTGAGCGCGTCGGCGACCGCGTCGGCGACCGCCTTGTCGCTCGGCGCCGTGCCGATCAGGCGTTCGACGATGGCGCGGGTGGCGTCCTCGGCGATGCCGCGGACATTGCTCATCGCCGCGGCCTTGGTGGCGGCGATGGTCTTCTCGGCTTCCGCCAGTTTGGCGTTAAGCTCGTCTTCCAGCGTCTTGCGGCGGCTTTCCGCCGCCGCCGCCTGCTTGTCGCGGGTTTCGTTGGCGATGGCCTGCGCATTGGCGCGGGCATCGGCCAGCGCCTTTTCGTAGGCCGCCACCGCCTCGTCCGACTGCGCCTTGAGCGCGCCGGCCTCGGCGATGTCGCCATCGATCCGCTTCTGACGGCTTTCGAGGATGCTGCCGACGCGCGGCAGCGCCCACTTGGACATCAGGACGTAGAGCAGGACGAAGGCAATCACCAGCCAGACGAGTTGCGACGCGTAGGTCTGCGACTGAAAGGGCGGGAAGCCGCCCTTATGCTCGCCGGCCGGCTGCGTCGTGCCCGATTTGTGTGGTTCTGCCATCGTCAGCTCGTCTTGTTTTACAGCTTACAGCGCGAACAGCAGCAGGAGCGCGATCAGCAGCGAGAAGATGCCGAGCGCTTCGGTGATGGCGAAGCCGAAAATCAGGTTGCCGAACTGGCCCTGCGCCGCCGACGGATTGCGGATCGCCGCCGAGAGGTAGTTGCCGAAAATGATGCCGACGCCGACGCCCGCGCCGCCCATGCCGATGCAGGCAATGCCCGCGCCGATGTATTTCGCTGCCACTGGATCCATAACAAGCTCCTTTTCGTTTTAGATTTGCCGAACCTTAATGGCCCGGGTGAATTGCGTCGTTGAGGTAGATGCAGGTGAGAATTGCAAACACATAGGCCTGCAAGAACGCCACCAGCGTCTCGAGCGCGGTGAGAATGACGATCATGCCGAACGGCAGAATGCCGCCGGCCCAGCCGACCGCGCCCATGGCGCTGCCCATCAGGATGATGAAGCCGGCGAAAACCTTCAGCGTGATGTGTCCGGCCAGCATGTTGGCGAACAGACGCACCGAGTGCGAGATCGGCCGCGAGATGAACGACAGCACCTCGATGAAGACGATCAGCGGCATGATCAGCAGCGGCACGCCCTTCGGGACGAACAGGTTGAAGAAGTGCAGGCCGTGCCGGTACAGGCCGTACAAAAGGACGGTGAGGAACACCGTGATCGCCAGGGCGGCGGTGATGATGATGTGGCTGGTGACGGTGAAGGTGTACGGGATCAGCCCGATGAAGTTCAGCGTCAGAATGAACATGAAGATCGTGAAGACGAACGGGAAAAACCGCATGCCTTCCGAACCGGCGGTCGAGCGCACGGTCGTCGCGACGAATTCGTAGGAGATTTCCGCGGCCGATTGCAGGCGCGAGGGCACCAGGGCGCGCTTGGCGGTGCCGATCACCAGGAAGGCGGTGATGACGATGACGGCGGCGAACATGAACGCGGCCGAATTGGTGAAAACGATCTCGGAGGCGCCGATTTTGGCGACCGGGAAGAGATCGATGATCTGGAATTGGTGGATGGGGTCGTTGGCGGCCATTTGTTTTCTTCGAACTCTATTTCGGCTCTAGGCGGTCGGACTGGTCGCGAACGACACCCGCCGCCCGCATCACGTTGAGAACACCGGCCGCGAAGCCGAGCAACAGAAAAACAATGAGCCCCCACGGCGAAATACCGAGCCAGCGATCGAGAAGCCAGCCGATAATCGCCCCCACCAGCACGCCGGCGACCAGTTCGGTCGACATGCGGAAACCGCGTGCGTACGCCGACGCATCGGCGCCTGCGCGAGAAGCGGCCTCGTTTTCGGGAATTCGGTTCGCATCTGCGAGCCGGTCGCCGAGACGTTGGAGCCTCGCGGAGAGAGCAGCCTCGTCGGCCGGTGGTTCTGTGCGATTGCCTTGCCCGCGCTTGTCGTCAGCCATGCTTTCGACTCGCGTAGTTTGAGGCCCCGTTCTAGTCCCGCCGCCCTAAACGCCGCGCGGACCATACTGATCGGGACTCGCGGAGTCAAGGAAGGGGGCGGTTCGCCTAAGTATTTGAAATCAAGGACTAAACAGAGAATTTTGGCGGGTCGCCAAAAGCCGGTTGCGTGCACTGCGGCATGATCGCGAACCGGCGCCTATGCCGTCCGGGTTCAGCCCGGCCCGCGCCGGTGCTAAACTGTATTTTTGGGGCCAAGCGGAGGACGATGACAATGCGACGCCTGACTATTGCCGCCCTTGCCGGCATGGCCTTGCTGATGGGCGGTCCGCTGGCGGCGCAGACTCCCGGGACCTCGCCAGCGCCGGCGGCGGAAGCGGTCAAAGAGCCGGCTCCGCCCGAGGCGCCGCCCCGCTACACGTTCAACCGCGTCGATGACGGCTTCCTGCGGCTCGACAATAGCAGCGGGCAGGTGACCCTGTGCAGCCAGCGCAATGTCGGCTGGGCCTGTCAGGCGGTGCCGGAGGACCGCGCCGCGCTGGACAGCGAAATCGCGCGCCTGCAGACCGAGGTCGATCGTCTGAAGACCGAGATCGCGGCTTTGCGCGCGCCGGCCGAGCTGCCGCGCCCGCCGGGCGACCTGACGCCGCGCAAGGACGACGTCACGAGCTTGCACCTCAAGCTGCCGAGCGACGAAGACATCAAATGGGCCCGCGCCGCGATCGAAAAGGTCTGGCGGCAGTTTGTCGACATGATCGCGGAATTTCAGAAAGGCGCCGGGCGGAAGGGGTAAGGTCGTCCATGCCCCGCAAGCTCTCAGCCGTCACTGAAGCGCCCGCGCAGACAATCGCGACCGCGACCTTACGGGTCGTTTCGCCCGGTATCGGTTTTACCGACATCACGGCCGACGCCCGGGCCTTCCTCGCCGACAGCGGCGGGCGCGACGGCGTGCTGCTGGTCTTCCTGCGCCATACATCGGCGTCGCTGACCATTCAGGAGAATGCCGATCCGGACGTTCAAACCGATCTGGTCACCGCGCTTGACCGTCTGGCGCCGGAAAGCGCCCCAGGCCGGAAAATCTGGGTACATGACGCCGAGGGCCCGGACGACATGCCGGCGCACGTCAAGGCCATGCTCAACGGCATCTCGTTGCATGTGCCGGTCATGGATGGCGCCTTGGCGTTAGGCACCTGGCAGGGGCTTTATCTCGTCGAGCATCGGCGACAGCCGCATGCGCGCGAGGTGATCTTCCAGTTCATCGGCAGCGTCGCTTAAGGCCGCGCCGTCAGATGCCGAAAAGCCGGAACACCAGCGCAATCACCCACATGGCGATAGAGATCGCCGAGGTCCACAGCGCGAAAGTGAGATAGGTCTCGCGCAGCACCGTCGAACTTGCCCATTGCGCATGGTCGGCCGGCGGCCGCAATTCCTCCGGCAGGTAAAGCCACAACTCGGTTCTGCGGTAAGGCTTGGTCAGCGCCTCGCGCGCCTTGTAGATCAGAATACCGGCCATCAGCGCGGTGAGCGTGCCGCCGGCCTGAAACGCCAGTCGCGGCTCGAACGACATCCCGACCATCACGCAAAAAATCGCCAGAGAACCGAACAGGCAGGCGCGCTGTACGGTTTCGTAGGCAATCCGCCGCATCTCCTGCATGCCGCCCCCGCCCGATTCCAACAAGCGTCTTAAACTAGCGTAATTCCGTTTTTTCGGGCAGTCACGATTGAGTGTCAAAGCCCGTCATAGCCCACCGTCAACGACAGGATCAGCGCCGAGCCGTAGAGCAGTCCGGCGATGGCCGAACTGGATTTGGCGAAGCGCAGCAGCAGCTCTTCCATGTAATCACGGGCGATACGGATGCCGTGCTCGCCGGCCGGCCGCTCGTCGGGATTGAGGCCGCGCCAGACCTCGCTGCGCCGGAAACGATCCGGTGTGAGCAGGTAACTGCGGACGAGCAACAGGACGGAGAAAAGCAGCGCGACCGAAGCGCCTATCTCGAAGGCCAAAGGCGGTTCGAAACTAAAGCCGATCATCAGGACAATGGCCGCCAGCGTGAAAAAGCCGGCGTCGCGGACCAGGGTAAAAAACGCGTAGCGCTCGCACGGGATCATGGTCGTCTCCTTTCGGATCACCCATCCCCCCAGATGAAAAAGGCAATTTATATGCCACGTCATAAGCGCGCCAGAAGCGCCGGCGCGTCGGATGTTCCAACACCACGCCCGGCCTCGTGTTCCTTGCTGCCGATTATTTTTATAGGCCGAACTGGAAAAAATTACCGATCGCCGGCAGCGTCAGCAGCGCGGTACCGGCAAGCCATATCCACAGCGACACTGGCGTCGAATCGTCCTTGGCGCCAGCGAAGCGCTCGTAGAGAGCGGCGGGAATGCCGGCGAGGATGATGGTCGCGGTCGATACCATCAGCGACGAGAACATCAAGGTCAGCCCCGTCGAGCCGAACAGCAACGCCGGCGCCAGCACTTGGACGTGAATGAGCGCGAACAACAGCGCCGTCTGATTGAAGATGCCGTTGATCATGCCGAAGAAGGCGATGCCGACGAAATAGAAATTTCGTTCCATAGTCAGGTCACCTTCGGGACGGCGCCCATCAGCAGAAAGCCGTAGAGCAGGGCGACGCGCAGCCAGAACAGCCAGACGAAACCGAACAGCCAGACCACGACCGGCGGCGCCGCCTTCGGCGTCACCAGCGCGATCGCTGCGACAAAGGGGTCGGTGAGGCGGCAGAAGAAGCGCCAGATGTAATTCGGTGAATCGGGGTCGACGAACAGGCCGAGCAGCACGCGCCCAAGCATGGTGTACATCACCACTGCCAGAACGAAGTTCGGCAGTTGATAGACCCAGTAAGAAAAAAGCGTGGTCTCGTTCACCGGCCTGATCCCCCCCGCAACACCATGGCGGTTGCCGTGTCATCGGGCAACCGAAAAAAAGCGGGGCCCCGTGGGGCCCCGCTCCAGATCAAACCGTGTGAACGGTCAGGTCTTTTCTTCGATGACCGTGCGGCCGCGAGGCTTACGAATTTCGTCGACGTAAGCCTGCATTTCCTTCGACGGTTCCTTGCCCATGAGGCTGACCACATAGATGACCAGGAAGCCGAGCGGCATACCCAACAACCCGCAGTTGATGTTGTTGAGGCCGAACCAGCCGACCTTATTTGCCATCGGATGTGCCAGCGTCGGCCACGTCTCCATGGCGTTCGGCAGCGCCATGGCTTTGGCGATGTCGACAATCGGAGCGCCCGTCAGCGGGTTCGTCAACGACGTCATGAAGAAGTACTTCACACCGTAGCCGGGGAAGTACCGCGAGCAGACGAGGTAGAACAGGCAGAGGCCGAAGCCCGCCAGCATGCCGGCAATCGCGCCCGCAGCCGTCGTGCGTTTCCACCAGACGCCCATGATGAGCGCCGGGAAGTTGCCGGCCATAGCGAGCGAGAACGCCCAGCCGACCATGGCCAGGATGTCGCCCGGTTTGGTAGCCGCCAGCGCAGCCGAGGCCACGGCGACGAAGAACAACAGGACGCGCGCCACGGTGAGCCGGCGGATCGTCGGCGCATTCGGGTCGAGCATCTTGTAGTAGACGTCGTGAGACAGCGCGTTGGCGATCGCGAGCAGCAGGCCGTCAGCGGTCGAAAGCGCCGCCGCCAGACCGCCCGCGGCCACCAGACCCGAGATCACGTACGGAAGGCCCGCGATCTCCGGCGTGGAGAGCACGATCACGTCCGTATTGATCACGAAGTCTTGCAGACGCACTACGCCGGGATGACCGGCGATCGCCTTACAGGCAGCAACGATGGCGTCGATGCTTCCTGCGTTCTTGCCGCAGATCTGGATCAGCCCGAGTTCGCCCCAGGTGAACAGCCAGGGCTTCAGCGAAGTGACGTTCGCCCCGATGATGTTGGTGTAGACCTCCAGCTTCGAGAACGCCGCATAGGCCGGCGCCGAGAAGTACAGCAGGAAGATGAACAGCAACGACCATGCGACCGACTGCCGCGCTTCACGCACCGACGGGGTGGTGAAGTATCGCATCAGGATGTGCGGCAGTGAAGCGGTGCCGACCATCATGCAGAAGATGATGCCGAAGAAGTTCAACGGACTGTAGTTGATGAACGGCGCGATATGCGGCTTGAGGCTCGCCGCCGTCGCCAGTCCGGTCGCCAGCATCTGGCCTTCGCGCGCGGTGATTTCAGCAATCGCCGTGCCGTAGGTCAGTTCCGGGATCGGAATGCCGTACTTCTTGGTCGACAGGATCACGATCGGCGTCAGGTACGCGATGATCAGCACGACGTATTGTGCGATCTGCGTCCATGTCACCGCCCGCATGCCGCCCAGCATCGCGCACAGCAGAATGCCGACGAGGCCCGCGAACACCGCGATCTCGAACTGCATCCCTAAGAAGCGCGATGCGATCAGACCGGTGCCATAAATCTGCGCCGTCACGTAAGTGAAGGAGCAGCACACCAGCACCACCACCGCGATGCCGCGGGCGAAGTTGCCGCCGAACCGGAACGCCATGAAATCCGGCACGGTATAGGCGCCGAACTTGCGGAGATACGGTCCGATCAGGATCGACACCAGCACGAAGCCGCCGGTCCAGCCGAGCACCCAGGCCAACCCGTCATAGCCGAGCAGGAACAAAGTGCCGGCCATGCCGACGAAGGACGCCGCCGACATCCAATCGGCGCCGGTCGCCATGCCGTTATAGAAGGCCGGAACGCGCCGGCCTGCCACGTAATATTCGGAGACTTGCGCCGTCCGGGTCATCACGCCGATGACGGCGTAGACCGCCAGCGTGAAGAACACGAACAGGTAGCCGAGGATCTTGTTCGGCACGCCGACCTGTTCGAGAATCGCGAGCAGGATAATGAATGCGATGAAGCCACCGGTATAGGTGCCATACATCTTTCCGAGATTTTTGATGAAATCGGAACTGGTATCCGTTTGCGTTGTCATGTTTTTTGCCCCCTCAATCGTCTTCGGCCATGCCGAATTCGCGGTCGATCTTGTCCTGCTGCTTGGCGAACATGAACAGCATGACGACGAACACGATCAGCGAACCCTGCGCGGCCATGTAGAAGCCGAGCGGGAAACCGAGAATTGGAATGGTGATGGTGTTCAACGGCACCACGAAGAAGTGGATGATGAAACCGAAGAAAAACCACACGCCGAGATGCATAAACATCAACCTCGACGTTTTTTGCCAATGCGCATCCGTATTGGCCTGTGCAGCTTCGTTGGATGGAGTCATGGGTCGCAGCCCCTCCCTTGAAAATTCCGCCCGCTTGGCGCGGATCGGATGTGGAAATTTGAGGGGAGCAACAATGTACGTGAGCGACACCCCCCGATTGCCGCCGCGCGCATCCGCTTCTTGCCGGCGGATTTGAAGTAAAGTTAAGCTAGCACCGGGAGTTAGAGACCCATTATTATACTTTAGACGTATCACGTGATCTGTTGTGTTTGATTTTATTGACGTTTTTTGAGATATTCTCTTCGCAGACGCGAAACGGCGGCAGCCAGACAACCAGGCAACCAGCGGACGAGAATCGTTATGGGTTTTTTCGACTATTTCCGCCGGCGTTCCTCGATCGGCGATGAACGCGAACTCGCCGACTTCATCGACGGCAACGCCGCCTTTCTGATCCAGAAGGCGATCTACGAATATTCGCGGGCGCGCGCCGGGCACTATTCAAAAGTGTTGTTCAAGGAGCCGGCCTTCCACAAGGCAGTCGAGGAATCGCGCTGGCGCGCTTTTCCGCTCGGGCTTGCGATGGTGGGGGAGATCGTCGAAGGCGTCCTGCGTTCGCGTTCCCGCTCGCCTCAAGACATCGATGGGCTGGTCAAGATCGTTTTGTCGGTGTTCGACCGCTATCCGGTGCCGGAAGCAGTCGGCAGCGAGGCATGGCGGGAATTGCGCGCCGATCTCGAGCGTCGCTTGCGGCAAATCAGTCTGCATCCGGTCAAGCGCGCCATGGATGTCCCGGAGCAATATGCCGCGCTTTATTTCGACCTGATGCCGATCCACGAAAAGCTGCGCGGCCGCGATTTCGACACGACCAAGAATTATCTCATGGTTGCGTTGTGCAATATCCATGACGAACTGACCAAGCGCATCGAAGGCCAGCCTCTGGAGCACTTGGCGGCCGTCAATTGACGAACACGCTTCATGGCTGGCCCGCAATCACGGTTTTCCTTCTATCACATTGATATTAGACATTAATTCAAATAGCCTGCGGCGAAGGCCTTGCGCTCGCCCTTGTCGGGGTGGAACATTGATATAAAGGCGTACCCGGCGTTCGGTTTTGCGCGCTAAATGGCCGCCATCCGGCAAGAAGAAAGTTTGATCGGTGGAGAAGCTCGATATCTACCAGCTGGTGATCGCCGACGACCATCCGTTGTTCCGCGGCGCCTTGCGCGAATCAGTGTCCGGCCTTCTGGAACGGGTGGAGATCGCCGAAGCCGGGACTTTCGACGATGTCGTGGCGCTGCTCGATAAAGGCGGCGATATCGACCTGGTCCTCCTCGATCTGGCCATGCCCGGCGTGCGCGGCTTTTCCGGCCTGATGTATATTCGCGCGCAGTATCCGAGCGTGCCGGTGATTGTGGTGTCGGCCAATGACGATCCGGCCGCGATCCGCCGCTGCATGGAGTTCGGCGCTTCCGGTTTCATCCCGAAGACGCTGAGCGTCGAAGAGATGCGTGCGGCGATCTCACGCATTCTCAATGGCGGCGTATGGACGCCGGCCGACGTCGATCTGTCCGCCGGTTCTGACGCCGAATCGGCGGCGCTGATGGTGCGGATGGCGACGCTGACGCCGCAGCAGGTGCGCGTGCTGATGATGCTGTCGGAAGGCCTGCTCAACAAGCAGATCGCCTATCAACTTGGCGTTTCCGAAGCCACTGTGAAGGCGCATGTCTCGGCGATTCTACAAAAGCTCGGCGTCGAAAGCCGGACGCAGGCCGTGATTGCCGCCGCCAAGATCGAAACCGGCCACTGGTCGGGCGTCACGGCGGAAGGGTAATTACTCCGCCGCCGCCACCCGCATCACGCGCCACTGCGCCAGCAGCGCGCGCAACGCCGCTGGCTTGAGCGGCTTGTTCAGCAACTGAATATCCTCGGCACGCGCCCGTTCGCGCACTGCCGGCGAGCGGTCGGCGGTGATCAGGATCGCCGGCAGCGGTCCGCAACGCTTGCGCAGCGCGATGATCGCCTCGATGCCATTGCCTTGATCGAGATGGTAATCGACCAAGAGGCCGTTCGGCGGGGTTGGGCTTTCAGCGACCGCCGCCATGGCGATGTCGAGATCGGGCGCCTTGATCACGTCGCAGCCCCAGCCGCGCAGCAGCATTTCCATGCCGTCGAGCACAGACGGTTCGTTATCGATGCAGATCGCGGTGGTGCCGGCGAGCTGGCTCGGATCGATGCGCGCGGTATCGCGCGCCGGCAGTTCGACCGGCGTCGCGTTCGAGCGCGCGACGGTCACTGCGAAATGCGAACCGCCGCCGACCGTCTGGTCAACCTCGACGGTGCTGCCAAGCACGCGCGCGACGCGCTCGACGATCGACAGGCCGAGGCCCAGGCCACGGGCGATACGCGCGCCCTGCTCAAGGCGATGGAATTCGATGAAGATGTCGCGCCGCTTCGATTCCGGAATGCCGACGCCGGTGTCATAAACGTCGATGCGCAGCGACGGCCCCTTGCGGCGGCAGCCGATGAGCACGCGCCCGGTCGGCGTATACTTGATCGCGTTCGACACCAGATTCTGTACCAGCCGGCGCAGCAGCCTGCGGTCCGAGCGCACCACCAGCGAGCACGGCACGTATTTGAGTTCGATGCCCTTTGCGCTCGCCAGCGGCGCGAATTCCAGTTCGATCTGCCGCATCAGATCGTCGATGCGGAACGATGAGAATTCCGGCCGCATCGCGCCGGTGTCGAGCCGCGACATGTCCAGCAGCGCGCCGAATATTTCTTCAACGGCTTCGAGCGACGCGTCGATATTATCGACCAGCCGGCGGTCATCGCGCGCGCCGCGCTCGATCAGGCTGGTGACGTAAAGCCGCGCCGCGTTGAGCGGTTGCAAAATGTCGTGGCTGGCGGCGGCGAGAAATTTGGTCTTGGAAATATTGGCGGCGTCGGCCTCGCCCTTGGCGCGGGCGAGCGCCACGTTGAGCAATGTCAGTTCCTCGGTGCGTTCGCGCACGCGCCGTTCCAGCGTCTCGTTCGAGCGCTCAAGCGCCTCGGCGGCCTCGACGCTCGATGTGATATCGGTAAAGGTGGTGACGATGCCGCCGTCCGGCATGTGGTTGGCGCGTACCTCGATCACCATGCCGGCCTCGGCGAAGCGCTCCATGAACAGTTCCTTGCCGGAGACATAGCGTTCGATCTGCGCGCGCACGAAGTCTTCGATGCGATCCGGCGCGACGTCGCCGCGTTGGCTGTTAAAGCGTAATATGTCGGCCAGGGCCACGCCGACGCGGATCAGGTTCGGCGGCAGATCGAGGATTTCGCCGAACTGCCGGTTCCAGCAGATCAATTGCAGATCGCGGTCGAACACGGCGATGCCTTGACGCACATGGTCGAGCGCGGTTTGCAGGATTTCGCGGTTGTACTGGATCGCCGCATTGGCGTCGTCGAGCAGTTTCAGCGCCGCCTTGGTCGAAACCGAACGCTTGCGCAACAGAAGCGACAGCACCAACCGCGATGAGGCGCCGCCGATGGCCGAGGCGAGAATATGTTCGGCGTGGCGCACCAGGCGGAAGTCGGCCTCGTCCTTGGCATCCATGCTGATGCGATGGGTCTCGGCGAAGGCTTCCAGCGCGCCGCGCGTGCGTTCCTCGCCGAGATAGCGCGCCACCGTGGTGACGAGTTCTTCGACCGTCACCGAAGAGCGCCACAGTCGGAAGCTCGGCGTCATCGGCGTCAGGTCGGACGGCACGAAGGTATTGGCCTGCATGCGCTCGATCGGCGATGGCTCGCGGCGCAGTGAGAAGCCGATATAGCAAAGAATATTGACGCCCAGACTCCACACCACGCCATGCACCAAGGGCGACACGCCCAGGCCGAACATGTGCTGCGGCCGCAGCATGGCGATTCCCCACGGCCCCTCGGTCAGGATGCGCTGGCCGATGAAGCCGATGTCGGCGAAGGTCGGCAGTAGCAGCGTATATGCCCAGATGGCGATGCCTGCGACCATGCCGGCGATAGCGCCGGCGGCGGTGGCGCGCCGCCAAAACAGCCCGCCGAAGAAAGCCGGCGCCAGTTGCGCCACCGCGGCAAAGGCGAGCAAGCCAATGGAGGCAAGCTGCGCCTCGCCGGCGGCGCGATAATAGAAATAGGACATGAGCAGGATGGCGAAGATCGCCAGCCGCCGCACGGTCAACAGCAGCTTGCCGATATTCTCGCGGCCCGACAGCAGGCCCTCGCGCCGTTGCAGCACCAAGGGCATGATCAGGTCGTTCGATACCATGATCGACAGGGCGACCGATTCGACGATCACCATGGCGGTCGCCGCCGACAGGCCGCCGACAAAAGCGGCGATGGTCAGCACGTAGGAGCCGGTCTGCAGCGGCAGCGCTAGAACGAACATGTCGCTGTCGACCGAGCCGGCCGGGAAGGTCAACAGGCCGGCCAGCGCAATCGGCACCACGAACAGATTGATCAGCACCAGATAGATCGGAAACAGCCAGACCGCGCGCTTGATTTCGCTTTCATTGTTGTTCTCGACCACCGCGACGTGAAACTGGCGCGGCAGCAGGATGATCGCCATGAAAGACAGCAAAGTCGTGACGATCAGCGCATCGAAAGCCGGCTCACGAGAGAACAATGCGGCGGTTGTCGAACTGGCGCGCGCCGCCTCGAACAGCGCGCCCGGTCCGCCGAACATCCAGAAGGTCACGAAGATGCCGACCGCGAGAAAGGCGAACAGCTTGACGATCGACTCGGTCGCGATCGCCAGCATCAGGCCGTCCTGATGTTCGGTCGCGTCGATATGGCGGGTGCCGAACAGCACGGCGAAGGTCGCCATCGACAGCGCGACGAACAGCGCGATGTCGCCGAGCAGCGGCCGCGTCAGATCGCTGATCGGCGTGATGTGCGCGAGAATCGTCTCGAGCGACGACGACACGGCTTTGAGTTGCAGCGCGATGTAGGGAATGGTGCCGACGATGGCGATCAGCGCGACCACGGCGGCCACCGCCTGGCCCTTGCCGTAACGCGCGGCGATGAAATCGGCGATCGAGGTGATGTTCTGCGCCTTGGCCAGCCGCACGATGCGCAGCAGCAGCGGCGAGAACAGGCCGATCATCAGCACCGGACCGATATAGATGGTGAGGAACTCGTAGCCGGTGCGCGAGGCCGAGCCGACCGAGCCGAAGAACGTCCACGACGTGCAGTAAATCGCCAGCGACAGCGGATAGATCATCAGCCGCGCGCGGCCCTCACGGCCGAGCAGGCCTTGCCGCGTGGGTGGGCCGCCGGCGACGCCTACTAGCGCGCGGGTGCGGTCGCCATAGCTGGCGACCAGAAACAGCAGGCCGATATACCCAAGCGCCACCGCGATGACGACCCAGCCTTGCAGCATGCGCGCTCCGGAAACGGGCTAAACTAAAGCGTTGATTGTTATTTTAGCTGTATCGCCGCGCTTAAGATAGCGCCTCGAGCAGAGGTCGGCCGCGCGGTGCGGCAATGCGCCCTGATCTTTGTCAAATACCCGGCCTAAGCTTCAGTGCAAACTGACGGACCTAGGGGGAGGACGTTTCAGTCATGGCGACGATCGGCAACGCAATGCCGCTGATCTCACTTGATGCCTTGGTTGTCGATACCGAAACGACAGGGCTGGAACCGGCCAAGGCGCGGATCGTCGAAATCGGCATGGTGCCGCTGACAGGCGGCAAGCTTGTCGAGAGCGCGGGCTATCGCTGTCTGGTCAATCCCGGCCTGCCGATACCGGAGGCGACGACCCGCATCCACAAGATCGACGACGCCATGGTGGCGGGCGCACCGGCGTTCGTCGCCGCCTGGCCGGACCTGGCCTCAGCGATGTCGGGCGCGATCCTGATCGGCCACACTTTGGGATTCGATCTCGCGGTGCTCAAGCGCGAATGTGAGCGCGCCGGCCTGACATGGACGGCGCCGCGCACCCTCGACACGCGGCTCCTGGCGCAGGTCGCCGAGCCGCATCTCGGCGGCTATACGCTGGAGCATCTGGCCAGTTGGCTCGGCGTCTCAGTCGAAGCGCGCCATTCCGCGCTGGGCGACGCGATCCTGACCGCGAAGATATATCTCGCGCTGCTGCCGAAATTGCGCGCCGGCAATATCCGCACACTGGGCGAGGCCGAGAAGGCCTGCCTGGCGCTGACCGGCGTGCTCGACGAGCAGCACCGCGCCGGCTGGGAGGAGGCGGTGGCGCCGCCGCATACCCGCGCCGAGGCCTCGCTCGCCCGCATCGATGCTTATCCGTACCGGCACCGCATCGCCGACGTCATGACCGCGCCGGTAAAAGTCATCGCCGGTGACGGCACGCTCGGCGATGCGTTGAACCGCATGGCGCGCGAGAAAATATCCTCGCTGCTGGTCGCCCCCGCGGGCTACGCACCTGACGCGCGTTTGCGCGTGCGCGATACCGGCATCGTCACCGAGCGCGACATGCTGCGTGCCATCAGCGAACACGGCGCGGCGGCGCTGAGCCGGTCCGTATCGGAATTCGCCAGCCGGCCACTTGTGTCCTTGCCGTCGGCCGCCTTCGTCTATCGCGCGCTCGGCCGCATGAGCCGGCTCAGGCTGCGCCATCTTGCTGTTGAAGACGACAACGGCAATGTCTGCGGCATGGTGTCGTCGCGCGACTTGCTGCGCTTGCGGGCGCAGGAAGCCGCCATTCTTGGCGACGCGCTTGATGAGGCCGACGACATTCCGGCCCTCGGCAAAGCCTGGGCATTGTTGCCGCGCGCGGCCGCCGGGCTGGCCGCCGAAGGCGTCGACGCCCGCGACATCGCCGCGGTCATCTCGCGCGAACTCGGCGCCTTGACGCGCCGCGCCGGCGTGCTGGCCGAACGCAAGATGCTCGCCGATCGGCAGGGCGCGCCGCCCTGCGCCTATGCCTTGTGCGTGCTCGGCTCGGCCGGCCGCGGCGAGAGTCTGCTGGCGATGGATCAGGACAACGCCCTTGTCTTTGCCGATGGCGCGCCCGGCTCGGCGGCCGATCAATGGTTCGCGCAATATGCGTCGATCGTCGCCGACATTCTGCACGAAGTCGGTGTGCCTTATTGCTCAGGCGGTGTCATGGCCAGGAACGAGGCCTGGCGCGGGTCGATGGCGACCTGGCGCGGGCGCGTTGCGGACTGGATCGCGCGTTCCAATCCAGCCGATCTGTTGTCGGTCGATATTTTCTTCGATCTGGTCGGCGTGCATGGCGATGCCGCGCTGGCCAGCGAATTGTGGCGCGCCGGTTTCGAGATGGCGCAGGGCAATGCCGGATTCGCCAAATTGCTGGCGGAAGCCTCAGGCCCGGTGGCGCCCGGCATCACGATGCTGGGCGGCATTCGCACCGAGAACGGCCGCATCGATCTCAAGCGCGCCGGCCTGTTCGGCATTGTGACGCTCGCCCGCGTTCTGGCGATCCGCCATCATTGGCTGGAACGGTCGACGCCCGCCCGGCTCATGGCGGCTTTGGCGCTCGGCCGCAGCGAAGACGACCTCACCGCGCTGCTGCGCGCGCATGCCGACTTCCTCGATCTCATTTTGTCGCAGCAATTAGCCGACATCGCCAACGGCCTGCCGCCGAGCAACAAGGTCGAGGTCAAGCGCCTGTCGCGCGACCGGCGCGCCCGTCTGCATTCCTCGCTGGGTGCCGTCCGTGCACTCGAAACGCTGACCCGCGACCTGCTGTTTTAGCGGGGCGGCCTCGCGATCCGGCATTTGACGCAAGGCCCCGCGCTTGTCATTGATCGCGCGACGAGTCTTATATCGTTAGGGGCCTTGGCGCTGATGCGCTGCCTCTAAAGGCTCGGTGAAAGTCGCCTGCCGAAAGTCACCAGCCTTTGTCAGCGCCGTTCCTCAATCGAATCTTGGGTTTCCGCGACGTCGCGGAAACATTGGCCTTTGCCGCCGCCGGCGGGTTGACCTTCGGCCTTCTCGGTATGCCGGCCGGCTACCTGTCGGGCGCGCTTCTGGTGGTGGCCTGCGCCGCGCTCGGCGGCCGGCCGATGCGCATTCCCGTGCCGATGCTGCGGGTTTTGCTGGTGCTGATCGGCATTTCGCTGGGCGCCGTGGTGACGCCGGAAACCCTGCGCGGCATGGCGACCTATCCGGTCAGTATCGGCGTGCTGATCGTCGCCAGCGCCGTCATCAGCGTCGTCGGCACGTCCTACCTGCGCGCTGTGCACGGCTGGGATACGGTCACGGCCTATCTGGCGGCGGCGCCCGGCGGTCTGTCGCAAGTCATGGCGCTGGCCATCGAACTGAAGGCCGATGTGCGGGCCGTCGCCATCGTGCAGACCATCCGCGTCGTCATCATCGCCGTCGGCTTCCCGGCCTTGCTGGCGGTGCTGGGTCTGGCCGGCCAGTCACAACGCAGCCTCGGCGGCAGCTTTGAATTCGCCCAGCTCGATGAACTCGCCGTCCTGGTCGCCGCCTCGACGGCGATGGCCTATGTCGCCCATCGCGTACATTTTCCCGGCGGCCTTTTGTTCGGCGCTATGCTGACATCGGCGGCGCTGCACGGCACCGACACGCTGCACGTCGTGCTGCCGTGGTGGGTGACCTATACAGTGATGATCGCTTTTGGCGCGGTGTCCGGCTCGCGTTTCGCCAATACGCCGCTGCGCATGCTGTTGCATTACGTCGGCGCCGCGTTCGGCTCGTTCGCCACCGCGCTGGCTATCACCGCGGTCTTCGCCGCCATTTTGGTGCAGGTGCTGACCGTGCCGCTCGCCGAAGTGATGATCGCTTACGCGCCGGGCGCGGTCGACGCGATGTTGCTCCTGGCGCTCGCGCTCAATCTCGACCCGGTCTATGTCGGCGCACACCATCTGACGCGCATCTTCTTCGTCTTGCTGACCATGCCGATCGTGGTGCGCCGCCAGGCGCGGGTCGTCCGCCAGCCGGACGAAGTGGCTAAACCGAAACAACCGCGGCCGCCATTTCAGGATTGAGATTTACTCCGCCGCCAGTTGCTGGCGCCGCTTCGGCAGTTGCAGCCGTTCCCAGACATCGACCAGCGCTTCGGCGAGTTGGTCGATCAGCACGTCGTCGTGATAGGGCGACGGCGTGATGCGCAGCCGCTCTTCGCCGCGCGGCACGGTCGGATAGTTGATCGGCTGGATATAGATGCCGTGGTCGGCGAGCAGCATGTCGCTCGCCTGCTTGCACTTCTCGGCATCGCCGATCAGCAACGGCACGATATGTGTCGATGACGGCATCACCGGCAGGCCCGCGGCATTGAGCACGGCTTTGACGCGCGCGGCGCGATCCTGATGGCGTTCGCGCTCCCATTGCGACGTCTTGAGATGGCGGATCGCGGCGGTCGCGGCGGCGCAGATCGCCGGCGGCAGCGCCGTGGTGAAGATGAAGCCCGGCGCGTAGGAGCGCACCGCGTCGATCAATTCGTTGCTGCCGGTGATATAGCCGCCGAGGCAGCCGAACGCCTTGGCCAAGGTGCCCTCGATGACGTCGATGCGATGCGCCGCATTGTCGCGCTCGGTGACGCCGCCGCCGCGCGGGCCGTACATGCCGACCGCGTGCACTTCGTCGACATAGGTCATCGCGTTATATTTATCGGCGAGATCGCAAATGGCGTGGATCGGCGCGATGTCGCCATCCATCGAATAGAGGCTCTCGAAGATGATCAGCTTCGGCCGCGCGGGATCGGCGGCTTTGAGCAGTTCCTCAAGATGCGCGACGTCGTTGTGCCGCCAGAGCTGCTTGTCGCAGCCCGCCTGCCGAACGCCTTCGATCATCGAATTGTGGTTGAGCGCATCCGAAAGGATCAGGCAGTTCGGCAGCAGCTTGGCGATGGTCGGGATGCCGGTCTGGTTGGACACGTAACCCGAGGTGAACAGCAGCGCGGCTTCCTTGCCATGCAGGTCGGCGAGCTCGCGCTCCAGCTCGACCAGGGGATGGTTGGTGCCGGCGATGTTGCGGGTGCCGCCGGCGCCGGTGCCCATGCGGGCGGCGACGTCGACCATGGCGCCGATCACCTGCGGGTGCTAGGCCATGCCGAGATAATCGTTGGAACACCAGATGACGACGTCGCGCTTGCCCTCGGGCGAGTGCCAGTGCGCGTGCGGGAACCGGCCGGCGATGCGCTCGAGATCGGCGAAAACGCGATATCTGCGCTCGTCGCGCAATTTATCCAGCGCCGATACGAAGAAGTCATTGTAATTCATTGCTGTTCCGCTTTCCCGCCCCAGCGCTGGAACTGCTTTTTAGAGCGGTTACAGGCCCTTTGTATAGGCAAAATTGGCTCTATTCCAAAGTGCGGGCATTGATGGAAATCAAGCTTTAGCGGGGCGTGAAGGCCGTCAGATCGATAAATCCGCGCATTCCGGCCAGCATCAGCGCGCCGACATGCAATTGCAGGGGAAATTCGCCGGAAAAAATCATGGCTGCCAGCTCGTCCGGGGTGACCAGATTGAGCTCGATGCCGGCCTCGATGGTCTGGCCGGCCGGGCGCGGCCCCGCCTCGACGAAAAACGAATGGATACGGTTCGACAGGCGCGCCGTGCAGGGGGCGTGGATCCCGAGCGCATGCACCGCTTTGGATGGATAGCCGGTTTCTTCCATCAGTTCGCGTTCACAGGTCTGCGCCGGGTCCTCGCCCTCATCGACCAGGCCGGCCGGCAGTTCCCAAGTGTGGCGCTCCAGCGCCGGACGGTATTGGCGCACGATCGGGATGCGTCCGTCCGGCGTCAGCGCGACGATGGCGATGTAATCCTGCTGGCCAACCGCGTGATAAAGCTCGGTGGTGCCGTTCTTGTAGGCCACCTCGCGCTCGATCACCTTCATCCAGGGCGAGATCTCGGTGATGCGACGGGATTTGATCTTCGGGAATTCGCCCATGGGTCGATCTCCGTGCGCCGCGCCGGCATCCTGCGTTCGGCTAGTGTCGTATCACAGAAACCGCGGCACAGGCAGCGGCGTGATCAACTGGCCCTTGTAGCCCTTGGCGCGCAGCTTGGGCGCCAGTTCGTCGGCGATATGCCACGAGAAGATGATGGCGCATTCCGGCTGGTCTTCGAACAGTTTGCTCTCATCCACCACCGGGATCGCCGTTCCCGGCATGCATTTGCCGATCTTCAGCGAGCCGGGGATTTCGCAGACATAGTCGATAATGCCGTCGTCGAGCCCGACGTAGTTGAACAAGGTCGAGGCGCGCGACGGTGCGCTGATGCCGACGACGCGGGCATTCTTTTCCTTCAGATCGCGCAACATCGACAACAGGCGTAGCTTCGACAGCAGCACGTCGTGCTTGAACTGCTTCAGCCGCTTGGCCATCGCCTCGCCACGCGGCTCGGCGTCGAGCATCTTCTGCACGCTGGCTTCGATTTTGTGCTGGCCCTTGCGGCCGGCATAGACGCGGATCGAGCCGCCATGGCTCGGGATCGGCCGCGCGTGGAACACTTCAAGGTCATGCATCTCCAGAAGATGCTTGAGGCTCGCCACCGAATAATAGCGTAGATGCTCGTGATAGACGGTGTCGTATTGCAGCGTATCGAGCAGGCCGATCAGATAATGCGACTCGGAAATGAAAACGCCGTCCGGTGCGAGCATCTCGACGATGCCTTCGACGATCGCGTGCACGTCCTCGATATGGGCAAAGCAGTTGGCCGCGGTGATCAGCTTGGCCGGGCCATGCGAGGCCAGGACTTCCTTGGCCGCGGCCTTGCCGAAATAGCGCTTGATGGTCGGAATGCCGCGCGAGTTGGCGATATCGCCGACATCGGTCGGCTCGATGCCGAGAATGCGGTTGCCGGCCTTCTGGAAGTTCGAAATCAATGTGCCGTCGTTGGAACCGATATCGACCACCAGGTCCTTTTCGGTCAGGCCGAGCATCGCGGCGCTTTCGCGCTGCAGATCGGCAAAATTGTCGCGCAGCAGTTTGGTGGTGCCTGAGGTGTAGGGATATTCCGGCGGGAAGATAATGACCGGATCGACCGCGAGGCCGAGCTGCACCAGGTCGCATTCGCGGCAATGCAGCAGGTCGGTCGGAAACCACGGCTGCTGGCGCGGCACCTGGCCGATCGGCACCATCTGGTTGACCGGCGGCATATAGCCGAGCGACAGCACGGCATCGAGCTTTTCCGAACCGCAGATCTGGCACTGCTCGACGGGGACGCTGCCGCCGGTGCCGGCGCCGCGTGCGATTTTAGTGGGTCCCAAGGGAGTCTCCATTAATTCTTCGGTGCCGGCGCCAAATCGGCGTTTTTCCAGTACCAGTCGAGGGTGGGCTTGAGGCCCTGATCGAGCGACACGCCGGGTCTATAGCCGAGTGCGGCCAGTTTTGAAATGTCGGGGCAGCGGCGCGGCGTGCCGCCGGCCTGCAACTTGCCGGGCACGATCTCGATGGCCCGGCCGGCCTGGGCCGCCACCTTGCGCGCCACATCGGCGATCGACAACTCCTCGGTGGTGCCGACATGATAAATGTTCAGATGCTCGCCCCTGTCGCGCATCACCATGACGCCGGCGACCAGATCGTCGACATAGCAGAATGAGCGGGTTTCCTCGCCGGTACCCTGAATGTCGAAGCGCAATGTGCCGTCCTTCTGCGCGGCCGACAGCTTTTGCAGGCGCAGCGCGAATTGCGGCACCACATGCTCCCAGCCCATGTCCGGGCCATAGACATTATGTGGCCGGAAGATCAGCACGCGCTCGAAAAACTTGCGGCCGAAATTGATCGCCATCAGTTCGCTGATCAGCTTGCCGCCGCCATAGGAATAGCGCGGGTTGAGAACGTCCGGCACCGACAGCGGCGCGCTCTCGTCGGTCGGTACCGTCGGCGGCGTCTGATAGACTTCCGACGACGAAGCGAGAACGAGTTTGCCGACATTGTGCTTGCGGCAGGCGTCGATGACATTGATCATGCCACGCACGCCGACATCGAGCACCAGATCGGGTTGCGAGTAGAAAAATTCCGTGCCGTTGACGAAGGCGAGATGGTGCACCTCGTCCATGCCTTTGGTCGCGGCATCGACCGCGGCGGCGTCGCGAATGTCGCCGCCGATGAATTCGATGTCCTTCTCGATCGCTTCCAGCCGGCGCGGCCGGCCGCGCGAGTTGTCGTCAAGGACGCGCACCTGCGCGCCGGATTTGACCAGAGCCTTCACCAACGCCGAACCGATGAAGCCAGAGCCGCCGGTGACCAGAACTTTCGCGCCGTTCATAATCTATCTCTCCTGCTTGCCGGCTTCCGCGGCAAAATCGATCCAGTGTCCCAGCCGGTTCGAACGCTGTGCGGCGTCGATCAACCGCTGCACGCGATAACCAGCCTTGAAATCCGGCGCGGTCTGGGTGCCGGTCTCGATGGCGTCTAAGAATTTATTGGCCAGCCGCGATACCGGCGCGATGCGGCCGTCCGGAAATTGCGCATCGAACGGATCGTCGACAGCAATCCGCTCCAGCGCGCCGGGGCGCTTTGCATAAGTCAGGTCGAAGCCGCGCATGTAGTCGGCGGTCGGATTGTGCAGGACCAAAGTGCCGTCCTCGCCAAAGAATTCGATGCGGTGGCCGATACCCGCGTACGAAGCGCAGCTCATCGACAGGCTGATCTGTGGTCCGGATTCATATTGCGCCGCCATCGCCACGGTGGCTTGCAGTTCGGCGTCGTCGGGCAAACCGCCGACGCGCGCCTGCACGCCGCCGATCGGGCCGACGAACCATTCGAGATAATGGAAACAATGCGAGACAAAATTGCCGAGTACGCCGCCGCCATCGTTGCCGCCGGCGGTCTTCCAGTTGCGCATCCGCATCTGGATGGCGCGGCTCTCGACATGCCAGTGCACGGTCACGTGACGCAGGGTGCCGACGGCGCCGGTATCGAGCAACTCCTTGGCGCGCAGCCACGCCGCGATCTGCGTGAAGTTGAAATCGATGCCGGTCGGCAGTCCGCTTTGTTCCGCCGCGGTCAACATGGCGCGAGCGGCGGCAAGATCGCCGGCCAGCGGTTTCTCGGCGAACACCGGCTTGCCGGCTTTCAGCGCGGCGATGGCGATCTCGGCCTGCAGGCTCGGCAGTGTCGCAATCACGACCGCCTGCACATCCTTGTCGTCAACCAGAGCGCGCCAGTCGCCATAGGCTTTCAGCACGCCGGCCGCTTTCGCCAGTTCGGCGGTGCGTGCGGCATTGCTGCCGCAAAGCGCCACCACGTCGCAGCGCGGATCGGTGCGGAACGCCGGCAACAGAACCGTGCGCCCGTAATTGCTGCCGATGATGCCGACGCGGATCATGCCGGCCCTCGCGGCTTTTCGCCGAACGTGAATACGAAGGCGCGAAAGCGCCGCATGAAGCTCGGCGAAAACAACAGCCGGTCGATCAGGTTGTACATAGGCAACAGTTGGCGTGCCGTGGGGGAGGCGGTGTAACGGTATGTCAGGCCCGAATGAAATTCGGTTTCGACGCGAAATCCCGCGGCCCGGAAAGTTGCGGCGATCTCGTCGGCCTGTATCGGCCGCTCGTTTTCGGTAACGCCCACGCTGCTGTAAAATGGCGAACTGCGGTCGCGATAGAAATACATGAAGGGGTTGGCGCGGTTTGGATCGAACGCGACGAATTTTCCGCCGGGCCGCAGGATTCGCATGACTTCCGCGGCGCAGCGCGCGTGCGCGGTGAAATGGTGCAATACGCCGGCCAGCAGCACGCCATCGAAGCTGGCGTCGGCAAAGCGCAGGTTCTCGATGTCACCTTCGATGAATTCGATGCCGGAATATTTCCGGTTCGCAATCCGGATCAGCGCCGGGCTGAGATCGACGCCGGTGCAATCGTATCCGCGCTGCCGCAGCGCATTGCTGAAGACGCCGGAGCCGCAACCGAGATCGGCGATGCGCGAGCCGGGCTTCAGGCAAGTCAAACGTACGAATATGTCGATCAGGCGCTCGTTGGTCTCGGGCGCAAACACGTCGTAGGCATTCGACGCCCCGTGGCTGTCGAAAAACGCGATTTCGCTGTCTTTCTTCTGGGAAAGGGGGGCGGTCATTTGGCCGGTCTTCTAGCACATGGATTCCGCCGCGGACAACGTTCCGGCCAAGGTGTTAAGACGTCATGGCGTCGTGGCGGCAACGGCGGGCAGCGCCAGGGACCCAAGCATTGTGGCGTGCTCCGATTGCCGACGGTCTCGGCTTGATGATATGTGGACCGCATGCTCGACGGTCAATCGATGCCGAAATTTCCCCACTGGCTTCTCAAGTTGGCCGCGCTGGCATTGGCCGTCGCGGTGGTCGGACTGCCGATCAATAACGCCATCGATTATGCGCTGCTGGCGGCGGTGGCGATTTTCATATTCAGCGGCGCGGTGCGCGTTCAAAAGCGCGCCTGGCTTGCCGCCGCCGCTGTCGCAACTCTGGCCATCGCCGGGCAATGGCTGTTGGCGCCGCCGCGTATCGACGAGGGACACAACGTGTTTCTCCCGGGCGGTCCGAACGATGTATTTGAACGCGGTCTACCCGCCGACGTCTATCGCCATCTGATGGCCGAGTTCGACCGCCAATATCCTCCGGCGAAGCGCTGTTCGGCCGAACAGGCCGGATGCTGGCGCGGCAGCGGCTTGCCTGACCGGACCTTCGCCTTTTCCGCCGACGGCATATTTCACAAATCGGAGCTGTCGCGCTCTGTGACCGCGTTGGATTTTTCCGACCCCATCTGGCTGCGCCTCGGCTTCATCAACGACATGCGCTACAACTGGTATCCGGTCAGCGACATTCAGCGCGCCAGCCGCGACCGCCGGCTCTGGATGGGAGCGCATCGGTGGCATCTGACGATGCCGTGGTTCGAAATGATCCGGTTGCCGGCGGGCTATGCCGGCGGCGAAGTGTGCTGGCGCGGCGATGTTCTGTGGGAGGGTGCCGAGCAACGCTTTGCGCTCTGGCGCGGCGATGGCTGCCGCGTCATTGAGCCGGCCGATGCCGGGCGGCGCGTTGTCGGCATGGCGATCGTGCCGGAGCAATTGGCAATGCGGCTCGATCCGCCATTGCCGGTGCGACTGCTTCAACTTGCGCAAGGCCTGCTCGCCTTTGCTGGTGTCATCGGCCTTATCCTGCTGCTGATGCGGTTTCAGCCGAAGCGGGCGATCCTGCCGCTGCTGCTGATCGGCCTTGCCGCGCTGGTGATCGCCGTCGACGATGCCAGTTTTCTCGGCGGCGTAAGGCCGTTCGACGGTGGCGACGACGGCTTGTACTATGACGGCGTTGCCCGGCAAATTCTGCAGAAGCTTCTGGCTGGCGACGTGTGGGGATTTCTCGAAGGCGGCGAAAAGATTTTCTATTATGGCGGTCCCGGCCTGCGCTATTTCCTGGCTCTGCAACACATCGCCTTCGGCGAGAGCTATCTTGGCTATTTGTCGCTGGTGCTGCTCTTGCCGTTTCTGGTGCTGGCGCTGTTCAAGCGTTTCCTGCCGGCATCGTGGGCGCTGGCATTGGCGCTGATGTTTGTCGCGGTGCCGCTCGGCGAATTATTTGGCACGACCTTCATCGATTACGCCAAATGGGCCGCGCGCGGCTTTGCCGACCCGGCCGCCTACATTTTCTTTATCGCCGGACTTGTCGCGCTGGTGCCACCGAATCCGAATGCCGACGGACGATTCGGCCGGGCGCTTTCCGGCGCGCTGCTGCTGGCGCTCGGTATCGCCATGAAGCCGATCGTCGCCCCGGCCGCGGCGGTGTTTCTTGGCGGCGTCGGCCTTTATGCACTTTACCAGCGCCAGTGGCCGCGCCTGGCCGGCCTCTGCCTCGGCTTTATGCCGGTATTCTCGATGGCGCTGCATAACTGGGTGTTTGGCCATGCCGTGGTCCTGTTCAGCGCCAATTCGCGCGACGCGAATCTTCTTGTCATGCCGCCATCCGCCTATGCTGCGGCGCTGCATGAGCTGGCGACCCTGAATTTCAGCGGGGGAAATTTGGCGCGCGCGCTGCTGCAAATTCCAAACTGGCTATCGGGCCCAGCGGAATCGTACTGGACCGTTCCGTTCAATGCCGCCGGCGTTGTCATTCTCGTTTATGTCGTCGTGCGCGGCCGCCAATTCGATCCGTGGCTCCGGCTGATCGGCGCGGCGGCGCTGGCGCAACATGCGGTGGCCCTTTTCTATGTTGCCACCGCGCGCTACCACTTCCTCACTTGGTTCTTGACCATGCTGGTCGTCATGGTCTTTTGCTATCAGGTGGGGTTTGATTGGCTGCGCCGCCGCTATCCGGCACTGTCGCAACGTTTTCTTCTTCATCCCTTGTCGCGGCGATTTGCCGGCGGCTTGGCCCGGCTTGAGAAAGTATCCGCATGAGCGAAAAACCGGTCGGCATCGCAAACGGTCTCACCAATTACGGCGACCGCGATTTCTCGCTCTATCTGCGGCGCTCGTTCGCCAAGTCGATGGGCTATTCCAACGAGATGCTGGCCAAGCCCGTGGTCGGCATCGCCTATACCGGCTCCGGCTTCAACAATTGCCACCGCCATTTTCCGGAGTTGCTCGAAGCCGTGAAGCGCGGCGTGCTCGCGGCCGGCGCGTTACCGGTGGAATTCCCGACGATTTCGCTCGGCGAAGTCTTTCTCAATCCGACCAGCCTGAAATTCCGCAACCTGATGTCGATCGACACCGAGGAAATGGTGCGGGCGCAGCCGATGGATTCGGTGGTGCTGATGGGCGGCTGCGACAAGACGCTGCCGGCGCAATTGATGGGCGCGGTGTCCGCCAACCGGCCGGCCGTCATGCTGGTCGGCGGTCCGATGATGACCGGCCGCCACCAGGGTGAACGTCTCGGCGCCTGCACCGATTGCCGCCGCTTCTGGGCGAAGTATCGCGCTGGCGCCATCGACGAGAAGGAAATCAACCAGGTCGAGGGCAATCTCGCCACCACCGCCGGCACCTGCGCGGTGATGGGCACCGCCTCGACCATGGCCTGCATTGTCGAGGCGCTCGGCATGATCCTGCCGGGCACCGCCGCGATTCCCGCCGTGCATGCCGACCGGCTGCGCGCGGCGGAAGCCACCGGCGCGCTTGCCGTGCGGTTGATCGGCTCGGACCTGACGCCGCAGCGCATCGTCAACACCAAGTCCGTCGAGAATGCCTTGCGCGTTCTGCTCGCCATCGGCGGTTCGACCAACGCCATCATCCATCTCACCGCAATTGCCGGCCGCGCGGGCGTGCCGGTGTCGCTGGAGCGGCTCAATACATTGTCCGACACCACGCCGGTGCTGGTGAATCTCAAGCCGGTCGGCAACGGCTATATGGAAGACTTCTTCGCTGGCGGCGGCATGGGCGCGCTGCTGCGCGAGATCAAGGACCTCCTGCATCTCGACGCCATGACCATCACCGGCGAGACGCTCGGCGAACGCCTCGACGTCGATGCCGCCGCCTGGGTCGACCGCACCGTTATCGCGCCACGCAAGGAGCCGCTCGAACCGGAAGGCGGACTGGTGGCGCTGTTCGGCAATCTGGCGCCGCAAGGCGCCATCCTCAAGCGCTCGGCCGCCGATTCCAATCTGTTCGAGCTTGAGGGCCGGGCGGTGGTGTTCACCTCGCTGGCCGATCTTGCCGCGCGCATCGACGATCCTGACCTCGACGTCGAGGCCAATGATATTCTGGTGCTGCAGAATGCCGGCCCGCATTCGGTGTCGGCGATGCCGGAAGCCGGCTATCTGCCGATCCCGAAAAAGTTGGCCACCAAGGGCGTCAAGGACATGGTGCGCGTGTCCGACGCGCGCATGAGCGGCACCGCCTTCGGCACCATCGTCTTGCATGTGACGCCGGACGCGGCCTCCGGCGGTCTGCTCGGGCTGGTGCGCAATGGCGACCGCATCAAATTGTCGGTCAAGGACCGGCGCATCGATCTGCTGGTCGACGAAGCGGAACTTCAGGAGCGCGCGGCGACGCGGGAAAAGCCGCCGGAAACGCCGGCGCGCGGCTATGCCCGGCTTTACGCCAAGGAAATCACCGGCGCCGATCAGGGCTGCGATTTCGAGTTCCTGCGGCCCCGCTGAGGCGCGGAAATCCACACCTTTCTGGCATATCTTAAATTTACCGCCTCGTAGGGCTAACCGGCGATTAACGCTAGCAAAGCGCGGCTGTTAACGCGCGTCAAAGGCGCATCTCCTAGCGTGATGGCTCAACATCGGGCGAAAGGCAGCGCGCCTTTCGGCAACCGTGTCTGGAGTCATGACGAAGACGATTCGCTATCTGGCAAAATTCCGCGACTGGCGATCGATTGCGATCGCCGGCATCGCCGGCTTTTGCCTGACGTTCGCCGCCCTCGCAGCCTCGGTTTCTCTCAGTGGCCGTGCGATCCTCGCGGCCGCCGCCATCGGCTCGCTATCTTGCGTCGGCTTGACATTTTTATGGTGCGCGCTGTGCGTCATCCGCAAGCTCAGCGAGCAGAACGTCCGCCGCAATTTCGCGCTCAACAACATGGCGCAAGGCCTGTGCATGTTCGACGGCCAGCACCGGCTGGTGGTCTGGAACAAGAATTATGAGGTCATGTACGGTCTCGAATCGACGATCCGGCGCGGCTGCGGCATCGGCGAACTGCTGGCCGCCCGCCACGCTATGGGCTCGCTGCCGCAGGACCCGAAAATCTACGAGGCCGATTTGCGCGCTGCGCTCGGCCGCGGCGAAATCTTCACGGTCGACGTCGAAATGTCCGACGGCCGCGTCATCGCGGTGATCAATCAGCCGACCAGCGAGGGCGGCTGGGTCGCCACGCATGAGGACATCACCGAGCGCAAACGGTCGGAACGCGAACTCGAAAACACCCGCGCCTTTCTCGACATGATCGTCGAGAACGTGCCGTCGCCGATCATCGTCAAGGATGCGTCGGCCCTGACATATCTTTTGGTCAACCGCGCCACCGAGGAATACTTCGGCATCGACCGCGCCAATATCGTCGGCAAGATCGCCGCCGACATCCTGCCGCCCGGCCTTGTTGACACCGTTCGAGCGGAAGACATAAAGGCCATCGAATCCGGCGACATCAGTTACCAGGGCGAGCACGGCGTCGTCACGCCGGGCAATGGCACGCGCGTCGTCACCGCGACACGGCTGCCGGTCAAGGACAGCGCCGGTAAAGCGAAATATCTCATCACCGTGATCAACGATATCACCGAGAGCAAGCGCAGTGAGCAGCGCATCGCTCATATGGCGCATCACGACGCGCTGACAAATCTGCCGAACCGCGTCGCCTTCAACGAATGCATCGATGCCACCATCGATCTCGCCGCCGTCGCCAATGAAAGCTTCGGCGTGCTGTGCATCGATCTCGATCGCTTCAAGGCCGTCAACGATGTGTTCGGCCATGCCATCGGCGATTCGCTGTTGCGCGAAGTGGCGGTCCGGCTCGAGCAGGTCTGCCAGGGCGCTTTCGTCGCGCGCGTCGGCGGCGACGAATTCACCGTCATCACGCCGACGGCGCAGCAGCCGCAGGCGGCCGAGGCGCTGGCCGAACGCCTTGCGGCGGCGTTCGAGGAAGACATCACCATCGACAGCCACCAGATGCGCGTCGGCCTGACCATCGGCGTCGCCATCTATCCGCAGGACGGCGCCGACGCGACGGCGCTGGTGGCCAATGCCGACGCGGCGCTGTTCCGCGCCAAATCCGAAGCGCGCGGCTCGATCCGTTTCTTTGAAATGGCGATGGACCAGCAGCTGCGCGAAAAACGCGCATTGCAACAGGATCTGCGCAAGGCGGTCGAACAGAACGAACTGGCGCTGCACTATATGCCGCAGGCCGATATGGACGGCCGGATCACCGGCTTCGAGGCGCTGGCGCGCTGGCATCATCCGCGTCACGGCCTCGTTCCGCCGGACGTGTTCATCCCGCTGGCCGAGGAGAGCGGCATCATCGGCGCGCTCGGCGAATGGGTGCTGCGCACGGCCTGCCAGGAGGCCGCGTCGTGGCCGAACAAGCTGCACATCGCCGTCAATCTGTCGCCGGTGCAATTCCAGCACGGCGATCTGCCGAGCCTGGTGCATCAGGTGTTGCTCGACACCGGCCTGTCGCCGGCGCGACTTGAACTCGAGATCACCGAAGGCGTCCTGATCGGCGATTTCACCGGCGCGGTCGCCATGCTGCGCCGGCTCAAGAACATGGGCGTACGCGTCGCCATGGACGATTTCGGCACCGGCTATTCGTCACTGTCCTATCTTCAGTCTTTCCCGTTCTACAAGATCAAGATCGACCGCGCCTTCGTCGCCAATCTCAGCCACAGCCAGCAGTCGGCGACCATCATCCGCGCCGTCATCGCGCTCAGTCGCGGGCTTAATATGCCGGTGGTGGCGGAAGGCGTCGAGACCGAGGCGCAACGCGCCTTCCTCGCCGCCGAGGGCTGCGACGCGATCCAGGGCTATCTGGTCGGCCGGCCGATGCCGATTGAGGATTACGCCAAACTGGTCGGCCGCAAGCCGGCGCATGTGACGCTGGTCGCGCGCGGCTGAGGACTGGTTCTGGCGGTTCGGTGGGAAAATGGTGCTGCCACACAGGATCGAACTGTGGACCTCCTCATTACCAATGAGGTGCTCTACCACTGAGCTACGGCAGCTAAAGGCGCACCCTTAAAGGTGCCCGGAGCGAACGCGGCGGAAACTGCCACAACGCCCCTTTAGGATGCAAGGTAAGTACCTGTCCAGCCCTGAATTTTGCGTGAACTTGTCAACCGGACCGCTGGCCCGGTAATGAGGGCCATGGCAGGCGACGAAAGCGGCAAAAAGCAGAAGAAATCCAGCGCACCCAACAGCCGCGACGCGCGGCTGGCCGCTGCGCTACGGGAAAATCTGCGCCGGCGCAAGGCACAAGAACGCGCGAGAGGGGCGGACGAGCGCGCTCCGGGCGGCGAAGGCCCTTCCGGCGACGAAAATCCCTGACCCTGCCGCTTGCCGGAACCCGTTTTCGCCTTATTTGCCAGACGATAGATGGTAACCCTCCGGCAAGTTGTGCTTTGCAGGGGGCGTCCGGCGGTCCATAGATCGGCCCGGAATACTCGAACAGGCGAGAGCCGGGGCTCATCATGGATCGGATACGCATCGTCGGCGGACAAAGGCTCAACGGCACGATCCCGATTTCCGGCGCCAAGAACGCCACGCTGCCCTTGATGATCGCCAGCCTGCTGACGGCCGAGACGCTCATTCTCGAGAACGTGCCGCGTCTGGCCGACGTCATCCAGCTCCAGCGCATTCTCGGCAATCACGGCGTCGATATCATGATCGCCGGCAAGCGCTCCAATGACGAGCCGGCCTCCGGCCGCACCTTGCACATTTCCGCGAAAAATATCGTTGACACCACCGCGCCCTACGAACTCGTCTCCACCATGCGGGCGAGCTTCTGGGTCATCGCGCCGCTTCTGGCGCGCATGGGCGAGGCCAAGGTGTCGATGCCCGGCGGCTGCGCCATCGGCACGCGGCCGGTCGATCTGCTGATCATGGCGCTGGAGAAACTCGGCGCCGAGATCGAGATCGAGGGCGGCTATGTCATCGCCCGCGCCAAGAACGGCCTGCGCGGCGGCGAAATCAAGTTCCCGAAAGTCACCGTCAGCGGCACCCATGTCGCGCTGATGGCGGCGACGCTCGCCCGCGGCACGACAATCATCGACAACGCGGCCCGCGAGCCGGAGATCGGCGACGTCGCCGATTGCCTCAACAAGATGGGCGCCAAGGTCACCGGCATCGGCACGTCGCGCCTCGTCGTCGAAGGCGTCGCCAAGTTGAATGGCGCGCGCCATGCGGTGCTGCCCGACCGCATCGAGACCGGCACCTACGCCATGGCGGTGGCCATGACCGGCGGCGACGTGCTGTTGCAGAACACGCGGCCCGAGTTGTTGCAGTCGGCGCTCGACGTGCTGACGCAGACCGGCACCACGGTGACGACGACCAACGAAGGCATCCGCATTGCCCGCAACGGCGCGGGACTGTTGCCGGTCGATGTCACCACCGCGCCGTTCCCCGGCTTCCCGACCGACTTGCAAGCGCAACTGATGGCGCTGATGTCGCTGGCCAAAGGCACGTCGCACATCACCGAAACCATCTTTGAAAACCGCTTCATGCATGTTCAGGAGTTGGCCCGCCTCGGCGCGCGCATCACGCTCGACGGCGAGACCGCGACCATCGAAGGCGTCAAGCGCCTGCACGGCGCGCCGGTGATGGCCACCGACCTGCGCGCCTCAGTGTCGCTGGTCATCGCCGCGCTCGCCGCCGAAGGCGAGACGATGGTCAACCGCGTCTATCATCTCGATCGCGGGTTCGAGCGGTTGGAAGAAAAGCTCTCCCGCTGCGGCGCGGTGATCGAGCGGATCAGTTCGTAAAGGAAGCAACCGTGGGCGACACTATCAAAATCATGTCCGCCGGCGCCGTGAAGGTGATGGTCGTTGCGCTCGGCGCCGACTTCGAGCGCGACAGCGGCATAAAGCTCGACCTGAATTTCGGCACCGCCGGCGCGCAAGCCGACAAGATCAAGGCCGGCGAAGCGACCGACCTCGTCATGGTCTCGCAATCCGGAATTCAATCGCTCGACAAGCTCAATCTGCTCAAGCCCGGCAGCATCGTCGATCTGGCTTCGACCGTGACCGGCGTCATCGTCCGCGACGGCACGCCGAAACCTGACATCTCGACGCCGGACGCCTTCGTCAAGGCGATGATGGCTGCGCCCTCGGTCGCTTGGACCGATCCGAAAGCCGGCGGCTCCGGCGGCATTATGTTCGCCGCCATGCTGGAAAAGCTCGGCATCGCCGACGCCATCAACAAGAAGGCCGTGCTGTGCAAGGGCGGCTATGACGTCGCCGCGGCGGTCGCCGAAGGCCGCGCGGCCTTCGCCACGACCTTGATCAGCGAGGCTTTGCCGGTCAAAGGCGTGACCATCGTCGGGCCGCTGCCGGGCGAACTGAATTTCAAGAACATGTATTCGGCCGCCATTCATGTCGGCAGCACGAAAACGCAAGCGGCGCAGGCCTTTCTGGACTACCTCACCGACAAATCCACCCGCGCGCGCTGGATCGACGCCGGTATGGAGCCGGCTTTCTAGGCCAATGACGAAGCCGCACCTTGCGGCCCATCGCCCGCGTCCTTAAGTTTCGGCGACGGGAGCCAATGACGTCCATGAGCCAGGTGCCGGACCAGCTGAAATTCGCCGTCCTCGACGAGGAAGACCTCGAGGTGGTCTCGACCCACCTGCAGGACGCCGTGGTCAAAGTCGCCGACGTACTGTGGCGGGCTGGCGAAAACCGGGTGGTGGTGGCGCTCAATCGCTTCGATTGGGAAAGCGCCCAGGCGAAAAGGCCGGAATATCGCCGCCGGCGCTCGGCCTTGCGCTTCGAGCGGGTCATGTCCTTCAAATGCCGCAGCCTCGATCCGGCCGGCAAGGAGGCCGTCCTCAACCTGCTGGCGGTCGAATTCGAGGAAACCGACGCGCCGTCCGGGGTGGTGTCGCTGATTTTTTCCGGCGGCGGGGTGATGCGCCTTGAGGTCGAATGCCTGGAGGCCGAGCTGGTCGACCTCGGTCCGGTCTGGAGCGCGGCCAAATGCCCGGTTCATGCCGGCGCCGACAAGGCCTGACCTAGTGGTCCGATTCTAACATTCGCATTCCGTCTGCGGCGGCACTTTTGCGAATGTTAGAATCAAAGGACCACTAGCAAGTTATTATTGCTAGTGGAGCTTTGGATTTGACGTTCGCTCAGGATATTCGCGGCGAACGGGGGGCGAACGTCAAATCCGCTCCACTAGGACGGTTGACGTTCCCGCCGCTGCGCGCCATTGACCTGTCATGCCCATTCGTCTCGACAGCCAGGACCCCGATTTCGAGCGCCGCTTCCGCGCCTTTCTGACCGTCAAGCGCGAGGCCGCGCCGGACGTCGAAGCCGCCGTGCGGGACATCATCGCGGACGTGCAGGCGCGCGGCGACAAGGCTTTGTTCGACCTGACGCTTAAATTCGACAGGCTCGATCTGGCCAAAGCGGGTCTGCGCGTCAGCGCCGCCGAAATTGATGCCGCGGCGGCTGCCTGCGATCCTGCGGCGCTCGCCGCGCTCAAAGTCGCGCGCGACCGCATCGAGGCCTATCACCAACGTCAAAAGCCGAAGGACGACCGGTTCACCGACGCGCTCGGCGTCGAACTCGGCACCCGCTGGACCGCGATCGAAGCCGTTGGCCTGTACGTGCCGGGTGGCACCGCCGCCTATCCGTCCTCGGTCTTGATGAACGCCGTGCCGGCCAAGGTTGCCGGCTGCGAACGGCTGGTCATGGTGGTGCCCTCTCCTGACGGCAAGCTCGCGCCTTTGGTGCTGGCCGCCGCGAAACTGGCCGGCGTCGACGAGGTCTATCGCGTCGGCGGCGCGCAGGCGGTTGCGGCGCTCGCTTACGGCACCGAGACGATTGCGCCGGTATCGAAGATCGTTGGCCCCGGCAATGCCTATGTCGCCGCCGCCAAGCGTCTTGTGTTCGGCACCGTCGGCATCGACATGATCGCCGGCCCGTCGGAAGTTCTCATCCTCGCCGACAAGACCGGCAATGCGAGCTGGATCGCCGCGGATCTGATGGCGCAGGCCGAGCATGACGTCAGCGCGCAGTCGATTCTGATCACCGACGATCCCGGCCTTGCCGTGGAAGTCGAAGCCGCCGTCACCTCGCAGCTCATGACGCTGCCGCGCGCCAGCACCGCCAGCGCGTCATGGCGCGACTTCGGCGCCATCATCACCGTCGGCAAACTCGACGATGCCATCGCGCTGGTCGATCGCCTGGCGCCCGAGCATCTCGAAATCGCCGCGGCGGACGCCGATAAATATGTCGACCACATTCGCAACGCCGGCGCCATCTTCATCGGCGCGCATACACCGGAGGCGATAGGAGACTATGTCGCCGGCTCCAATCACGTGCTGCCGACGGCGCGCTCGGCGCGCTTCTCGTCCGGACTCGGCGTGCTCGACTTCATGAAGCGCACGTCGCTTCTGAAGTGCGGGCCGGAGCAGTTGCGCGCGCTGGGCCCATCGGCGATCGCGCTCGGCAAGGCCGAGGGTCTCGACGCGCATGCGCGTTCGGTGGCGATCCGCCTCAATCTGCCGGCCAACTGATGACCACGACCAAGCCAACGCCCGCCGCGATGAAGCAGCGTCTGGTTTCGGTGACGCTCGACGAGGTCTCGATCGGCCGCTCCAATCCGGACGTCGAGCACGAGCGCACCATCGCCATCTACGATCTGCTCGAGCAGAATCATTTCGCGCCGGTCGGCCACACCGGCGGGCCTTACGCGCTGCATCTGTCGATCAACGACAACCGGCTGGTGTTCGACATCCGTCTCGAGGACGGCACGCCGGTGGTGGCGCATCTGTTTTCGCTGTCGCCTTTGCGCCGCATTGTCAAAGACTACTACATGATCTGCGACAGCTATTATCAGGCGATCCGCACCGCGACGCCGGACAAGATCGAAGCCATCGATATGGGCCGGCGCGGCATTCACAATGACGGCTCGAATATTCTGATGGAGCGGCTGAAGGACAAGGTCGTTGTCGATCACGACACCGCGCGCCGGCTGTTCACTTTGATCTGCGTCTTGCACTGGAAGGGGTAACGCATGATCCCGAAAAGTGGACACCGGTTTTCGGATCAGATCATGCGTGATTGGGAATAACCCGCCGATGGCAGGCACCGACCGCCCGTCAAAGCCCCAGGCGGTTCTTTTCGCCTGCGGCATGAACGCGGTGCGCTCGCCGATGGCCGCCGGATTGTTCGGGCAATTGTTCGGCAAATCCATCTACGTGAAGTCGGCCGGCGTGCAGAAGGGCGAACTCGATTCCTTTGCCGTCGCGGTGATGGAAGAACTCGGCATCGATATTTCGCGCCACAAGCCGATCGACTTCGAGGAACTCGAAGACCTGGAAGGGCTCAATTTCGATCTGATCGTCACGTTGTCGCCGCCGGCGCATCACAAGGCGCTGGACCTCACCCGTACCGCCGCCATGCAGGTCGAATACTGGCCGACCGTCGATCCGACCGGCATCGAGGGCTCGCGCGAGCAGAAGCTGGAGGCCTATCGCGAGGTCCGCGACACGCTGATGGCGCATATCCGCCAGCGTTTCGGCCGGGCAGGCGGGGGCAATGAGTGAGGTTTGCGATTCATCCCCCGTTCCGCTAGTTTCCGCGGCCAATCGTATTGTTTTTCCAACATTAAACGCGGCGCCCCCATCCAATGATCGGCCGTCCCAAATTCGTCCTCGCTTCAGGTTCGCCGCGGCGTCTTGCTCTGGTCAATCAGGCCGGCATCGAGCCCGACGCGCTCAAGCCATCCGATGTCGACGAGACGCCGAAACGCGGCGAGATCCCGCGTGCCTATGCCAACCGGCTGGCCCGCGAAAAAGCGGAAGTCGCGCTCGACAATGTCCGGCTCGACGACGAATTGCGCGGTGCCTTTATCCTCGCCGCCGACACGGTGGTCGCGGTCGGCCGCCGCATTCTGCCCAAGGCCGAACTGCTCGACGAAGCGCAGCAGTGCCTGCGGCTGTTGTCCGGGCGCAATCACCGCGTCTACACATCGATTTGTCTGGTGACGCCGAAGGAATCGTTTCGCCAGCGCCTGGTCGAAACCCGCGTCCGCTTCAAGCGGTTGTCGGCCGACGATATCGAATCCTATCTCGCCTCCGGCGAATGGCGCGGCAAGGCCGGCGGCTACGCCGCGCAGGGCATCGCCGGCACTTTCATCGTCAAGCTGGTCGGCTCCTACACCAATGTCGTCGGCCTGCCTTTGTACGAGACCATGAGCTTGCTCGGCGGCGAGGGATATCCGATCCGCTTCGGCTGGCTCAACGCGGTCTGATCTCGCCACGCAAGGGGCGCGCATGAACTCCGCCCTCTGGCTGCAACGCTCCGGTCTCAGTCACGCAGCAATGCCCGCCGCCGCATCCGGCGCGCATGTGGTCATGAGTTACGGTGAACTGGCGGGCCGCGCCGCTCGCATCGCCGGCGCGCTGCATAACAAGTTCAAACTTCAGCCCGGCGACCGCGTCGCCATCGCCGCGAAGAATTCGCCGGACTATCTGGCGCTGCTCTATGGCATCTGGCACGCCGGCTGCGCGGCCGTCCCCGCCAATGCCAAGCTGCATGGCGCCGAGCTTGGCTACATCCTTGAACACTCCGGCGCGCGCGTCTGCTTTGCCTCGCCCGGCATCGATGCTGAGATCGCGCCGCATGCACCGGCGTCGCTGGAGCGCATGATCGCGATCGGCAGCGCCGACTACGAATTGCTGTTCACCGCCGATGCCATCGATGTTGTGCCGCGCGCTGGCGACGATCTCGCCTGGTTGTTCTACACCTCCGGCACCACCGGCAAGCCGAAAGGCGCTATGCTGACGCATCGCAACATCGCCATCGCCAGCGCCGCCTATGGCTCTGAGGTCGATCCGGTTTCGCCCGGCGATACCATCCTGCATGCCGCGCCGATGAGCCACGGCTCCGGGCTCTACATCATGCAGCACATCGCCCGCCTCGGCGTGCAGGTCATTCCCGAAAGCGGCGGCTTCGAGCCGGAGGAAGTCTTCGCGCTGATCGATCATTGGCCGCGCCTGTCGATGTTCGCCGCGCCGACCATGATCAAGCGGCTCGTCGATGCGCCGGGCGAGTGCAACGTCGAGAATATCCGCACGCTCATCTGGGGCGGCGCGCCGATGTATGTCGAGGACGCGCTGCGCGCGCTCGACCGTTTCGGCCCGCGGCTGGCGCAAATCTACGGCCAGGGCGAATCGCCGATGACGATCACGACCTTGTCGAAGCAGGACATCGCCGATCGCGACCATCCGCGCTGGCGCGAACGCCTCGCCTCCTGCGGCAAGCCATATTCATGCGTCGAGGTCGTTGTCGCGGATGACGACGACAATCCGGTCGCGCCGGGCGAGACCGGCGAAATTCTGGTGCGTGGCGACGTCGTCATGGCCGGCTACTGGCGGAACGAGGAAGCGACCAAAGCCTCGCTGCGGGGCGGCTTTCTGCACACCGGCGACGTCGGCGCCTTCGACGCCGAGGGTTATCTGACGCTGAAAGACCGTTCCAAGGACCTGATCATCTCCGGCGGATCGAATATCTATCCGCGCGAAGTCGAGGAAGTGCTGCTGACGCACAAGGCCGTGCGCGAAGTCTCGGTCATTGGCCGGCCCGACGCCGACTGGGGCGAGGCCGTGGTGGCCTATGTCGTCGGCGACGCCGCGCCCGCGGAACTGAACGCGCTCTGCCTGTCGCAGATTGCGCGGTTCAAACGTCCAAAGGATTATGTCTTCGTCGACGCGCTGCCGAAAAACAACTACGGCAAGATATTGAAAACGGATCTGCGCGCCCAGGACGCCGCACGCGTAAAAGACTCTGCGCGCGCAAAGCGCCAGCCATAAAGAACATCCCGGCTCGCCGGGCCGGGATGCCGTTTCAATTCAACGGAAGATTAAGCGGCGTCGCTAATGCGGCGATGCCAGGCCGGGGACTCTGAACAGATCGAACAGCAAGCCTTTTTTTTGCGGGTAGGCGTTGGTCAGCTGGAAGTCGAAATCGGTCTTGGCTGCGAATGCGCCGTGACAATTGATGCAGCCGTTCGTTCCGCTCGGCGCCTGGAGATAGGTTTCAAGCGTGGTGTTGGCGAGGAACTGCGGCTGATTGGGGATGCTGGGCGACTCTGTCTTGGCGCCCCATTGCGCATCCACCAGCATGTAGTTCTGCCAAACATTGTCGGGCCGCAGGGTCTTGAACGCCGCCTGGTAGAGGGCATTCTTGGTCGCCGCTAGGCCGTCGATCGGCACGACCCGCATGACCTGTGTAGGCACTTGCGGTTGCGCCTTGGTCGGCGGCGTGTTGACCGCGCAGTTCGCGCAGGCGGCACTGTAGAAATTATAGGTCATATTCGGTTGTGGCCCCGCCATCTGATCGGGCGCATTGGCAGCGTGCTCGAAAGTCGCCCACAGCCATTGCGGGAACGTCTTTGTCTTCATGACAATGTGCAGCCCGACAAGGCCGAGCATCTGCTGCGAGCATTTGCCGGTGTCCGGATCGAGCACCAGGGCTTGGGTGGTGTAGAACTTCGTCGGATCGTCGGGCTGTTTGGTGCCGGACGGGCCCATCACTTTCCAGGCCGCCTTGACCTTGATCGTGCCGGGCGCCGCGGTGACGTTTGACGAGGCGGGGAATGCGATGGTTTTCCCGGCCTGTTTTCTGCTGTCATAAAATTGATTTTGTACGACGTAGTCGTAATAGACGCGATTGAGCTTCACTTCGTACCAGACATCCTGGCCGTTTTGGTCGACCAGCCGGTTGCCGTCGGCTTGCTTGGTGCCGCGCAGCACATCGTCGAATTTCGATTTCATGACCAGTGTACGGTGCGCGGCCACCGGATTGGCGGCGGCGAGGCTCCGGCAGGCCGGCGGAACGCTTTCGCCGACGTCGAATGCTGTCGGCTTTACCGGCGGATCGAGATAGATATCGTTGGTGTCCTTGAAAGTTTCCCAGACGGTCGGTCCGGCCGGCGACGATTTACCGCCGCCTTCGCCCGGTTGATAGAACCCGCCGATAATATTCTGCCGGTCGGGCACGCCGCGTTGCGTCAGCGGATTGGGCGCCGGCCAATTCAGCGCGATAAAGGCATCCCAGGCCATGCTGTCGACGTAGGGCTGGTTGCCTTGCGCGCCCGTGTTTGCCGTCAGGTCATGCGGTGGATCGGGACTGAAGACGTAAAAAGGCGGATCGAATTGACGAATAGTGGGTGGATTAGTCTGCGCTTGGCTGGCGTTGCCGATCAGAACGAACGCGGCGGCCGATGCGGCCGCGATGACGTGTTTGCTCACCATCTCATCCCCCTGTTGCCCCGATTCTTGAGAGATACAACTTTAAGTATAAGATATTAAGTATGCAATCTTTTATCAATGCGGTCGTCGCCGCCGCGGCACGGTTTGTGGCGGGCGCGCCGCTGGCTATAACCGGACGCGACGCGAGCCGTGCACTTGGGATTAAGTCCGGTTGGCAACAGGGAATTGATGGCACGCCATGAACGAGATCGTCCGCAAAACGTCGCTCAAACCCTGTCCCATCTGCGGCAAGGCGATGGACGTGGCGTTCAAGCCGTTCTGCTCCAAGCGCTGCGCGGACATCGATCTCAGCCGCTGGCTGACCGGCGTCTATGCCGTGCCGGTCAAGGACGATGAAGACGAGGACGGCACGCGGCCGGCCGACGGTGACGAAGGCGACAAATCATGAATGCGCCGGCTCCCGCCATCGACTGGCCCGAGAAGCTTTACGGCACGCTCAAGCGCGCCGGCATTCGCCAGGTCGGTTATGTGCCGGACGCCGGCCATGCACGGCTGATCGACCGCTGCCGCGCCGACCCCGACATTCACGACGTGGTGCTCACCACCGAGGAGGAGGGCGTGGCGCTTGCCGCCGGCGCCTGGCTCGGCGGCCAGCGCGCCGTGCTCTTGATGCAATCGAGCGGCGTCGGCAATTGCATCAACATGCTGTCGCTGGCGCGCTCGTGCCGCTTCCCGCTGTTGATGATGATCACCATGCGCGGCGAGTGGGAGGAGTTCAACCCGTGGCAGCAGCCGATGGGCTCGATCGTCGATCCGGTTTTGCGGCTCAGCGAGGCCGAGATTTATCGCGCCACGAGGCCTGACGAGGTCGAAGGTCTGGCCGAGCGCGCCGTTCAACATGTGTTCGGCGACGAGCGCATCGCCGCCTTGTTGTTGTCGCAGCAGCTGATCGGCAAAAAGGTCTGGACCAAATGAGCGAAGTGCCGCGCCCTGAAGGTCTGGAACGCCGCGCCGCCATGGCGGCCTTGCTGACTGAGCGCAAGGACGATCTGCTCGTCGTTCCCGGTCTCGGCTCGACCTGCTGGGATCTCGCCGCCGCCGGCGACAATGACCGCAATTTCTATTTGTGGGGCGCGATGGGCGGCGCGGCGATGATCGGCCTTGGTCTGGGGCTGGCGCAGCCGGACAAGCGCGTCCTGGTCGTCACCGGCGATGGTGAAATGCTGATGGGGATGGGCGCGCTGGCCACTATCGGCATCAAGCAGCCGAAAAATCTCGCCGTCGTCGTCTTCGACAATGGCCATTACGGCGAGACCGGCATGCAGCCGAGCCACACGCACAAAGGCGGCGTCGATCTGCTCGGCGTCGCCCGCGCCTGCGGCATCGCCACCTGTCTCGATGTCGCGGACGAGGCGGCGTTGGCCGATCTCGCCGCCCGGCTCAAGACGCTCGCCGGCCCGCTGTTTGCCCGCCTGACGATTGCCATCGCCGATCCGCCGCGGGTGCTGCCGGAGCGCGACGGGGCTGTTCTCAAAGCCCGGTTCCGGGCCGCGATCGGGGTCTAAACCTTTGTTTTGATAGGCTGCTCTGGCTTCTGGACAGGGTGGGGCGGGGCCTCTATAACGCGGCGCTCGGCTCGCCCCGGACCTCGGGAGGGCCAAGTCTGAAGACTTAGACGCCCGGGTAGCTCAGTTGGTAGAGCATGCGATTGAAAATCGCAGTGTCGGTGGTTCGATCCCGCCCCCGGGCACCA
>CAMAUC010000017.1 GCA_945861265.1 Rhizobium sp. Q54 | reverse complement strand
CCCGTCGCTCCCGCCATTTTTTCAAAGACTTAGACCCGGACGCGGGCAGCCGCCACGGGCAGCCCGGGCGGTCGGTCCATGGTCGAAAACCCATCCATTTCCCAGGTCCAGGCGCTGTTTTTCGACGTGTTCGGCACGCTGATGGACTGGCGCACATCGGTCGCCCGCGAATCCCGGCTGATCCTCGAGCCGCTCGGCTATCAGCTCGATTGGCTGGCCTTCGCCGACGCCTGGCGCAACGAATATCAGCCCGGCATGGAGGAAGTCCGCTCGGGCAAAATCCCGTTCAGCAAGCTCGACGTGCTGCACCGGCGCAACCTCGAGCGTTTCCTGCCGCGCTTCAATGTCACCGGCCTGCCGGAGGCGGTGATGCGCGATCTCAATCTCGCCTGGCACCGGCTCGATGCCTGGCCGGACGTGCCGGGTGCGCTAATCCGGTTGAAAACCCGCTACCGCATCGCGCCGTGCTCGAACGGCAATATTTCCTTGGGGGTCGATCTCGCCCGCCGCAACAAGTTTTCATGGGACGCCATTTTCGGCTCCGAGATCGCCGGCGACTTCAAGCCGAAGCCGCGCGTCTATCTCGCCGCCTGCGAGGCGCTCGATCTGGCGCCTGAGCAATGCATGATGGTGGCGGCGCATTCGCGCGATCTGAAGTCGGCAGCGGAATGCGGCCTGCGCACCGGCCACATCGCCCGGCCGCATGAGTTTGGACCCAACACCGGCGAGACCGGGCCCATCGTGCCGGTCGATATCGCCGGCAGCGATCTGGCGGATTTGGCGACCAAGCTCGGGGTGTGAGCTAGCCTTTATACACTGGCTCGGGCTGCGCGTACCACGACGCCAGTATGTGATAGACCATCATGTAGTTCTTCTGCTGGAAGCTGGCGTGCGAGATGCCGGACATGACGGTGAACTGTTTGTCCGGATTCGGCAGCTTGGCGAAGAACGCCAGCAAATCTTCCATCGAGGCGATGCCGTCGTGCTGGCCGCGCATGATGAGAGTCGGCACGATGATGTTCGCCGGATTCACCACCGGCAGCTTCGAGCACATGTCGACATAGGTGCCGGTCGGCACCGAATCGTCGAGCGCGCATACGGCGTCGGCGAAAGCCTCGATCACCTTGCGGTCGGCGGTGTCGGGATGGTCGCGGTCGAACACCGAATGGATGAAGGCCTTGTTCATCGGCCGGCGGTTGATCTTGATGAAGTCGGGCAGCTTCTTCTTGCGCTCGGCCAAAGTCGGCGAGCCTTCGCCGGTCCACACCATCGCGTCCAGCGCCAGCCGCGCGACCATCTCCGGGTGACGCTCGGCGAACAGCGCGGCGCGTAGCGCGCCCGATGAAATGCCGTAGACCATCAGCGGACGTTTGCCGCGCAGGTTCTGGATATACAACGCCGCCGCGTAGCAATCGTCGGCGCCTTGCGAGATCGGCGCGTTGTTGTCGCGATCCTTGGTGGAGCGGCCATAGCCCTCCATGTCGACGCTCCAGCAGTCGTAGCCAAGCCCTGCGAAGTGCTCCATGGCGGAGGACGACGGCCGGCCGGGCACCTGAAGGTCAAAGGTCGGCTGCGAGGCCATCGACGAGCCGTGCACGAACAGAATGGTGCCGCGCGTTTTGGCCGGATCGCCGGCGTTCTTGTTCCACAGGAACAGTTTGGCGCCGTCGCGCGTCGTCCAGTGTTCCGTGCCGGCCATCGCCGTCGGCTTGGTCATTTCATTCATGGCAGTGTTCCGTGTTTCGAAGGCCGCGCTTCAGTTGATATGGCCGATGCGGTTGGTGGCGATGATCTTAGCCCAGTTTTCGACCTGTGCCTGCATGAAGGCCGCGAATTGCGGTTGCGACATTTCGATCGGCACGGCGCCCTGATTTTCCCAGGTCTGCTTCAGCGAGGGCTGCGTCACCGCCTTGGTGATTTCCCGGTTAAGAAGTTCGACGATCGGTTTCGGCGTGCCCGCCGGCGCCATGAGCCCAACCCAGAGGCTGGCGTGAAAGCCTTTCGCGCCGGCTTCCTCGAGTGTCGGCACGTCCGGCAAGATCGGCGAGCGGGTCTTGCCGCTGGTGCCGATGGCGCGCACGAGACCCTGTTTGATCATCGCCGCCATGGTCGGCACGCTGTCGAACAGAATCTGAATTTGCCCGCTGAGGATGTCGGTGCGCATGCCGGTCGAGCCTTTGTACGGCACATGCTGGATATCGATGCCGGTGAGAAATTTCAGAAGCTCGCCCGCCATGTGGTAATTGGAGCCGGGGCCGGACGAGCCGTAATTGAGGGCGCCGGGTTTGGCGCGCGCCAGCGCCAGCAGTTCCTCGAGGTTCTTGGCCGGGACGGTATTGCTGACGACCAACACCAGGTCGGTATCGATCAAAGGCGCAACCGGGACCAGATCGTGCATCAGCCGGTAGGGCTTCCTGTCATAAAGCGTCTCGTTGACGGTTTGCGTGCCGGACACCAGCAGCAGCGTGTAGCCATCGGCCGGCGCCTTGGCGACGAAATCGGTACCGATGGTGGTCCCTGCGCCGGGCCGGTTTTCCGTAATGAACGGCTGATGCAATGACTTCTGCAACTCGGCGGCGATAGCGCGGGAATAGACATCCGATGGACCGCCGGCGCCGAATGGCACGATAATTCTGACCGGCCGGGACGGGTATTCCTGTGCGGAGGCCGGTCCGATGAAACAGCCGGCACCGATCGCTGCCGCCAACACCGCAGCGATGCCCGCCGGGAACAAGCTCCGTCGCCGGATTGCCATCGATTCGTCCCCTCGGATTTTTTTGGTTCTGCTCACGCTTGAGGCAGACTATCGAGGCCGCCGCGCCGGGCTGTCAACGGGCCTGCGAAATCGTAAGCCAGATAGGCGCTATGCTCGTGGATGGTTCCCGAACTCTATCTTGCCACCCATTGTGCGCTGCGCTAAGCCTCAACCGCTTCCGACCTTGAATTGTTTCTAATCAAGGCCTTGGGTTTCTGGGCATTTTAGGCTGGCCGCCAGCACGGATTGCCGAAGCGGCCCGGGACTTCAATCCTTCCGGGGTGGGGCGCGGGACTGGTCGCAGGGGTCGCCTATGAACGCATTGCTGCTCGACTATTTGCCCCTGGTGGTCTTCATCGCGGTCGCGCTGGTGATCGGACTGGCGCTGCTCGTGGTGCCCTTCATCGTCGCCTTCAGCGCGCCGGACCCGGAAAAGCTGTCGGCCTACGAATGCGGCTTCAACGCTTTCGACGACGCGCGTATGAAATTCGACGTGCGGTTTTATCTCGTCGCCATCCTTTTCATCATCTTCGATCTCGAAGTGTCGTTCCTGTTTCCGTGGGCGGTCGCCTTCAAACAGGTCGGCGTGTTCGGCTTCTGGTCGATGATGATCTTCCTCGGCGTTCTCACCATCGGCTTCATCTACGAATGGAAGAAGGGGGCGCTGGAATGGGACTGATCAGCGTAGAAGGCACGCGCTCATGACAATGGTCGCACCCGCGCCACGCGGCATTCTCGATCCGCGCACCGGCCAGCCGGTCGGCGCCGACGACAGCTTTTTCATCAGCGTCAATAACGAGCTGGCCGACAAGGGCTTCATTGTCGCCGCCGCCGACGACCTGATCACCTGGGCGCGCACCGGCTCGCTGATGTGGATGACGTTCGGCCTGGCGTGTTGCGCCGTCGAGATGATGCAAATGTCGATGCCGCGCTATGACGCCGAGCGTTTCGGCTTTGCGCCGCGCGCCTCTCCCCGCCAGTCCGATGTGATGATCGTCGCCGGTACCTTGACCAACAAGATGGCTCCCGCGCTCCGCAAGGTTTACGACCAGATGCCGGAACCGCGTTACGTCATCTCGATGGGTTCCTGTGCGAACGGCGGCGGCTACTATCACTATTCATACTCGGTGGTGCGCGGCTGCGATCGCATCGTGCCGGTCGACATCTATGTGCCGGGCTGTCCGCCGACCGCTGAGGCGCTGCTCTATGGCGTAATGCTCCTGCAGAAGAAGATTCGCCGAACCGGAACGATAGAGCGGTAACGGCCATGCAGATGAGCGCCATCCCTTTTGGAACGACAGACTGGGCGGCCGTCGAGGCGACGACGCATAAAGGCGACGCAGGCGTTGCAACTTGGCGCACACGGCAATTCGGCGACATACGTGTTCGCATGGTCGACTACTCGCCCGGTTACGTCTCCGATCATTGGTGCGACAAAGGCCACATTTTGCTTTGCTTAGACGGTGAACTGACGACGAATCTCAAGGACGGGCGTGCCTTCACGCTCACACCCGGCATGAGCTACCAGGTTGCCGACGGCGCCGATGCGCACCGTTCGCACACGACGCGCGGCGCTCGCCTCTTTATCGTGGATTGAAATGCTAGACATGCTCGACAGGCTTGGAGTTACGATCAAGACCGCGCTGCCCGGCGCGGTTACCGGCTATGCGGTGGTCAACAGCGAACTGACGGTGACGGCGAAGGCCGCTGACATCGTCAAGGTCGCGACCTTCCTGCGCGACGATCCGGCCTGCCAGTTCATCTGCATCATCGACGTCACGGCCGTTGACTGGCCGGCGCGCGAGCAGCGCTTCGACGTCGTCTATCATTTCATGTCGCCAAGGCTGAACCAGCGCATTCGCGTCAAATGCCCGACCGATGAAGTGACGCCGGTGCCGTCGCTGATCGATGTGTTCCGTGGCGCCGACTGGTTCGAGCGCGAGACCTACGACCTTTACGGCGTACTGTTCACCGGCCATCCGGACATGCGGCGCATCCTCACCGATTACGGTTTCGAGGGGCATCCGCTGCGCAAGGATTTCCCGCTCACCGGTTTCGTCGAGGTGCGCTACGACGACGAGCAGAAGCGCGTCGTCTACGACAAGGTGAAGCTGGCGCAGGAATTCCGTTCTTTCGATTTCCTCTCGCCCTGGGAAGGCACCGATTACATCTTGCCGGGCGACGAGAAGGCGGCGCCGACTCCGCCGTCTCAGCCGCAGCCGACGCAAGGCAACAAGCTCACCGGCGAGCCTGACAAGAAGGTGTCGCCGTAATGGCCGAAACCGCAGTCCGCAACTTCACCATCAATTTCGGGCCGCAGCACCCGGCCGCGCACGGCGTGTTGCGCCTGGTGCTCGAACTCGACGGCGAGATCGTCGACCGCGTCGATCCGCATATCGGCCTGCTGCATCGCGGCACCGAAAAACTGATCGAGCACAAGACCTATTTGCAGGCTGTGCCGTATTTCGACCGGCTCGATTACGTCGCGCCGATGAATCAGGAGCATGCGTTCTGCCTGGCGGTGGAGAAGCTGCTCGGCATCACCGTGCCCAAGCGCGCGCAATATATCCGCGTTCTCTATTCCGAGATCGGGCGCTTGCTCTCGCATCTGTTGAACGTCACCACGCAGGCGATGGATGTCGGCGCGCTGACGCCGCCGCTGTGGGGGTTCGAGGAACGCGAGAAGCTGATGGTGTTCTACGAGCGCGTTTCCGGCTCGCGCATGCATGCGGCTTACTTCCGGCCCGGCGGCGTGCATCAGGACATGCCGAAGCAACTGATCGACGACGTCTATGACTTCTGCGATCCGTTCCTGAAGGTGGTCGGCGACCTCGACAGCCTGCTGACCAATAACCGCATCTTCAAACAGCGCAATGTCGACATCGCCATCGTCAAACTGGAAGACGCCTGGAACTGGGGCTTCTCCGGCGTGATGGTGCGCGGCTCGGGCGCGGCCTGGGACCTGCGCAAGTCGCAGCCTTACGAATGCTACAACGAACTCGACTTCGACATTCCGGTCGGCAAGAACGGCGACTGTTACGACCGCTATCTCATCCGCATGGAAGAGATGCGCCAGTCGGTCAAGATCATGAAGCAGTGCTGCGATAAACTGCGCTCGCCCGAGGGGCAGGGTCCGGTATCGGCGGTCGATCAGAAGATCGTGCCGCCCAAGCGCGGCGAGATGAAGCGCTCGATGGAAGCCTTGATCCATCACTTCAAGCTTTACACCGAGGGCTTCCACGTGCCGGAAGGCGAAGTTTACGCCGCCGTCGAAGCGCCGAAGGGCGAGTTCGGCGTCTATCTTGTCGCCGACGGCACCAACAAACCATACAAGTGCAAAATCCGCGCGCCGGGTTTCGCGCATCTCCAGGCGATGGACTGGCTGTGCAAGGGCCATTTGCTGGCCGACGTCTCGGCCATTCTCGGCTCCATCGATATCGTGTTCGGGGAAGTTGATCGATGAGTGTCCGCCGTCTCGCCCCCGCCGAGGTTCAGCCGAAGGAATTTTCCTTCACGGCGGAGAATCTCGATTGGGCCAAAAAGCAGTTACTGAAATTCCCGCAAGGCCGGCAGGCATCCGCGGTCATCCCGCTGATGTGGCGCGCGCAGGAGCAGCATCACGGCTGGCTGCCGGAAGCGGCGATCCGCTACGTCGCCGACATGATCGACATGGAATATATCCGCGCGCTCGAAGTCGCGACCTTCTACACGATGTTCCTGCTGCAGCCGGTCGGCAAGAAAGCGCATATCCAGGTTTGCGGCACGACGCCGTGCCGCCTGCGCGGCGCCGATGCGCTGTTCGAGGTTTGTCACAATAAGATTGCCCATGAACCGTTCGAACTCTCGGCTGACGGCAATTTCTCCTGGGAAGAGGTCGAGTGCCTGGGCGCCTGCGTGAATGCGCCGATGGCCTTGATCTGGAAAGACACCTACGAGGACCTCACCGCCGAAAGCTTCGAGAAATTGATCGACGGTTTTGCCGCCGGCAAACCGCCGAAGCCGGGGCCGCAGATCGATCGGCAGTTTTCCGCGCCGGAAGGCGGCCCGACCACACTCAAGTCCGTGAAGGCTAAGTGATGCTCGCTGACAAGGATCGCATTTTCCAGAACCTCTACGGCCTGCACGATTGGGGCCTCAAGGGCGCGCGCGCGCGCGGCGCCTGGGACGGCACCAAAGCGATCCTGGAAAAAGGCCGCGACGGCATCGTCAATGAGATGAAGGCCTCGGGCCTGCGCGGCCGCGGCGGCGCCGGCTTTCCGACCGGGTTGAAATGGTCGTTCATGCCGAAGGAGATCGGCGAGCGTCCGCATTACCTCGTCGTCAATGCCGACGAATCCGAACCCGGCACCTGCAAGGACCGCGAGATCATGCGGCACGATCCGCATTTGCTGGTCGAAGGCTGCCTGATCGCCGGCTTCGCGATGGGCGCGCATGTCGGCTACATCTATGTGCGCGGCGAATTCATCCGCGAGCGCGAGCATTTGCAGGCGGCGATCGACGAGGCCTATGAGGCCAAGCTGATCGGCAAGAACAATGTCAACGGCTGGGACTTCGACCTCTACGTCGCGCACGGCGCCGGCGCCTATATCTGCGGCGAGGAAACAGCACTTCTCGAAAGCCTCGAGGGCAAGAAGGGCCAGCCGCGTTTGAAGCCGCCGTTCCCGGCCAATGTCGGGCTCTATGGCTGTCCGACGACGGTGAACAATGTCGAGTCGATCGCAGTGGCGCCGGATATCCTGCGGCGCGGCGCGTCGTGGTTTTCCTCGTTCGGCAATCCGAACAATGTCGGCACCAAGCTGTTCTGCATTTCCGGCCATGTGAACAAGCCCTGCAATGTCGAAGAGGCGATGGGTATCACCTTCCGTGAATTGATTGAGACGCATTGCGGCGGCATTCGCGGCGGCTGGGATAATCTCAAGGCGGTCATTCCCGGTGGCTCGTCGGTGCGCATGGTGCCTGCAGCGCAAATCATCGACACGCCGATGGATTTCGACAGTCTCGGCAAGCTGCGTTCCGGCCTCGGTACCGCTGCGGTCATCGTCATGGACAAGTCGACCGATCTCATTCGCGCGGTCGCGCGTCTGTCTTACTTTTACAAGCATGAGAGCTGCGGCCAGTGCACGCCGTGCCGCGAAGGCACTGGCTGGATGTGGCGCGTTTTGACCCGCATGGCGGACGGCCGCGCGCAGAAGCGCGAGATCGACATGCTTTTGGAAGTCACCAAGCAGATCGAAGGCCACACCATCTGCGCGCTCGGCGACGCCGCGGCCTGGCCGATCCAAGGCCTGATCGCGCATTTCCGGCACGAGATTGAAGAACGCATCGACGCCTATTCCCGCAACGCGGATCCGCACGGCGTGCGCGATCCTCTCTCGGTGGCGGCCGAATGAGCTATGAAAACAAAAACCTGCGCTGTCGAAATTGCCGATTTTGGTGGCCGTTGCAGGACGACCTCAAGCTCGACAATTTGCGCCAGCACGCCAAGCGCGGACAGTGCCGCCGGCATGCGCCGCCACCGGTTTCGGCCGAGCAGGAATGGGCTATCGTCCAGACGACCGACTGGTGCGGGGAGCATTCGCATGTCGAAATGTGACACCGCGCCGCTCCATCTCGCCCAGTTCAATATCGCGCGGATCAGATATCCGCTCGTCGATCCGCGCATGGCGGACTTCGTCGACAATGTCGCGCGGGTGAATGCGCTGGCGGAGCAGATCGACGGCTTTGTCTGGCGTCTCGCCGACGCCAGCGGCAATGCCATGGGCATGCAGGTCTATGACGATCCGCGCGTGCTGCCGAATTTGACGGTCTGGGAGAATGTCGAGGCGCTGGAGCGTTTCGTCTGGAAGACGGTGCACAGCCGCTTCTATGGACGTCGCGCCGAATGGTTCGAGCATATCGAGACGCCTTTGGTGCTGTGGCATATTCCGGCCGGGCACAGGCCGGCGATGGCCGAAGGCGTCGAGCGGCTCGAGCATCTGAAAGCGCGTGGCCCGAGTGAGCACGCCTTCGGCTGGAGCGACATACCGGAAGCGCAGCACTGGAAGGCGGCGCGCGGCAGCGCGACGCAGGCGAACGAACACGCGGCAAGAGACGCGGCAAGGCTGACCTCATGACCAAAGTCATCATCGACAATGTCGAGATCGAAGTGGCGCCGGAGTTGACGCTGCTGCAGGCTTGCGAGCAGGCCGGCGCGGAAATCCCGCGCTTCTGCTTCCACGAGCGGCTGTCGATCGCCGGCAACTGCCGCATGTGCCTGATCGAAGTGAAGGGCGGACCGCCGAAGCCGGTCGCCTCTTGCGCCATGAACGTGCGCGACCTGCGGCCGGGCCCCAATGGCGAGCCGCCGGTGATGTTCACAAAATCGCCGATGGTGAAAAAGGCGCGCGAAGGCGTGATGGAATTCCTGCTGATCAACCATCCGCTCGATTGCCCGATCTGCGATCAGGGCGGCGAGTGCGATCTGCAGGATCAGGCGATGGCTTACGGCGTCGATCATACGCGCTTCCAGGAAAACAAGCGCGCGGTCGAGGACAAATATATCGGCGCGCTGGTCAAGACCTCGATGAACCGCTGCATCCAGTGCACGCGCTGTATCCGCTTCTCGGCGGAAGTTGCCGGCGTCGCCGAACTCGGCGCGACCGGGCGCGGCGAGGACATGGAAATCACCACCTATCTCGAAAAAGCGATGACGTCCGAGTTGCAGAGCAACGTCGTCGATCTCTGCCCGGTCGGCGCTTTAACCTCGAAGCCTTATGCTTTCGCGGCGCGGCCGTGGGAGCTAATCAAGACGCAGTCGGTCGACGTCATGGACGCGGTCGGTTCCGCCATCCGTATCGACACGCGCGGTCGCGAGGTCATGCGCATTTTGCCGCGCACGAACGAAGACGTGAACGAGGAATGGATTTCCGACAAGACGCGACACGTCGTCGACGGCCTGCGCACGCAGCGCCTCGATCAACCTTATGTGCGCGAGAACGGCCGGCTGCGGCCGGCGACGTGGAAGGAAGCCTTTACGCTGATCGCCAACAAGATGCGCCCGATCGATAGCTCAAAGGTTGGTGCGCTGGCGGGGCAACTCGCCGCGGTCGAGGACATGTTCGCGCTGAAATCTTTGATGACCGCGCTCGGCGTCAAGAACATCGATGCGCGCTATCCCGGCTCGCCGCTACACCCGAAATATGGTCGCGCCAGCTATCTGTTCAATTCGACCATCGCCGGCATCGAGCAGGCCGATGCGATCATGCTGATCGGCACCAATCCGCGCCGTGAAGCGCCGGTGCTCAACGCGCGCATCCGCAAGCGCTGGCGCCAGGGCAACCTGCTGGTCGGCGTCGTCGGCGAGCAGGCCGATCTGACCTATCCCTACACCTATCTCGGCGCCGGGCCGGACAGTCTGGCGCAGTTCGTCGCGCACCCGCCGGCCAAAAAAGAAAAACCGATGTTCATCATCGGTCAGGGTGCGCTCAATCGCGCCGATGGCGGCGCCATACTGGGCATGGCGGCGAAAGCCGCTGCCTCGCTCGGCATCATCAAGGACGGCTGGAACGGCTTCAATATCCTGCACACCGAAGCGAGCCTTGTCGGCGCTCTCGACGTCGGTTTTGTGCCGGGCGAGGGCGGCCTCGATACGGCGGCGATGCTGAAATCCGGCGCGCTCGACGTGCTGTTCCTGCTCGGCGTCGATGAAGTCGATGTGCCGGCCGGTCCCTTCGTTGTCTATATCGGCACGCATGGCGACCGCGGCGCGCACCGCGCCGACGTCATCCTGCCGGGTGCCGCCTATCCGGAAAAATCGGGGACTTACGTCAACACCGAAGGCCGCGTGCAGATGGCCAACCGCGCCGCGTTCCCGCCGGGCGACGCCCGCGAGGACTGGGCGATCCTGCGCGCTTTGTCGGACGTGCTCGGCTGCAAGCTGCCTTACGATACGCTTGGCGCGCTGCGCCAGGCGCTGTACGCCGCGCACCCGCACATGATGAAGCTCGATCAGATCGCAGCCGGCAATGGCGCCGACATCGAGAAGCTCGGCAAGCTTGGCGGTACCGCCGAGAAGTCGGCGCTGGTGTCGCCGGTGAGCAATTTCTACTTCACCAATCCGATCGCGCGCGCGTCCGCGGTCATGGCCGAGTGTTCGGCGCTGGCGCAAGGCGCGCCGCGAACGCTCACGGCGGCGGAGTAGGGCCATGGAATTCTTCTGGACCTATCTCTGGCCGCTGATCGTCATCCTGGCGCAGTCGGTGCTGCTGCTGGTCGTGCTGCTGGTGGCGATTGCCTACATCCTGCTCGCCGACCGCAAGATCTGGGCGGCGGTGCAAATGCGGCGCGGCCCCAACGTGGTTGGGCCGTTCGGCCTTTTCCAGTCTTTCGCCGACTTGCTCAAGTTCATGGTCAAGGAGCCGGTCATTCCGGCCGGCGCCAACAAGGGCGTGTTCCTGCTGGCGCCGCTGATCACCTGCGTTCTGGCGCTCGCCGCCTGGGCGGTGATCCCGGTCAATGTCGGCTGGGCGATTGCCGACATCAATGTCGGCGTCCTCTACATCTTCGCCGTGTCGTCCTTGATGGTCTACGGCGTGATCATGGCGGGCTGGGCGTCGAACTCGAAGTATCCGTTCCTCGCGGCGCTCCGTTCGGCGGCGCAAATGGTGTCCTACGAAGTCTCCATCGGCTTCGTCATCATCACCGTGCTGCTGTGCGCCGGCTCGCTGAATTTGACGGCCATCGTCGAAGCGCAGAACGGGCCTTACGGCATCTTCTCGTGGTACTGGCTGCCGCTGTTCCCGATGTTCATCGTGTTCTTCATTTCGGCTTTGGCGGAAACCAACCGGCCGCCCTTCGATCTGGTCGAGGCGGAATCCGAACTGGTCGCCGGCTTCATGGTCGAATACGGCTCGTCGCCTTACATGATGTTCATGCTCGGCGAATACGTAGCGATTGCCACGATGTGCGCGATGGGCACGATCCTGTTCCTCGGCGGCTGGCTGCCGCCGGTGCCTTACGCGCCCTTTACCTGGGTACCCGGCATCATCTGGTTCGTGCTGAAAGCCTTCTTCCTGTTTTTCGGCTTCGCCATGGTCAAGGCCATCGTGCCGCGCTACCGCTACGACCAGTTGATGCGTCTCGGCTGGAAGGTGTTTCTGCCGCTGTCGCTGGCGATGGTCGTCATTGTCGCCGGTGTGCTGCAGTACGGCCATCTGGCCACAGCGGCGATGAAATGAGGACTTCGATGAGGTTAGATCGCACAGCCAAGGCTTTGTTCCTGTGGGAATTCGTGACCGGCATGGTGCTGGCCATGAAGTATTTCTTCAAGCCGAAGTCGACGCTGAATTATCCGTTCGAGAAGGGCCCGATTTCGCCGCGTTTCCGCGGAGAGCATGCGCTGCGCCGTTATCCTAACGGCGAGGAGCGCTGCATCGCGTGCAAACTATGCGAGGCGATCTGCCCGGCGCAGGCGATCACCATCGAGGCAGGTCCCCGCCGCAATGACGGCACGCGGCGCACCACGCGCTACGACATCGACATGGTGAAGTGCATCTATTGCGGCCTGTGCCAGGAAGCCTGCCCGGTCGACGCCATCGTCGAGGGCCCGAATTTCGAATTCGCCACCGAGACCCGCGAAGAACTCTACTATGACAAGGATCGCCTGCTCGCCAACGGCGACCGCTGGGAACGCGAGATCGCCAAAAACATGGCGCTCGACGCGCCTTACAGGTAACCACGATGATCGCCGCCGCCTTCTTTTATCTCTTCGCCGGTATTCTGGTCGCGAGCGCCTTCATGGTGATCGCGTCGAAGAATCCGGTGCATTCGGTGCTCTATCTCATCCTCGCTTTCGTCAACGCCGCCGGCCTGTTCGTGATGATGGGCGCGGAGTTCCTGGCGATGATCCTGGTCGTCGTTTATGTCGGCGCGGTCGCGGTGCTGTTCCTGTTCGTCGTCATGATGCTCGACGTCGATTTCGCCGAACTGAAGAAGGGCGTGCTGCAATACCTGCCGGTTGGACTTTTGCTCGGCGGCATCTTCCTCGCCGAACTGCTGCTGGTGGTCGGCTCCTGGGTCATCGGCCCCGGCGTGCCGAAGGCGATTACAGCGCCGATCCCGACCGGTATATCCAACACCGAAGCCATCGGCCTCGTGCTCTATACGAAGTACGTCTATTTCTTCCAGATATCGGGCATGATCCTCCTGGTCGCCATGATCGGCGCCATCGTGCTGACGTTGCGGCACAAGGAGCGCGTCAAGCGGCAGAACATCTCGGCGCAGAATGCGCGCACACCGGAGATGTCGATGCAGGTCGTTAAGGTGCGGCAAGGGCAAGGTCTTGGCAGCAACGCGCTCGGCAGCAATTCGGTTGACGCTAACAGCACCGGGAGCGCGTCATGACAATCGGTCTCGGTCATTATCTGTCGGTCGCTGCCATCCTGTTCACGCTCGGGATTTTCGGCATCTTTCTGAACCGCAAGAACGTCATCATCATCCTGATGTCGATCGAATTGATCCTGCTCGCGGTCAACATCAACCTGGTCGCGTTCTCCACGCATCTCGGCGACATCGTCGGGCAGATCTTCGCGCTGCTGGTCCTGACCGTCGCGGCGGCGGAAGCCGCCATCGGGCTTGCCATTCTTGTCGTCTTCTTCCGCAACCGCGGCACCATCGCGGTTGAGGATATCAATCTGATGAAGGGTTGAGATTTTACATTATGTATCAGGCCATCGTCTTTTTGCCGCTGCTCGGGGCCATTCTCGCCGGCCTGATCGCGCTGTTTGCCGCGCGCGCTCGCTTTCCGGGTGAAGCGCCGCCGGCGGGCGATGACGGGACGTCGCCGGCGCACGCTCACGCCCATGCTTCGCACGACCATGCGCACGATCACGCCGCGCACGGTCACGACGACCATGGTCACGACGATCAAGGCCACGGCCCGGTCGAGCCGGCCGCCGCCGGGTCGCGTCTGGTCGAGCTGATCACGACGACCTTGCTGTTCGTGTCGATGATCCTGTCCTGGATCGCGCTGGTGCAGGTCGGGTTCGGCGGCCACGACATCCGCGTGCCGGTGATGGAGTGGATCGTCTCGGGCTCACTCAAGATCGACTGGGCGCTTCGCATCGACACTTTGACAGCTGTGATGCTGGTCGTGGTGACCTCGGTCTCGGCCGTCGTGCATCTCTATTCTATCGGCTACATGGCCGAGGACCCGTACCGGCCGCGCTTCTTCGGCTATCTGTCGGTGTTCACGTTCTTCATGCTGATGCTGGTGACGTCGGACAACCTGGTGCAGCTGTTCTTCGGCTGGGAGGGCGTCGGCCTCGCGAGTTATTTGCTGATCGGTTTCTGGTACCACAAGCCGGAGGCGAACGCCGCCGCGATCAAGGCTTTCGTCGTCAACCGGGTCGGCGATTTCGGCTTCGCGCTCGGCATTTTCGCGCTGTTCGCAATGACCGGCGCGGTCGATTTCGACACCGTGTTCGCGCAAGCGCCGTCCTTGAGCGGCAAGTTCATCGACTTCTTCGGCTGGCATGCCGATGCACTGACCTTGATCTGCCTGTTCCTGTTCATGGGCGCGATGGGCAAGTCGGCGCAGTTCCTGCTGCACACCTGGCTGCCGGACGCGATGGAAGGCCCGACGCCGGTCTCGGCGCTGATCCACGCCGCGACCATGGTCACCGCCGGCGTGTTCATGGTGGCGCGGCTGTCGCCTTTGTTTGAACTCGCCCCGAACGCGCAGACCTTCGTCACCTTCATCGGCGCGACCACGGCGATCTTCGCCGCGACCATCGGTCTGGTGCAAAACGACATCAAGCGCATCGTCGCTTACTCGACCTGTTCGCAGCTCGGCTACATGTTCGTCGCCATGGGCTGCGGTGCCTATTCGGTCGGCATGTTCCACCTGTTCACGCACGCTTTCTTCAAGGCGCTGCTGTTCCTCGGTTCCGGCTCGGTCATTCACGCGATGCACCACGAGCAGGATATCCGCCACATGGGCGGCCTGCGGGAGCGCATTCCCTTTACTTACATCGTGATGATTATCGGTACGCTGGCGCTGACCGGCTTCCCGCTCACCGCCGGTTATTTCTCAAAGGACGCGATCATCGAGGCGGCCTATGTCGGCAAGAACCCGATGGCGCTCTATGCCTTCGTCTGCACGGTCGCGGCGGCCTTGCTGACGTCGTTCTATTCCTGGCGCCTGATCTTCAAGACCTTCCATGGCAAGCCGCACGACGTGAAGCACTGGAAGGAGGCGCATGAGAGCCCGATGGTCATGCTCATTCCGCTCGGCTTCCTGGCCGTCGGATCGTTCGTCGCCGGCTTTCCGTTCAAGGAAGTCTTCGCCGGTCACGGCGTCGAGCATTTCTTCCGCGAGTCGCTGACGTTTGCGAAAACCAACACCGTTCTCACCGACATGCACCACATTCCGTTGCAGATCGCTCTGCTGCCGACGGCGATGATGGTGATCGGCTTCGTCATCGCCTGGCACTTCTATATCCGCCGTCCGGATATCCCGGTCGAACTCGCGCGCCAGCACGACTTCCTGTACCGCTTCCTCTTGAACAAATGGTATTTCGACGAGCTTTACGACCTCATCTTCGTGCGTCCGGCCAAGTGGATCGGCCATGAACTGTGGAAGAAGGGCGATGGCTGGCTGATCGACGGCTTCGGCCCCGATGGCGTTTCCGCGCGGGTCCTGGACGTCACGCGAAACGTGGTGCGGCTGCAGACCGGTTATCTCTATCACTATGCCTTCGCCATGCTGATCGGCGCCGCCGCCTTCATCACCTGGTTCATGTTCTCGGCGGGGGTGCATTAGATGAACTGGCCCGTCCTCTCCGTCGTCACCTTCCTGCCGCTCCTGGGCGCGCTGCTCATCATGCTGATGACGCGCGGCAACTCGCCGCTTGCCAAGGGCACCGCGCGCTGGGTTGCGATGTGGACCACGCTTGTTACGTTTGCGATTTCGCTGGTGATGGTGCAGAAATTCGATGCGTCGTCGGCCGAATTCCAGTTTGCCGAAAAGCACGACTGGCTCGGCGTCGCCTCCTATCACATGGGCGTCGACGGCATTTCTCTGCCTTTCGTCATTCTGACCACGGCCTTGATGCCGATCTGCATTCTCGCCAGCTGGACCTCGATCCAGAAGCGCGTGAAGGAATACATGATCGCGTTCCTGGTTCTGGAAACGCTGATGATCGGCACTTTCTCGGCGCTCGATCTGGTGCTGTTCTATCTGTTCTTCGAAGGCGGCCTGATCCCGATGTTCCTGATCATCGGCGTCTGGGGCGGCCAGCGCCGCGTCTATGCCTCGTTCAAGTTCTTCCTCTATACGCTCGCAGGCTCCGTGCTGATGCTGCTCGCCATCATGGCGATGTACTGGCAGGCCGGGACGACCGATATTCCGACGCTGCTGCGCTATAATTTCCCAGCCGGTTTGCAGACTTGGGCGTGGCTGGCATTCTTTGCCTCCTTCGCAGTGAAGATGCCGATGTGGCCGGTTCATACCTGGCTGCCCGACGCGCATGTCGAGGCGCCGACCGCCGGCTCGGTCATCCTCGCGGCGATCCTGTTGAAGATGGGCGGCTACGGCTTCCTGCGCTTCTCGCTTCCGATGTTCCCGCTGGCGTCGCATGATTTCACGCCGCTGGTTTACACGATGTCTGTCGTCGCCATCATCTACACATCGCTGGTGGCGCTGATGCAGGAAGACGTCAAGAAGCTGATCGCCTATTCCTCCGTGGCGCATATGGGCTTCGTCACCATGGGCATTTTCGCGGCGAACCAGCAGGGCATCGCCGGCGCGGTGTTCCAGATGATCTCGCACGGCATCGTCTCCGGCGCGCTGTTCCTCTGCGTCGGCGTCGTCTACGACCGCATGCATACGCGCGAGATCGCATTTTACGGCGGACTGGTCACCCGCATGCCGCTCTATGCGATGATCTTCCTGGTGTTCACCTTGGCCAATGTCGGCCTGCCGGGCACCTCCGGTTTCGTCGGCGAATTCCTGTCGCTGATCGGCACCTTCAAGACCAGTGTTCCGGTCGCCAGCCTCGCCACCATCGGCGTCATTTTGTCGGCGGCCTATGCGCTGTGGCTCTACCGCAAGATGATCTTCGGCACGCTCAAACCCGCGCTGGAAGGCATCAAGGATATCGGCCTGCGCGAGGCGGTGATTTTCGCGCCGCTGGTGATCCTGACCATCCTGTTCGGGGTCGCGCCAAAGCCGGTGCTGGACATGTCGGCGACGTCGATCGCGCAGCTGCTCGACGGCTACAACAAGGCGATCGGCGTCAAGACCGCGGCAACGCAAAGTGCGCCGGCGTCGGGGCTTGAGGCCCGCATTATTCCTGTGAGCGTGGCGCGATGAACCCGATGACCGACTTGCAATCGTTGATCCCGATCCTGCCGGAGCTGGCGCTTGCCTGCGGCGCCATGCTGCTGTTGATGGTTGGCGCCTATGCCGGCGAGGGCGCGTCGCGCTTCATCAACGGCCTGTGCATTTTTCTGTTGATCGCGGTCGGCGCCTGCGTCGTCATGCTGCCGGGCGGGCGCGCGGTTCTGTTTGGCGGCAGTTTTGTCGTCGACGACTTTGCCCGTTTCCTCAAACTGTTGATGCTGACTGGTTCGGCCGGCACCTTGATTCTGTCGCTCGATTATCTGACCAGCGAAAAGCTGCAGAAATTCGAATTCGGCGTGCTGGTGCTGCTGGCAACGCTCGGCATGATGCTGCTGATCTCGGCCTCCGATCTGATTGCGCTCTATCTCGGCCTCGAGCTGATGAGCCTGCCGCTCTACGTCATCGCGGCGTCGAACCGCGACAACGCCCGCTCGACCGAAGCCGGCCTGAAGTATTTCGTGCTCGGCGCTTTGTCGTCCGGCATGCTGCTCTATGGCGCATCATTGATCTACGGCTTCACCGGCACCGTGAACTTCACCGGCATCGCGGCGGCGACCAAAAGCGGGGCCAGCCTCGGCCTGATCTTCGGCCTGGTGTTCCTGTTCGCCGGCTTCTGCTTCAAGGTGTCGGCGGTGCCGTTCCATATGTGGACGCCGGACGTCTATGAAGGCGCGCCGACGCCGGTAACGGCGTTCTTTGCCGCCGCGCCGAAAGTCGCCGGCATCGCCATCTTCGTGCGCGCTACCGTGGTGGCGTTTCCCGGCATCACCCATTCCTGGCAGCAGATTGTTGTCTTTGTCGCGTTGGCTTCGATGGTGTTGGGCGCTTTCGCCGCGATCGGACAAAAGAACATCAAGCGCCTGATGGCCTATTCGTCGATCGGCCATATGGGTTTTGCGCTCGTCGGCCTTGCCGCCGGAACGGCGGAAGGCGTGCAGGGTGTGCTGGTCTATATGAGCATCTATGTCGGCATGACGCTCGGCACCTTCGCCTGCATCCTGGCGATGCGGCGCGACGGCCTTTTGGTGGAAAACATTTCCGATCTGTCGGGTCTGGCGCGCACCAAGCCGGCGATGGCGTTCTTCCTCGCCATGCTGTTGTTCTCGCTGGCCGGCATTCCGCCTCTGGCCGGATTCTTCGCCAAATTCTATGTGTTCCTCGCCGCGATCAAGGCCGGGCTCTATGTGCTCGCCGTCGTCGGCGTGCTGGCCAGCGTGATTGGCGCTTATTACTATCTGACCATCGTCAAGATCATGTATTTCGATGAACCGGCCAAGCCGTTCGACGTCATGCCCGGTCTGTTGAAGCTGGTGCTCGGCGTGGCCGGCATTCTCAATATCGTGTTCTTCGTCTATCCGGCGCCGCTTTTGGGCGCGGCGACGGTGGCGGCGAAGTCTCTGTTCTAGGACGCGCGGAAACGCGCGCGGGTGCGTGACGATCACGCACCGCAAACGAAATGAACCGCGAAGCCACGGACCTGGCGGGGGTCCGGCATGAAACTTACGAGACGCTCGGCTCCACCAATGCCGAGGCGCTGGCGCGTGCGCGTGCCGGCGAGCGCGGCGCGTTGTGGATTTCGGCCAAAGCGCAGGACGCCGGCCGCGGCCGCCGCGGCAGCGCCTGGACCTCGACCCTGGGCAATCTCTTCGCCACTTTGCTGCTGAGCGATCCGTCGCCGCCGCCGCTGGCGCCGCAATTGTCTTTTGTCGCCGGGCTGGCCTTGCATGACGCGGTCGCCGAATGTGCGCCGCAGATCGGTCCGCTGTTGAAGGTGAAATGGCCGAACGATCTGTTGCTGGGCGGCGCCAAGCTCGCCGGCATCCTGATCGAAGGCGAGAGCGCGCCGGCCTTCGCGGTCGTCATCGGCTTCGGCGTCAACTGCGCGGCGCATCCCGCCAATACGCCTTATCCGGCGACCGACCTTGCCGCAGCCGGCGCGCTGGTGGAACCGGCACGGCTATTGGCGGCTTTGGCTGAAGCGATGCAGCGCCGTCTGGCGCAATGGGCGCGCGGCGATGGTTTTGCCGGCATCCGTGCCGACTGGCTCAAGCGCGCGGCCGGCCTCGGGCAGGACATCCGCGTGCGTCTGCCGGAAAAGGAATTCAGTGGCCGCTTTGAAGGCCTCGACGATGCCGGGCACCTGTTGGTGCGCGGTCCTGCCGGTTTGGTGACGGTGACCGCCGGCGAAGTATTTGACCTCGGATAGAGAACAAGAAAATGGCGCAAGCACAACAAGAACTCGTCTTCGCTCCGCTCGGCGGGGTCGGCGAAATCGGCATGAACCTGTCAGTTTATGGATTGGGCCCGGCGGGCAACCGCAAATGGCTGGCGGTCGATCTCGGCGTCTCGTTCGGGCTTGAGGAGCATTTGCCTGGCATCGACCTGATCTTCCCCGACATCAAATATCTGATCGCGGAGCGCAAAAATCTGCTCGGCCTCGTCATCACTCACGCGCATGAGGATCACTATGGCGCGGTGCTCGACTTGTGGCCGAAGTTGAAATGTCCGATTTTCGCCACGCCGTTCACGGCGGCGCTGCTCGCGGCCAAGCGCGCCGGCGAAGCGGGCGCGCCGGAAATCCCGGTCACCATCGTCCAGCCGGGCAGCCGCTTTTCGGTCGGGCCGTTCGACATCGACATGGTCAACATGGCGCATTCGATCCCGGAATCGCAGGCACTCATCTTCCGTACGCCGGCCGGCACCGTGCTGCACACCGGCGACTGGAAAATCGACCGCACGCCGGTGATCGGCACCGGCACCGACGAAGCGAAGCTGAAGGCGCTGGGCGATGAGGGCTGTCTCGCCATTGTCGGCGATTCCACCAATGCGGTGCGTGACGGCGTTTCTCCGTCCGAAGCCGATGTGGCCAGGAACATCGCGGCGCTGATCAAGTCTGCCAAGGGCCGGGTGGCGGTGACGACTTTCGCTTCCAATGTGGCTCGCCTGCGCGCCGTCGCGCTGGCCGCGCAGGAAGCCGACCGTGAGGTGATCGTCGTCGGCCGCGCCATGGAGCGCGTGGTGCAGATTTCGCGCGAACTGGGCCTGCTCGAAGGTATCAAGCAATTTCGCTCGGTCGATGCCTATGGCTATTTGCCGAACAGCAAGGTGGTTTGTCTGTGTACCGGCAGCCAGGGCGAGCCGCGCGCGGCCTTGGCGCGCATCGCCGAGGACCAGCACCCCGACGTCACGTTGACGCGCGGCGACATGGTGATCTTTTCCGCGCGCACCATTCCCGGCAATGAGCGTGAGGTCGGCCGCATCATCAATGGCCTGATCGACCAGGGTATCGAGGTCATCACCGACCGCACCCACATGGTGCATGTCTCCGGCCATCCGCGCCGCGCCGAGCTGGAGGAACTGATCTCCTGGGTCAAGCCGAAGATATTGATCCCGGTGCATGGCGAGTCGCTGCATCTGTCCGAACATGCGGCGCTGGCGCGGCGCTGCGGCATCCCGGAAGTGGTGCAGGTTCGCAATGGCGATCTGGTGCGCATCGCGGTCGGCAATGCCCGGATCATCGACGAAGTTCCGGCCGGGCGGACCTACAAGGACGGTCATATTCTGGTCGACGCCGACGCCCGCACCGTCGCCGACCGCAAGCGGCTGAGCGTTGCCGGCTGCGTGTCAATTGCGCTGGCGCTGACCGACAAGGGCCTGCTGGCGGCGGACCCCGAACTCGACCTGATCGGAATTCCGGAGCGCGACCGCGGCGGCGCGCTGATGGAAGATCTGGTCTACGAGACCATCGAGGAGACGTTCGAGACCATGCCGCGTAAGCGGCGGACCGATCCGGATGCGGTCGCCGAGGCGGTACGCCGCGCGGTGCGCTCCACGGTCAACCAGCGCTGGGGCAAGAAGCCGATGTGTCATGTGCACGTCCTGGCGGTATAAACCGTCATTCCGGGGCGCGGCCATTTGGCCGCGAACCCGGAATCCAGAAGCGCCCTCATTCGTTTCTGGATTCCGGGTCCGGTCCTGCGGACCTTCCCGGAATGACGAAGAATAGAATTGGCTCTATGATGACCTCGCCGGCGCACGCATTAAGAGGAACAACATGATCGGTCGTCTCAATCACGTCGCCATCGCGGTGCGCGACATTGCCAAGGCCTCTGCCGTTTATCGCGATACGCTCGGCGCGGAGATTTCCGCCAAGGTGGCGCAGCCGGACCATGGCGTTTCGACTGTGTTCATCACGCTACCGAACACCAAGATTGAACTGCTCGAGCCGCTCGGCGAAAAATCGCCGATCAACAAGTTTCTGGAAAAAAACCCGGACGGCGGCATCCATCATCTCTGCTATGAGGTGGACGACATCATCGCCGCGCGCGATACGCTTAAATTGCAAGGCGCGCGCGTGCTCGGCGATGGCGAGCCAAAAATCGGCGCGCATGGCAAGCCGGTGATGTTCCTGCATCCGAAAGATTTCTGCGGCACCTTGGTCGAACTCGAGCAGGCGTAAGGAAACGGACTTTTCATGAGCTTGAGCACCACCACCATCATTGCCATCTATTTTCTGATCTGGTGGCTGACTCTGTTCGCCGTGCTGCCGTTCGGCGTGCGCAGCCAGGGCGAAAGCGGCGAGATGGCGCCGGGCACCGATCCTGGCGCGCCAGCGATGCACCGGCTGTGGAGCAAGTTGTTGTGGACGACGTTGATCGCCAGCGCGATCGCGGGCGTTTTGTACTTCTGCTACGCGCGCAATCTCATTCCGTATGAATTCCTGTCGCGGATTTCGAGCCCGCCCGGCCGCTGAACAGGCCGCGCAGCGAAGTCGCCGGCGATTTTTTAAAAAGAAAGGGCAGGGCCCCAAAAAAAAGAGCAGGGCGATGTGCCCTGCTCGGTCGCTTTTATTTGTCCCGTATCCCCGATGTTACTTCGTTTTCTATCGAGGCGGCGGCGATTTTCGCGCCAGAGACTTCCCTCCCAAGACTTGGTTCGTCGACTTGGACCGCATGTTGAAGCCGGTCTTTTTTGGCCGGGTTCTTCATCCATTTGGACAAGGATTCTTTAGCCGATCATTTAGGCTCTGTCACCAGCATTCGTTGCTGCACTGCGTGATGACAATCGGCGCGTCGAGAATGACCGGCGCGCCACGTTCCGGGGTTATTGTCAGCCGCAAAATCCAGACGCCGGCGCGTGGAATATCGATCGCGTCTGCTTGCCAGGTCCCGTCCGGTTGAGAAACGGTCTTCCGTTCGATTGCCGGCAAGTCGCCATCGCGCGGTTCCAGGACGAGAATTGCACCACGGGCATGGTAAGCGCTGGAATCTTCGCGCCAGAGGCGAATTGTCGCAACGCTTTTGCCGGCGTGACCGGGGTCGATGGTGACGTCGGCCATCACCGCTTCGGTGTGGATGTGTACAAATGCTGCCTCCGATGGAGGCGCTGCGGCATTCCTGTGCACATGCCCGCCCGGGACCATCGTGCCAAGGCTGCCGACCACCATCAGTACGCCGAGGCCGAGCGCGATCTCGATCAACCCGTTGCGGCGCAGCGCCCGTATCGCGGTCCCAGCGGGCAGGCGCGGTGTGAGCCGGAAACGGTTGACGGCCGCGACGGCGACCATCGCGGCAAATAGACCGACTTTGAACGATAGGACGCGGCCATACGCGGTCGTCAGCAGGTCGGCGGGGCCGCCCAGCAGCTCCCCGCTATTGATCAGGCCGCTGACCAGCAGAACGCCGACACTGACGATCCCCATGACCGAGAAACGCGCGGTCGCGGCCTCAGCGACTGCGCCATCGGCCGGGCCAAAATTTGTGCCGGTAGCGGCCAGCATCAGGACAAAGGCTGGCAGGCCCCCGAGCCACGCGGCCGCGGCAAAAAGGTGCAAGAGATCGGACGCCAGATGGAACCAGCCGGCCGCCCCCGGCGTCGCGCCACCATGACCGGTAAAGGCGAGCAGGCCGACCAGCGCGGCCGCCGCCGCCAATTGTAGGGCGCGCTGACGCGGCAGCGCTATCAGTACGCCGAGCGCCACGGCAAAGCCAAGCCGCAGGCTGGCGATCTCGCCGAAACGGGTGCCGCTTAACACCGGCCAGAAGCCGAGCCAGGCGTCGGCCAGCGGAATGTCGAGGATATTGGCGGCGACCAGAACGAGCCAGACCAGCCCGCTCAGAACGGTGCCGGCGAGCGCCGCCCAGACAACAAGCGTCAACCGGCGCAGCAGCGCCGTACTTTCGCCGGCCCCAACGCAAGGCACAGCGACCAGCACGATGAAACTCACCGTGCCGGCCGCCAGCAAAGTCGCGGCAAAATGGATACCGCGCGCGAGGGCGAGCGGATCGATCACCGGCACAGTCGAAGGCTCATGGTCCGACCTTGAAACTGAACTCGCCGTTCGAGCGGTGCGTGTCGACCGAGAGCACGCGCCAGATCACCTTGTAGCGGCCCGGGCCGAGCGGCTTGAGCGGCACGCGCAATTGCGCGGTGTTACCTGGCACCAGTGAAGCGGCGCCCGCCTGCACCGCGACGCCCTTGGCGTCCTGCACCACGATGGTGCTGAACTTCGCCTCCAGCGCTTCGGTAAACCAGATCGTCACTTCCTTCGGCGGCTGGCCCTGCACGCTGTTTGGCGCCGGCATTGCGTGATCGAGATGCGCGTGCGCCAAAGCCGGCAACGGCGACAGGATCACCGCCACGCATAATCCGGCGACAATCGCTTGTCGGGTTGATCTCCTCGTTGCTTTGTTCATCCGCCATGTCCTTTCGCCTTTTGCAGCAGCTTCACGCCGGGAGCCGGATCGCCGAGCTTGCCGGCAGGCTTGTCCGGCGATGGCAATTCGATCCAATGATGCGCACCTTTCTCGCATTCCTGCACCACTGGGAAATACAAGGTTTCGCCTGCCGTCAGTTCCCCGGCAAGATAAGTCGAGATAACGAATTCATCGTAGAAGGTGTCCGGCAGGTTGCCGCCACTCCAACTGATTTCTTTCGGCCCTTCGGTGAACTTCGCGCCGTGCAGAAAGCTGTAGGCCCTGGCATAGGCGCCGCGTTTGATGTCAATGGTCCAGCCCGGCTTGATCATGGGCTTGACCGAGATGACGCCTTCGGGAATTTGCACGGTGAGTTTGGTCGTCGCCGATCCGTCGCACCCGTGCGGTACGCGCAGCACGACCTTGTATGACGCATCGACAGGCGATTCGCGCTGTTCAAGGGTGACATGAGCGAGCGCGGGTGTCGCTGCGAGCAAATTGAGGGCGGTGAGTGTAGAGCGGAGCATGATGTTTACTTTCACGATTGAGCGTGCGGCGCGCGCAGCGATGCGCAAGGCGACGCCGCTTCTGATGGGGAATTGTTTTGGACGGTGACGGAAAGGCACGGCGTTTGCCGCGCGGCATTCACGTCAGTTGCGGAGGACCTTGCGCTTGTCGGGGGCTGCCGCCGATGTCGTCACGCGACACTGAAACGGCCGGGCGCGTGGCGCGCGGCGGCTTGGCCGGTGTCAGGACGCCGATAACAAAGCCGTCGAAGGCAACGCCAGCGACCGGCGCGGCATTGCAAAGCGTGCAATGATCGCAGGCCTTGGTCGGCGATTGCTGGGCCGGCGCCGTTTCGGTCGTAGCGGCCGCGGTGTCAGTACCACTGTGACAGATGACCGAGAACGGATCGAAGGCGGCGCCGGCGGTCGGCGCGGCGACGGACAGAATCGCGGTGAGGGCGATCACGTAGATCGCCAGTAAACTCACGCTCCGTCTTAACCACCCACGCATGGACGCCCCATCAACCCGATCTTCATATTACATTAACTTTTGAATTGAAACAGGGGGTGCCCGGCGTTTTGCCGTCGCGGCATGGTTAAGCAATCGTTTACTGCGGCGCGACTAGGGTCGGGTGGCCTTTATTGGCTTGAATGGGACTGACCCTTATGTGCGGATTTGCTGTCGCGATCGAGTGGCCGGAGGCCGACCTCACGGTTGCGTGCTTGATCGAGGGCATCCTGCATCGCGGCGATATCACCGATCCGCTGTTTTCGCCGCTGCCGAACATCGCGATGTGCACGCGCCGCCTGCGCATCGTCGACGCCGAACACGGCGCTCAGCCGCAGATTTCCTTCTATGGGCGTCTCGCGGTGTCGTTCAACGGCGAGATCTACAACCACGCCGCGCTGCGCCGTGAAATGGAAGACCTCGGCGTCGGCTTCAAGACGCGGTCGGATACCGAAGTGCTGGCCAATGCGCTGCAAATCTGGGGCCCGCGCGCATTAGAGCGTCTTAATGGCATGTATGCCTTCGTCGCGGTCGATCTGACCAATGGCGAGTTTTTGGCGGCGCGCGATCCGTTCGGGGTCAAGCCGCTTTATGTCATGCAGGCCGGAAAAGGCTTTCTTTTCTGCTCGGAGATGCGGCCGCTCTTGAACACGGTGCCGGATGGCGACGTGATGCTGCTGCCGCCGGGCTTTGCTTTGTCTCGAAACAATTGTGCTCGTTTCAGGTCGCCCATATTCCCGCGTATCGATGGGCCGGTCGAAAATTCGTCGAAAGCGCTGGACGCGATTCTGCGCGAAGCCGTGCGGCTGCGCCTGCCGCCCGACTTGCCGGTGGCGACCTTGTTCTCCGGCGGCATCGACTCGACTTTGATCGCGCATTATGCGCGCGAATTCCGCCCCGAGGCGCCGGGCTATTTCGTCGGGCTCAAGGATGCGCCGGACTACATCTATGCGACGGCTTACGCCGAGAAGACCGGCTACGATTTGCGCATGGTGCCGTTCAATCCGCACAGCGACGAAGCCTTCGCCATGATCGATGACGTCGTGGCTTTTACCGAATCCTTCGAGCCCAATCTCATTCGCGGCGCGGTCTGTTCGCTGGCCGCCAACCGGCAGATGCACAATGACGGCTTCCGCGTGAATTTATGCGGCGAGGGCGCCGACGAACTGTTCTGCGGCTATGCGCCGCTCGAAGTCGCCTTCAACGAAAGCGCAGCCGAGGGCGTGCCGGTGCGCGACGAGGTGCTCGGCCTGATGAACCGCGTCAGCCTGCAACGGGTCGACCGTTGCGCGATGCGCTACCAGGTGGAAACGCGCGAGCCTTTCCTCGATCCGGCCGTCGTCAATTACGCGATGAACCTTGATGCGCCAGCGCTGGTGCGCGACCTCAACGGCCTGCCGACCGGCAAGATGCCGCTGCGCGATCTCTACAACCTCTATCCCGACCAGTTACCCACGATCATCCGCGACCGCACCAAGGTTCCGTTCGGCGAGGGCGCCGGCCTCGACGTCAGCGCGCGCGAGTCGGACTGGAAGCGGCGTTTCGACGCCGCCATTTCGGACGCGGATCTGGCCGACGGGCAACGCCAATTCGCCGGCTTCAAGGTGCAGTCGAAGGAAGAGCTGTTCTATTTGCGCAAGCTTTCCGCCACTTTCGACGTCGCCCGCGTGCCGCATTTGCGCGACCGCGCCTGGATTTCAGTGCCGGTGATGCAGCATCTCGAGAAGATGAAGGCGCACGCGTATTTCAGCCTTTAGGGCGGCCGCGCGGGGCCTTTAGGGCCTTGTCTTTTCCCGCCCGATCCGCTTTCACTCTTGGCCCGTTCACCTCGAATCGCGGCCTGATCCATGCGCCTGTCCCGCTACTTCCTGCCGATCCTGAAAGAGCCGCCGCGCGAGGCTGAGATCGTCTCGCATCGCCTGATGCTGCGGGCCGGCATGATGCGCCAGGAGGCCGCGGGCATTTACGCCTTCCTGCCGCTCGGCCTGCGGGTCCTCAATAAGATCTGCGCCATCGTGCGCGAGGAACAGGACCGCTCCGGCGCGATCGAGCTTTTGATGCCGACCATGCAGTCGGCCGATCTGTGGCGCGAGAGCGGCCGCTACGACGCCTACGGCAAGGAGATGCTGCGCATCAAGGACCGGCACGAGCGCGACATGCTGTTCGGGCCGACCAACGAGGAAATGATCACCGAGATTTTCCGCGCCTATGTCCGCTCGTACAAGGACCTGCCGCTCAACCTTTATCACATCCAGTGGAAATTCCGCGACGAGGTGCGCCCGCGCTTCGGCCTGATGCGCGGCCGCGAATTTTTGATGAAGGATGCCTATTCGTTCGACGTCGATCAGGCTGGCGCCGAGCATTCCTATCGCAAAATGTTCGTCGCATATCTCCGCACCTTCGCGCGGCTTGGCCTGAAGTCGATTCCGATGCGCGCCGACACCGGGCCGATCGGCGGCAATCTCAGCCATGAATTCATCATCCTCGCCGACACCGGCGAGTCGGAAGTGTTCTGCCACAAGAACTTTCTCGACATGGACGTGCCGGACGAGAACGTGAATTTCGATAGCCGCGAAGACCTGCAAGCCATTTTCGACAAATGGACGTCGCAATACGCAGCGACCTCCGAGATGCATGAGCCGGACAAGTTCTCCGCCATTCCCGCCGACAGCCAAGTATCGGCGCGCGGTATTGAGGTCGGGCACATTTTCTATTTCGGCACCAAATATTCGGCGCCGATGAAGGCCGTGGTCGCAACCGGGCAGGGCGGCGACGTGCCGGTGCACATGGGCTCCTACGGCATCGGGCCGAGCCGGCTGGTCGCGGCGATCATCGAAGCCTCGCATGACGAGGCCGGCATCATCTGGCCGGAGGCGGTGGCGCCGTTCAAGGTCGGCATCCTCAATCTCAAACAGGGCGATGCGGCGACAGGCGCGGCCTGCGAGGAACTTTATCGGGGGCTTTCCGCCAAGGGCATCGACGTCCTCCTCGACGACACCGACAAGGGCGCCGGCGCCAAATTCGCCACCGCTGACCTGATCGGCCTGCCGTATCAGGTTATGGTCGGCCCGCGCGGGCTCGCCGAGGGCAAGGTCGAGGTCAAAAACCGCAGGACCGGCGCGAAAGAGATGATGTCGCCGGCGGCCGCGCTGGATTTGCTCGGGCGTTAGGACGCCATAATAAACCTGTGTGCCGTCAGGGTTATTTCCCCCACGAATCCGCCCGAATCGTGTGAAAACCCGGATCATGGGGACACCACGACAATGACCGAGCCCATTCAATGAGCGAGCCCATATGAGCGAGCCTAATGGGACGCGGCCCTTCTCTCCGTTTGAATGGATGCTGTCGCTGCGCTACCTGCGGGCGCGGCGCAAAGAGGGATTCATCTCGGTCATAGCCGGGTTCTCCTTTCTCGGCATCGTGCTCGGCGTCGCGACGCTGATCATCGTCATGGCGGTGATGAACGGCTTTCGCGGCGAGCTGCTCGACAAGATCCTCGGTCTCAATGGCCATCTCCTGATCCAGCCTTTGGAAAAGCCGCTGACCGATTGGGAAGAAGTGGCTGCGCGCATCTCCGTCGTCAAAGGCATCAAGCTTGCAGCGCCGATCGTCGAAGGCCAGGCGCTGGCATCGTCGCCGTTCAACGCCGGTGGCGTGCTGGTGCGCGGCATTCGCCTGAAGGACATGGAAGGCCTGCCGTCGATCGTCAACAACATCAAGCAGGGCTCGCTTGGCGGATTCGACGACGCGCAGGGCGTCGCCATCGGCCGGCGGCTCGCCGATCAGTTGTCGCTGCGCGCCGGCGACAACATCACCTTGGTCGCGCCGCGCGGCGCGGTGACGCCGATGGGCACGACCCCGCGCATCAAGGTCTACAAGGTCGCCGCCGTGTTCGAGATCGGCATGTCGGAATATGACGGCGCCATGGTGTTCATGCCGTTGAAGGAGGCGCAGGCCTATTTCAACCGCTCCGGCGACGTCACCGCGATCGAGGTCTATACCGACGATCCCGACAAGGTCGTGCAGTACCGCAAGGACGTGACGGACGCGGCCAAGCGGCCGATCTTCATGATCGACTGGCGCCAGCGCAACGCGACGTTCTTCAATGCGCTCCAGGTCGAGCGCAATGTCATGTTCCTGATCCTGACCTTGATCGTGCTGGTGGCGGCGCTCAACATCGTCTCTGGATTGATCATGCTGGTGAAGGACAAGGGCCAGGACATCGCCATCCTGCGCACGATGGGCGCGACGCAGGGCGCGATCATGCGCGTGTTCCTGATCACGGGTGCGGCCATCGGCGTGGTCGGCACCTTTTTCGGCTTCCTTCTCGGCGTCGTGGTTTGCCTCAATATCGAGAGCATACGCCAGTTCATGTCGTGGCTGACCAATACCGAACTGTTCTCGCCGGAATTGTATTTCCTGTCGCGGCTGCCGGCGCGGATGGACACTGGAGAGACCATCGCCGTGGTGCTGATGGCGCTGATCCTGTCGCTGTTGGCGACGTTGTATCCATCGTGGCGCGCGGCGCGGCTCGATCCGGTGGAGGCGCTGCGTTATGAGTAGCCTCGACGTGGATGTTGAAGCGGAATTTGAAGAACCGCCGCAGGAAATTCCGATCCTGTTCCTGCACGATATCGAGCGCCACTATAACCAGGGCGACGCCACGCTGAACATTCTCAGCGGCGCGGAGCTGGCGCTATGGGCCGGGCAATCGGTGGCGCTGGTCGGTCCGTCCGGCGCCGGCAAGTCGACGCTTTTGCATCTCGCCGGCCTGCTCGAGCATCCCGACCATGGCGAGGTCTATGTCGACGGCCGGGCGACGGCGAATTTGTCGGACACCGAGCGCACCCGCATCCGCCGCAACGAGATCGGCTTCGTCTATCAGTCGCACCATTTGCTGCCGGAATTTACAGCACTTGAAAACGTGCTGATGCCGCAGATGATCCGCGGCCTAGGGCGCGCCGAGGCGAAGAAGCGCGCCATCGAACTGCTGGATTATCTCGGCCTGAAAGGGCGTCTCAATCACCGGCCGCCGGAACTGTCCGGCGGCGAACAGCAGCGCGTTGCCATTGCCCGCGCGGTGGCGAATGCGCCGCGTATCCTTTTGGCCGACGAGCCGACCGGAAACCTGGACGTGAAGACCGCCGATCACGTGTTCGCGGCCTTTACCCAACTGGTGCGCGCCTCGGGGCTCGCCACCATCATCGCCACCCACAATATGGACATCGCCGCCCGCATGGACCGGCGGGTGACTATCAAGGATGGGCTGGTGGTGGAGCTGGATTGAGGGTCGGCTGCGCCGGGCGGACGGTTCAAACGGCTTGCGCGGCCGCACCCATATTACGGGCTGAGTTCCTTGCCGCGTCTCCACGCAAATTCGCCGCCTGTCAGCCCGACGCCGCTCCAGGATTGTTCGATACCTGACTTGGTCTTGACGTAGACGCGATCGACCAGACAGATGCTGGCACTGCTCAAGACCATTGATGTGCCCGGTTTCATCTCGCCGGACCACGAGACATCGTGGCAGAAGACCGACACGGTGTGCATGTTGATATACACGACCGTCTCTTTGGTATTGTTGGTGAGACGGAAGTGATAGGCGCTCGCCGCCGAAGTCGTTGCAAGAAAAGCGATTCCCGCGATCAGTGCCTGTCGGACGAAACTTGTGTTCATGTGCCACTCCCAATGAGTGCTCTAACTACAATAATCTACCTAAGAGTGTATCATATGATCCGGCGAAGGGCAGCGTACAAATTCGGGGGTGGCTTGAGAGAGCGGAAGATAGCGCCGCCCGCCAACCATATGGACGTCGCCCTTGCCTAGACAGGCGGGTGACTATCTTGGGTGGCCTCGTGGTGGAGCTGGTTAAGGCGGCCAGCCTAGGCTTATTTTTAAATATCTGATTTTAAAGTGGAATTCGTCGCAGGCGGTATCTTCGTAATCTTGCTTGACTCCGGAACAGAACATGAACTATGTTCTCTAAACGTTCTGTGGAGAAAGTCATGATCAAAGCCGTCATCCAAGAGGCCGCGACCCTTGCCGCACTGTCCATGTTCGTCGGCATGATTGCCATCTGGTCGCAAGTCATCAGCAATCTATAGTCGCGTGCGTGTTTCTTCGCGTACCCGGTGGCGTTTGCGTTGCGTGCGGTTGCGTTTTGCGTGGCGTATCCGAGTGGTCATGGCCGGTCTGAGGGCGCCTTAACGGGCCCGCAGCCGGGCATGGCGGGGAACCGCCTGATTTGGCGGGGGTGAAACGCCGGCCCTGTGCAAAACCGTCATAGGTCTTGTGCGGGCGTCATCGAAGGTGGACTTGAGGGCGGGCGATCCTCACTCTGGTTGAAGAACCAGAATCACCCGGTCGCCGGGCACCAAACCTTCGAGCTTTCATGTCAGATCTCGATTTCGTGCATTTGCACGTTCATTCGTCCTATTCGCTTTTGGAAGGCGCGCTCCAGATCGGACGCTTGGCCGAATTAGCCAAGGCCGACAAGCAGCCGGCGCTGGCGCTGACCGACACCGACAACATGTTCGGCGCGCTCGAATTCTCCGAGAAGATCGCCGGCTATGGCATCCAGCCGATCATCGGCTGCGCGCTGGCCATCGATTTCGGCGACACCGACAACGGCGCGCGCAACGGCAATGCGCAGCATGAGCGCCAGCGCATCGTGCTGCTGGCGGCGAGCGAAGAGGGCTATCGCAGCCTGATGCGGCTCAACTCGCGCGCCTTCATGGATTCGCCGGTCAACGAGCCGCCGCGCCTCAAGGTCGAGTGGCTCGATGGCGAGACCGGCGGCGTCATCGCGCTGACCGGCGGTCCCGGCGGCCCGCTCGATCTCGCCATCGCCGCCGGCCAGAGCACCGTCGCGGCGGCGCGGCTCGACACGCTGCATCGCCTGTTCGGCGATAGGCTCTATATCGAATTGCAACGCCACGGCGCGCCGCATGAGCGCATGACCGAAAGCGTGCTGATCGATTTCGCCTATGGTCGCGGTATTCCGCTGGTTGCCACCAACGAGCCGTTCTTTGCCACCGCCGCCGATTATGAATCGCACGACGCGCTGATCTGCATCGCCGAGGGCCGCTACGTCCACGAAACCGATCGCCGGCATCTGACGCCCGAGCATCGCTACAAGACGCGCGCCGAGATGCGCGACCTGTTCGCCGATTTGCCTGAAGCGCTGCGCTCGACCGTCGAGATTGCGCAGCGCTGTTCGTTCCGTCCGCGCACGCGCGCGCCGATTCTGCCGCGCTTCTCCGTCGGCGCCGATGGTCACGCCGTCGACGAGGCGAGCGAATTGCGCACGCAGGCGGAAGAAGGACTGACGCGCCGCATCGCCAGCGCCGGTCTGGCGCCGGGGTTCACCGAAGAACAATACCGCGAGCGGCTCGACTTCGAGCTGAAGGTCATCGCCGGGATGAAATATCCCGGCTATTTCCTGATCGTCGCCGACTTCATCACCTGGGCCAAGAACCAGGGCATTCCGGTCGGCCCGGGCCGCGGTTCGGGCGCCGGTTCGCTGGTGTCCTATGCGCTGACCATCACCGATCTCGACCCGATGCGCTTTGGCCTTCTGTTCGAGCGCTTCCTCAATCCCGAGCGCGTGTCGATGCCCGACTTCGATATCGACTTCTGCCAGGACCGCCGCGAGGAAGTCATCCACTACGTGCAGGAGCGCTACGGCCGCGACCAGGTGGCGCAGATCATCACCTTCGGCACCTTGCAGGCACGCGGCGTGTTGCGCGACGTCGGCCGCGTCTTGCAGATGCCGTACGGGCAGGTCGACAAATTGTGCAAGATGGTGCCGCAGAATCCGGCCGCGCCCATCACTTTGGCCAAAGCGATTGAGGACGAGCCGAAACTGCAGGCCGAGGCCGACAGCGATCCGGTCGTCAAACGCGCCTTCGGCATCGCCAAGAAGCTCGAAGGCCTGACGCGGCACGCCTCGACGCACGCCGCCGGCATCGTCATCGGCGACCGCAAGCTGTCGGAACTGGTGCCGCTCTATCGCGATCCGAAGTCGGACATGCCGGTCACCCAGTTCAACATGAAGTGGGTAGAGCAGGCGGGGCTGGTCAAGTTCGACTTCCTCGGCCTCAAGACCTTGACGGTTCTGAAAACCGCGGTGGAATTGCTGGCGCGGCGCGGCGTCACTATCGACCTCGCCGCCATCCCGCTCGACGACAAGGGCACCTACGATCTGCTCGCCCGCGCCGAAGCGGTCGGCGTATTCCAGCTGGAAAGCCAGGGCATGCGGCGCGCGCTCCTGGACATGCGGCCGGACCGCTTCGAGGACATCATCGCCTTGGTCGCGCTCTATCGCCCGGGTCCGATGGCCAACATCCCGACCTATTGCGCGCGCAAGCACGAGATGGAAAAGCCGGACTACATCCATCCCAAGCTCGAGCCGATCCTGAAGGAAACCTTCGGCGTCATCGTCTATCAGGAACAGGTGATGCAGGCGGCGCAGTTGCTGGCCGGCTATTCGCTGGGCGACGCCGACCTTCTGCGCCGCGCCATGGGCAAGAAGATCCGCTCCGAGATGCAGAAGCAGTCGAGCATCTTCGTCGAAGGCTGTACGAAACGCGGCATCGACAAAGCGCAGGCCGAGGCGATCTTCGAACTGCTCGAGCGCTTCGCCGATTACGGCTTCAACAAGAGCCACGCCGCGGCTTACGCGCTGGTCGCCTATCAGACCGCCTATATGAAGGCGAATTACCCGGTCGAGTTTCTCGCCGCGTCGATGACGCTCGACATGGGCAACACCGACAAGCTGTCGGAGTTTCGCGCGGAAGCCGAACGCATCGGCATCAAGGTCGATCCGCCGTCGATCAACCGCTCGGACGTTGCCTTCGAGGTTGACGGCAACACGATCATTTATGCACTTGCCGCGCTTAAGGGCGTCGGCCGCGAAGCAGTCAAGTCGATCACCGCCGCGCGCGAGAACGGGGCCTTCGCCGACCTCGCCGATTTCGCCGCGCGCATCAATCCGCGCGCCATCAACAAGCGGGTGCTGGAAAGCCTGGCGCAGGCTGGCGCCTTCGACGCCTTCGATTCAAACCGCGCCCGCGTTTTGGCGGGGGTCGAGAAAGTCATGGGCATTGCCCAGCGCACGCATGAGACAGAGGCCGTCGGGCAGAACGACTTCTTCGGCGGCAGCGGCAAGGCCGAGCCGATTGCGTTACCGCAGGTCGAGCCGTGGCTGCCGGCGGAAAAACTGCGCCGCGAATACGACGCGATCGGCTTCTTTCTGTCCGGTCATCCGCTCGACGACTACGCCGCCGTGCTGAAGAAGCTGCGGGTGCAGTCCTGGGCCGAGTTTTCGCGCGCGGTGAAAAACGGCGCCACGGCGGGCAAGGTCGCCGGCACCGTGGTGTCGCGGCAGGAGCGCCGCACCAAGACCGGTAACAAGATGGGCATCTTCGGCCTGTCCGATCCGACCGGGCATTACGAGGCGGTGATCTTCTCGGAGGGTCTCGCCGAATACCGCGATTTGCTGGAGCCCGGCACGGCCGTGCTTTTGGTGCTGTCGGCGGAAGTGCAGGGCGACGATGTCCGCGCCCGCATCCAGTCGGCCGAGCCGCTCGACGCGGCCGCCGCCAATCTGCAAAAAGGTTTGCGGGTGTTCCTGCGCGACGGCGCACCGCTCGAGGGTGTCGCCAAGCGTCTTGAGAAGTCGGCGCCGCGATCCGGCGGCGACGGCGAGGTCAGCGTCGTCTTGATGCTGCGGGCGGGCACCGAGGTCGAGGTCAAGCTACCGGGGCGCTTCAAGGTGTCGCCGCAGATTGCCGGCGCCATCAAGGCAGTGCCCGGCGTGGTGCAGGTCGAGGCGCTGTAGACGCCATTCAGGGAGAGCGTGATGCTGGGCAGTGTAACGAAGGCCGGGTTCGCGGCCGTCATTCTGGCGGCGGCCGCCGCGATCGCTCCGCTCAAGGCGCAGGATTATCCGACCGAAAACGTGACCGTCATCGTGGCGCTTGGCGCCGGCGGATCGATGGATGTGATCACGCGCCTTTACGGCGAGAAACTCGCCGAACGCTTCGGCAAACCGTTCATCGTCGATAACCGCGGCGGCGCCGCCGGCAATCTCGCCGCCGAAGCGGTCGCGCGCGCCAAGCCCGACGGCCATACGCTGCTGGTCGCGTCTAGTGGCGTCTATGCCATCAACAAGATATATTTCAAGACACTGCGCTTCGATCCGGATCAGGACTTTGAGCCGATCGCGCTCTATGCGAAGATCCCGTTCATTCTGGTGGCGCGCGCGGGCTCGCCTTGGCCGACACTGCCCGATCTGGTCAAGGCCGCGAAGGCCGAGCCGGGCCGCATCACTTTCGCCTCGACCGGCGTTGGATTGGCGCCGCATCTGGCCGGCGAATTGCTCAAGGCCAAGCTCGATATCGATCTCACCCATGTTCCGTATAAAGGCAGCATGGCGCAGGCGATCAGCGACGTGATGGCCGGGCACGTCGATCTTGTCTTCGCCGATCCGTCGCTGGCGATTCCGCTGCTCAAGGACGGCCGGCTCAAGGCTTTCGGCACCACATCGACGGAGCGCTTGCCGCAATTGCCCGATGTGCCGACGATAGGCGAAGCGATAAAGGCGCCCGATTTCGAAGCCGTGTCGTGGCACATGATTGCCGCGCCGGCCAAGACGCCCAAGGCGGTGACCGATAAATTGCACGCGGTGCTCCAGGATGCGCTGAAAGACCCGGTCATTATCGATCGCATCAAGAGCATGGGCCTTGTGCCGGTGTCGCCGCCGCTCGGCCCGGCCGCCGCCAAGGTCTACGTCGCGGCGGAATCTGAAAAATGGGGCGCGTTGCTCAAGCGCCTCGATCTGGTCGGCAAGCAGTAGCGATTAGCAGCATGAAAAATCATCGGCCGACACGCCGTGAGGTACTTAAAAAGTCCGCCGCGCTGGCGGTGACCGCCTTCGCCGCGCCGGCGCGCGCGGCGGCGCCGGCGGCGGAAGCAATCACGCCGGCGCTGATCGCGGCGGCGACGAAGGAAGGCACGGTGGTGTGGTACACCTCGGCCGATCTGCAACTGGCGACGATGGTCGGCAAAGCCTTTGAGCGGAAATTTCCCGGCATCGGCGTGCGCGTCGAGCGCGCGGGCGGCGAGCGCATCTTCACCCGCGTCGGTCAGGAATATGCCGCCAACATTCATACGGTCGATGCCGTCAGCACCGGCGACGCCGCGCAATTCCTCATCTGGAAGCAGCAGAAGTGGCTGGCGCCTTATGTGCCGGAGGATGTCGCCCGGCATATTCCCGCCGAGCACCGGGACGCGGACGGCACTTACGCCACGGTGCGCTCGTCGCTGTGCGTGATCGGCTACAATACGGACATGGTGAAGCGCGACGAAGCGCCGAAAAGTTTCGCTGATCTGCTCGATCCGAAATGGAAGGGCAAGATCGTCAAAGCGCATCCGAGTTACAGCGGCACCATCATGACGTCGACCTTCCAGATGGCGCGCGATCTCGGCTGGCCCTATTTTGAAAAACTGGCCAAGCAGAACGTCATGCAGGTCCAGTCCGCCACCGATACGCCGAAGAAAGTCATCCTGGGCGAACGGCCGGTGATGGCGGACGGCAATGAATACAACGTCCTGCTGCTGAAAGAAGCCGGCAGCCCGATCGAGGCGGTCTACGCCACCGAAGGCTCACCCTTCATCGTGCAGCCATCGGCGATCTTTGTCGCCGCGCCGCATCCCAACTCCGCCCGGCTGTTCCAGAACTACCTGTTCACGGTCGAGGCGCAGCGCCTGTTCGTCGACGCCGGCGGCCTGCGATCGGTCCACGCGCTGGTCAAGGACAAGCCCGGCCGCGTCCCGCTGTCGGCGATCAAGCTGATGAAGGACGATCCGGCCGCGGTGGCGGCGCAGGGCGATGAAATCAAGCGCCGGTATTCGGAGTATTTCAAAGTCTGAGCGGGCGTTTTGCCGCTCCAGACGGGCCGCGTGGGCAGGGCGCTGAGGCAGGCTATAGCGGGCCGAAAGGCCCCGCCGCCCGCCTTGCTTATGGAGAGTCGTCCCTATATAAGCCCGGCACATCACTCACGCGGATGTTGGCTTTAGGCCCCGACAATGGGTCAAAAAGGCCGTCCGGTGGCCCCTTTTTCTTCAACGAAAAGAAGGGCTCACACACATTCGCGGCGGATCAACCGGAGAATTTAAATGGCTCTTCCTGACTTCACGATGCGTCAGCTATTGGAAGCTGGCGTGCACTTTGGCCATCAGGCCCACCGCTGGAACCCGAAGATGGGTCAATACATCTTCGGCACCCGCAACAACATTCACATCGTCGACCTCGCCCAGACCGTGCCGATGCTTCAGCGCGCGCTCCAGGCCGTCAGCGACACGGTCGCCAAGGGCGGCCGCATCCTGTTCGTCGGCACCAAGCGCCAGGCGGCCGACGGCATCGCCGCGGCGGCCAAGCAGTCGGCGCAGTATTACGTCAATTCGCGCTGGCTCGGCGGCACGCTGACCAACTGGAAGACCATCTCCGGCTCGATCTCGCGCCTGCGCAAGCTCGAGGAGATGCTCGGCACCGGCGCTGCGCAGAGCTACACCAAGAAAGAACGCCTGACGATGCAGCGCGAGCGCGACAAGCTCGACCGCTCGCTCGGCGGCATCAAGGATATGGGCGGCGTGCCCGACCTGATCTTCGTGATCGACACCAACAAGGAAGACATCGCGATCAAGGAAGCGCGCCGTCTGAACATTCCGGTCGCCGCGATCATCGACACCAACTGCGATCCGGCCGGCATCACCTATCCGGTCCCGGGCAATGATGACGCCGCCCGCGCCGTGACGCTATATTGCGACCTGATCGCGCGCGCCGCGCTTGACGGCATTTCGCGTTCGCAGGGCGAGCGCGGCGTCGATCTCGGCGCCCAGGAAAAGCCGATCATGGCGGAAACCATCCCGACCGTGCCGGCCGCGGCCGATCTCGGCTTCGAGCAGCTTGCCGGTCCGCGCGGCGTCGCCGACGACCTCAAGAAGCTGCCGGGTATTTCGCCGGCGATAGAAAAGCAGCTCAACGATCTCGGCATTTTCCACTACACGCAGATCGCCGAACTGTCGGCCACCGCCGCGCATAATGTCGGCGAAGAAGTCGGCCTGCCGGGCCGCGTCGATGGCTGGGTCGCCAAGGCCAAGCAGATGACGGCGGAAGCCGAGTAATAAAAGCTGGCGCCCGCGGCAACACGCGGGCGCCGGTTTCTTTGAATCGGGATTGAACGACGCCGCCGGCCCGGCCGGCCGCGATCCGTTGAAGGAATTATCGAGATGGCACAGATCACCGCACAAATGGTCAAGGAACTGCGCGAGTCGACCGGCGCAGGCATGATGGATTGCAAGGCCGCGCTGACCGAGACCGGCGGCGAGATGGAAGCCGCGCAGGATTGGCTGCGCAAGAAGGGCCTGTCGAAGGCCGCCAAGAAGGCAGGCCGCGTCGCTGCCGAAGGCTTGATTGGCGTCTCCGTTCGCGGTCCCAAGGCGGTCGTCGTCGAACTGAATTCGGAAACCGATTTCGTCGCCCGCAACGACCTGTTCCAGGGCCTCGTCAAGATGGCCGCCAATGTCGCATTCGACGCCGGCGCCGATGTCGAAGCGATCAAGGCCGCCAAGGTCGGCGCGATCAGCGTCAACGAGGCGATCAACGACACGATTGCCAAGATCGGCGAGAACATGTCGCTGCGCCGCGCCGCGATTGTCGAAGTCTCCAAGGGCGCGATTGGCTCCTACATTCACAACGCGGTCAGCGATGGTCTCGGCAAGATCGGCGTGCTCGTCGGTCTTGAATCGACCGGCAATGTCGATGAACTGACCGCGCTCGGCCGTCAGCTGGCGATGCATGTCGCATCGTCCAATCCGCTGGCGCTCGATGCGTCGGGTGTCGATCCGGAAATCGTCAAGCGCGAGAAGGATGTGCTGGCCGACAAATTCCGTCAGCAGGGCAAGCCCGAGGCGATGATCGAGAAGATCGTCGAATCCGGCATCAAGACCTTTTACAAGGAACAGACGTTCCTCGAGCAGCCCTTCATCTTCGACGACAGCGGCAAGAAGTCGGTGGCGCAGGCGGTCAAGGAAGCCGAAGGCAAGGTCGGCGGTCCGATCAAGATCACGGGCTTCGTGCGTTACGGTCTCGGCGAGGGCATCGAAAAGCAGGAAGCCGACTTCGCCGCCGAAGTCGCCGCGGCGGCCGGCCAGAGCTGATTAATTCGACCGGCGCCCAAGGCCAAACTTGGGCGCCGGTTTCGCGTCTTGATGTGCTGATGAATTTTAGGGTCGCCACTTATGTCTGATCCGATTTACAAGCGCGTCATCGTCAAGCTTTCCGGCGAAGCGCTCAACGGCGACAAGCCCTTCGGCATCGATCAGGCGACCGTCGAACGCATCGCCGCCGATCTCGCGGCAACCGCCAAGCTTGGGGTCGAGCTCGGGGTCGTCGTCGGCGGCGGCAACATTTTCCGCGGCGTCGAAGTCTCCTCGCGCGGCGTGCCGCGCCCGGTCGGCGACACCATGGGCATGCTGGCGACGGTGATGAACTGCCTGGTGCTGGAAGCGGCCATCGAGCGGCAGGGCCGCGAGGCGCGCACGCTGTCGGCACTCGCCATGACCTCGGTCTGCGAAACTTATAACCGCAAGCGCGCCATGAAGAATCTGGCCAAGGGCCGGGTGGTTTTGCTGGCCGCCGGGACCGGCAACCCGTTTTTCACCACCGACACCACCGCCGTGCTGCGCGCCGCCGAGCTGGAATGCCAAGCCGTACTCAAGGCCACCAATGTCGACGGCGTCTATACCGCCGACCCCAAAAAGGACCCAAACGCAAAGCGTTACGAGCGCCTCGGCCATCAGGAAGCGATCGAAAAGGACCTTCGGGTGATGGACGGCGCCGCCTTCGCGCTTGCTAGGGAGAACCGGACGCCTATCATCGTTTTCTCGATCGCCGGAGAAAACGCGATCGAGACGGTTCTGCGCGGTCAGGGGCGCACGACCGTCGTCGGCTAGTTGAGGCTGAGTGGAATTGCAAACGGGCTGACGAAACGCGAGCGCGGTGAAACCGGGTTCGCGCCCAAAGCGAAAAGTCAGCGGCATCTTGTTGGGGGACTCGTCATGGCAAACGCAACGCACGATATCAACGACATCAAGCGGCGCATGGCTGGCGCCTCGACCGCGCTCAAAGGCGAACTGTCGGGACTGCGCACCGGCCGTGCCTCGGCGCATCTTCTCGATCCGGTGATGGTCGACGCCTATGGCGCTATGATGCCGATCGTTCAGGTCGCCAGCGTCACCATCCCGGAGCCGCGCATGATCGCCGTCAGTGTCTGGGACAAGTCGCTGGTCAAGGCTGTGGAAAAGGGCATCGTCGATTCCAATCTGGGCCTGTCGCCGGCGACCGACGGCCAGACGATCCGTTTGCGCATTCCCGAACTCAACCAGGAGCGCCGCAAGGAGCTGGTGAAACTCGCGCACAAATACGCCGAGAACGCGCGTATCGCCGTGCGCCATGTCCGCCGCGACGCGATGGATGCGCTCAAAAAACTGGAAAAGGATCACGGCAAGGACGAGATCGAGCGCTTCACTGCGGAAATCCAGAAGGCGACCGACGCCGGCATTGCCGAAGTCGATGCGCTGCTCGGAACAAAGGAAAAGGAGATCCTCACCGTTTGAGGTCTTAAAGACATGTCCGAGCCCGAGGTCCCGCAGAGCACCCTATCGGCTGATGGCATTGCCGCGGTGCCGCATCACGTCGCCATCATCATGGATGGCAATGGCCGCTGGGCGGCGGCGCGCGGCTTGCCGCGGGTCGAGGGACACCGCCGCGGCGTCGAAGCGTTGCGCCGCACGATCCGCGCCGCCGGCGAAATCGGCATCCGGATCATCACGATATTTTCGTTCAGCTCGGAAAACTGGTCGCGTCCGGCAGCCGAAGTCGGCGAGTTGATGGGCCTGTTGCGCCGCTTCATTCGCAACGATCTGGCAGAATTGCACAAGAGCGGTGTGCGCGTGCGCATCATCGGCGAACGCGCCGGCCTTGAGGCCGACATCGGCCGGCTGCTAATCGAGGCCGAGGAACTGACCAAGGAAAATACCGGGCTGACTTTGGTGGTCGCCTTCAATTACGGGGCGCGTCAGGAAATTGCCGGCGCCGCGCGCCGCGCCGCCGAAGCGGTCGCGCAAGGCACGCTCAAGCCGCAGGATATCACGGTCGATACGATCGCCGGATTTCTCGACACCGCCGACATGCCCGATCCCGATCTCATCATCCGCACCAGCGGCGAGCAGCGGCTGTCGAACTTTTTGCTGTGGCAGTCGGCCTACAGCGAACTGGTCTTCGTCCCGGCCAACTGGCCCGACTTCGATCGCGCGACGCTGGAAGGCGCGATCCGCGAATACCGGCAGCGCGAGCGGCGTTTCGGCGGACTGTCCGGCGCTGCCGCCGCAAAGACCGGTTCCTGAACCCCGTGAACGCAATCGAGCCCAGCGGCAAATCCACAGTCAGCAACCTGACGCAGCGCATCGCCTCGGCCATCGTCCTCATTCCGTTCGCGCTGGCCGCTGCCTATTATGGCGGCTGGGCCTTCGCGCTGTTCTGGGCCGCGGCGGCCGCCGCCGTGGCGTGGGAATGGACGCGGCTGGTCAAAGGCCCGGCCTGGATCGCCTGCGGCTTTGTCTACGCAGCGGCGATGTTTGTCGCGCCGGTATGGCTGCGCGCCGATGCGGCTTACGGTCTGCTCGCCATCGTCCTTTTGTTTGCGATTGTCTGGTCGACCGACATCTTCGGCTACTTCGCCGGCCGCGCCATTGGCGGACCCAAGCTGATGCCGAGCGTCAGCCCGAAAAAAACCTGGTCGGGCGCGATCGCCGGAACGCTCGGCGCAATGATCGTCGCGGTCATCGTCGCCCGCCTGTTCGGATCGTTCAGCACGATCGCGATCGCGGTTGTTGCGCTGCTGCTGTCGGTCTGCGCGCAAGCGGGTGACCTGTTCGAATCCCACGTGAAGCGAAAATTCGGCGCCAAGGATTCCAGCCAGTTGATCCCCGGCCACGGCGGCGTGATGGACCGGCTCGACGGTTTCTGGGCGGCGGCGCTGGTCGGCTGCCTGATCGGCGTGCTGCGCGGCGGTGCCGCCGATGCGGCGCGCGGTTTACTGATATGGTGAGGGCATGAACGCCATCGCCGTCGCCAAAGCGCGATCGATGTCGGCGCCGTTGCCGGGGGATGCGCCGCGCAGCGTCACTATCCTCGGCGCCACCGGTTCGATCGGCGCCAGTACCGTCGATCTGATCAAGCGCAATCCGACGCTTTACCGCGTCGAGTGCGTCGCCGCCGGCCGCAACGTGACGGCGCTGGCGCAAGTCGCACGCGATGTCGGCGCTCGCGTCGCGGTGGTTGCCGATCCTGATTGTTACGCCGCGTTGAAAGACGCGCTGGCCGGCAGCGGCATCGAAGCGGCGGCGGGCGAGGCGGCGCTGATCGAAGCGGCGCTTTATCCAGCCGACTGGGTGATGGCGGCGATTGCCGGCGCGGTCGGCTTGAAACCGACCATGGCGGCGATCGGTCGGGGCGCCACGGTCGCGCTTGCCAATAAGGAATGCCTCGTGTGCGCCGGTGCGCTGTTCATGCGCAGCGCGGCCGCCTCCGGCGCCACCGTGCTGCCGGTCGACAGCGAACATAATGCGCTGTTCCAGGCGATGGGTGCTGGCCGGCGCGAGGATGTTCGTCGTGTCATCCTGACGGCATCGGGCGGTCCGTTCCGCACCTGGTCGCTGGACGCGATCCGGCAGGCGACGCCGGAGCAGGCGCTGCGCCATCCGAACTGGTCGATGGGGCCGAAGGTCACAATCGATTCCGCCAGCCTGATGAACAAGGGGCTGGAGCTGATCGAGGCGCATCATTTGTTCGCGTTGCCGCCGCATGAGATTGACGTGCTGGTGCATCCGCAATCTGTGGTGCATGGGCTGGTCGAATTCCGCGACGGATCGGTGGTGGCGCAACTGGGCCCGGCCGACATGCGGGTGCCGATCGCGCATTGTTTGGCTTGGCCGGCGCGCATCGACGGCCCGGCGCCGCGCCTCGATCTGGCGGCTTTGCGTGAACTGACATTCGAGGAGCCCGACCTGGCGCGGTTTCCGGCCCTGGGTCTGGCCCGCCAGGCGATGGTAAAAGGCGGGGCGGCGCCAACCGTTTTGAACGCGGCCGATGAGGTAGCGGTGACCGAGTTCATCGGCGGCCGGATACCATTCCTGGCCATTGCCGCCTTGGTCGAGAAAACCCTCGCGGCGGCCGACGCCCGCGGCCTTTTGTCCGAACCGGCCGATATCGATGCGGCACTGGCTATCGACCATATTGCGCGCGGTCTGGCGCGTGACCTTTTGAATGCCGTAAAGGCATCGTAGTAATCTTTCCGTAATACTGATGACGGCCTTATGGGCGGTGAGGGTTTGTAATGGGTACCGATATCATGGCGAGTTTGAGCGCATTCGGCGGCGGCGTGGTCGGCTATGTCGTGCCGTTTCTGTTTGTGCTGACCGTTGTCGTGTTCTTCCATGAACTCGGCCATTTCCTGGTGGCGCGCTGGTGCGGCATCAAGGTTCTGGTATTCTCGCTGGGCTTCGGTCCCGAGATCGTCGGCTTTAACGACAAACGCGGCACGCGCTGGAAGCTCTCCGCCATTCCGCTCGGCGGCTATGTGAAGTTCTTCGGCGACGACAATGCGGCCAGCGTGCCCGATCATGCGGCTGCGGCGGTCATGACCGAAGCCGAGCGCAATGACAGCTTCATTCACAAGCCGGTCGGGTCGCGGGCCGCCGTGGTGGCGGCCGGGCCTATCGCCAATTTCATCCTGGCGATTGCGATCTTCGCCGGCGTTTTCATGATTTCCGGCAAGCAGACCACCACCGCGCGGGTCGATGCCATCCAGGACGGCAGCGCCGCCCAGGCCGCCGGCTTCAAGCCCGGCGACCTGGTCGTGGCGATCAACGGTAGCCGGATCGACAGTTTCTCCGACATGCAACGCATCGTCAGCATCAGCGCCGGCGAAACCCTGAGCGTCGAGATCGAGCGCGGCGGCGTGCCGGTCACCCTCAAGGCCGTGCCGCAGATGCGCGAGCTGAAGGATAATTTCGGCAACGTCCACAAGCTGGGCGTACTCGGCATCAGCCGCTCGATGGCCGCCGGCGACATCAAAACCGAGAAAATGGGGCCGCTGACCGCGATCGCGGCCGGCGCGCAGGAGACCTGGTTCGTCGTCGACCGGACTCTGTCCTATATCGGCGGTATCTTTGCCGGGCGCGAAGCCGCCGACCAGCTCGGCGGGCCTATCCGGATTGCCCAAGTGTCGGGGCAGGTGGCCACGGCCGGATTTACCGCTTTGGTGCACCTGACCGCGGTGCTTTCGGTCTCAATTGGCCTTTTGAACCTGTTTCCGATCCCCTTGCTGGATGGCGGTCACCTTTTGTTCTATGGAATCGAGGCGGCCCGTGGCCGCCCCCTGTCAGAGCGGGCCCAGGAGTTCGGGTTCCGGATTGGCCTGGCAATCGTCGTAATGTTGATGCTTTTTGCAACCTTTAATGACATCCTGCACCTGGCGACCTCCTAGTCGTTGCTTTTGATCGTTGCCTATGGGCAACTTTATGAGAGGAAAGGGAAACTTGGCCCGGCGGTTTCGTTTGCAGTGCGTCCAAAACGCTGTACAAAGCTAACGAATGTCGGCCTGAGATTCTCGGGTGCGCGGCGGCTTCGGCCGTAAGGAAGCGACGGTATTACCGCAAGGATCGCGGTTATTCCGCAGGGATAAAGGGCGCGTAGCGCATGAGACTTAGTGTGCGGGTGGTTCGGGGACTTGCCCTTAGCATTTTGGTCCTCGGTGGTATCCTTGTGGGTGCCGGCGTTGCGACGTTTGCGTCGAGCGGTGCGGCAATGGCGCAATCCGTTGGCTCGATCGTGGTCGAAGGCAATCGCCGCGTTGAAGTGGATACCGTCCGCTCTTACTTCCGTCCGGGCCCCGGCGGCCGTCTCGGTCCGCAGGAAGTCGATGAAGGCCTCAAGGCGCTATATGCGACCGGCCTGTTTGCCGACGTGCGCATCAATCATTCCGGCAATCGTATCGTCGTAACCGTGGTCGAGAACCCGGTGCTGAACCGCGTCGCCTTTGAAGGCAACAAAAAAGCCAAGGACGATCAGCTCAAGCAGGAAGTCCAGTCCAAGCCGCGCGGCACTTTGTCGAAGCCGACCGTGCAGGCGGACGTGCAGCGCATCATCGAAATCTATAACCGCAGCGGCCGCTTCGACGTTTCCGTCGAACCCAAGATCATCGAATTGCCGAACAATCGCGTCGACCTGGTTTTCGAAATCAAGGAAGGCGACAAGACCGGCGTCAAGGACATCAAGTTTGTCGGCGCCAAGGCGTTTTCGCACGGCCGCCTGAAGGAGGTCATCAAGACCTCGGAGAGCGGCTTCCTCAGCTTCTTGCAGTCGACCGATATTTACGATCCGGATCGCATCGAAGCCGACCGCGATCTGTTGCGCCGGTTCTATCTCAAGAGCGGCTATGCCGATGTGCGCATCGTCTCGGCGGTCGGTGAATACGATCCGGCCAAGAAGGGCTTTGTCATCACCTTCAATATCGAAGAAGGCAATCAATACCGTGTCGGCACCGTCGATGTGGTTTCGAACGTGAAGACGATCGACTCGAACACCTTGCGCGGCGTGCTGAAGGTCAGCCCCGGCAGCGTTTACAATGCCGATATGCTCGAAAAGAGCGTCGAGGCGATGACGATCGAAGCCGCCAAGCGCGGTTACGCTTTCGCCAATGTGCGCCCGCGCGGCGACCGCAATCCCGAAGCGCGCACGATCAATCTTGTTTTCGTGGTCGATGAAGGCATGCGCGCCTATATCGAGCGTATCAATATTCGCGGCAATGTCCGCACGCGCGACTATGTCATTCGCCGCGAATTCGATCTCAGCGAGGGCGATGCCTATAACCGGGCGCTGGTCGATCGCGCCGAGCGCCGCCTGAAGAACCTCGAATTCTTCAAGACCGTCAAGATCACCAACGAGCCCGGCTCGGCGCCGGACCGCGTCGTCGTCAACGTCGATCTCGAGGAAAAGTCGACCGGCGAATTCTCGATCTCCGGCGGCTTCTCGACCGCGGACGGTTTCATCGCCGAAGCCAGCGTCGCCGACCGTAACCTTATGGGCCGTGGTCAGCTCGCTAAAGCGACGGTGAGCTACGGCCAGCGCACCCGCGGTTTTGAACTGTCGTTCGTAGAGCCCTATCTGATGGGCTACCGCATGGCTGGCGGCATCGATCTCTTCGCCAAGAAGAACCTGGCGTCATCGACGGTGTCCTACGAAACCTCGACGGTCGGCACCAATTTGCGCCTTGGTTTCGCGCTGACCGAAGAACTGTCGTTGCAGCCGCATTATTCGCTGTATCGCCAGGAAATCGGCCTGGACTCGATGTATAACTGTTATCCGGCGGGGACGGGCTGTCAGCCGGCCGCGCTGCCGATCCGCAAGGAATTGGCCGCCGGTCCGGTCGTCGTGTCGATGCTTGGCTATACGGCGAACTACAACACGCTCGACAACAACAAATCGCCGACCAGCGGTCTCTTCGCGACGTTGACGCAGGACGTTGCCGGTGTCGGCGGCGACGTAAATTTCATCCGCTCGACCGCCGAAGTGCGCAATTATTACGAAGTGCTGCCGGACGTGGTCGGCGTGGTTAAGCTGCAAGGCGGCAACATCGCTGGCTGGGGCAGCAAGGACCTGCGCATGCTGGATCACTTCCAGATGGGCCCGAACATCGTTCGCGGCTTTGCGCCTGGCGGCATCGGGCCGCGCGATCTGACGCCCGGGACCACCAATGACGCACTCGGCGGCACCATGTACTGGGGCACCAGTCTCGAATTCCAGACGCCGCTTTACTTCCTGCCCAAGGATATCGGTATCAAGGTGGCGACATTCGCCGACGCCGGTTCGGTCTGGGCGTATAAGGGGCCGACCTCCTATACGCAGACCACCACACTTGAAACGCTCGACGTCGGTCTCGGCGACGCCAGCAACATCCGTTCGTCGGTCGGCGTCGGTCTGATCTGGGATTCGCCGCTTGGTCCGCTGCGCTTCGATCTGGCGTATCCGCTCAAGAAATACTGTGCGACTCCGGCGTTGGGCGGCGCTCAAGTGTGTGATCGGACCCAACTCTTCCGGTTCGGTGGCGGCACGAAGTTTTAATCGTCGCTGCGTTGGGCGGAGCGGCACTTGCGGAATGAGCGAGCCGGTATTCCTACGCGACACGCGCGGTCTGTCGCTTGACGAGATCGTTGCCCTGACCGGCGCTTCGGCGCCGGAAGGGCCGGTGCGTGCGCGTCATATCGTCAATGTCGCGCCGCTCGACCGCGCCTCGCCGTCGGATATCGCATTTTTTGACGCCAAGCGGTTCAGCGGAGCGGCCGCCCGGACCCATGCGGGCATATGTCTGACCAGCGCGGCCCTCGCTAAGGAATTACCGTCCCGGGTAACGGTGCTGGTGGTGCGTGAACCGTTCCGCGCTTTCGTCCAGGTAGCGCGCACCTTGTTTCCGCAATCGCTGCGCCCGTCGTCGCTGGCGCAGTCGGGAGCTGTGGCCGGCGCTCATATCGACGCCAGCGCACGGCTGGAAAATGGCGTCACCGTCGAGCCCGGCGCGGTGATCGGGCCGCGCACCGAAATCGGCAGCGGTACAATCATCGGGGCCGCTTGCGTGATCGGCGCGGATGTGCGGATCGGCCGCGACTGTTCGATCAGCGCCGGCGCTGTTCTGACCAACGCACTGATTGGCGATCGCGTCATCATTCATCCCGGCTGCAAGATCGGCCAGGACGGCTTCGGCTTCGTGATGGGCGCTGGCGGCCATCTCAAGGTCCCGCAGGTCGGCCGGGTCATTATCCAGGATGACGTCGAAATCGGCGGCAACACCACCATCGACCGTGGTGGCATCCGCGATACCGTCATCGGCGAAGGCACCAAGATCGACAATCTGGTCCAGATCGGTCACAACGTCAGCATCGGCCGGCACTGCATCGTGGTGGCGCATACCGGCATTTCCGGCAGTTCGACGCTGGAGGATTATGTCGTTCTCGGCGCGCGCGTCGGCATCAACAATGACGTCATCGTCGGTGAAGGCGCGCAGATCGCGGCGATCAGCAATGTGAATGGCAATGTTCCACCCGGCGCGCGTTGGGGCGGTACGCCGGCCAAGCCGATCAAGCAATGGTTCCGCGAGATCATGGCGATTGAACGGCTCGCGCGCGCAAAGGACGGCGCCGCTCCCGCGGCCAACGAATGAGAACTCCGCCCATGGATGAAACAGTCAAAAAACTGGAAGCCGCCGATATCGGCGTCGTGATGCAGATGCTGCCGCATCGCTATCCGTTCCTGCTGGTCGATCGGGTGATCGACATTCGCGGCGACGAGTTCGGCATCGGCATCAAGAATGTCACCATCAACGAGCCGCAGTTTCAGGGACATTTCCCGGGCAATCCAATTTTTCCGGGCGTGCTGCTAATCGAGGGCATGGCGCAGACCGCCGGCGTCCTGTGCATTGCCGCGACCTCGTCAAGCCAGCCGAAATCGGTGTTCTTTCTGACCATCGACAACGCGAAATTTCGCAAGCCGGTCGTGCCGGGCGACACGGTCGAATTTCACATGACCCGCACAAATCGCCGCAAGAACATGTGGTGGTATCACGGCGAAGCCAAGGTCAACGGCGTAACTGTCGCCGAGGCCGATCTCGGCGCGATGATCTCCGACCGATGAGCGGCGCCATGACGCAAGCCAAAGCCGAGACACGGATCGATCCGACAGCGCGGATCGAGGCCGGCGCCGTGATCGGCGAGGGCGCACAGATCGGACCCTATTGTACGATCGGGCCGCATGTCGCGATCGGCGACGGCTGCCGCCTCGTCGCGCATGTCAATGTCACCGGCCACACCACGATCGGGCCGCGTACCGTCATCCATCCGTTCGCGTCGCTGGGTTCGCCGCCGCAATCCTTCAGCTATCGCGGCGGCCCGACCCGGCTGACGGTCGGCGCGGATTGCGATATCCGCGAAAACGTCACCATGAACACCGGCACCGAGGACGATCACGGCCTCACCCAGGTCGGCAATAATTGTTTCCTGATGGTCGGCACCCATATCGGCCACGACTGCATCGTCGGCAACAATGTCGTGTTCGCCAATAATACGATGCTGGGTGGGCACGTCAGCGTCGGCGACAAGGTTGTGTTCGGCGGCAATGTCGCGGTGCGGCAGTTCGTGCGCATCGGCGAAGGCGCCATGATCGTCGGCATGAGCGGCGTGCGTGCCGACGTTATTCCGTTCGGCATGGCGCAGGGGCCGCTCGCCTTTCTCGTCGGCCTCAACGTCGTCGGCATGCGCCGGCGCGGCCTGTCGAAGGCCGACATTCATGGCGTGCGCGACGCCTATCGCGACCTGTTTTTCGGCGACGGCGAATTTCGCGCCCGTATAGAACGTGTCGCCGCCGCGCATGCGTCCAATGCATTGGTCAACCGGATGTTTGAATTCATCCGGGCCGGAAAGCGGCCGCTGACCATGGCGATCAATCGCGGCGAGGCGGACACCGACGCATGACCAGCGCCGTGAGCCAACTCGGCCCGCTCGCCATGATTTGCGGTGGCGGCAGCCTGCCGCTGGCGGTCGCCGACAAGGTTGCTTCGTCCGGAAGGCGCGTCGTTTTATTTCCCTTGCGCGGTGCCGCCGAGGGCACCGCGGTCGAGCGTTTTCCGCATCACTGGCTGCATATCGGCCAGATCGGAAAGTTCATGCGGCTGGCGCGCGCGGAAGGGTGCCGCGACGTCGTGCTGATCGGCGCGTTGATCCGGCCCGCGGTCTGGCGGACGCGCCCGGATTTCAAGGCGCTGATGCTGATGCCGCGCATCCTCGCGGCGTTTCGCGGCGGCGACAATCACTTGCTATCGGGCATGGGGCGGCTGCTGGAGCAGGACGGCTTTCGGCTGCTCGGCGCGCATGAAGTCGCGCCCGAAATTCTGGCGCCGGAAAATGCGATCGGCCGTGTCCAGCCCTCGGAGCAGGACCGCGCCGACATCGCGCTCGGTCTCGACTATCTCAAGGCCGCCGGCCCCTTCGATATCGGTCAGGCCGTCGTTGTCGCCAACCGCCATATCGTGGCGGTAGAGGCGATCGAGGGCACCGACGAAATGCTGGCGCGGATCGCGGACCTGCGTGCCAGCGGCCGCATGCGCGCGCGTGCCGGCACTGGCGTCCTGGTGAAGGCGCCCAAGCCCAACCAGGATCGCCGCTTCGATCTGCCGTCGATCGGACCGGTCACGGCCGAGCGCGCGGCGTCGGCTGGTCTTGCCGGCATCGCGGTCATTGCCGGCGCGACCATCATCGCCGAGCCGGAACGTTTGATCGAGATCGCCAACCGCGCCGGAATTTTTGTCGTCGGCGTGCCGGCGGAATTGCCCGGTTAACGCCATGACTCAATCGAGCGGCGCGGTGCATGTCTATCTGGTAGCGGGCGAGGAGTCCGGCGACCTGCTGGGCGCGGCTTTGATCGCGGCGTTGCGGCGCGCGCGCGGAGGACTGCGCTTCTCCGCCGTCGGCGGCAGCCATATGGCGGCCGAGGGCGTGCCGAGTTTGTTTCCACTTGGCGATCTGGCGATTATCGGTTTTGCCGCCATCGCCATGAGCCTGCCGAAAATTCTCAAACGCATTGCCGAGGCGGCCGACGCGGTGATCGCCGCCAACCCCGACGTACTGGTGATTATCGACAGTCCGGAATTCACCCACCGCGTGGCGCGTCGCGTGCGCGCGCGCGCGCCGCATATCGTTATTGTCGACTATGTCTGTCCGTCGGTGTGGGCCTGGCGGCCCGGCCGGGCGCGCGCCATGCGATCTTATGTCGACCGGGTGCTGGCGCTTTTGCCGTTCGAGCCAGCGGCAATGCAGCGGCTCGGCGGACCGCCGACCGACTTCGTCGGCCATCCGCTCGGCGAGCGGGTCGGCGAACTGCGGCCGAGCGCCGAGGAGGCGATGCGGCGGATGTCCGATCCGCCGTTGATCCTGGTGCTGCCGGGCAGCCGGAGCGGCGAGATCCGCCGCATGGCGCCGGTGTTCGGCGCGACCCTTGGCGACGTAGCTAAACGGTTCGGCGCAATCGAGGTCGTGGTGCCGGCCATTCCCCGTCTCGCCACAGCCGTGCGTGAGGCAACCGCCGCCTGGCCGGTGCCGGTGCGGATCGTGACCGAGGCGGCCGAGAAGCATCTGGCGTTCCGCCAGGCGCGCGCTGCCTTGACCAAATCGGGCACCTCGACGCTGGAACTGGCGCTGGCCGGCATTCCGATGGTCGCGGCTTACAAGGTGTCGCTTTTGGAAGAGCTGGTCGCCCGGACGATGATTTCCGCGCCAAGCGCAATCCTGGCCAATCTCGTGCTCGGAAAAAACGCGGTGCCAGAGTTCTTGCAGCGCGATGCTACGGTGGAGGCCATGACGGCCGCCCTGCTGCCGCTCCTGTCGGACACGCCGGAAAGACGCCTCCAGGTTGACGAATTCAATAAACTCGACTTTATCATGAATCTTGGCGGTCCTGCCCCCAGTGACCGCGCCGCTGCCCTTGTTTTGCAAAGTTCCGGGGGCATTTAACCAACTTCCTCAGCAGGCGGTGGCGCCGCCGCTGTCGAAGGCGTAATTTGGCTTCCGCTCGGCCGGCTGGCCGTCATAAACGACAGAACCCTGGATTTCCCCTGTGCCCGTTCCCGCCCGAGCATCGATTACCGCCGTGCATGGTTATGTGCCGCCGGATCTGCTGACCAACGCCGATCTGGCGAAACTGGTCGATACCACCGACGCCTGGATTACAGAGCGCACCGGCATCAAGGAGCGTCACATCCTCAAAGGCGAGGGGCTTGGAACCTCGCATATGGCGGCGCAGGCCGTGCGCGGCCTTCTGGAAAAGACCGGCACCAGCCCGTCCGAAATCGATCTCTTGATTTGCGCCACCACCACGCCGGACATGCAGTTTCCGTCCACCGCCAACCTGATCTGCGACATGGTCGGGATCAAGGATATCGGTTCGTTCGATGTGCAGGCGGCCTGCTCGGGCTTTCTCTATTCGCTCAACATCGCCTCGCAGTTCATCGCCAATGGCAACGCGCGCAAGATCATCGTCGTCGGCGCCGACAAGATGTCGTCGATCATCGATTACACCGACCGCGCCACCTGCGTCCTATTCGGCGATGGCGCGGGCGCGGTGCTGCTGGAGCCGGATACGACCGGCTACGGCATTATGGACTCGCTGGTGCGTTCCGACGGCGCCGGCTGGGTGCATCTGCATCAGAAGGCCGGCGGCAGCCGCATCCCGGCCTCGGCCGAGAGCGTCGCCTTGCGCCAGCATTACGTTCATCAGGAAGGCGCGGCGGTTTACAAATTCGCCATCGCCAAGATGGCCGAGGTCGCCGGCGAAATTCTCACGCGCAATAATCTGCGCGGCGACATGATCGACTGGCTGGTGCCGCACCAGGCCAATAATCGCATTATCGAATCGACCGCCGAGAAAATGAAGCTGCCGATGGACAAGGTCATGGTGACCATCCACAAATACGGCAACACCACCAATGCCACCATCCCGCTCTGCCTGTGGGACTACGAAGCAAAGCTCAAGCCCGGCAACAAGCTGCTGCTGGCGGCGTTCGGCGGCGGCTTCACCTGGGCCGGCGCTTATGTGCAATGGGCCTATGACGGCGCAAAGGCGCCGAAGCTGAATGGCCGAACGAACGGTAGCGCCACGCCAGCCGGCAACGCCTGAAATAGGGCGTGGCAACGTCGTTCGCACGACAGCGTGCGTGATTATAAACAAAAAGGGCGGCTCAATGAGCCGCCCTTTTCCTATCTGTAGCGTGGAGCCTACTTGCGCCGTGAAATCGGCGTGTAATCGCGCTGTACTGCGCCGGTATAGAGCTGGCGCGGGCGGCCGATCTTCTGCTTCGGATCCTCGATCATTTCCTTCCACTGCGCGATCCAGCCGACGGTGCGGGCGACCGCGAACAGAACGGTGAACATCGTGGTCGGGAAGCCCATCGCCTTGAGCGTGATGCCCGAATAGAAGTCGATGTTCGGGTACAGCTTCTTCTCGATGAAATACTCGTCGTGCAGCGCGATCTTCTCCAGCTCCATGGCAACGTCGAGCAGCGGATCGTCCTTGATGCCGAGTTCGGCGAGCACTTCATGGCAGGTCTTCTGCATGATCTTGGCGCGCGGATCGTAATTCTTGTAGACGCGGTGGCCAAAGCCCATCAGCCGGTAGCTGTCGTTCTTGTCCTTGGCGCGGCGGACGAATTCCGGAATGCGGTCGACGGTGCCGATCTCGGCCAGCATGTTGAGCGCGGCCTCGTTGGCGCCGCCATGCGCCGGACCCCACAGACAGGCGCAACCGGCGGCGATGCAGGCGAACGGATTGGCGCCGGACGAACCGGCCAGCCGTACCGTCGAGGTCGAGGCGTTCTGCTCGTGGTCGGCATGCAGGATGAAGATGCGGTCCATGGCGCGCGCCAGCACCGGGTTCGGCTTGTACTCTTCCGTCGGCACCGCGTAGCACATGCGCAGGAAGTTCGAGGCGTAGTCGAGATCGTTCTTCGGATAGACGAAGGGCTGGCCGACCGAATATTTGTAGGCCATCGCGGCGAGCGTCGGCACCTTGGCGATCATGCGCAGCGAGGCGATCATACGCTGCGTCGGGTCGGCGATATCGGTGGAGTCGTGATAGAAGGCCGACAGCGCGCCGATCGATCCGGTCATCACCGCCATCGGATGCGCGTCGCGGCGGAAGCCCTGGAAGAAGCGGCTCATCTGCTCATGCACCATGGTGTGGCGCGTGACGCGGTAGTCGAAATCGGCTTTCTGCGACGGCGTCGGCAGCTCGCCATACAGCAGCAGGTAACAGGTCTCGAGGAAGTCGCCGTGTTCGGCGAGTTGCTCGATCGGATAGCCGCGATAGAGCAGGATGCCTTCATCGCCGTCGATGTAGGTAATCTTGGATTCACAGCTCGCTGTCGAGGTGAAGCCGGGATCGTAAGTGAACATGCCGCTCTCGCCATAGAGCTTGGCGATGTCGAGCACGTCCGGGCCGATCGTGCCCTTGTAGACCGGGAAGTCCCAGTTCTTGTTTCCAACGGTAATCGAACCGTTGGTTTTGGCGGCGGTTTTGGCGTCCATGGTCGAGCCCTCGGGATTGGCAGCGGGCAGCGCGCTAGTGAAAATCAGTGGCAGGAAACGTGCCGCGGGGGCGGCAAAACGGGCTTCCAGCCTTAATTTGGGTAGCCCATCCTTGTGTGCGCTGCAAGATAGAGCAGTGAGTAGATCTGCCCGCTATATAAGCATGGCTGTAGCCGGCCCAAGGTTTGCGGCGCGTTAAGATTTCGGCAAATCGTCGCTCGGCCGCTATGGAGCGAGGTTCAGGTCGCGCAGCCGGGCCAGGCTCTCGTCGCGGCCGAGTACGGCCAGCACGTCGAAGATCGGCGGCGAGGTGGTCTTGCCGGTCAGCGCCGCCCGCAAGGGCTGCGCCACCGCCCCGAGCTTGACGCCGGAGCCTTCGGCAAAACCGCGCACCACGGCCTCAACGCCGGCCGCGTTCCATTCCGTGACTTTTTCCAGATCCGGCAGCAGCGACGCGACCGTGGCCCTGGCCTCGTCGGTCAAAAGCACCTTGGCGGCGGCGTTGATCTCAAGCGGCCGGCTGGCCCACAGGAAGCGGGAAGCCTCGAACAGCTCGATCAGCGTCTTGGCGCGTTCTTTCAGACCCGGCATCGCGGTCAGCAGCTTGGCGCGCAGCTCGGGCGTCAGCTTGCCGGCCAGTTCGTCGCCACCGGCGATGTGCGGCAATAGTCCCTCGAGCATGCCGATGAGCTCGGCGTCGCCGGTGCTGCGAATGTAGTGGCCGTTGAGGTTATCCAGCTTGGCGAGATCGAGGCGCGCCGGCGCGCGGCCGATCGCAGGCAGGTCGAAGGCGGCGATCATTTCCTCGGTCGAAAATGTTTCCTGATCGCCATGCGCCCAGCCCAGCCGCACCAGATAATTGCGCATCGCCGCCGGCAGGTAGCCCATGGCTCGATAGGCTTCGATGCCGAGCGCGCCGTGCCGCTTTGACAGCTTGGCGCCATCCGGCCCGTGGATCAGCGGGATATGCGCCATGACCGGCACGTTCCAGCCGAGCGCTTCGTAGATATGCTTCTGCCGGGCGCCATTGGTCAGGTGGTCGTCGCCGCGGATGATGTGGGTGACCCCCATGTCATGGTCGTCGACCACCACGGCCAGCATATAGGTCGGATTGCCGTCGGAGCGCAGCAGCACCAGATCGTCCAGATCGGCATTCTGCCAGACGACGCGGCCCTGCACCTGGTCTTCGATCACCGTCTCGCCGGTTTGCGGCGCCTTGAGGCGAATCACCGGCTTGACGCCAGACGGCGCTTCGGACGGGTCGCGGTCGCGCCAGCGGCCGTCATAGAGTTTGGCGCGGCCTTCCTTGCGCGCCGCCTCGCGCATGGCGGTGAGTTCCTCAGGCGAAGCGTAGCAGCGATAGGCCTTGCCCTCGGCGAGCAATTGCTCGGCGACCTCGCGATGCCGGGCGGCGCGGGTAAACTGGTAGACGATGTCGCCGTCCCAAGAGAGGCCCAGCCAGTTCAGCCCGTCTATAATGGCGGCAATGGCGGCGTCGGTGGAACGCTCGCGGTCGGTGTCCTCGATTCGCAGCAGCATCTTGCCGCCGAAGCGGCGCGCATAAAGCCAGTTGAATAAAGCCGTCCGCCCGCCGCCAATGTGGAGGAAGCCGGTGGGGGAAGGGGCAAATCGGGTGACGACAGGTTCGCTCATTACGCGCCCTGTATCACAGTTACCTCGCAGGGTAACAGCGCATTTGACATGAGGCCGAGGGGCACGTCATTGGGTATGTCCAATTGGCCAACAGGTTCTGAACGATGAGCGACGACAAGGCACAGAACGGGGCGGCGGAAGCCGCGCGCGACTTCATCCGCGAGATCGTGGCGGCGGACCTTGCCGCGGGCCGCGCCAAAGAGGTGGTCACCCGCTTTCCCCCGGAGCCGAACGGCTACCTGCACATCGGTCACGCTAAAGCGATCTGCCTGAATTTCGGCATTGCCGAGGAGTTCGGCGGACGCTGCAATCTGCGCTTCGACGACACCAATCCGGCCAAGGAAGAACAGGAATTCATCGACGCCATCGAGCGTGACGTCACCTGGCTCGGCTTTAAATGGTCTGGCGAGGTCAAATACGCCTCGGATTATTTCGACCGGCTTTACGGCTGGGCGGTCGAACTGATCAAGAAGGAACTGGCTTACGTCGACGACCAGAGCGCCGACGAGATGCGGCTAAACCGCGGCACCTTGACCGAACCCGGCAAGAACAGCCCGTACCGCAGCCGCTCGGTCGAGGAAAATCTGACGCTGTTTGCCGCGATGAAGGACGGCAAATGCGCCGCCGGCAAATGCGCGCTGCGCGCCAAGATCGACATGGCCTCCGGCAACATTAATTTGCGCGACCCGGTGCTGTATCGCATCGTCGAAGCCTCGCATCCGCGCACCGGCACGGCGTGGAAGATTTATCCAAGTTACGACTTCGCGCACGGCCAGTCCGACGCCATCGAAGGCATCACCCATTCGATCTGCACTCTCGAATTCGAGGATCACCGGCCGCTCTACGATTGGTTCATCGCGAATTTGAGCGTGCCGTCAAAGCCGCATCAGTACGAAATGGCGCGGCTCAATCTCACGCATACTTTGCTGTCGAAGCGCGTGCTGACCGGACTGGTGCGCGGCGGTCATGTCAAGGGTTGGGACGACCCGCGCATGCCGACGATTGCCGGCTATCGGCGGCGCGGCGTGCCGCCGGATGCGATCCGCGATTTCATCAAGCGCATCGGCGTCGCCAAGGCCAACAGCCAGGTCGACCTCGGCGCGCTGGATTTTTCGGTACGTGAGGCGCTCAACAAAACCGCGTGGCGGCGCATGGCGGTGTTGAAGCCGATCAAGGTCGTGATCGAGAACTATCCGGAAGGCGAGGGCGAGGAACTCGAGGCCGTCAATCATCCCGATGACGAAGCCGCTGGCTCGCGCAAAATCAAATTCACCCGCGAACTCTACATCGAGCGCGACGACTTCATGGAACTGCCGGAGAAGAAGTTTTTCCGCATGTCGCCGGGCCGCGAAGTGCGGCTGCGCTACGCTTACTTCGTCACCTGCAAGGACGTCGTGAAGAACGCTGCCGGCGAGGTCGTCGAACTGCGCTGCACTTACGATCCGGCGAGCAAAGGCGGCAATTCGCCGGACGGCCGCAAGGTCAAGGCAACCATTCACTGGGTGTCGGTCGCGCATGCGATCCCCGCCGAAGTGCGGATCTACAATCCGCTTTTCAGCGATCCCAATCCAAGCGCCGACGCCGACACATTCGCCGCCGGTATCAATCCGCAGTCGCTTGAGGTTTTGACAGGCGCGCGGCTCGAGCCGTCGCTCGCTGAAGCCAAGCTCGAAGTGCCGGTGCAGTTCGAACGCCAGGGCTATTTCTGCCTCGACAAGGATTCCGCGCCCGGCAAGCTCGTCTTCAACCGCACCATCGGACTGCGCGACACCTACGCCAAGGACGTGGCCAAGGATAAGGCGGCAGGGTAATTTCGTCCGTTCACAACCGTTCCCCTAGATGCAACCCATGGATGCGATAGCGTCTTGCCAGGTTGTGTCTTGCGTTGGGGCGTGGCGTGGCGGAGCAGCCGAAAATCCGGGCCAAAGCGTGGGCGGCGGGCGTCGATAGCGCACGCCGCCGCGCCGCCGTGTGGCTGCCGGACGGTTTGACCGAACGGGCCAATGGCCTGCGTCAGGCGCTATCGCAATGGCTGGCGGCAGAGGTCGCGCCCGGACGCCTGCTCCCCTGGTTGCCGGTCGCCTTTGGCGCCGGCATTGCGCTCTATTTCGCCGCCGACCGCGAACCGGCCTGGTGGGCAGCGTCCGCGCTGGCGCTTGCGACAATCGCCGTCGCCATTGCCGCGCGCCGCCGGCCGGCCGGCTTTCCGCTGGCGCTTGGTCTGGCGGCGATGGCTTGCGGGTTTTGTCTGGTCACCCTGCATAGTTTGCGCATCGCGCATCCGGTGCTGCCGGTCTCGACCTGGACCGCGCAGCTTGCAGGCTTTGTCGAAACCCGCGAGGAGCGCGAGAAGAGCGACCGCATTGTCGTGCGTGTCCACCGTTTCGACGCCGCACGCATCGCCGAGAAGCCGGAGCGTGTGCGCGTCTCGGTCCGCAAGGGCACGGCGCCTGCGGTCGGCGCCTATGTCGCCTTCAAAGCGCATTTGTCGCCGCCGCTCGCGCCATTGCGTCCCGGCGGCTACGACTTTGCCCGCGACATGTATTTCCAGCAGATCGGCGCATCGGGATATGTGCTCGGCAAAATCCGCACCGAGACGCCGCCGGTCGAAGGCGGCGCCTGGCTGCGTTACGCCGCGTTCTTCGACACCTTGCGCGAGGCAATGGACCGCCGCATTCGCGCGATCATTCCGGGCGATCGCGGCGCCATTGCCTCGGCCTTGATTACGGGCAAACGCGATGCGATCTCAACGCCGGTCAACGACGCGATGTACATATCGAGCCTGGCGCATGTGCTGTCGATCTCCGGCTATCAGATAGCTTAAGCGCTCAGGAAATATCACGAGCGACCAACTAGTTGAAATTATCCACAAATTTCGACTTTGCCACATGTTGAAAGGCGCATGAGACAACACGAAATGCCGTATGGTTGCTTCCCATGCAAGTCCCGAAGCGCTCAGTGGCGCGTGATCTCCTGCTTCCCAACCGGAGGACACCATGGAATTCACAAAGGATACAATCGCTGCGCTTGAGCTGCCGAACGGCAAGACTGACCTGATCGTCTTCGATGACGATCTACCGGGCTTTGGAATCCGCCTTAGGGCGGGCGGAAAGCGGGTCTGGATCGCGCAATACCGCGCGAACGGGGCACAGCGGCGGGAGACGTTGGGCGACGTACGGAAGGTCGATTTAAGGGCCGCCCGCGCCGCTGCTCAAAAGCGCTTCGCTACCGTTGTTCTCGGTGGCGACCCACAGGCCGCAAAGGTCGAAGCGAGAGCCCGCGCCGCAATTAAAGTCGGCCCGCTGGTGAACCGCTATCTCGATAAGAAAAAGCCTGGCGTCCGCAGGAACACCTATATCGCCGATCATCGCTATTTGATGAACTACTGGAAGCCGCTCCACGGTTTGGCAATCGATAGTGTCAATCGCCGAATTGTCGCTGCCCGACTAGGTGAAATCGTCCAGGAGCACGGCAAGACCGCCGCCGCC
>CAMAUC010000016.1 GCA_945861265.1 Rhizobium sp. Q54 | reverse complement strand
TGCTGCGCCTCACCCCGCGCAACCATGACGGCCAATACGTGGTCAACTGGCGGGTCGAGGTATCGCAGGATTGCCAGTTGCATCAGCGGGAAGGCGCCTTCGGCAATATCAGTCACTTCTTCAACGCCGAAGGCCCGTTCGACGAACTGTCGGTGACGGTGGCCGGCGAAGTCGACACCCAGGACACCCACGGCATCGTCAACGGCGCGATCGAACGGTTTCCGCCCGCCCTCTATCTGCGCGAGACCGCGCTGACCATGCCGGACCCCGCCATTATCGACTTCGCCGAAGCGACGCGCACCGAGGCCGGTACCGACACGCTGACATTGCTGCACGCGCTGATGATGCGCCTCAACGCCGAGATGACCTTCGACACCGAGCCGACCCAGGTCGAGACCACGGCGGCGGAAGCCTTCGCCGGCAAGCGCGGCGTCTGCCAGGACGGCACGCACATCTTCATCGCCGCGGCGCGCCATCTCGGCATTCCGGCGCGCTATATCAGCGGCCACTTTTATCGCGAGGACGACACCAGCGCGCAGGATGCCGGCCACGCCTGGGCCGAAGCTTACGTCGACAAACTCGGCTGGGTCGGCTTCGACCCGACCAACGCCATTTCGCCGACCGAAGCGCATGTGCGCGTCGCCGTCGGGCTAGACTATCTCGGCGCGGCGCCGGTGCGCGGCACCCGCTACGGCGGCAGCGGCGAAACGCTTAAAGTGACGATCAATGTCGAGCAGGCCAACTGGCAGTCGCAATCGCAATCCCAATCGTGAACCAACCGGCGCGTCGGCTTAACCCCGCGCGCTGACGCCCCGACCGGAAGAAGACGGATGCCATGACCTACTGCTGCGGAATTCTCGTGCGTGAAGGCCTGGTGATGATCGCGGACACGCGCACCAATGCCGGCCTCGACAACGTTTCCACCTTCCGCAAGCTGCACATCTATACGCAGCCGGGCGAACGCATCATGGCGCTCGCCTCCTCCGGCAATCTGTCATTGAGCCAGACCGTGCGCTCGATGCTCACCGAAGGCATCGAAAATCCGGAAACCGGCGAACTCGAAACGCTGATGAACGCGCCGACCATGTTCAAGGCGGCGCAGCGCATTGGCAACGCCATCCGTGCCATCCAGCGCGTCGAAGGCAAGGCGCTGGAAGAAGCCGACGTCGATCACGGCATCGGCTTTCTGTTCGGCGGCCAGATCAAGGGCGGCCGCCTGCGCCTGTTCATGATCTACTCGGCCGGCAATTTCATCGAGTGTACCACCGACACGCCCTATCTTCAGATCGGCGAACACAAATACGGCAAGCCGGTGCTCGACCGCGCCATTTCCTTCGACACCGACATTTACGACGCGCTCAAGATCGGCCTGATCTCGATGGATTCGACCATGCGCTCGAACCTCGCCGTCGGCCTGCCGATCGATCTCCTGGTCGCGAAGCGCGACGCCTGCGAGTCGGAGGTCAACTACCGCATTGAGCCGGGCGAGCCTTATTTCCAGGATTTGCGCGAGCGCTGGTCGGGCGCGCTGCGCGCGGCGCACATCGCCATCCCGCGCCCGCCCTATCGCAGCCCGGGGTGAGTTCCCGATTTTTCGAGCCAATGCGGATCGAGCCGGAGCGGCCGGTTGCCACGATTCTGGCCTCGCCACATTTACCCGGCATTAACGCCAACCGCCAAATTGCCGCCTGGTACCCCCGCACTCCGCGCAGGCCGGCCATACCGAAAGCCATTGGCAAGCTTTCCGGCCTAGCGTCGGTCCCGAAAAGTCCAGTGAACTGGACGCTTTAGGGGACGTCATTTTGTCGTTCGTGACCGGGCCTCACGCCTCCGGGCAGCAACGGTACACCCACTGGGATCGCGCCCGCTTGAGCGTGGTGGTCCCGATCGGCGTCATCGTCGCGGTCGCCATCGTCTGCATCGTCGTCGCCGTGCTGTCGTCGGCGCAGCGTGCCGACGAAGTCGCTATCGACCACGAAAATCAACTGCTCTCCGGCGCGCTGGCCAATTACGGCACCCGCGTCCTGCGCGAGATCGACAGCGTCGCCTCCTCGCAAAGTGCGACACAGAATATCCGCCGCAAGTTCGATCCGCTCTGGGCCGACGAGCGCGCCGGCGTCTGGCTCGCCGCCTATTTCAAGCACGACTACATCCTGGTGTTCGACGGCCAGGACAACCCGGTCTATTCGCTGATCGGCCACCACGCCGCCGACAAGGCCTGGTTCGCGAAGGCGCGTCCCGAACTGATCGAACTTCTCGACTTCATGCGCGGCCGCAGCACCACCATGCCCGGCGCCATCCGCCTCGGCCAGTCCGTCCCGGCCGAGACCGGCGCGCGCAATAACGCGGTGGCGCTGCGCAGCATCCTCGGCCAGCCGGCGGCGGTCGCCACGGTCGCGGTCGCGTCCGACGCCGGCCTTTCGCCCGCCGCCGACATCGCCGCGCCGATCATGCTGTCGGTCAAGTTCATCAATGCCGACGTCCTCGCCAGCATCGCCACCCAGCTCGGCCTGGTGAATCTGCGCGCGATTGACGACGACGCCGTGCCGCCGGGCGATTTCGTCTACAGACTGACCGCGCCCAATGGCGAGCGCATCGCGCACTTCGCCTGGACGCCGAAACAGCCGGGCGCCGAAATCGTCCAGAGCGTGGTGCCGTTCATCGCCGTGGCGCTCGCCGGCTTTGCCCTGCTCGCCGCCTTTGTGCTGCGCTATATGCGCCGCACCGCGGTGGCGATCGTCGCCGGCGAGACGCGGCTGCGCTACCTGGCCATGCACGACCCGTTGTGCGGCCTGCCCAACCGTATCTTCTTCGGCGAGCGGCTCGAGGCGGTGATCGACGAAGTGCACTCCAGCAAGTCGCCGGCCGCCGTTTTGTATATCGACCTTGATCATTTCAAGGACGTCAACGACACACTCGGCCATCCGGTCGGCGACGAACTGATCCGCAACGTCACGCTGCGGCTGTCGAGCACTTTGCGCGGCGGCGATCTGGTCGCGCGCCTCGGCGGCGACGAGTTCGCGGTGATCTCGGCCATCGGCAACGACACCACCAAGACCATGGTGCTGGCGCAGCGCATCATCACCGCGATCTGCGCGCCGTACAATATCGGCGGCCAGAACATCGTCATCGGCGCCTCGATCGGCATCGCCCTCATCGACCGCGATAGCGGCGGCGCCGCCGACATCATGCGCTACGCCGATATGGCGCTGTACCGCGCCAAGAACGAAGGCCGCAACCGCGCCTGCGTCTATGACGCGGCGATGGATGCCGACCTGTCCAAGCGCAAGCTTCTCGAAGGCGACCTGCGCCAGGCGATCGAAGAAGGCCAGTTGCGCCTGATGTATCAGCCCATCGTCAACAAGAGCGGCGACACCATGATGGGCGTCGAAGCCCTGTGCCGCTGGAATCACCCGACGCGCGGTGAAATCTCGCCGGTCGAATTCATTGCGATTGCCGAACATTCCGGCTTGATCGTCGAACTCGGCGCCTGGGTGCTGCGTCAGGCGCTCATTGACGGCAAGGCCTGGCCTTCCCTCACCGTCGCGGTCAATGTCTCGCCGCTGCAATTCCGCCGCGCCGATTTCGCCGAACTGGTCGAACGCACCCTGCACGAGACCGGCTTCGATCCGTCGCGCCTCGAACTCGAGCTCACCGAGACCGTGCTGCTCGGCAATATCGACACCGCCGAAGCCGGCATGCTGCGGCTCAAGGCGCTCGGCGTGCGCCTCGCGCTCGACGATTTCGGTACCGGCTATTCGTCGCTGCTCTATCTGCGCCGCTTCCCCTTCGACAAGCTCAAGATCGACCGCAGCTTCGTCCTGTCGATCGAGAAGGCCGCCGACGCCGCCGCCATCGTCCACGCCGTCGTGTCGCTCGGTCGCGGATTGGGCATGAAGGTCACCGCCGAGGGCGTCGAGACCGCCGATCAACATCTGTTCCTGCGCGCCGCCGGCGTGCACTTCATGCAGGGCTACCGCTTCGGCAAGGCAACCACGCCGGCCGAGATCAGCGCCCGCCTGCGCGCGCCGGCTGACTACCTGCCGCACGATGTACCAGCCGCGATTGCCGGCTAATCCCTTACCCCCCGGTGGCACTCCCCCGCTTTTATGATATTGCGGAGGACGAAAAAAACACCGCAAGGGAAGGACATCCAATGACTGCAAAAATCGCGCTGGTCACCGGCGCCGGAACGGGCGTCGGCCGCGCCGTTTCCATCGCGCTGGCCAAGGCCGGCTACAATCTGGTGCTGGCGGGGCGCCGCAAGGAGCCGCTCGACGCGGTCGGCGCCGAGATCAATGCCGTCGGCCAGCAGTCTTTGTCGGTGCCGACCGACGTGTCGAAGCGCGACGATATCCTGGCGCTTTTCGCCAAAGTGAAATCCTCCTTCGGCCGCCTCGACGTGCTGTTCAACAATGCCGGCATGGGTGCGCCGCCGGTGCCGATCGAGGATCTGCCGTTCGAGACCTGGCAGCAGGTTGTCGCCACCAATTTGACCGGCATGTTCCTGTGTACGCAGGAAGCCATCAAGATCATGAAAGCGCAGTCCCCGCAGGGCGGCCGCATCATCAACAACGGTTCGATCTCGGCGCACGCGCCGCGGCCGTTCTCGATCGCCTATACCTCGACCAAGCACGCCGTCACCGGTCTCACCAAGTCGACGTCGCTCGACACCCGCAAATACAATATCTGCTGCGGCCAGGTCGATATCGGCAATGCCGCGACGCCGATGACTGACCGCATGGTGGTCGGCGACGGCGTGCCGCAGCCGAACGGCACCAAGATGGTCGAGCCGCGCATGGACGCGATGAATGTCGGCAACGCCGTCGTCTATATGGCCGGCCTGCCGCTCGACGCCAACGTGCTGTTCATGACGGTGATGGCCAACACCATGCCGTTCGTCGGCCGCGGCTGATTTTCTCGGGCCTGCAAATCAAAAGCCGTCCCGGAGAAATCCCGGACGGCTTTTCTTATGGTTGGCCGCGCTAGTGGTCCGATTCTAACATTCGCATCCCATCCGCGGAGCCACTTTTGCGAATGTTAGAATCAAAGGACCACTAGCAAGTTATTGTTGCTAGTGGAGCTTTGGATTTGACGTTCGCTTAAAATAGGCGCGGCAAACGGGTAGCGAACGTCAAATCCGCTCCACTAGCTCGCCTTCGCCGTCCGCCGCACCTTCATGAAGCGCACGACGCGCTGCGCCGCTTCCGGCGCGATCGCTTCGTAGTCGTCGCGCACCGGCGGCGTTTCGTAGTCGTAGAGCCCGGCCTTGGCGATGCGCAGCTTGATGAAGGCGTCGACCACCGTCCAGGACAGGCCGACCGCGCGCAGCAGCAACAGCGCCGAATGAATCTTGCCGCTGGTCAGAAGATTGAAGGTGTAAAAGCGATCGAGCCCGACGATGGCCGCCAGCACGGTCGCGGCGTCGAGCAGCCGCTTGCCGCTTACCAGTTCGCCGATGATGTCGTTGGGGTTTAGATCGCCGGTGCGGATGCCTTCGATATAGGCGTCGGTACGCGCCGAATTCTTCTGGCGGTCGGCGGCCCACTCGCCCACATGTTTCGCGACAGCGGCGTCGTCGACAGACCCGGCGGTGGCGCGCAGGCGGCTGGCCAGTTCGTCGGAAATCAGCGGCAACAACCTGCCGATGGCGGTCAGCGACAGATCGGTGCGCGCCACGATCAATTCCTGAAGCTCGCTGTCGCCTTCGGATTTGTCGATAAGCCGCTGCATGCCGAAATCGGAGAACTGCGCGCCGCGGTTGGCGGCTAAGGTCTGGATCGTGTTGCGGTCGCCGCGCTTGACCACGACGTCGCTGACCGGCGGCGTCACCAGCGGGCGTGCGGCAATGGCGTGCAGATGCTCCTGCGACGCAGTCATCGACACGTCGAGCAGAATGCGCTCCGGCAGCGGGCCGTAGTCGCGGATCATCGGCCGCGCCACGGCGATGTCGCCGTCCGCCGCCAGCCTGCTGGCGAGTTCAACCGGCAACGACTTAAGCTTCGACAACTTCTCCGAAGCGGTCGCGCGGCCGGCGCTGGAGACCTTGTCGAGCAATTGGCTGACGACTTCATTGAACAAGTATTGCTCGGCCGCGGTGCAGCGGTCGCCCTGATCGATATAGGCGTCGGTTATGCGCCGCAACAGCTCAAGCCGCTTTTCCGACGTCGGCTCGGATGCGAGCGCCGCCAGATCGGCGGCCAGTGTGGCGTGTGGCGTATTTTGTTGCGCGCGAGAAGGCATGAACGAACTCACTGGCCGAATCCGCGTCGATTGGCTGGACGCTATTGCCAAGCATACTGCGTGGAAAAACTTAAATCGCGCTGAAGCAACACCGCGTGAAACGCCGTCGCGGTTTACGTTCCGCTTACCGCGCCGTTAGGCGAGCTTGCCGCGCCGCGATGCCAAACTGATTTGCTGGAAAAAGCAGGAGTTTGTTCAGGATGCGGGTGCAACCCGATTTGCCCCCGCCCCCGGCGGGAGGAACCCAGATAAGGCCTCTTGACTGTTTTAAAACCTAGGTTTATATACCGTTTATCCCGCCCCAATGAGGGGTGTCTGTACAGCATCTTCAGATGCGGGGCGGGGAGCGGTGGCCGGGTGGGAGCGCTGGAGATGCGGCGCGATTTTCCCCTCCCCGGCGGTCCAAGCCGCTCCGTCCCGGCGCACCTCCCCGTGCGTCGCCGAGGCCTCTTTGGCGGCGGGCGATACGCATCCAGCCAAATGGATGTCACGTCCGTCAGGCCCCCAGCGGTGGTCAAGCGGCCGATCGTGAAGAGAGGCCGCCTGAAATGGATAGTCCACCGGGGGCGGAGCGGAGCAAACCTAACAAACACCGCGCGCGGGACGCCAGGACCTGGTGGACTTGCGGATCTAAAATCCTTCGTAGCTCCGCAAGGAGCGAAGGAGGACGACATGCCTCGATGTCGCGAGGCGTCGAGGCCCGTGGGTCCCCCGGGACCCCTGGCGTTCCGCGCGCCCTCTTCTTTTTAAGAGGCGCGCGCTTCGGACTACGGCGTACCCGGCGCCGCAAAAAAACACGGGCGATGAATCGCGCCTGCTCTTATTTTTATTTTTACCCTCCCCTGGAGGGGGAGGGTCGAACGCTTGAACGATAGTGAAAGCGTTCGGGGTGGGGTGAAGGTCGCGCCGAAAAGATCACCCCACCCCGCTCGCTATCGCTCGCGACCCTCCCCCTCCAGGGGAGGGTAAACAAGCGAGGCGCGCGGCGGTCGATTTAATGCAGCACGAACTCGCCGTTGATCGCCTTCATCTCGGCCGGCTTGATCAGCTTGGAGTGTGCAACCTCGACCGAGACCAGCGGACCTTCCAGCTTGGCCTGCCAGAATTCGAGAAACTTCTGCAGCTCGGGAAATTGCGGGAAAAGATCGTAGGCCTGCCAGACATAGGACTGAAGCAGCCAGCGGTGATCGGGGCGGCGGTAGAGAATATGCGCCGTCGTCAGGCCGAAGCCGGCCACCTGCTTCTCGAAGTCACGCGATACGGTCGAACCCATTGTCGTCCTCCGTTTGAATCGAACTCCAATCTTCCGGTCCCGGCTCTAGGCATTGCAAGCCAAAACGATAAACAATCTGTTTAAAATCAAGGCGTTAGCAGCATGCAAGGCAGTTTGCTAACAGGTGATGCGATACCTCCTCGGAACTCGCAAATGCCAATGCAGAACCCGGCCCCGCGGTTTCGAAGGCCATTAACCATTGTCCGTCAGTCACTTATGGAATTGTTGGCACTCGCCGGAAATGAGTGCTAAAAACCCGGCCGAGGCCCCTTGCGGGCCAAAATGCCCTCACCCATCTGCAGTGCAGGTTGCGGCTGAGGGTTAGCCGCCAACCCGAAACTCAAATCGCTCAATTATTTTGGAGGACTGCCATGAAGTTCCGCCCGCTTCACGACCGCATCGTCGTCAAGCGCATCGATGCCGAGGAAAAGACTGCCGGTGGCATCATTATCCCCGACTCAGCGCAAGAGAAGCCGTCGCAGGGCGAAGTCATCGCCGTCGGTCCCGGTGGCCGTGACGAAGCCGGCAAGCTGACCCCGCTCGACGTCAAGGTCGGCGAGATCGTGCTGTTCGGCAAATGGTCGGGCACCGAGGTCAAGATCGACGGCCAGGATCTCCTGATCATGAAGGAATCCGACGTCATGGGCGTGATCGAAGGTGGCGCCGCCACCAAGAAAAAAGCCGCCTGAGGCTTAAGCCCTCGTCCTGAGGAGCCGGCCTTGAGCCGGCGTCTCGAAGGACGAGAGCAAACAAATCACATCTCATCCTTCGAGACGCGAGCTTCGCTCGCTCCTCAGGATGAGGACCGAAACCTGAAGGAAACGAAACAATGGCTTCCAAAGACGTAAAATTCGGCATTGACGCGCGCGACCGCATGTTGCGCGGCGTCGACATTCTCGCCAACGCCGTCAAGGTGACACTCGGCCCCAAGGGCCGCAACGTCGTCCTCGACAAGTCGTTTGGCGCACCGCGCATCACCAAGGACGGCGTCACCGTCGCCAAGGAAATCGAACTTGAAGACAAGTTCGAGAACATGGGCGCGCAGATGGTCCGCGAAGTTGCCTCGAAGTCTTCGGATCTCGCCGGCGACGGCACCACCACCGCCACCGTTCTGGCCCAGGCGATCGTGCGCGAAGGCGCCAAGTCGGTTGCCGCCGGCATGAACCCGATGGACCTCAAACGCGGCATCGACCTCGCCGTTGAAGCCATCGTCGAGCATCTCAAGGCCAACTCGAAGAAGGTCACGTCGAACGAAGAGATCGCCCAGGTCGGCACCATCTCGGCGAACGGCGACCGCGAAATCGGCGACTTCCTCGCCAAGGCCATGGCCAAGGTCGGCAACGAAGGCGTCATCACGGTTGAAGAAGCAAAGTCGCTCGAGACCGAACTCGACATCGTCGAAGGCATGCAGTTCGACCGCGGCTACATCTCGCCCTACTTCATCACCAACGCCGACAAGATGCGCGTTGAGATGGAAGATCCGTACATCCTGATCTACGAGAAGAAGCTCTCGCAGCTCCAGGAAATGCTGCCGCTGTTAGAGGCAGTCGTGCAGACCGGCAAGCCGCTGCTGATCGTCGCCGAGGACATCGAAGGCGAAGCGCTCGCCACCCTCGTCGTCAACAAGCTGCGTGGCGGTCTCAAGGTCGCCGCCGTCAAGGCGCCGGGCTTCGGCGACCGCCGCAAGGCCATGCTGCAGGACATCGCGATCCTGACCGGCGGCCAGGCGATCTCTGAAGATCTCGGCATCAAGCTCGAGAACGTCACCATCCAGATGCTCGGCCGCACCAAGAAGATCATGATCGACAAGGAAAACACCACGATCGTCAACGGCGCCGGCAAGAAGGTCGACATCGAAGCGCGCGTGGCGCAGATCAAGGCGCAGATCGAGGAAACCACCTCGGACTACGACAAGGAAAAGCTGCAGGAGCGTCTCGCCAAGCTCGCCGGTGGCGTGGCCGTGATCCGCGTCGGCGGCGCGACCGAAGTCGAAGTGAAGGAGCGCAAGGATCGCGTCGACGACGCGATGCACGCGACCCGCGCCGCGGTTGAGGAAGGCATTCTGCCGGGCGGCGGCGTTGCGCTGTTGCGCGCCACCGAAGCCCTCAAGAAGGTCAAGACCCAGAATGACGACCAGAAGGTCGGCGTCGAAATCGTCCGTCGGGCGATCCAGGCGCCTGCCCGTCAGATCGCCTCGAACGCCGGTGAAGACGGTTCGGTTATCGTCGGCAAGATCCTCGAGAAGGATCAGTACTCCTACGGCTTCGACGCCCAGACGGCCGAATACGGCAACATGGTCTCGAAGGGCATCATCGACCCGACCAAGGTCGTGCGTGCGGCGATCCAGAACGCGGCGTCGGTCGCCGGTCTTCTGATCACCACCGAGGCGATGGTCGCCGAGATCCCGGCCAAGAAGGGTGCGGGCGGCGGTGGCGGCGGCATGCCGCCGGGCATGGGCGGCATGGACTTCTAGTCCACGCTTCGCTCAACGCAAAAATAAAGAAGGCCCGGGAGATTTCCCGGGCCTTTCGCTTTGGCTAGCCTGTTACCGGCGCCCCCGAGACCCCTGTCCAGAAGAACGAACATGCATTGGCCTACGTCGCTAGAAGACATCGGTATCGTCAATTTTATTGCTGCCATCGCGGTGCTGGCCAACATCGCCGGCTATCTGATGAAGACGATGATCCCGCTGCGTCTGATCGCCATGATCACCAACGCGCTGTTCATCGCCTATTCGATCCTGGCCACGATCTACCCCACCCTGATCCTCCACATCATCCTGCTGCCGATCAATGTGGTGCGCTTCGTCCAGATGAAGCGGTTGATCAGGCAGGTGAACGAAGCCGCCAATGGCGATCTGTCGATGGAGTGGCTGAAGCCGTTCAGCACCGAGCGGCGCTTCGAAGCCGGCACGGTACTGTTTCGCAAGGGCGACGCGGCGACCGAATTGCACTTTGTCATTTCCGGACGCTGCCGCGTCGTCGAGCCCAATATCGAGATGGGTGCCGGCAGTGTCATCGGCGAACTCGGCCTGCTGGAGCCCGGCCGAACCCGCACCGCTACCGTGGAGTGCATCGAGCGCGTCGAAACGCTGGCGATCTCCTACGACAATGTCATGGAGCTTTATTTCCAGAATCCGACTTTCGGTTTCTACTTGTTGCAGTTGTCGACAGCGCGGCTGTTCCACACCATTCGAAGTCTTGAAGAGGAAAACGCCGCGCTGCGCGTCGCCAACGCCAAGCTGAGCGCGGCCTCGCCGGCATGATAGGACTCGGATCAGTGGCCAGAAACAGAAACGACCACAAACGAAATGAGGCGCGGGTACATCCGCCGTCGCCTGGCATTTCATCGTGGCCGTCGGATGAGGGATCGTTAGACCGCCTCACCACTTGTATTTTGTATAGTGGGCAAGTGTGACCTTAAGATGACGAAAAGCTTAACGAAACCTTACATCGGCGTCGGCGGCTGGACCTACGAGCCGTGGCGCGGCGTGTTCTATCCCAAGGGACTCAAACACGCGCGCGAGCTTGAATATGCTGGACAAAAGCTGACCTCGATCGAGGTCAATGGCACGTTTTATTCGACACAATCGCCGAAGACCTTTGCCAGGTGGGCATCGGAAGTACCGGATGATTTCGTATTTTCTTTGAAGGGCCCGCGCTACGCCGTCAATCGCCGCGTACTCGCCGAGGCCGGCGATTCGATCAAACGCTTCCTCAATTCCGGTATCACCGAACTGGGTCCGAAGCTCGGCCCCCTGCTCTGGCAATTCGCGCCGCACAAGAAATTCGATGAAGCCGATTTCGGCAGATTCCTTGAACTGCTGCCGCATGAATTCGACGGCCATACGCTGCGTCACGTCGTCGAAGTCCGCAACGACAGCTTCAAGGCGTCCGCCTTCATCGCCCTGGCGCGCGCACACAATGTCGCCGTCTGCTACGCCGAGCATGACACCTATGCCGAGATCGCCGATGTCACCGCCGATTTTGTTTACGCGCGCCTGCAAAAGGGCAACGAGAAATTGAAAGCCGGTTACCCGCCGAAGGCGCTCGACGCCTGGGCCGCGCGCGTCAAGACGTGGCTCAAAGGCGGCGCGCCCGTCGACCTGCCGCGCATCGACAAGAAGAAGCCGGAGAAGGTGCCGCGCGACGTCTTTCTGTATTTCATCCACGAGGCCAAACTGCGTGCGCCGGCGGCGGCGATGGCGCTGATCGAAAGGCTGAAATGATGGCGAAGACCGCGAAGAAGGCTGCACCCAAAAAGGGGACGCCGAGGAAAACGCCGGCGCTGTTCACGATCGGCTAAGAGCAGGCGACCGTGCCGGCAGTTTTGCGCGAACTCACGCGGCCCGACGCCCAGACCGCGCTTGACGAATTGCTGGCGCTGATCAAGTCGGGTAAGCGCATCGCCTTGCTCTGCTATTGCCGCGACCCGCGCGCCTGCCACCGCGATCGCATCGTCGCGGCTGTGAAAGAGCGCTTGCGGGTCAAGGCCGACGACCTGATCCCCACGCTGTTGTGAAGCCACCCGGTTGATCTAGATCAAGGCCGACGGTTGCGCGAGTTACCATCCTCCCCGGACCATAAAATACGCTCGGTTTTCGGGGAAGAAACATGCTCGACGTCACGCGCCAGCCGGACACCGCGGTCAAGGATATCCGCAATTTCATTGCCGGCGATTTTGTCGCGGCCGCAAGCGGAAAAACTTTCGACAAATACTCGCCCGTAACCGGCGCCTTGATTGCCCGCATCTGCGAAGCCGGCAAGAGCGAAGTCGATGCCGCGGTGAAGGCCGCGCGCGCCGCCCTGCACGGTCCCTGGGGCTCGCTGACTTTGGCCGCGCGCGCCGACATGCTGTATGCGGTGGCCAACGAGATCAACAAGCGCTTCGACGAATTTCTCGAGGCCGAGGTTGCCGACACCGGCAAGCCGCTGTCGCTCGCGCGTCATCTCGACATCCCGCGCGGCGCCGCGAACTTCAAGGTGTTCGCCGACACCATCAAGAATGGTTCGACCGAATTCTTCGAGATGGCGACGCCGGATGGCGCTGGCGCCATCAACTATGCCCTGCGCCGCCCCATTGGCGTTGTCGGCGTGGTCTGTCCGTGGAACCTGCCGCTGCTGCTGATGACCTGGAAGGTCGCGCCGGCCTTGGCTTGCGGCAACACTGTGGTGGTCAAGCCGTCCGAGGAAACGCCGCAGACCGCGACCTTGCTCGGCGAAGTCATGAACACGGTCGGCGTGCCGAAGGGCGTCTATAATGTCGTGCACGGCTTCGGCCCGGATTCGGCCGGCGAATTTCTGACCCGCCACCCGGGCGTCAGCGCCATCACTTTTACAGGCGAAACGCGCACCGGCGCGGCGATCATGAAAGCCGCCGCCGACGGCGCCCGCCCGGTGTCGCTGGAAATGGGCGGCAAGAACCCCGCGATTATATTTGCCGACTGCGATCTCGAGGCGGCGCTGGAAGGCACGATGCGCTCGTGCTTCGCCAATGCCGGTCAGGTTTGTCTGGGTACCGAGCGCGTCTTTGTTGAGCGACCGCTATTCGACAAATTTGTTGCCGCGCTGAAAGAGCGCGCCGAGAAGCTCAAGATCGGCGCGCCGGAAGACGCCGCGACCACGATGGGCCCGCTGATCAGCCAGGAACACCGCAACAAGGTTCTCTCCTATTACGCCAAGGCGGTCACCGAGGGCGCGACCGTTGTCACCGGCGGCGGCGCGCCAAAAATGCCTGACGCGATGGCGAAAGGCGCCTTTGTGCAGCCGACGATCTGGACCGGCCTGCCCGACACGGCCGTCACCGTCACCGAAGAAATCTTCGGGCCGTGCTGCCACATCTCGCCGTTCGACAGCGAGGACGAAGTCATCACACGCGCCAATGCGCTCGACTACGGGCTGGCCGCCGCGGTGTGGACGACGAACCTCACGCGCGCACACCGGGTCGCCGGCCGCATTGAGGCCGGCATCGTTTGGGTCAATAGCTGGTTCCTGCGCGATCTGCGCACGCCGTTCGGCGGCACCAAGCAATCCGGCATCGGTCGCGAAGGCGGCGTGCATTCGCTCGCCTTCTATACCGAGCTGACCAACGTCTGCATCAAGCTATAAGGACATAGAACATGGCCACCATCATCGGCGCGGTCGCGGCTTCGCATACCCCGACCATCGGCTTCGCCTATGACCGCCACAAGGAGAACGATCCCGTCTGGAAGCCGATCTTCGACGACTTCAAGCCGGTGCAGCAATGGCTCGCCGACAAGAAGCCGGACGTGCTGTTCGTCATCTATAACGACCACGTCACCTCATTTTTCTTCGATCATTATTCGGCCTTCGCGCTCGGCGTCGGCGACAGCTACATAGTCGCCGATGAAGGCGGCGGCACACGCGATCTGCCGCCGGTCAAAGGCCATACCGGCCTTTCGCACCATATTGGCGCGGCGCTGATGGCCGACGAATTCGACATGTCGTTCTTTCAGGGCAAGCCGCTCGACCATGGCTGCTTCTCGCCGTTGTCGATGATGTGGCCGCACCAGCCGCAATGGCCGGGCGCCATCGTGCCGCTGCAGGTCGGTGTGCTGCAATTTCCGATTCCCTCGGCGATGCGCTGCTACAAGCTCGGCAAATCGCTGCGCAAGGCGATCGAAAGCTATCCGGAAGACCTGCGCGTCGCGCTGGTCGCCACCGGCGGCCTCAGCCACCAGGTTCATGGCGAACGCGCCGGCTTCAACAACACCGTCTGGGACGAGCAGTTTCTCGACCTGATCGAAAAGGACCCGGAGACTTTGGCCCGCATGACGCAGGCCGACTATGCCCGCCTTGGCGGCATGGAAGGCGCCGAGGTCATCATGTGGCTGGTGATGCGCGGTGCGTTGTCGGCGAATATCAAGCGCGTGCACCGCAGCTATTATCTGCCGTCGATGACCGGCATCGCCACCGCGGTTTACGAGAACGAGGCGCTCGCGCCCAAGGCCTTCGCTCCCGTGGCCGATATCCAGAGCGATTATCGCCGCCATATCGGCCACCAGTTGGCCGGCGCCGAGGCCTTGACCGGCACCTATCCGTTCACGCTGGCGCGCAGCGTCAAGGGCTTTCGTATCAACTCGTTCCTGCATGCATTGACTGAACAGGACAAGCGCGCGGCGTTCCTCGCCGATCCGGAAACGGCCTTTGCCGCCGCTGATTTGAGCGATGTCGAACGCGACATGATCCGCAAGTGCGACTGGCGCGCCATGATCCGCTACGGCGTCAGCTTCTTCATGCTGGAGAAACTCGGCGCGGTCACCGGCGTGTCGAACCTGCACATCTATGCCGCCATGCGCGGCGAGACGCTCGAGCAGTTCCAGAAAACCCGCAATGCGCCGGGCGCGCTTTACTCGGTCGCCGGCACTGATGCGCCCAAACTCGCCTGGGACAAGGCGCCTGCCGAATAAACTATTCCGCCGGCTGGCTGGCGGCGTGGCGGCTTTCGATCGAGAAGATCAGCGACACCAATCCGAGCGTCGCCAGGAACATGGTCAGTGCGACGACGGAGTTGGCGCCGAGCACCAGACTGAAGCCGCCGGACTTGTGCAGGAGCGCAATCATCGCGATAGCGATGCCGGCGCTGATGAACAAGGTGAAATAGCGCACGGCATAGACCCGACCGCGCCAGGCGTCGGCGGTGTAGCGCGCCAGGATGATGTCGTTGACCGTCACCTGGCCGTAGATCGCCGCCACCGCGATGGCGAGCGCGATCATCAGCGGAATGCCGGTGGCGTAGGTCGCCCATAGATTGCCGGCAAAGCCGAAGGCGGTGACCGCGATGAACAGGTTCGGCGCCGAAATCTTTTCCACCAGCCGGCCGACCGCGAGTTGCGCGATGGCGCCGCAGACCAGCACGAGAGTAGCGATGCTGCCGATGGTGACGAGCGACACATCCTTTGTCATGCCCTCATCGACGATCTTGGGCAGCGCGATGGTCAGCACGTTGAATACCAGCCCGGCGCTGAAGGCGATGAACAGGAACAGGCCGAACAGCATCGCCATGACCTTCGCCGTCAAAGGCACCGCCGCCTTCGACACGCGCTTTCTGGCGTGATGGCGGTCGTCCGGCGTCAGCCTGACATAGACGGCGCCGGAGCCGAGCAGCACCAAAGCCGGCAAAAAGAACGCCGCGCGCCAGTGCACCCAATAGGCCAGCGCGCCGGAAATGCCGGCGGCGAGCGAGACGCCGAGATTGCCGCAGACGCCGTTGAACGCCAGCGTGCGCCCATTGGCGCCGGAGGCTTCGATCAGCATCGCCATGCCGACCGGATGATAGATCGCCGCGAACACGCCGAGCATGAACATGGCAATCGACAGCACCAGGAGATTGGGCGCCAGCGCGATGGCAATCAACGACACGCCGCAGCCGAAATAGAATGCCGCCATCATGTTGCGGCGGCTCCAGCGGTCGGCGAGCCAACCGGACGGAAGCGCGAAAACGCCGAAGGCGACGAAGGTCGTGCTCGAAAGCGCGATCAGTTCGCTATACGGCCGGTTGTAGATCAGCTCCAGCCCGATCACGACGGTCGGGTAGATGAGCAGCACGAAATGGTCGAGCCCGTGCGCCAGATTGAGAAAGGAAATCTCGCGCAGGCGCGCGGTCTCAGTGAACTGGGCGGTGGGGCTGCTGGTCGGGGTCATGCGGCTCATTTGCGGAGTTTTGAGAAAACGGCGGGCCGGAAGGCCGACCATAGCGCCGGAATCGTTTAGGCCGGACCAATATAGCCCTTGCCATTTGACGATGTTCGGCCGATTTTCGTCGTGAACAGGCCAACGCACCATGAATAACAGTGCCCCGGTTTACCGGCAAATCCTCGACGACGCGCCGCGCCCGGTCGCGGTGCTGGCCAAGACCTGCCCGGTCGGCGACCAAATCCCGCTGCATATCCACCGCCGCGGCCAGTTGCTGCATGCGGTCAGCGGCATCATGCGGGTCGAGACGCAGGATGCGGCCTGGATCCTGCCGCCGGCCCGCGCCTTGTGGCTGCCGCCGCAACTGCCGCACAGCGTCACCATGCGCAGCCACGTCGAGATGCGCACCGTCTATATCGCAGCTTCGCAATGCGAGGCCCTGCCCGGCCTGCCGGTGCTGGTCGAGATTTCCGGCCTGTTGCGCGAACTCATTCTGGCGCTACTGGAGGAGCCGCCCGATTATGCCGAAATGAGCCGCGGCGGCACGGTCGCGCGCCTGATCCTCACCGAACTCGCGCGCCTGCGCGACCGCCGCCTGCATGTACCGATGCCGCGCGATGCTAGGGCGCTGCGGGTGGCGCGCGCGCTCTTGGATAATTGCAGCCTCGATCATGACCTCGATCGCTTCGCGGAACAGGCCGGAGCCAGCAGGCGGACCCTGGCGCGGCTATTCCGCGCCGAGACCGGGCTGGGGTTTGCCGAATGGCGGGCCCGTCTTCGCGCGATCGACGGGCTGGCGCGGCTGTCGGAAGGCGCGTCTGTCGCCGAGACCGCCAACGCGGTCGGCTATGCCAGCCCCAGCGCCTTCTCGGCGATGATCCACCGGACATTAGGCAGCCCGCCCCGCCGCCTGACGCCTCCCCACTCCTAGACAACAACCTGCCAGCACGCTTTAGTTGTAGGGGAAGTCCGATGCGTTATGGTCGGACCGTGCTGAGGCTGGGGGGCCTCGATGTCGAGAAGGTGCGTTCGCGCGGTGGCCGTCTCCGCCGCGGCCTTCGTTGTTGCCGGCGTTTGCCTGTCGGCCGGTCCCAGCCGGGCCGATGACGACGAACCGCACGTCATGCTGTTTTCCGGACGCGACATATGGCGCAACGGCGCCTTCGCCTATAGCGGCCTGCTGCTCGCCCCCGGCGGTTTCGAGGAAGACGGCTTCATGCTCAAGCTGCTCGCCGGCGGTGGCGTCTATCGTTACATCTCCGGCTGGCTCGGCGGCGAAACGGTTATCGGCAGCGAATGGATGGCGCAGGTCATGCCCGGCTTTCGCATCAAACGCGGCAATGCCGAATTCAAATATTTTTTCGGCCCCGAACTGCGCCGCAACAAGTTATGGCCGGACGATCCCGGCACCAGTTTGCGCGGCTGGAATTTCGGTCTGCGCATGGCGGGAGAACTTTGGTACGAGCCGACCCGTGACACTCTCGTCGTCGGCGACGCTTCGCTGTCGACGATCGCCACCGGTCACGCGGCACGCATCGCCTATGGCTGGCGCGTCGCCGAGGAACTGTTCACCGATGGCGTCTATGTCGGACCGGAGGCGCAATATTTCGGCTCCGACGCCTACCGCCAGTATCGCGTCGGCCTGCACATCACCAGCATGAAGACCGAAATCACCGAATGGTCGGCAGCCGTCGGCTTTGCCCGCGACACCGATGGCACGTCGAGCCTCTATGTCCGGCTCAATCTGTCGGTGAAGCTTGCCGACTAATCCAATGTCCGCCGGAACCGCGTCACCGCAATGGTCATCGCCACCAGCATGAGGCCGGCCATCGCCGCCGCGTCGTAGTGCAGATCCGACAACGTCGCGCCCTTCAACATGATCGAGCGCACGATGCGCAGATAATGCGTCAGCGGCAGCATCTCGCCGACCCATTGCGCCCAGACCGGCATGCCGGCGAAGGGAAACATAAAGCCGGACAACAGAATGTTCGGCAGGAAAAACATGATCGACATCTGCATCGCCTGCAACTGGTTCTGCGCGACAGTCGAGAAGGTGTAACCGATCGACAGGTTGGTAGCGATGAACAAGGTGCTCAAGCCGGCGAGCACGAACAGACTGCCGAGCACCGGCACGTGGAACAGGACAATGCCGACGCCGATGATCATCGCCGCCTGCACGAAGCCGACCACGACATAGGGAAAAATCTTGCCGAGCATGATTTCGATCGGCGTGATCGGCATAGCCAGAAGATTTTCCATGGTGCCGCGCTCGATCTCGCGCGTCACCGACAGCGCCGTGAAGATCAGCATGGTCATGGTCAGAATGGTGCCGACCAGGCCGGGCACGATGTTCAGCTCTGTCTTGCCGGCCGGATTGTAGCGCGCATGGGTGCGTATCTCGAAGGCCGGCGCGCCGGCTTCGGGGATCGCGTAATCATGCACCAGCGCGGTCTGCACCATGCGGCTGAGCGCGCCCAAGGCCGAGCCGGCCGCGACCGGGTCGGTGGCGTCGGCGATCACCAGCATCGACGGCACTTCGCCGCGGCGCAGCGCGCGCTCGAAATTGGCCGGTATTTCGACGCCGAACAGAACCTTGCCCGACGCCAGCAGGCGGTCGAGTTCGGCCTCCGTGGTCGGCAGCTCCGTCACCCGGAAATATCCCGTATTGGCAAACGCCGCCAGGATCGAGCGGCCAACGTCGCTGTGCTCCTGCAACAGCACCGCCGTCGGCAAATTGCGCGGGGTGGTGTTGATGGCGTAGCCGAACAATAAAAGCTGCATCAGCGGGATCATGACGATCATGCCGAACGAGACGCGGTCGCGCTGAAGCTGGATGAACTCCTTGATCAGCACGGCCCAGGTCTTGCGCCAGAAGCCATTGCCCCGGTGACGGCGCGACGCTTCGCGCGGAATAATGTGGCTCATTGGAAATTATCCTGCGCCTTGCTCATCAGATCGATGAACACATCCTCCAACGAGGGCTCGGACTTCTTCCAGTCGAGATCGGCACGCCGGCGATAGGGCGCGATGCCCGCTTCCAGCGCTGCGCCGTCGCGGCCGGACACATGCAGGCTGGTGCCGAATGGCGCCACCATGTCGACGCCGGGCTTGCCGGTCAGCTCTTGCGACAGCGTATTGAGCGTGCCGGCGTCGGCGCTCACAATATAAGTGGTCAAATGAGAGGCGGCGATGACGTGCTCGACTGTGCCATGCACCAGCAACTCGCCATAGGCGATATAGGCGATCTCGTGGCAGCGCTCGGCCTCGTCCATGTAGTGGGTCGAGACCAGCACGGTCAGGCCGTCGGCGGCGAGCGCATGAATTTCGTTCCAGAATTCGCGCCGCGCTTTCGGATCGACGCCGGCGGTCGGTTCGTCGAGCAGCAGCAGTTGCGGGCTCGGCAGCGTGCAGGCGCCCAGCGCCAGCCGCTGTTTCCAGCCGCCCGACAATTCGCCGGCTAACTGCTCCTCGCGCCCCGAGAGGCCGAGCCGCTTGATCGCCGCACGCGCCGCCGCCTTGGGATTGTCGAGACCATAGACGCGGCCGATGAATTCCAGATTTTCGCGCACCGACAGATCCTGATACAGGCTGAAGCGCTGCGTCATATAGCCGACCTGGGTCTTGATTTTGTCGGTCTCGGTGCGAATATCATAACCGAGGCAAGTGCCCGTACCCTCGTCCGGCGTCAGCAGACCGCACAGCATGCGGATGGTCGTGGTCTTGCCCGAGCCGTTCGGGCCGAGAAAGCCGTAGATCGTGCCGCGCTTGACCTGCATCGACAGGTCACGCACCACGGCGCGGCCATCGAATTTCTTGGTTAGATGCTGGACATCGATGACGACGTCGCCAACATTTGGATTCGAGATTTTCGACGCGGTGTTGACCTCGCTCACGGCGCGGCGCTCTTGTTCAGCGTGACGCTGACCGGCTGGCCGACGCGGAATTTTTCCGGCGCATCCGGCCGCGCCTCGATCAGATAAACCAGCTTGGCGCGCTCCTCGAGACTGTAGATGACCGGCGGGGTGTATTCGGCGCTGCGGGCAAGGAACGTCACCTTGGCGCCAAGCCCGGCCGCGCAGGCATCGCAGGTCACGGTCACGGCCTGGCCGATCCTGATGGCGGCCAGTTCGCTTTCCGGCGCATAGAATCTGATCTTGAGATTGGCCGGCGGCAGCAGCGCCACCACGGGACGGCCCGGTGGCGCGGTCTCGCCGGGACGGAAATAGACTTCCTCGATCGAGCCGGCGTCCGGACTATGCGCGCGGCGGCGCGACAGCCGCGTCTGCGAGGCGTCGAGATTGGCCTGCGCCTGCGTCAGGCCGGCGCGCGCATCGTCGAGCGTCTTCTGCGTGCCGGAACTGGTCCTGAGCAACTCCTCGGCGCGGTCGAAGTTTTGCCGCGCCGTCGACAGAGCCGCCTGCTTCACCGCGACGTCGGCGCGTTGCAGATCGTCGTCGAGCATGAACAGAAGATCGCCCTTGGCGACCTTGTCGCCCTGACGAACCTTCAGCGTCTCGACGCGGCCCTGTTCGTCCGGCGACACAAAGATGGTCTCCGCCTCGACCCAGCCCTGCAACGGCCGGTCCTTGGCACTGTCGCAGCCGGCAAGCAAAACCGCCGCGAGCGCGATCACCGGCAATGCGCGTTTCATTTTCATGCGGCTCTCCCCGGGGCAAACAGCAGATCGATGTGCGCCTTCAGCATGCGACGGACGTCGAGCGGCGCGTAACGTTCGAACAGCCCGCTCCAGACGATGGCAACCAGAGCCGGCGCGGCGATGAGTTGCGGAAACTCGACCAGCGCCACGGGCACCTCGCCGCGGGCGGCGGCGCGCTTGAGCAAGGCACGCATAGCGTCGAACACGCGCGACAGCACTTCACGGTAATAGAACTCGGCCAGCTTGGGAAAACGCCGGCCTTCCGAGATCATCAAACGGATGACGTCCTGGCGGCGCGTCTCGTAAATTTCGCGCACAAACAGATCGACGAGGCGCTCGGCCAGGAGATTCACCGGCAGATCGGTCGCGCCCATCGCCTCGATGCCGCCGATCAGGGGCGCCAGCATGGCCCGCACCAGTTCTTGGAACAACGTGTCCTTGTCGCGAAAATAAAGATAGATCGTGCCCTTGGCGATCCCGGCTCGCTTGGCGACGTCGTCGAGCCTAGTTGCCTCGAAGCCGCGCGCGGAAAATTCGTCGAGCGCCGCCGCCAGAATGGCCTCACGCCGCCCGGCGCCGCGCGAAGCGCGGGAATTTGCGGCAACTTTGCCGGCGGCCTGCGCACGCACCTTCGCCGCCGGCTTGGTGCCGGCGATTTGGCGCGTGGCCGATGTGTCGCCCTTGGCTTTTTTCATGCTCATCACTGACTGACTGGTCAGTCATTTATATGAGAAAATAAAAAGCCCCGCAAGGGCCCGATACCTCAACCTGAGGTGCGAGCGCAGCACCGGCCGGAGGATCAGCGGTCGTCTGTCCTTCGAGGCTCGCGCCATAGTGCGTCAAAGACGCGCGTAACCGCGCTATGGCGTATCGCACCTCAGGATGACGGGTTTGGCCTCAGCCCTCGGCGTCGCAATAGAAGGTGCGGATGACGCAGTCCTTGCCGCCGCCTTTGTAGCAGGCTTCCAGCGCGGCGTTCTGGCTGCGGCCGAGGCGCGACGCCTTGCCCCAGCCATGCGCGCCGCATGGATCGTGGAAGTCGACGGCGAAGGCAGCGCAGCCGCGCCGCGAGGTCGCAACGATCCGGCAGCGCTCGCCCTGGCACTTGGCCAGCGCGGTCTGGCTCGCCTCATCGAGGCTGGCGAAGTCGAAGGCTTCGCCGAAGGCGCCGCACGATCCGACCGCCAAAGCGCCGGCCGCGCGCGCCGTATTAACGGCGACGAACATCAACGTGACGGTCGCAAGAAACAGACCCGCCACCACGAAGGCGCGAATCGCTGGTGCGTAAATCTCTCGCATCGGCCCCTACCCGGTCATTGGGCTCCGATAAGGGGGCGAGTCGCAAATGCGATCAATGATTCGAATCTCAGGCGCGCTCGATTTCCGCCTTGACCGCCGACAGCGACTCGGGCGTGTCGACATCCGTCAGCGCCGCGTCGCCGGCGAGCGGCACTTCGACCACGGCCTCTGCATATTGGCCGATCAGATGGCGCGCGCCGACATCGCCAGTGATCGCCATCAACTCGGCGAAGAAACGACGCGACCACACCACCGGATTGCCGCGCCGTCCGTCGATCGACGGCACCACGACCAGCGCGCCGCGTTCGGGATCGAATGCCGCCAGCAATTTGTCGATCAAACCGCTGTCGACCTGAGGCATATCGCCGAGACAAACGATGGCGCCATCTGCAACGGCAGGAACGGCGGCAATGCCGGTTTTGACCGAACCGGCGAGGCCATTGGCGTAGTCCGCATTGTGAACGAAGCGCACTGGCAAGCCGGCCAACGCCTGTTCGACCTTTTCGCGCTCGTGCCCGGTGACGACGATCACCGGCTTGGCGCGCGATGCCAGAGCCTGCTCGGCGGCGATGCGCACAAGCGGCTTGCCGCCGATCTCGGCCAGCATCTTGTTGACCGCGCCCATGCGCGTGGAGCGCCCGGCGGCCAGCACGATGGCGGCAATGCTGCGGCCCTTTTCCGGCGACGGCTCGGTGCGCGGCTGCGGCCGCGTGACGATTTCCATCAGCAAGCCGCCGACGCCCATGCCGGTGATATCGTCGCGCGTGACGGGGAGACCGGCGAGCAGCCGCATCAGCACCCAGTCAAAGCCGTTTTCCTTTGGGCTGCGCGCGCAGCCGGGCGCGCCGATCACCGCTTGCCCGCGCAGACGGCCGATCAGCATCAGATTTCCCGGATCGACCGGCATGCCAAAATGTTCGATCTCGCCGCCGGCCGCTTCGATCGCCATCGGGATGACGTCGCGGCGATCGGCAATGGCGGAAGCGCCGAATACGATCACCAGTTCGGCGCCGGCGTCACGCAGCTCGTCGATCGCGCGCGCCAGCGCCTGCTGTTCGTGCGGCACGCGCCGCTCGGCGACGATGGTCGCGCCGGCCGGCGCAATGCGCGCGGCGGTGATCTTCAATGTCTTGTCGACGACTTTCGGCGCAAGTCCCGGCAGCAAGGTCGAGACAATGCCGATCTTGCGCACTTTATAAGGCGCGATACGGATCACCGGTTTGGCCTTCGCGGTTTCCGCCACCGCGCGGTCGCGCGCGGCGCCCGACACGGCGAAAGGAATGATCTTCACGGTGGCGATCATCTCGCCTTCGACCACCGGCTTGTAGGCGGAAAGCGTCGCGATGGTGACGGCTTCGTCGATGCGGTTGAGACGGTCGATCGCATCCTTGTCGACCACCAGCACGCCGGCCGATTGCGCGAACAGATTGCAGCGGCCGGTGAAAGCGCGATCGGTACGCGTGCCGTCGCCGCCAGCGGCGGTCGCAATCTCAGCAGCGGCCTGGTCCTCCGACACGTCGCCAGTCTCGACAAGCGCGACGACGATCTCGGTAACGCCCGCCGATTCCAGCGCGGCGATTTCCTTGTCGCCGATCAACGTGCCCTTCTTGAGCACCAGATCGCCCTGGCGGATCGAATGCACCGCCGTGGCGCCGCGCGCGTCTTTCGGGGCAAGCGGGCCGAACTTCATGCCGCTTCCGCTTTCGCGCTGCGCGCCGGCTTCTGCCGCAGCGACTGCACGATTTCGCCCATGATCGAGACGGCGATTTCCGCCGGCGAGATCGCGCCGATATCGAGCCCGATCGGCGCGTGGATGCGCGCGAAGTCGGCGTCGCTGATCCCGGCGGCTTTCAGCCGTTCGTTGCGCTTGGCGTGCGTTTTCCGCGAGCCGAGCGCGCCGATATAGAAACAGTCGCGCGCCAGCGCATGCAGCAGCGCCGGATCGTCGATCTTCGGATCGTGCGTGCAGGCGACAAAGGCCGTGTAGCGATCTACATTGAGTGGCGGTAGCGCCACATCCGGCCATTCGGCCAGCACCTTCACATCGGGAAAACGCTCCGGAGAGGCAAAGGCGGTGCGCGGATCGACGATGGTCACGTCATAGCCCAGCATCTGCGCGATCGGCGCCAATGCCTGGCTGATGTGGACAGCCCCGGTGATGACGAGTTTCGGCGAAGGCACATGAACGGTGAGAAAGACGCGGCCCTGCGCCGTCTCTTCCATGCCGCTTTTACCCATGCGCAGCCGCTTGTCGATGGTTTCGGCCAGCGGGTCCTTGTCCGCTTCGGTTGCTTTGATCAGCCGCTGCGCGCCGCTGCCGATATCGGTGACGACGACGACAGCGCGGCGGGCGGCGCGTTCGGTATTGAGCGTGTGGAGGATGTCGATTTTCACGTCAGCTTACCTTTTCGACATAGACGCGGATGGTGCCGCCGCAGGACAGGCCAACCTGCCAAGCGGTCTCGTCGGCGACGCCGAATTCGAGCACCTTCGGCTTGCCGCTGTCGATGACGTCGATGGCCTCGGTGACCACCGCACCTTCGACGCAACCGCCCGACACCGAACCTAAAAAATTGCCGTCGCTGTCGATCACCAGATTGGAGCCGACCGGCCTTGGCGCCGAGCCCCAGGTTTCAACAACAGTCGCCAGCGCGACGCCGCGCCCCGCCTTTGACCAGTCCTCGGCGGCTTTGAGGATGTCTTCATCACGACCCAGCATGAATCTTCTCCCTTATGCGACGTGACGCAGCATCTGCTTTGGATCGTACCCCTTGGCGGGCAGTCCGGACAGCGCGCGCACCAGTTCCGTCATCGAGGCCAGATTGTGGATCGGCCGCAGTTCATCAACATGCGGCAACATGGTCCTGACCCCTTTGGCCCGCGCCTCGAAGCCTTCGAAACGCAGCAGCGGATTGAGCCAGACCAGCCGGCGGCACGAGCGGTGCAGCCGGTCCATCTCGAAAGATAGGGTATCGTCGGCGTCCCGTTCAAGCCCGTCGGTGATCAAAAGCACCACCGCGCCCTGCCCCAACACGCGCCGCGCCCAATGCTTGTTGAAATCGTGCAGCGAGGTGGCGATGCGTGTGCCGCCGGACCAGTCGACGACATGCGCGCCGCAGGCGGCCAAGGCTTCGTCCGGATCGCGCTGGCGGATCGCCCGCGTCACATTGGTCAGCCGCGTCCCGAAAAGGAACGTCATGACGCGCTTGCGCTCGTCGGTGATGGAATGGAGAAAATGCAGGAACAGCCGCGTGTACTGACTCATCGAGCCGGAAATGTCCAAGAGCGCCACGATCGGCGGCTCCTTCACCTTGGGCCCGAGATATTTCAGATCGATCAGCGCGCCGCCCGCTTTCATGCTGGCGCGCAAAGTGCGGCGCATATCGATGAGGCGGCCATGCCGGCTCGGCGTCAGGCGGCGCGTCTTCACTTCGTCGAGCGGCAGCGCCAGTCTCGCAATCGCGTCTTTGGCGGCGGCGATCTCCGCCGTCGTCATCTGCGCGAAGTCTTTCTTGTTCAGCACCTCGCGGTCGGAGACGGTCAACCGCGCGTCGATCTCGACCTCTTGTTCTTCCTCTTTGGCCTTGTTGGTGCCGGCGAACAAAGCTTCCTGGATGCGCTGCGCGCCTGCCTCCGGCGCCTTCGGCGCGGTCGGCAACGTGTCGGGCAGCATCGCCGCGATCAACTTGTCGATATAGCCGCGCCGGCGGAAGAAGATGCGGAAGGCCTGATCGAACAGAAGAGAATGCTCGTGCCGCTTCACGAACACCGCGTGCAAGGTCCAGTAGAAGTCGTCGCGCGAGCCGACCTTGGCAGTCTTCACCGCTTCCAGCGCATCGAGCACCGAGCCCGGGCCAACCGGCATGCCGGCGGCGCGCAGCGCGCGCGCGAAGTAAAGAATGTTCTCCGCTAATCTTCCTTCGGCAGATGGGCTTTCGCTTTTTGCCATCAAATTACTCCGCCGCCCGCAACTCCGACTTCACTTCGTCGAGCAAGGCTTTGACCTTGGTGCCGTCGAGACGCGCGATGTCGTCCTGATACTTCAACAGTGCGCCGAGCGTGTCCGACACCGTCGCCGGATCGAGCGCGACAACGTCGAGTTCGGTCAGCGCACCGGCCCAGTCGAGCGTCTCGGCAACGCCGGGCGACTTGAACAGGTCTTCCTTGCGCAAGGCCTGCACGAAGGCGACGACCTGCGCCGACAACTTCTTGGCAATGCCCGGCACCTTGGCGCGCAGGATCGCCAGTTCGCGCGTCGCGTCCGGATAGCCGACCCAGTGATAAAGGCAACGGCGCTTCAAGGCGTCATGCACTTCGCGGGTGCGGTTCGACGTCACCAGAACGATGGGCGGTAGCAAAGCCTTGACGGTGCCGAGTTCGGGAATGGTGACCTGAAAATCTGCCAGCACTTCGAGCAGGAACGCCTCGAAGGCTTCGTCGGTGCGGTCGATTTCATCGATCAGCAGCACCGGCGGTCCGGCTGGATCGGGTTCGAGCGCCTGCAACAAAGGTCGCTTGATCAGGAAGCGCTCGGAAAACACGTCGTGCTCGACGCGCGCCTTGTCGCCTTCGCCGGTCGCTTCCGCCATGCGGATGGCGATCATCTGCGCGCCGTAATTCCACTCATAGACCGCGGCCGAGACGTCGAGGCCCTCGTAGCATTGCAGCCGGATCAGCCGCCGGCCGAGCGCCGCCGACAGCACCTTGGCGATCTCGGTCTTGCCGACCCCGGCCTCGCCCTCGAGAAACAACGGCCGGCCCATGCGCAGCGCCAGAAACAGCACCGTCGCCAGCGAACGGTCGCCGATGTAGTCGGCCTTGGCCAGCATGGCGAGGGTGTCCTCGATGCTGCCGGGGAGCGGAGTGATAGACATGCAGTATCCTCGGTGACACTTTAACCGGGTCGGTCAGTATCATACATCTAGGCAACCAGAGCGCCCCCGGCCAGCCAAAGATGTCAGCCGAATGGCCCGAAAAGGATACCTGCCATGTCCTCGACCGACACTGAAACCGCCCCGCTCCGTCTGCCAACCATCGATGGCGGCGTCAAAATCGGCCATGTCCACCTCAAAGTCGCCGATCTGCAGCGGTCGCTGGATTTCTATGTCGGGGTGCTGGGATTTACCGTCACCACCACCCGCCCCGGCGCGGCCTTCATCTCGGCCGGCGGCTACCACCATCACATAGGTCTCAATACCTGGGAGAGCAAAGGCGGCTCGCCGCCCCCTCCCGGCACCACCGGCCTGTATCATACGGCGATCCTCTACCCGACCCGGCCGCTGCTGGCCGACGCGCTGCGCCGGTTGATCGCCGCCAAGATCCCGCTCGAGGGCGCTTCCGACCACGGCGTCTCCGAGGCGTTGTATCTGAGCGACCCGGACGGCAACGGCGTCGAACTCTATTGGGACCGGCCGAAGGACCAGTGGCCGGCAAAGCCCGACGGCTCATTGCAGATGTTCACCCACCCGCTCGATCTGCACGATCTGCTGGCGGAGCTGGACAAAGAAAAGTAAGCCGGGAGTCCTCAAGGGGGGCTTTGCATGATCCTGTTGTCCAATGGCGGTGACAACACGCACCGCGCGGCGCAGCCGTCTAATACGATCGTCGTCGGCACCGTCGATGGCGTCTCCGTGCTGGTGCGGGCGGAAGACCGCTGGACCCTGTCGCATCGCGGCCTGGCCGGCTGCTCGGTCAGCGCCGTCACCGCCTCCGCGGACGGCACTTTGTTCGCCGCCACGCACGGCGTCGGCGTCGCGCGCTCGCGCGACCGCGGCGTGACCTGGCAATGGATCAACAAGGGCATCGACCGCCACGACCTGTGGTCGGCACGCGCCGGCAAACTGCAGGGCAAGGACGTTGTGCTGGTCGGCTCGTTGCCCGCGCATCTCTATATCAGCGAGGATGCCGGCGACTCATGGCGCGAACTCGCCGCCCTTCGCGAGGTCGACAGCGCCAAGGACTGGGTCTTCCCGCCGCCGCCGCGCGTCGGCCACATCAAGGACATCGTCATCGATGGCGACCGGCTGATGGTCGGCGTCGAGATCGGCGCGCTGCTGGTGTCGACCGATTTCGGCAAGAGCTTTACCGATCTCAAGGTCGATCCGCTGCCCGGCGAAAACGACATTCACCGCATTCTCGTCAACCCGGCGCGGCCGAACCGCATTATCGTCGCCAACGGCATTGTCGGCGTCATGACCAGCGACGACAACGGCAAGAGCTGGCGCAAGAACCCGATGCCGGCGGAAGCCAACTACCCCGACCCGATGGTCATTCATCCCGATCAGCCGGATCTCGTCTTTCTCACCGCCGGCGTCGGCTGGCCGCCGCACTGGTACAAACTCGGCCGCGCGCGCGGCAAGATGTTCCGCAGCCGCGACGCCGGACAAAGCTGGGAGCGGTTGCTCGGCGGACTGCCGAACGGCCAGCGCGCGACCTTCGGCGCGCTCACCATCGAGGCTCACGGCAAAGGCTATGGCCTTTACGCCGCCGACACCGACGGACAGATTTTCGAAAGCCTCGACGGCGGCGACAGCTGGTGCATCATTGCCGACGTCGCGCCGGTGTCGAAGGGCGAATTCTATCGCGGGCTGGTCAAGGACCGCGTACCGCTCGCCACCGTCGACGACGTCGCCTTCACCGCCGTTGCAACCGCGCGGCTGGCGGCGGTCAAGAGTTGAGACAAAAAAAGGCCCCGCAATGCGGAGCCTTTTTCATCGAGAAAATCGAACGCGCGTCTTCAGTCGTTCGCCTTGGCCAGCGCGCGCCGCGCCAGCACCGCCACGAGATGCGCGCGATATTCGGGGCTGGCATGAATATCGGCATTCATGCCCGTCGCTGGAATGCTCATGCCCTCGATCGATTTGGGCGAGAAGCGCTTCTTCAGCGCCTCCTCGAACGACTTGACGCGGAACACGCCGTTCGAGCCGGCGCCGGTCACGGCAACGCGGATGTCGGGGCCGCGCTTCGACACGAACACGCCGACCAGCGCAAAGCCGGAGGCCGGGTGCTTGAACTTTTCATACGCCGCCTTCTTGGCGACCGGGAAGCTGACCTTGACGATGATCTCGCCTTCTTCCAGCGCGGTCGAGAACATGCCGGTGAAGAAATCGTCGGCGGCAATGCGGCGCTTGTTGGTGATGATGGTCGCGCCCAGGCCAAGGCAGGCCGCCGGATAGTCGGCGTTCGGATCGTTATTGGCGATCGAGCCGCCGATGGTGCCGCGGTTGCGCACCTGCGGATCGCCGATCGAGCCCGGCACGGCCGCCAGCCCCGGCATGACGTCCTTGAGCACTTGCGAATTGGCGACGTCGGCGTGGCGCGTCATCGCGCCGATCACCACCGAGCGACCCTTCAATTCGACGCCGGTCATGCCTTCGACCAGCGACAGATCGACCAGCGCCGACGGCTGGGCCAGACGCTGCTTCATCACCGGCAGCAGCGAGTGCCCGCCGGCCAAGAGCTTGCCGTCCGGGTTGCGCGCCAAAAGACCGGCCGCCTGGCGGACCGTGGTCGGGCGATGGAAGGTGAAATTATACATCGGTCACTCCGTTTCGATTCTCTTGTAGCGTTGTCGCGTTGTCTCGTTAAGCGGCTTTCGGCGCCTGTAATTTCTGCAATGCCGTCCACACCGCGCTGGCGGTGGCCGGCATGGCGATATTTTCGGTCCCGATCGCGTCGGTGATGGCATTGATCACCGCCGCGGGAGACGCTATCGCGCCGGCCTCGCCGCAGCCTTTCATGCCGAGCGGATTGGACGGCGATTTGGTCTCGGTCAGCCCGACATGGAACGACGGCAGGTCGTGCGCCCGCGGCATCGTATAATCCATCATCGAGCCGGTCACCAGTTGCCCGGCGGCGTCATAATACGCGCCTTCCATCAGCGCCTGGCCGACGCCCTGCGCAATGCCGCCATGCACCTGGCCCTCGACGATCATCGGATTAATGATGGTGCCGAAGTCGTCGACCGCGGTCCAGTTGACGATGTCGACCTTGCCGGTCTCGATGTCGACGTCGAGTTCGCAGATGTGGCAGCCGGCCGGGAAGGTGAAATTGGTCGGGTCGTAGAACGAGGTTTCCTTAAGCCCCGGCTCCAGCTCGGCGCCGGTAAATTTGTGCGCGATATAGGCATTGAGCGCGACGTCGCCGAAGGCGGCCGACTTGTCAGTGCCGGCGACGGTGAACTTGCCGTCCTTGAATTCGATGTCGCCTTCGGCCGCTTCCAGCATGAAGGCGGCGACTTTCTTGGCCTTGATCTCGATCTTGTCGAGCGCCTTGACGATGGCCGACATGCCGACGGCACCGGAACGCGAACCATACGTACCCATGCCGAACTGCACTTTGTCGGTGTCGCCGTGCACGATCGACACGTTCTCGAACGGAATGCCGAGGCGTTCCGACACCAGTTGCGCGAAGGTGGTCTCGTGGCCCTGCCCGTGCGCGTGCGAGCCGGTGAGCACCTCGACCGAGCCGGTCGGGTTGACGCGCACTTCGGCGCTTTCCCACAAGCCCACGCCGGCACCGAGTGAGCCGACCGCTTGCGACGGCGCGATGCCGCAGGCTTCAATGTAAGTCGAATAGCCCATGCCTCGCAGCTTGCCGTTGCGCGCGGCTTCGCGCTTGCGCTTGGCGAAGCCCTTCACGTCCGCCATTTCCATGGCCTTCTTCAGCGATGCATTATAGTCGCCGCCGTCATAGGCCATGATCACCGGCGTCTGATGCGGGAAGGCGGTGATGAAATTGCGCCGGCGCAGATCGGCCGGATCGATGCCCATTTGCCGCGCCGCGACTTCGACCAGGCGCTCGACGACGAACGTCGCTTCGGGGCGTCCGGCGCCGCGATAGGCATCGACCGGCGCGGTGTTGGTATAAACCGCGTCGACTTCGCAATAGATCGACGGAATGTTGTACTGGCCCGACAGCAGCGTGGCATAGAGATAGGTCGGCACCGACGACGAGAAGGTCGACATGTAGGCGCCGAGATTGGCGATTGTCCTTGCCCGCAGCGCCAGGATTTTGCCGTTGGCGTCGAGCGCCATCTCGGCATGCGTCACATGATCGCGGCCATGCGCGTCGGTGAGAAAAGCTTCCGAGCGGTCCGACGTCCACTTCACCGGGCGCTTCACCCGGCGCGAGGCCCACAGGCAGACGACCTCTTCCGGATAGATGAAAATCTTCGAGCCGAAGCCGCCGCCGACGTCGGGTGCGATGACGCGCAATTTGTGTTCCGGCGCCATGCCGATGAAGGCCGAGATCACCAGTCGGGCGACGTGCGGATTCTGCGAAGTGTTCCACAAAGTCAGATTGTCGGTTCCGGCGTCGTAATCGGCGAGTGCCGCGCGCGGCTCCATTGCGTTCGGCACCAGCCGGTTGTTGACGATATCGAGCTTGGTGACGTGCTTGGCGGCGGCGAAGGCCGCGTCGACGTCTTTCTTCTCGCCGAGGTGCCACTGATAGATGGTGTTGTTGGGAATGTCGGGATGGATTTGCGGCGCGCCTTTGGCCTGCGCTTTGGCCGGATCGACCACCGCGGTCAGCACCTCGTAATCGACCTTGACCTTTTCGGCGGCGTCCTTGCCCTGCGCGATCGTCTCGGCGATCACCACCGCGACCGCGTCGCCGACGCAATTGACTTTTGTTGCCGCCAGTGCCGGATGTGCCGACATTTTCATCGGCGAACCGTCCTTGGAATGGATCATCCAGCCGCAGATCAGATTGCCGATCTTGTCGGTGGCGAGCTGCGCGCCGGTGAGGACGTCGATCACACCTGGCATTTTCTTTGCGGCGCCGACGTCGATGCTCTTGATCTTGGCGTGGGCGTGCGGCGAGCGCACGAACACGGCGCGGGTCTCGCCCGGCCGCGTCACGTCGTCGGTGTACTGGCCTTGGCCGGTGATGAAACGGAAGTCTTCCTTGCGGCGCACTGGCGCCCCGATCCCCGTCGCGCTCATAGGCTTAATCCTCCCATTGTCTTTTTATCGACGCTGTTCAGAAGCCAAACCTCGATCGAAACGCTATTGGACCAAGGCTACTTTGCCATGGCTTTGGCGCCAGCTTCGATCGCCTTGACGATGTTGTGATAGCCCGTGCAACGGCAGATATTTCCGTCGAGTTGATCGCGAATGGTGTGCTCGTCGAGATTGTTTCCGTTGCGCCGCACGATATCGAGCGCCGACATGATCATGCCCGGCGTGCAATAGCCGCATTGCAACCCGTGATGCTCGCGGAAGGCTTCCTGCATCGGATGCAGCTTGCCGCCCGGCTCGGCGAGACCTTCGATGGTGGTGATCTTGGCGCCCTCGCATTGCAGAGCGAGCGTCGTGCAAGCCTTAGCGGCTATGCCGTCGATATGAACGATGCAGGCGCCGCACTGCGAGGTGTCGCAGCCGACATGGGTGCCGGTGAGGCGCAGATTTTCGCGCAGGAATTGCACCAGCAAGGTGCGCGGTTCGACATCGCCGGTGACGGCCTTACCATTCACCGTCATGGACACAGCTGCCATGACTTCCTCCCAAATTCGGGGCCAAAGGCCCTCTTTTCGCCTCGCCAACGCTGGCGCCGGCGCCACAGGTTCAAAATCTAGCCGATTTCAGACCGTAAGCGCCCTGGAACAAGACTAACTCTGAACCCCGAGCGGTGCTCGGGTCAAGCCATTCCCGCGCATTTTCCGCGCAGCCGCCCAACGAATAGCCGCATTTTAAGCGGAATCCACCCTGATATTCGGAGCTAACAACCTTACGGCGAATTCACGGAACGTCCGGAGGGCCAAATCTTTAGTCCATCGAGACAATTCACGACAAAAGGAACGACACGCGATGCGTATCAGCTTGAAATCGACGGTTGCGGCAATCATCATCGGAGCGACAACTTTGGTCGCCGTGGCGCCCGCCGACGCGCAATGGCGTGGTCGTCGCCATCATAACAACGGGGGCGCGGTGCTCGGCGGCTTGGCGGCCGGGGCCATCCTCGGCGGCATCATCGCCTCCCAGCAGCGGCCTTATTACGACGGCTATGCTCCACGCTACTACGGCGACTACGCGCCCGCGCCGAGCTATTACGGCGGTTACGGCGGCGGAGGCGATCAGGACGCCTACTGTTTCTCGCGCTTCAAGTCGTACGACCCGGCCTCGGGCACCTATCTCGGTTATGACGGGCGGCGTCATCCCTGCCCTTAACCAGAACGCCGTCTGCAAAAATCAAAAAACCGCCCGTGCAAACGGGCGGTTTTCGTTTGCGCGAAAAGCGCCCTCAGGCGGCGGGCGTACCGCCGACATTCGCGGCGAAGTTCTTGAAGAAATCGTCGGCCGTCTTCTTGGCCGCGCCGTTGACCAGACGCTGTCCAAGTTGCGCCAGCTTGCCGCCGATCTGCGCTTCGACATTGTAGGTCAGCAGCGTGCCGCCGTCCTTCTCGGTCAGGGTCACGGTGGCGCCGCCTTTGGCAAAGCCGGCCACGCCGCCATCGCCTTCGCCGGAAATCTTGTAGCCATTGGGCGGGTCGAGATCGGTGAGGTGGACATTGCCCTTGAAGCGCGCCTTGACCGGCCCGATCTTGGTGACCGCGACCGCCTGGAATTCGGTCGGCGAACTCATCACCAAAGTCTCACAACCCGGTATGCAGGCCTTGAGCACCTCAGGGTCGTTGAGCTTGGCAAACACGATTTCGCGGGTTGCGGGGAGTTGGACCTCCCCCGTCATTGTCATCGCCATCACTCAACTCCTTTGCGTAAATTCCGTGGCCTCGACTTAATCCTTCCAGCCTTGCGTGAAAAGGGGCTTTCCTCCCGCCCCGGACCGCTTTAAGTCAGGCCCCCTGAAGGCCCGGTCAACGGACCGCATAACCAGTACCGTGCAGGGAGCGAATTCATGCCGACAATCACCGCCGACGACGGCTGCCCAATCAATGTCGAGGTCAGCGGCTCCGATAGCGCGCCGGCGCTGATGCTGTCGAACTCGCTCGGCACCAATTTGACCATGTGGGACGATCAGGTCGGCGAATGGTCGAAGCATTTCCGCGTCATCCGCTATGACCGCCGCGGCCATGGCGGCTCCGGCGCGCCGAAGGGCCCCTATTCGATGGAACGCTTCGGCCGCGACGTCATCGCCGTGCTTGATGCGCTCAACGTCAAAAAGACCAACTGGTGCGGCCTGTCGATGGGCGGCATGGTCGGGCAATGGCTCGGCGCCAACGCGCCGGACCGGGTCGAAAAGCTGATCCTGTCGAATACGAATTCCTACTACGCCGACAAGGGCCCGTGGAACGACCGCGTTAAGTTCGTGCGCGAGAACGGCCTTGCCAAGCTGGTCGATCCCAACATGGAGCGCTGGTTCACCGCTGGCTTCCGCGAGAAGTCGCCGGACGTGATCGCGCGCATGAAGGCTTTGTTCCTCACCACGTCGCTGGAAGGCTACGTCGCCTGCTGCGAAGCGATCCGCGACATGGATTTCCGCGACAGCAACAAGCGCGTCACCGCGCCGACTTTGGTGATCGTCGGCGCGCAAGACCCGGCGACGCCGCCGGCGCAAGGCGAACTGATCGCGCAGCAGATCAAGGGCGCCAAACTGGTCAGCCTGGACGCCGCGCATATTTCCAACATGGAGCATCCCAAGCTCTATACCGACACCGTTCTGAACTTCCTCTCATAGCGCATGATCCCGAAAAGTGGGCACCGGTTTTCGGATAAGATCATGCGCCGTTAAGTAAAGAGGCTGCGAAAATGGACGAGAAAGAGCGCTACGCACTCGGCATGGCCAGGCGCCGCAAGGTGCTGGGCGCCGCCTGGGTCGACAAGGCCAACGCCAAGAAGACGCCGCTGAACGAGGAGTTTCAGGACTTCATCACCCGCGGCGCCTGGGGCGAAGTCTGGACGCGGCCGCATTACGACGAGCGCACGCGCCGCATTCTGGTGATCGGCACGATGCTGGCGCTCGGCCATTGGGACGAGTTCGTCATGCATGTGCGCGCGGCTTTGGTCGAAGGCGGCTTCTCGCAGGACGACATCAAGGAAATCATCCTGCAGCAGGCGATCTATTGCGGCGTACCGGCGGCCAACCATGCGTTCAAGGAAGCAGCCACGGTGATCGAAGCGATCGCGCAAGGCAAATAGCTTGCTCCAAAAAAATAGCCCGGCCTTGCGGCCGGACTACTGAATCTTGCAATTCGGGTGGAAGCCTTAGCGCCAGGGCGCGAACCACGTCGCGCCTTGCGGCATGGCGGCATCGGCCGCCGCCGGCACGACGCGCCGCGCATAGCTGCGTTCGACCATGCAGAGCGCGGTGCCGAGCGCCGCCAACATCAGCTGGATGACCTGCTCGCGCACCAGATCGGTGTTGCTCGACCAGATCGCCGGACCTGCCGACGCGATGCTGATCGCGACCACCAGGATGAAACCGCCCTCAAGGACTTCGGTGTTGGCCTTGCCGCTGGCCAGCGACCGCAGCCGATCGACGATGTGAATGGCGCAGAACGCGGCGACGGCGAGCTTCACGGTGCCGAAGAACGCCGCAAGCTTCAAAAGCCCCATCGGCGAAAGCTGGAAATGACTGCCGATGCCGAAAACGAACTGCGAACGCCAGACGTCTTCAAGGCCGTAGGTTGGCGATGTCAGGACACGAAGCGCGTCGAAACCCCAGAACAAAGTAAAGTAAACCGCGATCGCAAGGATCATGGCCACGGTGGCGCCGGACGCTTTACGCATGAAATGCTCCTGTTCAGAGCATCATGCGTAAGCGCTTCAAATGCCGAATTCAAAAGAAACCAAAACTTTACCTTACCGCGTAACCGAGGACCCACTTGTTAACCACGCGCGCGCACGAAAAGAAAAAGCCCCGTCGCAAGACGGGGCTCTCTCAACTCATTTGAAGCGTTAGCGGTTCTGCTGGCCGCCGCTTTGCTGACCGCCCTGCTGGCCACCCTGGCCGGGGCGTTCCTGCTGTTGCTGCTGGCCGGGCTTCTGGCTCGGATTGCCGCCCTGCTGCTGCTGCTGACCCGGCTTCTGGCCGGGATTGTTCTGGTTCTGATTGTTCTGGGTCATCTGAATTCCTTCCGATGCTGTTGACCTCGAAGCCGACTTCGAGGAGCCCTCCCGAATACCAACGTCCACAAAATATAATCGTTCCCGGTACCGGCCTTGCAGCGCAGCCTATGGAACTTGCAGCGCCGATGCGTGTTCCCTTGGCAACGAAACGAAGGACTGAGGAGAACCATCATGGGACGTTATTTGCTACTGTGGCTTTTGGGAATTCCGCTGCCGATTCTGGCCCTGATCTGGGTCTTCGGCGGTCTGCATTAACCGCCGTCCCATCCCGTGGCAGCCTTGCTATGGACCGGCTGGCCGACGACTTTGGTAAAGTAGTTGGCCGCCGGTTCGTTGCGTCCGGCGCCGCGCAAAATCGCTCGCCATCATCCCATCTATCCCCGACCGAAACCGCGCGAAGGCCGCCGCCGATTCGCTTTTGTCGTGCCTCCGGTCTTTGACCAAAGACTTCACAACATGCGATCGGTACGGCGTTGCCGCTGCGCCTTGGCCCTGTTAAGCCATTAAGGAGGGGACTTCAGACCGGCTGCCGGGCCGGTCTTTTGGAAGGCGGGCATTCGCATGGAAGTGTTTCTCCAGCAGCTCATCAACGGCATCACATTAGGCTCCATCTACGGGCTGATCGCCATCGGCTACACCATGGTGTTCGGCATTATTGGCATGGTCAATTTCGCCCATGGCGACGTGTTCATGGTCGCGGCCTTTGTCGCCTTGGTCGCTTTCCTGATCCTCACGACATGGCTTGGCATCTCCTCGATCGCGGTGGCGCTGTTCATTGTCCTGATCGTCGCCATGCTGTTCACCTCGCTGGTCAACTGGATCATCGAGCGCCTCGCCTACCGGCCGTTGCGCGGCTCGTTCCGTCTGGCGCCGTTGATCTCCGCGATCGGCATGTCGATCTTCCTGTCGAATTTCGTCCAGGTCAGCCAGGGCCCGCGCAACAAGGCGATCCCGCCGATGGTGCAGGGCGATTTCGTGCTTGTGACGCATAACGATTACGCCGTGACCCTGTCGTTCAAGCAATTGATCATCTGGGGTGTGACCGCCGTGCTGCTGGTCTGCTTCTGGTATCTGGTCGCCAAGACGCGGCTTGGCCGGGCGCAGCGCGCCTGCGAGCAGGATCAGAGAATGGCGGCTTTGGTCGGCGTCAATGTCGACCAGACCATTTCGCTGACCTTCGTCATCGCCGCGGCTTTGGCCGCCGTCGCCGGCACCATGTACCTGATGTATTACGGCGTGGTCAGCTTTTCCGACGGCTTCGTGCCGGGCGTCAAAGCCTTTACCGCCGCGGTGCTCGGCGGCATCGGCTCGCTGCCAGGCGCGGTCATTGGCGGTCTGCTGATCGGGCTGATCGAGACCATGTGGTCGGCCTACTTTTCCATCGACTACAAGGACGTCGCCGCCTTCTCCGTTCTCGCCATCACGCTGATCTTCCTGCCGCAGGGCCTGTTCGGCCGGCCGGATGTCGAGAAGGTCTAAAGATGACCGAAGGCGCGGCAAACCAGCGCATAGACACCGTCGCCGCCTTGCGCGATGCCGCCATCACGACGCTCTTGGCCTTCGGCCTGTTTCTGCCGCTGATCGGCTTTCACACCGTCACCAACATCCGCAACGAGCTGGAGCTGGATACGCGCTGGCCGCTCTTGTTTTCCATCGTCGCTGTCGTCGGCGTTGCGCGCCTTGCTTATTCGTTCCTGCTGGCGCCCTGGCTGGAGCGCATCAAGCTGCGGCCGATGGCGACGACAACGCCGGCCTGGCGCGCGACGTTCGGCAAATGGTTCGTGCCGTTCTGCATCGGCTTTGTCATCGTCTATCCAGCCATCATCATCGCCGCGACCGGCTTCGGCGGCGCGCTCAAATGGGTCGACAATTTCGGCATCCAGATTTTGATCTATGTGATGCTCGGGTGGGGGCTGAACATCGTCGTCGGTCTCGCCGGCCTGTTGGATCTCGGCTATGTCGCGTTCTATGCCGTCGGCGCTTACGCCTATGCGCTGCTGGCCAAGGAATTCGGATTCTCGTTCTGGATATTGCTGCCGCTCGCCGGCGTGATGTCGTCGTTCTGGGGCATCCTGCTCGGCTTCCCGGTGCTGCGGCTGCGCGGCGACTATCTCGCCATCGTCACGCTCGCCTTCGGCGAAATCATCCGTATCGTCCTGGTCAACTGGGTCGACGTGACCAATGGCTACGCCGGTATTAGTGGCATCCCGCGGCCGAGCTTTTTCGGCATTCCGTTCAACGCCAATGACGACGGCTTTGCCGCCACCTTCGGGCTGGAGTTCTCGCCGATCTACCGCACCATCTTTCTCTATTATCTGATCCTGGCGCTCGCCCTTCTCACCGCCTTTGTCACCGTGCGGCTGCGCCGCCTGCCGGTCGGCCGCGCCTGGGAAGCGTTGCGCGAGGACGAGATCGCCTGCCGCTCGCTCGGCATCAACACGACGCACACCAAACTCACGGCCTTCGGCATGGGCGCGATGTTCGCCGGCTTTGCCGGCTCGTTCTTCGCCGCGCGCCAGGGTTTCATCTCGCCGGAGAGCTTCACCTTTCTGGAATCGGCGACCATCCTGGCCATCGTCGTACTCGGCGGCATGGGCAGCCAAATTGGCGTTGCCATAGCAGCGATCGCCATGATCGGCGGCACCGAGATCATGCGCGAACTCGATTTCCTCAAACAGATTTTCGGCGAGTCCTTCGACCCGACCCAGTACCGCATGCTGCTGTTCGGCTTCGCCATGGTCATCATCATGGTGCTGCGCCCGCGCGGCCTGATCTCGACCCGCGCGCCGTCGGTGTTTCTCAAGGAGCCCAAGCCGGTTCCCGTCGATCTGGTCAAACAGGGGCACGGCTAGGGCATGACCATCGCCGGCGACATCCTGCTCCGCGTCGAGCACCTCACCATGCGCTTCGGCGGCCTGGTCGCGGTCGACGATCTCTCATTCGAGGCGCGCCAGGGCGAGATCACCGCGCTGATCGGACCCAACGGCGCCGGCAAGACCACCGTGTTCAATTGCATCACCGGTTTCTACAAGCCGAGCGAAGGCCGCATCGGCCTCTGTCACGGCGACGCAGCGATCTGGAGCGAACTCGACGCGCTGACCGATAGCGGCAAGCGCGGCATCACGCGCGGCGACAGCGGGCTTTATCTGCTCGAGCGCATGCCGGATTATCTGGTCACCCAGAATGCGCGCGTCGCCCGCACGTTCCAGAACATCCGTCTGTTTCCGGGCATGACGGTTCTGGAAAACCTTCTGGTGGCGCAGCATAACGCGCTGATGGTGGCCTCCGGCTATACTTTGTTCGGCATCTTCGGCCTTCCCTCCTACCACCGCGCCGAGCGCGCCTCGGTCGAGAAGGCGCGCGACTGGCTCAACCGTGTCGGCCTCATCCACCGCGCCGACGATCCGGCCGGTGACCTGCCCTATGGCGATCAACGCCGCCTCGAGATTGCCCGCGCCATGTGTACGGATCCGGTGCTGCTCTGCCTCGACGAACCGGCGGCCGGCCTCAACCCACGCGAAAGCGCGCAGCTCAACGAACTGTTGATGTCCATCGGCAACGAGCACGGCATTTCGATTCTGCTGATCGAGCACGACATGTCTGTGGTGATGGAAATTTCCGACCACGTCGTCGTCCTCGACTACGGCATCAAGATTTCCGATGGCGCGCCGGACGTTGTACGCAACGATCCGAAGGTGATCGCCGCCTATCTCGGCGTGCCGGATCACGAGGTCGAGAAGGTCGGCGCGGAGATCGGGTTATGACCGCCCTCCTCTCCATCCGCGGCGTCAAGACCTATTACGGCCGCGTCATGGCGCTCAAAGGCGTCGACCTCGACGTCAACGAGGGCGAGATCGTCACCTTGATCGGCGCGAATGGCGCCGGCAAGTCGACGCTGATGATGACGGTGTGCGGCAATCCGCGCGCCCGCGAAGGCAAAATTGAATTCGCCGGCCGCGACATCACCCATTTGCCGACGCACGAGATCGCCCATCTCAAGCTGGCGCAGGCGCCGGAAGGCCGCCGCATCTTTTCGCGCATGACCGTGCTCGAGAATTTGCAAATGGGCGCGCTGGTCGCCGACCCTGCCGCGTTTTCCGGCGACCTCGACCGCATGCTCACTTTGTTTCCACGGCTGAAGCAGCGCATCGACCAGCGCGGCGGCACTTTGTCCGGCGGCGAGCAGCAGATGCTGGCGATCGCCCGGGCGCTGATGGCGCGGCCGCGCCTGTTGCTGCTCGACGAGCCCTCGCTCGGCCTGGCGCCACTGATCGTGAAGCAGATTTTCGACGCCATCCGCACCCTCAACCGGCAGGACGGGCTCACCGTTTTCCTCGTGGAGCAGAATGCCTATCATGCGCTGACGCTGGCGCACCGCGGCTATGTCATGATCAACGGGCTGATCACCTTGTCCGGCACCGGACGCGAATTGCTCGACCGGCCCGAGATCAAACAGGCCTATCTCGACGGGGGATCCTGACCATGGATGGCGCGGAAATATCGGGCCTGTCGACGTTCCTGCATTTCTTCTATGAGGAAGGCTCGTCGGGAACCTTCCTGCTGGTTACCCTTATCCTCGGCGGCGGCGCCGCCTGGCTCTCCGGCCGCGCCATCGCGCTGACCTGGCGGCCGGCCTGGCAGGTTTTCGCCTACAGCCTCTGCCTCGGCTGCGTCGTGCGCTTCCTGCATTTCAGCCTGTTCGGCGGCACGCTTTTGTCGCCGCATTATTATCTGGTCGACACCGCGATCGGCATGGCGCTCGGGTTCTTGGGCTTTCGGGCGGCGCGCGTGTCGCAGATGATTAGCCATTATCGCTGGATCAATGAGGCCGACGGGCCTTTGCGCTGGCGCCGCACTGCGCCGCGACGTAATATTGCCTAAGCTGCTCGAAACCGCCGGTTACAGTCGAAGGGGAAAACGGATGAAAAAAGTCACCACACTCGGTCTTGCGCTCGGACTTGCTATCGCCTTTACGGGAACCGCTTCCGCCCAGATCAAGATGGGCGTTGCCGGTCCGATCACCGGGCCGAACGCCGCGTTCGGCGCGCAACTCAAGAACGGCGCCGACCAGGCGATCAAGGACATCAACGCTGCCGGCGGCATTCTCGGCCAGCAGATTTCGGTTCAATACGGCGACGACGTCTCCGATCCCAAGCAGGGCGTCTCGGTTGCCAACAAATTCGCCGGCGACGGCGTGAAGTTCGTCATCGGTCACTTCAATTCCGGCGTCACCATGCCGGCCTCCGAAGTCTACCAGGAAAACGGCATGCTCGAGATCACGCCGTCGGCCACCAACCCGAAGATCACCGAACGCAACATGTGGAACATCTTCCGCACCTGCGGCCGTGACGATCAGCAGGGTGGCGTCGCCGCCGCCTATATTCTCAAGAACATGAAGGGCAAGAAGATCGCCATCATTCACGACAAGACCACTTACGGCAAAGGTCTCGCCGATGAAACGCAGAAGGCGATGAACAAAGGCGGCATGAAGGAAGTGCTGTACGAAGGCGTCAATGTCGGCGAAAAGGATTATTCGGCGCTGGTGTCGAAGATCAAGTCGTCGAACGCCGACCTCGTCTACTGGGGCGGCCTGCACACCGAAGGCGGCCTGATCATCCGTCAGATGCGCGATCAGGGCGTCAAGGCGCCGCTGATGGGCGGCGACGGCATCACCACCGACGAACTCGCCTCGATCGCAGGCCCTGGCGTCGAAGGCACGCTGATGACCTACGGCCCCGATGCGCGCAACAATCCGGCCGCCAAGGCGGCGGTGGCGAAATTCCGCGCCGCCAAATACGAGCCGGAAGCCTACACGCTGTACAGCTACGCCATCGTCGAGATCATCAAGCAGGCCGCGGAATCGGCCAAGTCGCTCGACCCCAAGAAGGTCGCCGAGAAGATGCACTCCGGCATGAAGTTCAAGACCGTGCTCGGCGACATCTCCTACGACAAGAAGGGCGACCGCACCAATCTCGACTACGTGATGTACATCTGGAAGAAGGGCGCCGACGGCAAGATCTCTTACGTCGAATGCCCCGGCAACGATTGCTCGAAAGTGAAGTAAGCATCACTTCCGCGATCGACGACAAAAGGAAAGCCCGGCAGCAATGCCGGGCTTTTCTTATTGGCGGCCGCGTCAGCCAATTCTTCCCAGCACCGGAAACATCTCCAGCAGCCAGAAGCTCATCGTGCCGATGCTGCCGGTGAGAAAGGCGATGCCGGTCAACACCAGGAGCGCGCCCATCGCCTGTTCAACACGGCGCATATGTTTCCTGAATCGCGCCAGGAACGCCGCGAAGGGTTCGATGGCGAAGGCCGCCGCCAGGAATGGAATGCCCAGACCCAGCGAGTAGACCGCCAGCAGGCTCGCGCCCTTCACCACCGTCTGTTCGGAGGCCGCGACCGCGAGAATAGCGGCAAGAATCGGCCCGATGCACGGCGTCCAGCCGAAGGCAAAGGCAAGCCCCATCACATAGGCGCCCCACAGACCGACGGGCTTTGCCACCTCGACGCGCTTCTGCCGGTACAGCCAGGCGATCGGGGTAACACCGAGAAAGTGCAGCCCCATGACGATAATCATGATGCCGGCGACGGTGGCGAGCGGCCCCGAATAGGCACGGATCAGCGAACCGATGACACTGGCGCTGGCGCCAAGCGCGACAAACACTGTGGAAAAGCCGAGCACGAACAGCGCCGCGGCGATCACGGTCTCGCGCTTGACCTGCGGCTCCGGTTCGCGATCGGCGAAACGCTCCAGCGACGTGCCGGCCAGATACACCAGATAAGGCGGCACCAGCGGCAGCACGCAAGGAGAGAGGAAGGAGATCAGCCCCGCGATCAGGGCCGCCAGATATGAGACGTCGCCATGCATGGCGGCTACATGCGCCGCCGTGCGGGCGTGTGCAAGCGCCGCGACCAACCTGTCGCCAAATTGTGAACGGCGATCGGCACCGGATAAATTAAATCGCGGCGCTGAATTGCCGCACCGGCAATGACGGCAAGGACGGCAGCTTCGGCGCCGGCACCGCATCCACCACCCAGTGGGCGGCCGACTGCAATAGCGACGGAATGCGCCGCACGTCAGAGGCCAGTTCGCGCAAGCGCGACCGCACCGGGCCGTCGCTCACGCGGCGCTGCGCCGGCTGGGCTGCCTGCGGCGCGGCGGCCTGCGCCAATTGCAGCGGTTCGGCCGCTGGCAGATCGCGGGCCGCCGCGCGCACCGGCGCGGCGCGCGCGGGCGCACGCAGCGCCGTCTTCATGACCTCGGTCTCGGTTGCCTGCTCGGCAGCGGCGACTTCCGCCCCGCTCCGGGCTTCGCCCTGCGCCACCAGCCGCATCCGGGCGATGTCACCGTCCGCCGTCGCGTTGGCAAGCCGGCGCGCCTCATCGCCGCTGGCAACATAGGCGGCGATCAGCGCGTGCTCCTCGCGCAGCATCTGCATCTTTGCTTCGCCGGCGACGTTCGCCCCCGGTGCACGATTCACCGCCTCATAGGCCACCAGACCGGAAGCGATGACAATGGCGATAGCCACTGCCGCCAGGGCGCACACAAAGCGTGACGTTGAAAAACCAGGCGTTGCTCGCAACATGGAAGACCCCGATACCACAATAATCCCCGCCCCTATGCACCAAGATTTCCGGGCGGAAACAGGGCGCAATTGGGGATTCCTCGGTCAGATTAAGGCACCCTTGACCGAATCCGTGCGATGGCGTCCCTCGCACATGGCTCGTTGGCGTGACGCATTGTTCGTCCTTCGGGGGCCGCGGAGAGAGACTTGGCACAAAATCTCATCACCGATATTCCGGGACTGAAAGTCGGCCATGCCGGTGACGCCAAGCTCGGCTCCGGCTCGACCGTCGTCATGTTCGACAGGCCGGTCACCGCCAGCGTCGATGTGCGCGGCGGCGGGCCGGGCACGCGCGAAACCGCTTTGCTCGATCCGGCACAAACCGTCGACGGCATCGACGCCATCGTCCTGTCTGGCGGCTCGGCCTTCGGCCTGGATGCGGCGTCAGGCGTGCAGGCTTACCTGCGCGAGCAGGGCCGCGGCTTCAAGGTGCGGGAGGCTTTGGTGCCGATCGTGCCGGGCGCCATTCTTTTCGATCTCCTGTCGGGCGGCAACAAAAAGTGGGGCCGCTATCCGCCCTACCGCGAACTCGGGTACAAGGCCGCGAAGGGTGCGATCAGCGACTGTGCGCTCGGCAGCGTCGGCGCCGGTTTGGGCGCGACCACGGTCAATCTCAAAGGCGGCATCGGCTCGGCATCGGCAAAGACCAGCGAGGGCCTGCTGGTCGGCGCGCTGGTCGCGGTCAATGCCGCCGGCAGCGTCACCGTGGGCGACAGTCCGCATTTCTGGGCAGCGCCCTTCGAGCAAGGCAAGGAATTCGGCGGCTACGGATTGCCGTCGAGTTTCGGTCCCGACGCTTTTGAAATGCGCACCAAAGGCAGCCCGGGCCAGGCGACGACGCTAGCCATCATCGCGACCAACGCCAAACTCAGCAAGGCGCAATGCAAGCGTCTGGCGGTGATGGCGCAGACTGGCATGGCGCGGGCGATCTATCCGGTGCATACGCCGCTCGACGGCGACATCGTCTTCGCCGCTTCCGTCGGCGACAAGAAACTCAACGATCCAATTTTCTCGCTGACCGAACTCGGCATGGTCGCCGCCAATGTGCTGGCGCGCGCCATCGCCCGCGGCGTTTATTCGGCGAAGGCCCTCAACTTTCCGGTCGCGCTGGCGAGCTGGCAGGACTGGCACGGCTGACGAACCAAGTCGCGGCTGGCGCGTTAGGCAATCATGCCGTCCAGCGTCGTCCAGTCGATCAACTACGAAGCCGCGCACAGCCGCCTGACCGTGACCTTCACGAACCGGCGCGTCTATGAATATTACATGGTGCCGGCAACGATTGCCTCGGCCTTCAAAAACGCGTTGTCGAAAGGCACGTTTTTCAACAAACGCATCCGCGACAAATATATCTGCCGGGAAATTTCCAAAGCCGGTTAGCGTGAGTTACAGAAACCGTTCGGCCGCGTAAGACTTCGGATCGCAAAACGGCATATCGCCCGCCATCATCTCGCCGATGAGGCGCCCGGTCACGGGGCCAAGCGTCAGTCCCCAATGCGCGTGACCGACTGCGAGCCATAGGCCTTTCTGTCCCGGCGCACGCCCGATCACCGGCCGCGAATCCGGAAAGCACGGCCGCGCGCCGAGCCAGGTCTTGTCGTCGGCGCGTTCGCCGAGCGGAAAAAGTTCGCGCAAATGCGGCATCAAGCGGTCGAACTGCACCGGCGTCGGGGCCGCGTCGCGCGCGGCGAATTCGGCGCCGGTGGTGAGACGGATGCCCTGCTCCATCGGCGTGATCAGATAGCCGTTGGCGACATCGATCACCGGCCGCGACAAAGTGGCCTTGCCGCCGGTCTTGTAGTGCCGGTGGTAGCCGCGCTTGAACCCAAACGGCAATCTGATGCCGAGCGGCGCTAGCAGATCCGGCGCCCACGGACCGAGCGCGACGATCGCTTCCGACGTGTCGAGCGGGCCCTGTTCGGTATCGACGCGCCAGCCCGCCCCCGACCGATGCAGCGAGCGAGCGTCGCCTTTGAGCACGACGCCGCCCAGCGCGGCAAACCGCGCCGCGTAAGCGCGCGTCACCGCGAGCGGATTGCTCAGGCTGACCACGCCCGGCCAGAAAACCGCGCGCTTGAACACCGGATTGAGTGCGGGCTCGAGCACCCTGGCGCCGGCAGTATCGAGCACCTCGAACGAAAGACCGAATTCGCGCGCCAGCCGCAGCTCCGGCTGCAACGCGGCAAAGCCCTCTTCGCCGCGGTAGAGTTTCATCCAGCCGTTCCTGCGCATGTACTGTGATGCGCCGGATTCCGCCATCAAGGTTTCATGCTCAGGGATAGCGCGTTCAAACAGCGGCCGGTTGAGCCGCGCCGTCTCGAGAATACGGTCAGGCCTTGAGGCGGCGCGGAACGCCCAAAGCCACGGCGCCACCTTCAGCAAGAAACCAAAGTGATAATTAGCGTCGCTGCCCTGCTTGAGCGCCACCCGCATCAGCGCCGTCAGACTCGATGGAAAAGCCGGCGGATAGGTGGTCGAGCCTTCGATCGCGCCGGAATTGCCGTAGGACGTCTCCTCGCCGACGCCGCCGCGATCGACCAGCGCCACGCTCATGCCGCGCTTGGCCAGATGCAGCGCGATCGATGTGCCGACGATGCCGGCGCCAAGAACGATCGCATCGGTTCGTGCCATGGCCGCCCATTCCCCTGCTTCACCCTTGCCGCCCTGCGCCGGAAGCGCACGAGCGTTGCCTTGCCCATCTATGGATCATCGGCATTGAAGGCGCTATCAAGGCGGCCCTCGTCCCGCCGGAGCCACGTTGCGATGAATATTCTGAGCCTGCCAGGGTCCGCGCTCGCCTGGATCGGACGGCACGGTACGCAAGCGCTGGCGGTCTCGATTTTTGTCGGCCTCTCCGTGCCGGCGCTGGCGGAATATGTCAAACCGCATCTGGCCGAGACGGTGTTCGTGCTGCTGCTGTTTTCCTATCTGCGCACCGACCCGAGCGCCTTCGGACGCGTCGTCAAGGCGCCCGGCATGGCGTTCGCCGCCTCGCTCTGGGTGATGATCGCGGTGCCACTGATGTTCGGCGCCGCCTATCTCCTGTCCGGCATGCGCGAATCGATGCCGGCGCTCTATCTGATCATGATCCTGCAGGTCGCGATCCCGCCGATCACCTCTTCGGCCGCCTTCGCCGCGCTGATGGGGCTGGACGTCGCGCTATCGCTGTTTGCCCTGATTATCTGCAACGCGCTGTCGCCGATCACCACTGTCGCCTTCAGCTATCTGTTTCTCGGCACGTCGCTGATTTCGCCGCTGGAACTCGGCGGCAAGTTGTTCTTCTTCTTCGCCGCCTCCGGCGCGGTCGCCTGGATAATTCGCCGCCTGGCCGGCCAGCGCTGGATCGAAGAAAAGAAGGAAGCGATCGACGGCCTTAACGTTATTGCGGTTTTCATATTCGCCATCGCCGCCATGGATATCGTGCCGCGTACCGTCATGGCCGATCCGCTCTTCGCGCTTGGATTGTTCGGGCTGATCATCGCGCTGACCTTGCTGCAGATCGGTCTGAGCGCTCTGGTGTTTTACCGCGCCGGCATCGATCGCGGCCTGGTGATCGGCCTGCTCACCGGCTTTCGCAATCTCGGCGTGGTGATGGCGGCGCTCGGCGGCTCGCTGCCGGAACTGGCCTGGTTTTATTTCGCCGTGGCGCAGTTTCCGATCTACCTGTTTCCGGCGCTGCTGAAGCCGTTGGCAAAACGGCTCCAGCAACACAGGTAGGCTTTAGGCAACTGCCGACATCGTCGAGGTCGCGGCGTTAAGCGCCTGCGCTTGCAGCTTGATCAACTGCTCGAGCAGGTTGGATTTGGAAGCGGTCGCGGCGCTGCCGCTCGCCGAGGAAGCCGCGGACGTCAGGTCGATCTTGCTGCCGTCGGCGTAGGATATCGTCGTCGTGGTCGAGCCGTCGGCGTTGGTCGACGTCTGCGTCGTCGCGCCGCTTGCCGTGGCTGACGATAGCATCGCTTCGAGCGGGTCCTGCGCGCTGCCTGAGCCTTGCGCGCCGCCGCCACCGTGAACATGATGGTGGTGATGCGGCCGGCTGGCCTGGTCGGCTTGGGTCAACTCGTCCTGAGTGACCGAACCGTCGCCATCGGCGTCGATCTTGTTGAACACCGCGTCGGCGACCGAACTGTCGGCGCCGGCCTTGCTGGCCGCGGCGGAGAATTCATCCTTGCTGATCTGGCCGTCGCCGTCGGTATCGAGCTTGGCGAACAGCTTGGCGTCCGGTCCGCCGGCGGATTGCTGGCCTTGCGCCGACAGCAGCGCCGACATCGTGTCGGGACTGAACGGCGGACAGCTTGGACCGGTCGCGGCGTTGGACGACGTCGCGGCCGTTTGCCCGGGGGGCGTGCCGCCTCCCGAGATCTCCTGCATCAGCATCGAGAGAGGATCGGTCGCCTGCGCGGCTGTGCCTTTGCCGGCGCCCGCGGTGCCTTGCTGCAGCAGTTGCTGCAGATAGGAAAGCGCATTTGAAGACGATGCGCCCACTGACATGGACATGAACTCAACTCCTGAAACCCGCCGGCTAAGCCCGGCGGTCATCGCACCCGAAGCCGGAGTAGCAAGGGCCGCGCCAGAAAGGCCTCCGCGAAAACCCGCGCCAAACCTGAAGTTTTCCACAATTGCGTGGCGGGTAAACCGTGCCGCATCGGCGCGTACGGCAATTCTTGCCGGTACAATTGACCTAGCGGCGCGCCGCCGTTGCGTTGCCCCCCGGTCCCCGCCGTGTTACGCGAACGGCGAATTTGGAGCCCATCCTTCTGGAGCCCACATAAATGTCCCGTCCGCTGCTCATCGCCCCGTCGATCCTCGCGGCCGACTTCGCCAAACTCGGCGACGAGGTGCGCGCCATCGATGCGGCCGGCTGCGACTGGATCCACGTCGATGTTATGGACGGCCATTTCGTCCCGAACATCTCGTTCGGGCCAGCGGTGATGCAGTCGGTGCGTGCGTCGAGCAAGAAAATCTTCGACACCCATCTGATGATTGCGCCGTGCGATCCCTACCTCGAGGCCTTCGCCAAGGCCGGTTCCGACATCATCACCGTGCATGTCGAATCCGGTCCGCATATTCATCGCTCGCTGCAGGCGATCCGTGCGCTCGGCAAAAAGGCCGGCGTCACGCTCAATCCCGGCACTTCGGTGTCGACGCTGGAGAACGTCATCGACATGGTCGATCTCATTCTCGTCATGTCGGTCAATCCCGGTTTCGGCGGCCAGTCGTTCATTCCCTCAGCGCTCGACAAGATTGCCGCCGTGCGCGCGCTCGTCGCCGGCCGGCCGATCGACATCGAGGTCGATGGCGGCGTCACCGCCGACAATGCCGGCGCGATTGCCAAGGCCGGCGCCAATGTGCTGGTCGCCGGCTCGGCGGTCTTTAAGGGCGGCAAGTACAAAGAAAACATCGCCGCGATCCGCAATGCCGCGGCGCTGGCGCGCGGAGAAGCGGCCTGATGATCCCTCGTTATTCACGTCCCGACATGGTGGCGATCTGGTCGCCGGAAACCAAATTCCGCATCTGGTTCGAGATCGAGGCGCACGCGGCCTCCGCCATGGCCGAACTCGGCGTCATCCCGAAGGAAGCGGCGGCGGCCATCTGGGCCAAGGGCAAGGACGCCAAATTCGACGTCGCGCGCATCGACGCAATCGAGGCCGAGGTCAAGCATGACGTCATCGCCTTCCTGACGCATGTGTCGGAAATCGTCGGCCCCGAAGCGCGCTACATGCATTCCGGCATGACGTCGTCGGATGTGCTCGACACCTGCTTCAATGTGCAGCTCGTGCGCGCCGCCGATATCCTCATCGCCGATGTCGACGCGCTGCTCGCCGCGCTCAAGCGCCGCGCCTTCGAACACAAGCTGACGCCGACCGTCGGCCGCTCGCACGGCATTCACGCCGAGCCGACCACTTTCGGTCTCAAGCTGGCGCAGGCTTACGCCGAATTCGCCCGCGGCCGCGAGCGCCTCGTCGCCGCGCGCGCCGAGGTCGCCACCTGCGCCATTTCCGGCGCGGTCGGTACTTTCGCGCAAGTCGATCCGCGCGTCGAAGCCTATGTCGCCAAGGCCATGGGCCTGTCGGTCGAACCGATCTCGACCCAGGTCATCCCGCGCGACCGTCATGCCATGTATTTCGCCACGCTCGGCGTCGTCGCGTCATCGATTGAGCGTCTCGCCATCGAGATCCGCCATTTGCAGCGCACCGAAGTGCTGGAAGCCGAGGAGTTCTTTTCGGAGAAGCAAAAAGGCTCCTCGGCGATGCCGCACAAGCGCAATCCGGTGCTGTCGGAAAACATCACTGGCCTCGCCCGCATGGTGCGTAGCTATGCGCTACCGGCAATGGAGAACGTCGCGCTATGGCACGAGCGCGACATTTCGCATTCTAGCGTCGAGCGGATGATTGGTCCTGATGCGACCGTGACGCTCGATTTCGCGCTGGCGCGGCTGACCGGACTGATGGACAAGCTCTTGGTCTATCCGACCACCATGCAGAAGAATCTCGACAGGCTCGGCGGCCTCATCCATTCGCAGCGCATTCTCATTGCACTGACCAAGGCCGGCGTCGCCCGCGAGGACGCCTATCGCCTCGTGCAGCGCAACGCCATGAAAGTGTGGGGCGGCGAGAGCAACGATTTCCTGGCGCTGCTGAAAGCCGACCCGGATGTGAAAAAGGCGCTCAGCAACAAGGAACTTGAAGACAATTTCGATCTCGACCATCACTTCAAGCAGGTCGATACGATCTTCAAGCGGGTTTTCGGAAGCGCATGATCCCGAAAAGTGGGAACCGGTTTTCGGACAAGATCATGCGCGATTTAAAGAGCGCCTAAAGCATGCGTGACGCCACCAACGATTACGACTTCCTGGTGCTTCCCGGCCTCGGCAATTCCGGCGTCGATCACTGGCAGTCTTACTGGTGTCTCGCCTTCCGCAACGCCACCCGCGTCTTGCAGGACGACTGGGAGGCGCCGGTGATGTCCGACTGGCTGGCGCGCTTGGAAGCGGCGATCGACGGCGGCACCCGGCCGGCGGTGCTGATCTGCCATAGCCTGTCCTGTTCGCTGGCCGCGCATTGGGCAACGCGCAACAACCCCGGCCGGGTTGTCGCCGCCCTGCTCGTCGCGCCCTCCGATGTCGAAGACAGGACACATTTGCCCGAGAATCTATACGGCTTTGAACCGATCCCGCTCGCCCGTTTTCCGGTGCCCGCCCTCGTCGTCGCCAGCACCAACGACCCTTATGTCAGCGTGGCGCGCGCTGAGCGGTTCGCGCAAGGCTGGGGCGCGGACTTCTGCGATGTCGGCGAGCAGGGCCACATCAATTCAGCCTCGAAGCTGCAATACTGGCCGCAGGGCCTGCTGCTGCTTGGCCAGTTGCTGGCGCGGCTATGAGCGAAGCGGCGACCGTTCTCATTTTTGATTCCGGCGTCGGCGGCCTGACCGTGTTCCGCGAAGTCGTGCGGGCGCGGCCCGATGCGCGTTATATCTATGTCGCCGACGATGCCGGCTTTCCCTATGGCAACCAGCCGGAAGCGGCCTTGATCGCGCGCATCGTCGATGTCGTCGGCAAGGCGATTGCCGAGCACAAACCGGACCTCGTCGTCATCGCCTGCAACACCGCGTCGACCCTGGCGCTGGCGCAATTGCGCGCGGCGTACACAGTGCCCTTCGTCGGCACCGTGCCGGCGATCAAGCCGGCCTGCGCCCAATCGAAATCCAAACGCATCGCCGTGCTCGGCACACAATCGACCGTCAGCCGCGAATATACCCGCGCGCTGATCCGCGAATTCGCCGGCGACTGCGACGTCGTGCTGGTCGGTTCGCCGAAACTCGCCACCTATGCCGAGATGGAATTGGCCGGCACGCCGGCCTCCGATGCCGACATCAAATCTGAAATCGCGCCATGCTTCGGCGAAGGCCCGCCGGAGCATTACACCGACACCATCGTGCTGGCCTGCACGCATTACCCGCTGCTGCTCGATCGCTTTCGCGCACTGCAGGCATGGCCGGTCGATTGGCTCGATCCGGCGCCGGCCATCGCACGCCGCGTTGCTGACCTTTTGCGCGAACGGCCGCCCGGACCTGTTGGCGAGCGGCCGCGCATCTTCTTCACGTCCGGCCGCGCGCCCGCCCCTCATCTGGCCGGAGCATTGGCGCAATACGGCTTTTAACCGGTAAACGCTTCGGCCCGCACTTCCAGCGCGCCGCGCCAGATCATGTCGCCGGCGACATAGAGAATGATCGCGAGTCCGACATAGGCGATCCAACGGTGCTTGTTGAGCAAGCCAGCGATGTAGTTCGCCGCCACGCCCATCAGCACGATCGACAGGCCGAGACCGAAATACAGCGCCACCGGATGGTCGCGGGCGGCGCCGGCCACCGCCAGCACGTTGTCGAGCGACATCGAAATATCGGCGAGCACGATCTGCCAGGCCGCCTGCGCGAAGGTCTTGGGCGGCGCGTTGTCGTTGGCCTCCGCGTGGCCATGATTGCGCGCCGAGCGCAATTCGCGCCACATCTTCCAGCTCACCCACAGCAGCAGAATGCCGCCGGCGAGCAGCAGACCGACGATTTCCAGAAGTTCGATTGCGACGCTGGCAAAGGCAATGCGCAGCACGGTGGCGGCGAGCACACCGGCCAGCACCGCCTTGGCGCGTTGCTCGGCCGGCAGGCCGGCGGCGGCGAGACCAATGACCACGGCATTGTCGCCCGCCAGCACCAGATCGATCATGATGACCTGGGCGAAGGCAGCGAGCGCTTCGGGCGATAGCGAAAGGTATTCCAACATGGCGGCAAATGTCCCTCTTGTGAGGTCAATACGACATCACAGCCACATGGCTGCCAGAGGGGCCCGTCCTGACGCGGCTTTAATGGGGGAGGAAAATGGCTCCGGCAAGGCAGAATCGCCAAAAACCGGCAAAAACTAGACTATTGTCGTAGCCGCCGGACGCCCGCCGCCTGCGTTTGACACTCGCGACGATCACCCCTAAAACCCGCCCACCTGTCGGGGCATTTCGAACCCGTTCAGGCGTTTCGCACCCGTGGGAGGCCCTTACGCTTTAAGGGCTCACCTGTCGGTTCCGGGGTTACCCCCGGGACAGAGGAGGGCGCGGTTCCTCACAAAATCGATGCACAAAACGAGGACGCGATGACCAAGCGTATGGAATCCAAGTACAAACTCGACCGCCGGATGGGCCAGAACATCTGGGGCCGTCCGAAGTCGCCGGTGAACCGGCGCGAATACGGCCCCGGCCAGCACGGCCAGCGCCGCAAGAGCAAGCTCTCCGACTACGGCGTGCAGCTCAAGGCCAAGCAGAAACTGCGCGGCTATTACGGCAACATTTCCGAGAAGCAGTTCCGCGGCATTTACGACGAAGCCATCCGCATGAAGGGTGACTCGGGCGCCAACATGATCGGCCTCCTGGAGCGCCGTCTCGACGCGGTCGTGTACCGCGCCAAGTTCGTGCCGACCGTGTTCGCCGCGCGCCAGTTCATCAACCACGGCCACGTCAAGGTGAACGGCAAGAAGGTCAACATTTCGAGCTATCGCGTCAAGGTCGGCGAACTTGTCGAAGTGAAGGAAAAGTCGCAGCAGATGAACCTGGTGCTGGAAGCCCAGGCGCTCAGCGAGCGCGACGTTCCCGATTACATCGATGTCGACGGCGGCAAGCTCACCGCCAAGATGTCGCGAATCCCGGTGTTCACCGATGTGCCCTATCCGGTGCAGATGGAACCGCATCTGGTGGTCGAATATTACTCGCGATAATTGTGAATTAGCCGACTTATCCCCTGCTAAAGTCGTAAACCCCCGCCCGTCCGGCGGGGGTTTTTGCTTTCGCGGACAAGGGCTTCCCGCATAGCAGCGAGCCCAGATTTATTCCAAATATATACTGGATATTGTGCCCATCTTGCGGGCAACCGGCACATTTAGTAATCACGGGGCGCTAAGAAACCTATATAGGGGGATATGCTCATGAACGCGCTTAACAACGTGAAGAGTTGGGTTGGTTCGTTGACCGAAATCGGTCTGATGCTGCTGGCTTTCGCCATCGTTGCGTCGCTGCTGGTTGGCTCCAACCTGCCGTTCTTTGGCGGCGTGGTCGCCAATATCGTCGCGATGGTGAAGGACCTGGGATCGAATGGCCTCGTCGGCCTGATCGCCCTCGGCGTCATTCTGTATCTCTTCTCCAATCGCTCCCTGGCCTAGTCGCGCGGCCTTGCAACTGCCGGTGGGTTAAAACCGCCGGCCCGGTTGGGTGGGGATTTTCCCCACCCAGCATCCTACCAAAAACATAATCGTGGAACGGCGCGGGCAAGCGATGACCCTGCGCCTCTGCGCGTCGTCAGGGGGAACGATCATGGACGTCCTCGATAAAGCCAAGACCTATGTGTGGGCCTTCGTCGAACTCGCTTTTGCCGGCATTCTGGCGATCATGCTGATCTTCCTGATCCTCGGACAGAACTCCGGCATGTTCGTGCTGTCGGTCGCCGACAACGTCACCAAATTCGCCAATGCGGTGCCGACGCCGAGCCTTATCGGGCTGGCCGTCATTCTGGCGCTGGTTTATGTGATCATGCAGCGCCTGCGGGCATAGCCGAAGCCGGCGCCAAAGCGTAGAACGGCGGCGTCCCGTAACAAGGCGCCGCTGTCATGCCCCTCACCCGCCGCACTTTGCTTGCCGCCACCGCCGCCACCGCGGCGGCCCATTCATGGCCGGCCTTTGCCGCCGCGCCGCACGCCTTCAAGCACGGCGCGTTCGAGATCACGGTGGTCAGCGACGGCCATCTGGTGCTGCCGACCGCTTTTCTGGCGCCCGACGCCACGCCCGAGCAGCGCGCGGCCTTGCTGAAATCCGCCGGTCAGACCGGCGAGACATACGATTCGCCGACCAACATCACGCTCATTCGCGCGGGTAGCGATCTCATCCTGATCGACATGGGATCGGGCGACCGCTTCATGCCGACCGCCGGCAAATTGTGGGACAATCTCAAAAGCGCCGGTATCGATAAATCGAAAATCACCAAAGTCATTTTCACCCACGGCCACCCCGATCATCTGTGGGGCGCGGTCGACGATCTCGACGATATGACGCTGCCGAACGCGACGTTCTACGTCGCCGCCACCGAATGGGACTTTTGGCAGGGTGACGACGCCACGCGCGGTCTGCCGGCCGAACGCGCCGGCTTCGTCACCGGCGCGCGGCGCAATTATGCCGCGCTCAAGGACCGGGTGAAAATGTTCAAGGCCGGCGATGAAGTGCTCAGCGGCATTCACGCCGTCGGCACGCCCGGCCATACGCAGGGTCATGTCGCGCTGGCGCTGTCCGGCGGCGACGGGCTGATTATCGGCGGCGACGTCCTGACGCATCCGCTGATATCATTCGCGCATCCGGAATGGCGGCCGCTCGCCGATCACGTGCCGGAGCAAGCGGTGGCGACGCGCAAGATGCTGCTCGGCCGCCTCGTCGCCGACCGCTCAAAGCTGATCGGCTTTCACCTGCCCTACCCGGGCACAGGCTTTGTCGAGCGCAAGGACGGAGCGTACCGTTTCGTGGCGGACTCATGACGATCTACGTCGCGCTGCTGCGCGCCGTCAATGTCGGCGGTACCGGCAAGCTGCCGATGGCCGACTTGAAAACCTTGTGCGGCGATGCACGCTTCCTCCGCGCGAAAACCTATATCGCCAGCGGCAATGTCGTGTTCGCGAGCAAGGCGGCGGCGGCAAAGGTCAAAGTCGAACTGGAAATGCGTTTGCGCAGCCATGCCGGCAAGCGCATCGACGTGCTGTTGCGCACCGCCGCTGAGATGCGCGCCGTCCTCAAAGCCAATCCGTTCCCGAAGGCCGCGCCGAATTTTACCTACGCGCTCTTTCTCAACGAAAAACCGCCACGCGATACTTTGGATCGCGTCGGCGGCCTCAATGACGAAGAGATAAAACTCGGCAAGCGCGAGATTTACGTTCACTACCCGACCGGCGTGGGCCGCTCGAAGCTGAAAATTCCAGCGGCGAAATCCGGCACGGCGAGAAACATGAACACGGTCGCCGCGCTGGTTGAGATCGCGGCGACGCTTTGACCGGAGGCGAAGGCCTTAAGCCTGCGCGGCAACCGCGACGCCGGCATCCTTGAGCGCCTGCTGCAACTCGCCGGCCTGGAACATCTCGCGCACGATGTCGCAACCGCCGACGAATTCGCCCTTCACGTAGAGCTGTGGAATGGTCGGCCAGTTCGAATAGGCCTTGATGCCGTCGCGCAGGTCGGCGGATTCCAGAACGTTGAGGCCCTTATAGGCGACGCCGAGATGGTCGAGGATCTGCACGACCTGACCGGAGAACCCGCATTGCGGAAACTGCGGCGTGCCCTTCATGAACAGCACCACGTCGTTGGCTTTCACTTCATTGTCGATGAACTGCTCGATGCCCATGGCTTGCGGTCCTATTGTCACAGGGGTCGCGCGGCGGTTGCCGGCGCGGCGAACGCCCTTCTAATTGATATATGTAGCCTAACTTGCGGCGTAAACCCAAGGGGCGGACGCAAAAGGCTGTTAATGGCGCATATCAGCCCGGCGTGCCGGTTTGCAGCGCCAAAGCGTGCAGGACGCCGCCCATCTGGCCTTTCAGCGCCTGATAGACCAGTTGATGCTGCTGCACCCGCGATTTGCCGGAAAACGACGCTGCGATCACCGTTGCGGAATAGTGATTTCCATCGCCGGCGAGGTCCTTGATCGAGATCTGGGCATCCGGGATGCCCTCCTTGATCAGCCGCTCGATTTCACCCGCATCCATCGCCATTCGCCGCACTCCTTTGACCGCCACGATACGCCGAAGCCGGCGCGCACGGCAGCCCTGTCGGCGTAATTTACACGCAAAAATGTCATTCCGGCGGCGGCGGGCGATACAGCGCCGCCCCGCCACGCGCCGGTCCGCGCCTTAACGGCTTGCGGCCACACCGATTGCTTATTCGATGAATATTACTTGTATACGCAAGCTTTAATAACTATACTAGACTCATGTCAAAAGCACCCTTCACCACCGTCATCACCCTGTTGCGCGCGCAAGCCCTCGTCCAGGAGCGGTTTTCCGGCGAACTGGGATCCGTCCACGGCCTGGCGCTCAACGAAGCGCTGTTGCTGATGCACCTCGAAAAGGCGCCGCTGCGGCGCCTGACCCGCGTCGATCTGGCCAAGCGTCTGCACGCCAGCCCGTCGACCGTCACCCGCATGGCGGCGCCGATGGAAAAGACCGGCCTGGTCGCGCGTCAAAGCGACCCGCGCGATGCGCGGCTGGCTTACGTCGCGCTGACCGAAGCCGGGCTGACCCTGGTCGGCGAGGTACGCAAGACGCTGGAGCGGCGCTCGTCCGAGCTGTTCCGCGACCGATGGAGCGATGCCGAGGTGGCCTCGCTCGGCAAACTGCTCGGCCGGATCACCACCGGGGAATTGGGCGATCTAACTTAAGCTTCGCCGGCCATATAGGCCGGCAGCCAGGCTTCCGAGCGTTCGTTGAGATTGGCAACGCTGAGCGGGCGTTCGCCTGCAAGCTTCAGCGCTCCGCCGCCGGTCGTACCGATGCGCGAGGCCAAGACGCTGGCGTCGCGCGCGCGCGCCAGAACAGCGTCGGCCTTGCCGGCCGGCACGGTGACGATGTAGCGCGCCTGGTCTTCGCCGAACCAGTAGGCATGCGCCGGGATGTCGTCGGGCGGCGCCTCGAGTGTCGCGCCGATCCCGGACGCCATCGCCATCTCGGCAAGCGCCACCAGAAGTCCGCCGTCGGACAAATCGTGCACCGCGCTGGCCGTGCCATCGAGAATGAGGCCGCGCACGAAGTCGCCATTCTCGCGCTCCTCGATCAGATCGACGGGCGGCGGCGCGCCTTCTTCGCGCGCGCAGATCTCGCGCAAGTAGATCGACTGGCCGAGCCAGCCCGTCGTCTCGCCGACCACAAGGATCGCGTCGCCGTCGCGCTTGAAGGCGAGCGTCGCGGATTTGGCGAAGTTCTCGATAAGCCCGATACCGCCGATCGACGGCGTCGGCAGGATCGCCTTGCCGTTGGTCTCGTTATAGAGCGACACATTGCCGGACACGACCGGAAAGTCGAGCGCCTTGCAGGCTTCCGAGATGCCGCGTACGCAGCCGACGAACTGACCCATGATCTCGGGGCGTTCCGGATTGCCGAAATTCAAATTGTCGGTGATCGCCAATGGCGTCGCGCCAACGGCGGTGAGATTGCGCCAGCATTCCGCCACCGCCTGCTTGCCGCCCTCGAAGGGGCTGGCTTCGCAATAACGCGGCGTCACATCGGTGCACATCGCCAAAGCCTTCGGCCCGTCCTCGACGCGCACCACGGCGGCATCGCCGCCGGGCCGCTGCACGGTATTTCCGCCGATGATGTGGTCGTACTGCTCCCACACCCAGCGCTTCGAGCACAGGTCCGGCGTCGCGATCATGCGTTCCAGCGCATCGGCGATGCTGCCGCGCGCCTCCACCGCGCCGGCATCGATCACCGGCAGTTTCTCGGCCGTAACGAAGGCGCGCTTGTATTCCGGCGCGCTGTCGCCCAATTCCTTGATCGGCAGATCCGCCATCACCTCGCCCTTGTGGCGGACGATGAAGCGCTTGGTCGGCGTCGTCTCGCCGACAATGGCGAAGTCGAGCCCCCATTTGCGGAAGATCGCCTCGGCCTCTTTTTCCTTGTCGGGCTTGAGCACCATCAGCATGCGCTCTTGGCTTTCCGACAGCATCATCTCGTAGGCGGTCATGCCCTCTTCGCGGCACGGCACCTTGTCGAGATCGAGCGTGACGCCGAGATCGCCCTTGGCGCCCATTTCCGTCGCCGACGATGTCAGTCCGGCCGCGCCCATATCCTGGATGGCAATGACGCAGCCTTTTTCCATGATCTCGAGGCAGGCCTCGAGCAGCAGCTTTTCCGAGAACGGATCGCCGACCTGCACGGTCGGCCGCTTTTCGGCGCTATCGTCGTCGAACTCGGCCGAGGCCATCGACGCGCCGTGAATGCCGTCGCGGCCGGTCTTGGACCCGAGATAGACGATCGGCATGCCGACGCCGGACGCCGCTGCGTAGAAGATCTTGTCCTTTTTCGCGAGGCCGACGGCCATCGCGTTGACCAGGATGTTGCCGTCGTAGCGGCTGTGAAAGCGCACGGAGCCGCCGACGGTCGGAACACCAAATGAATTGCCGTAGCCACCGATGCCGGCGACCACGCCCGACACAAGATGCCGGGTCTTGGCATGCTCCGGCGCGCCGAACGACAGCGCATTCAAACAGGCGATCGGCCGCGCGCCCATCGTAAACACGTCGCGCAAAATGCCGCCGACGCCCGTCGCCGCGCCCTGATAGGGCTCGATGTAGCTCGGATGGTTGTGGCTCTCCATCTTGAACACGCAGGCCAGGCCATCGCCGATGTCGATGACGCCGGCATTTTCGCCCGGCCCCTGGATCACATGCGGACCCTTGGTCGGCAGGCCGCGCAGGTGAACCTTGGAAGACTTGTAGGAGCAATGCTCGTTCCACATCGCCGAAAAAATGCCGAGCTCGGTCAATGTCGGCTCGCGCCCGATCAGAGCGAGCAGGCGCTGGTACTCGTCGGGCTTGAGACCATGCTCGGCGACGAGGGCGGGTGTGATTTTGATGGCGGCATTCACGACAGTCACGTCGCCTTTTCCAACGCTTCCGTCAAACCGGCGAACAGCCCGCGCCCGTCGGTGCGGCCGATGGCTTCTTCGACGTGGTTTTCCGGATGCGGCATCATGCCGAGCACATTGCCCTTGTCGTTGACGATGCCGGCAATGGCGTTGATGGCGCCGTTGTGATTCCAGTTCGGGTCGATCATGCCGTCCGGCGACGCGTAGCGGAACATCACCCGCCCCTCGCCTTCCAGCCGCGCAATGGTTTCGCCATCGGCGATGTAGTTGCCTTCGCCATGCGCCACCGGCACGCGGATCACCTGCCCGGCATTATAGCCGCGCGTGAACGGAGAGTCGGAACGCTCGACCTTCAGATAGACGTCGCGGCAGATGAAGCGCAGATTCTCGTTGCGCATCAGC
>CAMAUC010000015.1 GCA_945861265.1 Rhizobium sp. Q54 | reverse complement strand
TTGACGCCTAGTCGAGATTGCCGGTGGCGATGTAGCAGCGCGCGAGACCTGCGAGCGCGGGGATGTTGCCGGAGTCCTGCTCCAAAATCTGCGCGTAAATATCGGCGGCCTCGGCGGCTTGGCCCGCGGCGAGTGCGTCCTCGGCGGCCTTCAGTTGATCGGCGCCTTCGTCGCCGATCTTGCCTTTGGTCAGCCTCTCGAGAAACGCGACGACCTGCGATTCCGGCAAGGCTCCCATGAATCCGTCGACCGGCTGGCCGTTGGAAAATGCGCTCACGGCGGGGATCGACTGGATGCCCATTTGCCCGGGACTCTCCGGGTGCTTGTCGATGTCCATCTTGACCAGTTTGACCTTGCCCTTGGCCGCTTTCACGACCTTTTCCAGGACTGGAGTCAGCTGTTTGCACGGGCCGCACCACGGCGCCCAGAAATCCACCAGCACCGGCTGGGTCTTTGACGCCTCGATGACGTCTTTCATGAACGACTGCGTGGTCGCGTCCTTGACCGCGTTGTCGACCGCTGCCGTATCCCCGCCAAGTCCCAACATTTTTTTAGCCTCTGAATGTTCCTTGCCGGATTAAATGGGCATCTCGTCTGCGAATGCAATCGTTTCAGCCGGGCTCTGGCGTAAGGCCCGTAACCCGCTCGATCCGGGGCGGGTGGCCGGTCGATTCGAGGAATTTCACCAGATCCTCGCGCCCGAGCGATGTGGTCATGGTGTTGACCAGCGGATGGGCGTTAATGACGGTGTGTTCCATCAAGGCGGCGTCCAGCACAACGGTGACCCGTCCCTCTTTATCGTTAATGGCGCCGAAGGCGGTGACCGAGCCGGGCGCGACGCCCAGAAGCTCCCGCAACAGGTCGGGCGAACCGAAGGAAAAGCGGCCGCTGGCGCCGAGCACGCGGTGCAGGCTCTTCAGGTCGATTTCGGCGTCCTCCTCGGCCACCACCAGGTAAACCGCCTGTTTCTTGTCGCGCAGGAACAGATTTTTGGTATGGCCGCCCGGAACCTGGCCGCGCAGGGTCTGGCTTTGCTCGACGGTAAATAGCGGCGGATGGCTAATGGTGGGGTGGACGATGCCCAATCCATCCAAATAGGCGAAAAGCTGGTCGGGAGTCGTGGTCATGTGGTTCCTCAGCTTTAATATTCCGGGATTCTGCGCTGTTGCAAAGCCGACCGGCATTTGGCATACGGGCCCCCTTGGCGGCCGATAGTCTCTATTGGCCAACTATCTGACTAGGATGCGGGTGTAGCTCAGGGGTAGAGCACGACCTTGCCAAGGTCGGGGTCGAGGGTTCGAATCCCTTCGCCCGCTCCAGTCAGGCTTCTTTCACATCGCTATTTCTTTGACCGGGGCAATTTGTCCGCCCGTCATGCGCGCCAGTTCGCGCGCGGTGGTGCGGAAGGCATGCTTCGGCGAGCCGGCGGCGGCCCAGACCGGGTCGAGCGCCATGAGATCCTCGTCAATGAGAATGCGCGGCTGGCAGAGGTGCCCGACCGGCGCGACGCCGCCAATGGCAAAGCCGGTCGTATCGCGCACCCAGCGCGCCTCGGCATTTTTCACCGAGACGCCGAGCAGCGCCGACACCTTGGCCACATCGACGCGATTGACGCCCGAAGCGATCACCAGCACCACGGCGTCGCCGGCGCGCAACACGATCGACTTGGCGATCTGCGCCACCGTGCAGCCGACCGCCGCGGCGGCATCGGCGGCGGTGCGCGTACCGTCCGGGAATTCCGCGATGGTGTCGTCATGGCCCGCGTTTAGAAGCGCCGTGCGCACTCTCTCGACTGAACTGTTGCCTTCGGCCATGTAGCGCTTCCGGAATTAATATCCCGCCGCCAGCGATCCGCGCGTGCGCGGATCGGCGGCGCCGACATAGCCATCGGCGGTGACCTCGATCGAGTTGGCCGATGTGCCGGGCCTTGCCGGCGTGATGGAGTGGCCGCGCGCCTTCAGCGCCGCCAGCACGGCTGGATCGAAGCCGGGCTCGACCAAAGTCTCCTCCGGCTGCCATTGCTGATGCAGGCGCGGCGCGCTGACCGCGTCGGCGATCGGCATCTGGAAGTCGAGCACGTTGGTGACGACCTGTAACACCGCGGTGATGATGCGGCTGCCGCCGGGCGAGCCGGTGACCAGCAGCGGTTTGCCGTCCTGAAGGATGATCGTCGGCGTCATTGACGACAGCGGCCGCTTGCCGGGGCCCGGCAAATTGGCGGCAAAGCCGACCAGGCCATAGGCATTCGATGCGCCCGGCCGCGCGGTGAAGTCGTCGAGTTCGTTGTTGAGCAGCACGCCGGTGCCGTCGGCGATCAGGCCGAGTCCGTAGGAGAAGTTCAGTGTATAGGTGTTCGACACCGCGTTGCCGTCGCGATCGATGACGGAAAAATGCGTGGTGTTCTGGCCTTCATATTCGCCGGGCGTGCCCAGCCGAATCTCGGCCGCCGGCGTCGCTTTGCCGGTGATGCCGGCGCGCAGCGACGCCGCGTATTTTTTCGAGATCAATCCGCTCAGCGGTATCCTGACCGAATCCGGATCGCCCGTGAACACCGCGCGGTCGGCGTAAGCGCGCTTCATCGCCTCGATGAAGTAATGCAGGCTTTGGTCGCCGCGGCCGAGACCGCGCAGATCGTAGCCTTCCAGAATATTCAGCATCTCGATCAGATGGACGCCGCCGGACGAGGGCGGCGGCATCGACACAATGGTGCGGCCGCGATAGGTGCCGCGCACCACCGGCCGCTCGACGGCGCGATAGTTCTGCAAGTCGTCCGTCGTCATGATGCCGCCGGCTTTTTGAACGGTGTCGGCGATGTTCTTGGCGATCGCGCCTTCGTAGAAGCCGCGCGGGCCTCTGTCGGCGATGGCTTTCAGGGTATCGGCGAGATCGGTCTGGATCAGCCGGTCGCCGGCTTCGAGCGGCTTGCCGCCGTCCTTGAGAAGGATCGATGCCGTCGACGCAAATCGCGCCAGCCGTTTGGCGGCAACCGGCAGCGAATCGGCGAGGTCGTCTTCGACCGCGAAGCCCCGCTGCGCCAGCCGGATCGCCGGCGCCAGCAGGTCACCGAGCGACAATTTGCCGGAGCCGTACTTGTCATGCGCCAGAGCCAGCCCCGCCACCGTGCCCGGCACGCCGACCGACAATCCGGAGTCGCGCGATTTGACCGGATCGGGATTGCCGTCGGCATCGAGAAACATCGTCGGCGTCGATGCTTCGGGCGCGGTCTCGCGATAATCGATGGCAATATCCTTCGCGGCATTGCCGCGTACGTCTTTCGCGAGATGAATCACCATGAAGCCGCCGCCGCCGATATTGCCGGCGCGCGGATAGGTGACGGCAAGGGCAAAGCCGACCGCGACCGCTGCGTCGACGGCATTGCCGCCGCGATCGAGAATCTCGACGCCGATGCGGGCGGCGATGCGTTCCTGCGCCACCACCATGCCGTTGTGGCCGACGATGCCGCGCGCCTGCGGGATTTTCGCCAGCGTCGAGGCGAGTTGCGGCGTCGATTGCGCGAGTGCCGCAGTGCCGCCAAGCAGCAGCACACCGGCGACGAGCCCGCGCCGCGTCACTTTGAGCATCGAAATTCGCATGGTTCGCGCCGATTACCGTTTGGCCCGCCAGCCTATCCGAAGCCAGAGCGGAGTGGTATCGTCGTCAAAGTTATAAAAATAAAACGGGAGGATTCGCATGCTTGCTCGTCGCACGGCGCTTGGCTGCGCTTTGGCTTTGTCGGCGCTGGTATTCGGCCCGCTGCCCGCCTTCAGCCAGAATTTTACCAAACAGGTTCACATTATCGTGCCTTACGCGCCGGGCGGCACTTCGGACATAATCGCCCGCATCATCGGGCCGAAGCTGTCGGAAGCGATCGGTCAGCCGGTCATCGTCGAGAACAAGCCGAGTTCCTCGGGCAACGTCGGCGCCGATTTCGTCGCCAAGGCGGCGCCGGACGGCCACACGCTGCTGATCACCGATGCCGGCACTTTGGCGACGCAGCCCAATCTGGTGAAGAAGCTGTCCTTCGACGTGCAGAAGGATCTGGTGCCGGTCACGCTGGTGATGTTCTCGCCTTATCTCTTTGCCGTGCATCCGAGCGTGCCGGTGGCGACGCTTCAGGAGTTGATAGCCTATGACAAGGCCAACCCGGGCAAGCTGAATGTCGGTACCAGCGGCGTCGGCTCGATCCAGCATCTCACCGCGATCGTCATCGCCAAGAAGTACGGCCTCAAATGGGGCATCGTGCCGTACCGCGGCGGCGCCGCGGCCGTGCGCGCGGTGGTGTCGAACGAAAGCAATGTGATCTTCAACGGCGCGCTCGCCACCCAGCCTTTCGTCGTGCAGGGACAGCTCAAGGGCATCGCCGTTTCCGGCGACGCCCGTCTGCCGGCCACGCCGAACCTGCCGACCTTCAAGGAACTCGGCATGCCGATCGTCGAGACCGGCTCATGGCAGGGCTTCCTCACCAGCAAAGGCACGCCGCCGGCGATGACGGCGCGGCTCAATACCGAACTGCGCAAGATTCTGGCAATGCCGGACATCGAAAAGAAAATGGCCGAGCTCGGCGGCTACGTGAAAACCTCGACGCCGGACGAATTCGCCGGCTGGCTGACCAAGGCGATCGGCGATTGGGGCGACGTGGTCAAGGTGGAAAACATTTCGCTGGATTGATCGCTTATCTTCGAGAGTGTGCTCAGCCCTCATCCTGAGGAGCCCGCGAAACGGGCGTCTCGAAGGATGGGGGCTGCCACATGGTTCGAGACGGCGCTTCGCGCCTCCTCACCATGAGGCAGAGAGAGAAATCATGACTCTTCGCATCAACACGCCCGATCTGGCCTTCGCGGTCTTTCTGATAGCGCTCGGAGCGTTGGCCTTGGCCCTGGCGAGCCCGCTCGCCGTCGGCACCGCGGCGGCGATGGGTCCCGGCTATGTGCCGCGCGGGCTGGCCATTCTCATCATGGTTTATGGCGCCGTGCTTGGTGTGCGCGCGCTGTTTTCCGGTCGCACGGCGATGCCGGCCATCGAGTGGCGGCCGCTATTGTTGATCTTCGGCGCGGTGGCGTTGTTCGCGCTGCTGCTGCCGTTCGCCGGGCTGGCGTTGACCAGCTTCGCGCTGGTGATCTGCGCCGGCTTTGCCGCCTATGACGTGCGCTTTCGCGAGAACGCCATCGCCGCCGTGATCCTCGCTGCTTTCGCCGTGGTGCTGTTCGTCATGGCGCTGGGATTGCCGATCCAGGTATGGCCGTGGTGAAGATCAAATGGATCTGATCGCCAATCTATTTGCGAATCTTGCCACCGGCTTTTCGGTCGCGCTGACGCCGGCCAATATCGGCTTCTGCTTTATGGGCGCGCTGATCGGCACACTTGTCGGCGTGCTGCCCGGCATCGCGCCGATCACCACCATTGCGATCCTGCTGCCGTTCACGTTCACGCTGCCGCCGAGTTCGTCATTGATCATGCTCGCCGGCATTTTCTACGGCGCGCAATATGGTGGCTCGACAACGGCGATTCTGGTCAACGTGCCGGGCGAATCCTCGTCCATCGTCACCTGTCTGGACGGCCACCAGATGGCCAAGAAAGGCCGCGCCGGCCCGGCTCTGGCGATCGCCGCGATTGCGTCCTTCGTCGCCGGTACCATCGCCACCATTGTCATTGCCACCGCCAGCGCGCCGATGACATGGCTGGCGCTCAAGTTCAACGCCGCCGAATATTTCAGCCTGATGGTGCTCGGCCTCACCGGCTCGGTCGTGCTGGCGCATGGCGCGCCGGAGAAGGCGGTGGCGATGGTGCTGGTCGGCCTGCTGCTCGGCCTCGTCGGCATCGACGTCAACAGCGGTTCGCCGCGCATGACCATGGACCTCATGGATCTCGGCGACGGCATCGGCTTCGTGCCGATCGCCATCGGCATGTTCGGCATCGCCGAATTGGCGGTCACGCTTGGCAAGCCGCAGGACCGTAGCCTGCTGGCGGTGAAACTGCGCGACCTTTGGCCGAGTTGGGCCGAGATTCGCCAGTGCATTCCGGCGATGCTGCGCGGCACGACGCTCGGCTCGGTGCTCGGCGTACTGCCGGGCGGCGGCGCGGCGCTGTCGTCCTTCGCGGCTTATGCGCTTGAAAAAAAGATGTCGAAGAACCCGGAACGCTTCGGTCGCGGCGCCATCGAAGGCGTGGCGGCGCCGGAAGCCGCCAACAATGCCGGCGCGCAGACCAGCTTCATTCCGCTCTTGACGCTCGGCATTCCCGGCAACGCCATCATGGCGCTGATGGTCGGCGCGATGATGATCCAGGGCATTCAGCCGGGCCCGCAGGTGATGATCAATCAGCCCGATTTGTTCTGGGGCGTCATTACCTCGATGTGGCTCGGCAATGCGATGCTGGTCGTGCTCAACCTGCCGCTGATCGGCGTCTGGGTGGCGTTGCTGCGCGTGCCGTTCCGTCTGCTGTTTCCGGCGATCGTGCTGTTCTGCTGCATCGGCACCTATACGGCGAACAACACGGTGTTCGACATCTGGGTGATGCTGGTGTTTTCCGGGTTGGGCGTGTTCTTCTACAAGGTTGGCGCCGAGCCCGCGCCGTTCGTGCTCGGCTTCGTACTCGGGCCGCTGATGGAAGAAAATTTCCGTCGCGCCATGTATATCTCGCGCGGTAGCTCGATGACGTTCGTCGAACGGCCGATCAGCGCGTTCCTGTTGCTGCTGACTGTCGCGCTGTTCGTCGTCCTCGTGCTGCCCGCCATCCGCGCCAAACGCGAGGAAGTGTTCTAGGAGTAGAATTATTTGCGCGTGATCTTTTCCGAAAACCGGTACCCACTTTTCGGGATCACGCGCTATCTGTCCTGCGCGTGATACTGCGTGTTCGGCCGCATGTCGGTCGCGGATGCGACGCGGTTCGACATATTGAAGAAGCCGATCACCGCCGCGATGTCCCAGATGTCCCGTTCGGAGAAACCGGCGCGGCGCAGTTTTTCGCGGTCGCCTTCCTCGACGTTGGCCGGAGACGCCGTCAACTTCACCGCGAAGTCCAGCATGGCGCGCTGCCGCTTGTTCAGCCGCGCAGCGCGATAGTTCATCACGATCTGTTCGCCAAGCAGCGGATTACCGGAATAGAGCCGCACCGCCGCGCCATGCGCGGTCAGGCAGTAGTAGCAGCGATTGTGCGACGACACCGCAACCGCGATCATCTCGCGTTCCAGTTTCGATAGGCCGCTCTCGCCCAGCATGAGGTCGTTATAGAGGGCGACGAAGGCCTCCAGCTTGACGGTGTCGAAGGCGTAAGCGGCCAGCACGTTCGGCACGAAGCCGAGTTTGTCCTGGCATTTCCGGAAATAGGCGGCCATGGCCGGCGACAGCTTGCCGGCCGGCAGGTTGAGCGCAATGACGGGCATATCGTCGGCAACCGCTGGCGCTGCCTTGACCGGCGCGGATTTGCCCGCCGGCTTCGCGATGGCCTTTCCTGCCGCGCCGTTCGTTCCGGCTTTCGCCAGGTTCTTGCCGGCCTTCACCAAGTCTTTTTTGCCGATAGCCACCTTGATGGCGTCCCGGAACGACTTGCCGGTCTTTGTCGGCGTTTTTGCGATACCCTTGGCCATGCCCGCTATCCTTTTGATTTTCTTGTCCGCGCGTCAGAATACAATGTTATCGGATCGTGCGATATGCACGGCGCGCCCTGCTTTCGCCTTTTATTTCATGAACTTATACGTGCGGCCAATGTCGGGTCGGCGGTTCGTCACTCTGACGTCACCAAATGGTGTGTTGCTCTCGACGCGCCGTCCCGGAAGGTAAAAACTCTCGGTCTAACCTGGCCGATTCTCCAAGCCGCGCATTGTCCACGACCGACTTTCAACGTCGAACCAGTTTCTGCGTATTTCCAAATCCGCGAGGTTCCCGTGCTCGACCATGTGACCACCCAAGGTTTCAGCGGCGCGGAAGAGCAGGCTGTCCGCACCCTCATCGAACAGGCCGGCGTCGCGGTGTATCGACATCGCGACGACATCCCGCCGGGCTTTGTCGCCCAACTTTTCGACCGGTCGGTGCCGAGCGACGTGCTGCGATACGGCGCCGACGATCTCGCCCGGCTCACCGAGCGCGCCTTCGACTATCTTAAAACGCGGGCGCCGGGCGAGACCAAGATCCGCTGCGAGACCGTGGCGCTGAGCGCTTCCGGCGAGCGCAAGGCGGTGACGGTCATCGAAGTCACCAATGACGACATGCCGTTTCTAGTCGATTCGGTGATGGGCGAAATCGCCGACCGTCGCCTCGACGTTCTGCTGGTCTCGCATCCGGTGCTTGGTGTCGGCCGTGACGGCGACACGATGATGCTGCTTGGCGCGGCGGACATCGCCGGCGGCGCGCGCGAAAGCTTCATCCATATTCACGTCGAGCCGATTGGCGAGGCGGCGCGCGCCGCGCTGGTGACCGCGCTCGAAGGCGTGCTGGCCGAGGTTCGCCTCGCGGTCCAGGACTGGAAGCCGATGCGCGCCCGCGTCGAGGCCATCGTCGCCGGGCTCAAGTCCAGTCCGCCGCCGCTGCCGGTGGACGAACTCGCCGAAGCGATCCAGTTCCTGCAATGGCTGCTGGCCGACAATTTCACCTTTCTCGGCGTGCGCGACTACACCGTCGATGGCCGGTCAATCGAGCCCGATTTCGACTCGAGCCTCGGCATCATGCGCGCGCGCGATCTCAAGGTGTTGCGCCGCGGCAGCGAAACGCTGGAGATGACGCCGGAGATCATGGCGTTTCTCAACGAGCCGAGGCCGTTGATCATCGCCAAGGCAAATATCCACGCGCGTGTGCACCGGCGGGTTTATCTCGATTATATCGGCGTCAAAAGTTTCGACGCCGGCGGCAATCTTGTCGGTGAGCACCGCATCGTCGGCCTGTTCACTTCGACCGCCTATACGCGCACCGCGCACAGCATCCCCTATCTGCGCCGCAAGCTCGCCGCCGTCGAAGAGCGCGCCGGGTTCGGTCCGAGCAGTCATTCCGGCAAGGCGCTGGCCAATGTGCTGGAGCACTATCCGCGCGACGAATTGTTCCAGGTCGACGACGAGACCTTGTACGAATTCGCGCTGGCCATCCTGCAACTCGACGAGCGGCCGCGCGTGCGCGTCCTGGCGCGCCGCGACCGCTTCGACCGATTCGTCTCGGTGCTGGTTTACGTGCCGCGCGAACGCTACGACAGCGCCATCCGCGTCAGGATCGGCGACTGCCTGGCCAGCACATTCGTCGGCCGCGTCTCGGCGTTCTATCCGTTCTTCCCGGAAGGTCCGCTGGTGCGCGTGCATTTCATCATCGGCCGTTCCGGCGGAAAGACGCCGGACGTGCCGCGCGAGCGGCTGGAACAAGAGATCGCCGACATCATCCGCAGCTGGACCGACGGGCTGCACGGCGCGCTGGCGCTGATCAACGCGCCGGACAAGACGCGTGAGCTGTTCGCGCGCTATCGCACGGCCTTCAGCGCCGGCTTTCACGACGTCTATGCGCCAGCGGTCGCGGCCGGCGATATCCGCGTCATGGAATCGCTGACCGAGACGCGGCCGCTCGGCGTCGACTTCCATCACCGGCTCGAAGAGGAGCAGCGCGAACTCGGACTCAAAGTGTGGAGCTATGCCCGGCCGCTGCCTTTGTCGGAGCGCGTGCCGGTGCTGGAAAACATGGGTTTCCGCGTCGTTGACGAGCGCACCTATCACATCGAGCCGGAAAACTCGCCCGGCGTCTGGTTTCACGACATGCTGCTGGAGCGCCATGACGGCGGCGCCATCGAACTCGACGACAGCAAGGCGCGGCTGGAGGCCGCCTTCCTGATGGTGATGCGCGCCGGCGCCGAGAACGACGGCTATAACGCGCTGACCTTGCTCGGCGGCATGGCGTGGCGCGATGTGGCGCTGGTCCGCACTTTGTCGCGCTACCTGCGGCAGATCCGCGTGCCCTATTCGCAGGACTACATGTGGGCGACGTTGGTGAAGCACGCGCGTATCGCGGCCGATATCGCCGCGCTGTTCCACGCGCGTTTCGATCCGCGCGAGGCCGCGGCGAAAATCCGCGACGAGAGCCAGAAGGACATCGCCGCGCGCATCGAGGAAGAACTGGAGAAGGTCGACAGCCTCGACGAGGACCGCATCCTGCGGCTGTTCGTCAACGCGGTGCAGGCAGCGATCCGCACCAATTTCTATCAGGTCGATGACGCCGGCCACGTCAAGGCGCAGATCGCCATCAAGTTCGAGAGCGCCAAGCTGACCGAAATGCCGCTGCCGCGGCCGCTCTACGAAATCTTCGTTTATTCGCCGCGCGTCGAGGGCGTGCATATGCGCTTCGGCAAAGTGGCGCGCGGCGGCATTCGCTGGTCCGACCGGCCGCAGGATTTCCGCACCGAAATTCTGGGCCTTGTCAAAGCGCAACAGGTCAAGAACGCGGTGATCGTGCCGGTCGGTGCCAAAGGCGGCTTCGTGCCGAAGCTGATGCCGAAGGGCGCGTCGCGCGACGTCGTACAGGCCGAAGGCATCGCGACCTACAAGATATTCATCGGCACGCTGCTCGACATCACCGACAATTACGCGCCGGACGGCTCGATCATTCCGCCGGACTGCGTGGTACGGCACGAAGGCGATGATCCCTATCTTGTGGTAGCGGCCGACAAGGGAACGGCGACCTTCTCCGATATCGCCAACGCGCTGTCGATCGAGCATGGCTACTGGCTGGGCGACGCCTTCGCCTCCGGCGGTTCGGTCGGCTACGACCACAAGGTGATGGGCATCACCGCGCGCGGCGCCTGGGAATCGGTCAAGCGACACTTCCGCGAAATGGATATCGACATCGGCGTCACGCCGTTTACCTGCGTCGGCGTCGGCGATATGTCCGGCGACGTGTTCGGCAACGGCATGCTACGAGAGGAGACGACGAAGCTGCTCGCCGCTTTCGATCACCGCGACATCTTCATCGATCCCGACCCGGACGCGAAGGCCGCCTTCGCCGAGCGCGCGCGGCTGTTCGCGCTGTCGCGTTCGAGCTGGCAGGAATATGACAAATCGCTGATCTCCGAAGGCGGCGGCGTTTACCCGCGCGCGTCGAAGGAAATCAGACTGTCGCCGCAAGCGCAGAAGCTCATCGGCGTTCCTGAGAGCGTGACGCCGCAAGCCTTGATGAAGGCGATCCTGAAAATGCCGACCGATCTTCTGTTTTTCGGCGGCATCGGCACTTATGTGCGCGCGGCGTCTGAGACCGACGAGGCTGTCGGCGACCGCGCCAACGATGCGATCCGCATCAAGGGCTCGGAGCTGCGCGTCAAGGTGGTCGGCGAAGGCGCCAATCTCGGCATGACGCAGCGCGGCCGCATCGAGGCGGCGCTCAATGGCGTGCGGCTGAACACCGACGCGATCGACAATTCCGCCGGCGTCAATACGTCCGACGTCGAGGTCAATATCAAGATCGCGCTGTCGGTGCCGGTGCGCGAAGGCAAACTGACGACCGAGGCGCGAAACACGCAACTCGCCGAGATGACCGAGGAAGTCGGTCATCTCGTGCTGCGGAACAATTTCCAGCAGACTTTGGCGCTGTCGCTGGCGCAAAGGCGCGGGCTGGAGGATCTCGGTTTCCAGCAGCGCCTGATGCAGACTTTAGAAAAGCAGGGGCTGCTCGACCGCGCCGTCGAATATTTGCCGGACGAGATGGCCATCGCCGAACGGCGCAAGCGCGACCAGCCACTGACGCGGCCGGAACTGGCGGTGCTTCTGGCCTACGCCAAGCTGACGCTCTACACCGAGCTGCTCGATAGTTCCGTGCCGGACGATCCCTATCTCAGCCGCGAGCTGGGCCGCTATTTCCCCAAGGTGATGTCGGAAGAATTTCCGGAGGCGCTGCATGTGCACCGCCTGCGCCGTGAGATCATCGCCACGCAACTGACCAACTCGATGATCAATCGCGGCGGCGCCACCTTGATCGTGCGCATTGCCGACCAGACCGGCGCCGCTCCCGCGTCCATCGCCGCTGCTTTCGCGGCGGTGCGCAACAGTTACGGCCTGATCGAGTTGAACGGCGAGATCGACGCGCTCGACAACAAACTGCCGGGCAAGACGCAGTTGTCTCTCTACGCCGCCGTGCAGAACCTGTTGCTCGACCGGCTGGTCTGGTTCCTGCGCAATGTCGACCTCAAGCAGGGGTTGGAAAAGATCGTCGCGCATTACCGCGACGGCATTACGCAGGTCGAGGCGGCGCTGGCCACCGCGCTGCCGGCGCATGCCGTCTCGACGCGCGACAAGCGCGTCGATGAGTTGACCCGCGCCGGCGTGCCGGGCGATCTCGCGCGCAAGATCGGCAATCTCGATCTGTTGGCCGCCGCGCCTGACATCATCCAGGTCGCCGACCGCGCCAAGAAGCAGGTCAGCGAGGTGACCGCGACGTATTTCGCCACCGAGGCTTTCTTTCAGCTCGACCGCGTCGCCGCGGCGGTGCCGGGCATCGTCGTGTCGGATTATTTCGACAGACTGGCGCTCGACCGCGCGCTGGACTCGATTGGCGATGCCGAGCGCCGCCTTACCGCGGCGATGGTCTCGACCGGCGCCTCAGGCGACGCGGCTGTCGAGCAATGGGTTGCGCCACGTCAGGCGGAGGTCGAGCGCATCCGCGCGGCGATCCACGAAATCGCCGGGAGTGGGCTGACTTTGTCGAAGCTGTCGGTGGCGGCGAGTTTGCTCGGCGATCTGGCGAGGGAGTAAGCGGCTCGCGCCCTAATGCCTGAAATGCCGTGTCCCGGTGAAAACCATGGCGATGCCGTGCTTGTCGGCGGCCTCGATCACTTCATTGTCGCGCATCGAGCCGCCGGGCTGGATGACGGCGGTGGCGCCAGCTTCGATGGCGACCAGCAGACCATCGGCGAACGGGAAGAAGGCGTCGGAGGCGACGACCGAACCCTTGGTCATCGGCGCGGTAAGGCCTAACTCCTTCGCGGCGTCTTCGGCCTTGCGCGCGGCGATGCGCGCGGAATCGACGCGGCTCATTTGTCCTGCGCCGATGCCGACGGTGGCGAGATCCTTGGCGTAGATGATGGTGTTCGACTTGACGTGCTTGGCGACGCGAAACGCAAAGCGCAAATCGTTCAACTCGGCGGCGCTCGGTTCGCGCTTCGTCACGACCTTCAGATCCATATCGTCGACCACGGCATTGTCGCGCGACTGCACCAGCAGTCCGCCGGCCACGGACTTCACGGTCAGGCCCTTGGCGCGTGGATCGGGCAGGCCGCCGGCGAGCAGCAGGCGTAAATTCTTCTTCGCCGCAACAATGGCGATGGCTTCTTCGGTGGCGTCCGGCGCGATGATGACTTCAGTGAAGATCTCGGTAATCGCACGCGCCGCATCGGCATCGAGCGTGCGGTTGAGCGCAACAATCCCGCCGAAAGCCGAAGTCGAGTCGCAAGCCAGCGCTTTCTTGTAGGCCTCCAGCAGGCTCGCGCCTTCGGCGACGCCGCAAGGATTGGCGTGCTTGACGATGACGCAGGCCGGCGTCCGTTTGGCGTCGAACTCGCCGATGCATTCGTAAGCGGCGTCGGTGTCGTTGATATTGTTGTAGGACAGTTCCTTGCCCTGCACCTGCCGCGCCGACGCAACGCCCGGCCGCGCGCCCGGCGTCTTGTAGAAGGCGGCGCTCTGGTGCGGGTTCTCGCCGTAACGCAACGGCTGCAATAGCCGTCCGCCAAAGGCGCGAAAATCCGGCGCATCGTCCTTCAACGTCTCGGCAAACCAGTTCGAGATCGCCGCGTCGTAAGCGGCGGTGCGCGCATAGGCTTTCGCCGCCAGACGCTGACGCAGTTCGAGCGATGTCATGCCGGCATGCGTGGTCAGCTCATCCAGCACAGCGGCGTAGTCGGTGGCCTCGACGACGACAGTCACATCGGCGTGGTTCTTGGCCGCGGCGCGGATCATCGCCGGGCCGCCAATGTCGATGTTCTCGATGCAGTCGTCATAGTCCGCGCCTTTGGCGACGGTTTCCTCGAACGGATAGAGATTCACAACAAGCAGATCGATCGGCTTGATATTGTGCGTCTGCATCGACGCGGCGTGGTCCTTGTTGGCGCGGATCGCCAAAAGGCCGCCATGCACGCCCGGATGCAACGTCTTGACGCGGCCGTCCATCATTTCTGGAAAGCCGGTCAGGTCGGCGACGTCGGATACTTTCAAACCGGCGTCTTTCAACGCCTTTGCCGTGCCGCCGGTGGAGACGAGATCGATGCCGAATGCGGACAGAGCCTTGGCGAATTCGATCAGGCCCGTTTTGTCGGAAACCGACAGAAGGGCGCGGGTGATAAGGCGGGGATGGCTGGTCATTCGCTCTTAATGTCGCTCGTGGCCTCAGTTCGCAAGGGGAAAGGTGGGCGAAATCACAGCGGCAGTCAGAGCGGTAATTCCGGCTCATCGGCCCGGTCCGGCTTGGCGCCGGGCGCGGCCGGCCGGGTGTGGCGGAAGCTCCAGCTGACCTTGGCGGTCTCGCGCGCATGACCGTAAATCACGATCTGCACGGCGCGGCGCGGGCCGTCCGAGCCGGCGAGATAGACGCTTTCCTCGACATGGACGGTCTCGCCCTGCGTGGCGAAGGTCCACACTTCCTTGTCGGGCAGCAACAGAATGACGCCGCGGCCTTCCGACAGCCGGTTGGCCTTGATCGCCGGATGCAGATGGAAGCGGATGGCATATTCGTCGGCGCGCTTGGCCGGAATGGCCTGGCCGTTGGCCGGCAAAAAACTGTCTTCGCCTTCGACAACGTCGCCATCGGCGCTGACGTGGATGCTGCGTTGGTGCAACACGCCGAAGTCGCCGGCATAGCCGTCATGCGTGGCGACCAGGGTCGCGGCGGCATCGGCATCGCTGCGCTCGACCTTGACGTTGTGCGGACCGGCGACGATCGGCGTGCCGGCAAGCAGGCGGCGGACCGATGGCGATTCGAGAAATCGGCAGGACGACGTATCGTTGAAGGTGACGGTCGAATGCGCCGCCGTGGCGCGCGCCACCTGCCGCCAGTTCTCCCGGTTCATCGCCGGCAGGCCGCAATTGACGACCAGCCGGTGCTGCTTCCAGGACATTTCGAATGACAGGCAGCCGGCGTGGGCTTCCTGGCTGAGCGCAACCGGCGGCGGCCGGCCGGTGTCCATCAACAGCACGGTCATGCCGGCGTCGATGCGCTGATAGCCGGAATGCGGCGCGTTCAGCACCGGCGCGCCGCGCGCGTCGTCATAGGCGAATGCAGTGGCGAGCAGATCGACCGGCGTCGGGCCCATGCCGTTGAACTGGGCAAAATTGCCGTCGGGATGCCGAAAGAAACGCAGCATCGGCATCATGCGATCGATGGCATTGTTGACCCCCTGCGGCGGTTGCAGGTTGCGCGCCGAGAACAACTGCCGCAGCGGCAAGAGATCGATCAGCAGTTCGATCAGCGCGCCCGGATTGCGGCTGATATGGCCGCCGTCGGGCAACACCTGCGTGCGCAGTTCGTCAATGAGACGCCGCGTCGTCGGCCGCAACTGGCCGGACATGTCCTGCAGGCACAAGGATGCGAAGGTCAGGGCGATCAGCGCCTGCAGGCGCGGCACGCCCTCGCGGCATTCATTGAGATTGCGGCGGAGATAACGCACCTGCCGCGACAGGCTGCGAATGAAGCGGCGATAAAAGCGGGCGTCGGCGTCCTGCAACACGAAGGGCGACTGATTGAGCCAGCAGATGATGCGGCGTGACAGAATTTCCGTCTGCCAGCCGACCGCGTGCCAACTGCCCTGTTCATTGATCCAGTCGTCGATCAGCGCGCGCGCATTGGCGCGCGTGATCGCCGAATCGGCGGCGCGCAGATGGCGCAGCCAGGCGAAGCTCAACAGAATGGCCGCCCACTCCTCGGACGGCGGCGTCATTTCGAAAGGTGTTCGTCTATCGCAGATCACCACCTTTCCGGCGAAGGCAAAACGCCCGGCATAGATTTCGGCGGCGCGCGTGGCGTCGGCGGTGCGCAGATCCTGCGGGGCGATCACCAGACGGTCGGTCTTGGTCGAACCGAATCGCCAGCGCAGCAACGGATGCGTACTGAGAGCCCCGATCAGGCTGCGCACGGCCCGGCGGCCGATCAGCGCCGACAACCTGGCTCGTTCGCCGACTGACACCCGCGTCATTGAGCTGTTCACCCCCGGCAACGCGATTGTACCCGCGCGCGCAAAGCGCACGATATCGAAGGCGTGGGGACGGGCCAATACGCCCACTGAATTGGCCGGTTTAGCTGCAAAATAATACCGTTCGCTCGGGAGCTTTAGGAAACGTGGCGAATCAGGCGCGCGGCGTAAAAGCCGTCGAGCCCGGCCCAATGCGGGTCGGGATCAGGCAGATATTGCGGCAATGTCCGCAACGCGCCGTCGGGGGTGATGAATTCGGCATGGCCGAAGACCTCCGCGGACTGGATCGGCTTGCGCGAGAGGCGCGGGTCGCGTGCCAGCAAGGCGTCGATCTGCTGCTCGCCTTCCTCGGGCTCCAGCGAGCAGACGCAATAAATCAAAGTGCCGCCGGGCTTGAGCAGATCGACGGCGCGGTCGAGCAGGCGCTGCTGCAACGACGTCAGCACGGCGAGGTCGGCTTCCGATTTCAGCCACGGCACGTCGGGGTGGCGACGAATCGTGCCAGTCGAGGTGCAGGGCGCATCGAGCAGCACGCCATCGAATTGCCTTTCCGGTTTCCAGTCGAGCGCGTCGGCGGCGATGGTCTCGACCGTGAGGCCAATTCTGGTGAAATTCTCGCGCAGCCGTGCAATGCGCGCCGCCGAGCGATCGATGGCGGTGACGTTAGCGCCGGCGGCGGCGAGCTGCGCGGTCTTGCCGCCGGGGGCCGCGCATAAATCACATATGGTTTGTCCGCTGACGTCGCCGAACAGGCGCGCGGGAAGCGACGCGGCCGCATCCTGAATCCACCAGGCGCCTTCGGCGAAGCCCGGCAGCAGCGTGATCGCGCCATGCGCCAAGGTGCGCACCGTGCCGGTCGCCAGCACGCGGCCATGCACATGTTCGGCCCAGGCTTCAGGGTCTTTTTTGACGGTCAGGTCGAGCGCCGGCTCGTGGCCGTTGGCCTGCGCGATCGCGCGCGCGACGTCGTTGCCGTAATTCTTTCTCCAGCGCGCCAGCAGCCAGGGCGGCGTGTCGCGCGCAGTCTTGTCGGCAAGGACGCTGTCGCGCGCCTGCGCCACCTTGCGCAGCACCGCATTGATCAACCCGGCATAGCGGGCGGCGCGGCGGTCGGCCTGCGCCAGCCGCACCGACAAATCGACGGCGGCGTGGTCGGGCACGTCGAGCCAGAGAATTTGCGCGGCGCCAACCAGCAGGATGGTTTCGGTCCGCGGCGCGTCGGCCGGGAAACCTTTTTCAAGCAGGCCGCCGAGCAGGTGACGCAGCGTGCCGAGCCGGCGCAGTACGGTCGCGGTCAGCCGCCGCATCAGCGCACGGTCGCGGTCGGGCAGGCTGGCGAGGCCAAGATGCGCGCCCTTGCCGGAAAGCTGTTCGTCGAGCGCCACATGCTTGCGCAGCACGCTATCGACGATGTCGGTGGCGATGCGCCGGGCCGCAAGGCCCGGGACTTCCGGCTGGGGGGATGTTCGCGGTCGCGCCATGTCCCCTTATTGCCACAAATTGTGTCGCTCTCGCGAGCATTGGGCAAAAAAGGTCACGACTTCACAAGTTTAGCGATGGTATCGCGCGGTTTGGCAAAGTATCCGGCGAATCGCCACCCCAGGTTGAATCGCGTCCTCGCGCACCGGAGGGTCGCGTTTCGGCCTTGCCCGAATCGCCGTTAGGTCGTAGTACCTAGGTTCATGTTCCTAGTCGCAAGACACAGCGATCGAAACGGCGTGACGGTGCTGGCGGCTGCCTGCTTTGTCGGAGGCCTGACCGTCGGCGCGCTGGTCGCGCCAGTGATCGCAAGCCGCGCGGTCGAGCCGGTCGCCGCGGCGACGGCATCGACGGCGAGCAGCGCCAATGGGCTGCGGGGCGGCCATGCCGCCGACGTCGTGCGCGTCCTCGATGGCGATACGTTCGAGGCGCGGGTGAATATCTGGCCTGGCATGCAGATCACCACGCGGGTGCGGCTGCGCGGCATCGACGCGCCGGAAATGAGCGCGCGCTGCGTCGACGAGCGGATCATGGCGGAGGCCGCGCGCGACGCGCTGGTGCGAATACTCAACGAGGGCTCGGTCGGTATTTCCGGCATCGGCCAGGATAAATATGGCGGCCGCGTCGACGCCGATGTCTCGACCGCGCGCACGGCCGACGTGTCGGCGGCGCTGGCCGAACGCGGGCTGGTGCGCCGCTACGCCGGCGGCAGGCGCGAGAGCTGGTGTGGCTGAATTAGGTTCGATCAATCCAGCTTTGGCGCCGGCAGACCGTTCTGCGCGCAGGTGGCGCGCAACGTATTCAAAATCAAACAGGCGATCGTCATCGGCCCGACGCCGCCCGGCACCGGCGTGATCGCGCCGGCAACGGTGCTGGCTTCGGCATAAGCGACGTCGCCGACGATTTTAGTTTTGCCGCTCCCGGCGTCGACGCGATTGATACCGACATCGATCACGGTGGCGCCCGGCTTGATCCAGTCGGCGCGCACGAATTCCGGTTTGCCGATGGCCGCGATCAGCACGTCGGCGCGGCGGCAGACGGCGGCGAGATCGCGCGTTCTGGAATGGGCAATTGTCACGGTGGCGTTTTCCGCGAGCAACAATTGCGCCACCGGCTTGCCGACGATGTTGGAGCGGCCGATCACCACGGCTTCAAGTCCGGCGAGCGAGGCCTTGGCTTTTTTCGCCAAAATGACGCAGCCAAGCGGCGTGCAGGGCACCAAAGCCGGCAGACCGCTGCCGAGCCGGCCGACATTGAGCGGATGGAAACCGTCGACATCCTTGTCCGGATCGATGGCGGCAATGACTTTCTGCGAATCGATCTGCGGCGGCAGCGGCAATTGCACGAGGATGCCATTGACGGCCGGGTCGTTGTTGAGCGCATCGATCAGCGCCAGCAGCTCGGCTTCGCTCACACTTTCTGGCAGATGCCGGTCGATCGAGATCATGCCAGCGTCGGTCACCGCTTTCGATTTGTTGCGGACATAAACTTCGCTCGCAGGATTTTTGCCGACCAGGACGACCGCCAGGCCCGGCGTGATGCCGTGCGCCGTCTTTAGCCGCGCGACTTCGCCGGCGATACGTCCGCGCAATTCACCTGCGATTGCTTTTCCGTCGATGGTCGTCGCGGTCATGGTCACGCCCCTTCGTGCTTAAGCCTTAACGCGAAGCGCAGATTTTCTCCAGCGCTGCAAGAAGCGTTGGGCCATCGCCCGAAATCGCCAGACGTTTGATGCGCGCGGTGGCGCCGGCGATAAGGGAAACGTCGCGCGGTGGGACGCCCACCGATTTGGCCATCAGCCGGCACAAGGCGTCATTGGCTTCGCCCTCGCTCGGCGCGGCGCGCACGCGGACTTTCAGCACTGCGCGGCCGTCGCTCAGGGTCTCGATGCCATTGACGGCGTCGCGGCCGCCTTTCGGCGTCAGGCGAATGGCCACGCTGACACCGTCGCCGGTGCGCAGCCACGGCCGGGCCGTCATCGCGGGCTAGATGAAGATCTGGATGTAGAGCCAGAAAATCAGCTGCTTGAGGAACAGGAGGCCGATGATCAGGATCACCGGCGAGATATCTATGCCGCCGAGATTGGGCATGATACCGCGGATCGGCCGCAGGGCCGGCTCGGTCACCCGGTACAGGAAATCGCCAACCGAATGGACGATCGGGTTGCGGGTGTTGACGACGTTGAAGACCACCAGCCAGGACAGCACCGCGGACGCGATCAGGATCCAGATATAGAGGTCGATGAGTGTGGTAATCAGCCAGAGAAAGGGATTCATCGAAGCACTCCATCGGGTAGCCAAGCAGACGAATAGCCGCTCGCGGCCTTGAGGAAAAGGGGTTCCCGCAATTTGGGCTCCTGAAACGCCAAAACCATGCCGCCGCGCCGCAGGGCAATCCTTGACAGGCCTGATACCGGGCCCTAAATGGCGGCCACTCGCCTAAAACCGCGGGCAACCAAGACGTTGTCCAAGGATTTTGGCCGTGGATTGGAAGGGGCCATAGCTCAGCTGGGAGAGCGCGTCGTTCGCAATGACGAGGTCGGCGGTTCGATCCCGCCTGGCTCCACCAACCTACGATCCGCGTAGGTTGTCCGGCGTAGCCCGACGGGCGAGACTGGCCGAATTTCGCCCCAGCGATTGGCTCACCCGCCCACCGCGGCCTCGCCCGCCGTCGCAGCCTCCAGCGGCAGGACGATCTCGCAGCGCAGGCCATCCGGCGCAAACACCATTTTGGCGTTGCCACCGAGTTCCGCGCCGATGGCGCCTTCGATCATTCTTGAGCCGAATCCGCGCCGTTCCGGCTCCACCACTGCCGGCCCGCCTTTTTCCACCCAGTCGATCCGCAACCGCGCCGGGGTTTCGTCGGTGGCGGCGACGCGATGCCAGCCGATTTCGATGCGGCCTCGCGGGCCGGCCAGCGCGCCGTATTTGGTCGCGTTGGTTGTCAATTCGTGAAACGCCATCGCCAAAGTCAGCACCGCGCGCGGGCCGAGTACGATCTCATCACCGCGCAGCGCGACACGTTCGCCGTCGGTCCCGGCGTAAGGCGCGACGCCTTCGGCGATCAGCGCGCGCAGATCGCCGTTTTCCCAGTGATGCATGGTGAGCTGATCGTGCGCCCGGGACAATGCGATCAGCCGGCCTTCGAAGCGTTCGCGGAATTCGTCCGGATTGCTGGCGCCGCGCGCGGTCTGCGCCGCCAATGATTGCACCCGCGCCAATGTATTCTTGACGCGGTGATTAAGCTCGTCGATCAAAAGTTTTTGCCGGCGCTCCGCCGCCTTGCGCTCGCTGATGTCCTGCACCACGCGCACGACATAAAGAAGTTTGCCGTTGGCGTCGCGCACCGGCGAGGAACTCACCGACATCCAGATCAGCCGGCCGTCCTTATGCTTGAAACGCTTCTCGACCGAATAGAATTCCAGCTCGCCGGCGGACTGCTGGCGAAAGCCCTCACGATCGAGATCGGCATCGTCGGGATAGGTATTTGTGAACAGCCTGATCGACAGCAATTCCTCCCGGCTGTAGCCGGTGATCGTCGAGATTGCTTCGTTGACGCGCAGGAAGCGGCCGTCGGGCGCGACTTCGGAAATGCCGATCGAGACATGGTCGTAGGTCGCCGCCAGCCGCTGCTCCTGCTCATGCCCGCGCGACCGCGACTGCTCTAGCGCTTCGTCGGTGCGCTTGCGCTCGGTGATGTCCATGAAGCAGTTGACGGCGCCGACCAGTTCGCCTTTGGCATTGCGCAGCGGATCGATATTGATCGACACGATCATCCGCGTGCCGTCGTCGCGCTCGATCAGACGCTCGACGTCGCGCACCGGCACGCCGGTCGTCAGAACCTCCGACAGCAACGACCGCGATAGCGGCGTTCCGTCGAGTTCGAATATGCGCCTGTTGCCGTTGAATTCCTCGTGCGTCTGGCAGGGGGCCGGCGCGCGGCCCCAGATTTCAACGGCGCGCTTGTTGTATTGCAGGATGGTGCCGTGGGCGTCGCAGATGAATGTCGGAATCGGCAGCAGGTCGAGGATACCGTCGGAGGCACGCAACATCGCGCTCAACGTCGCCGGAAAGGGCCGCTTGACCGGCCGGCCGTGATCGTTCGATTCCTGCATCCGCACGCCTCACCTGCGTGTTTCCTTCGCTCCCCTTACCCGTGTGCAAAATTCAGGGCAGAGGCCGATTTGTCAATGGCGGGTTGTTGGGCGGTTCCGCCGCCGGTTCCGCGCGCAAAAAGTTCCCTCGCGCGCATTCAATGTTTTTGCGCGGCGCGGCGTCGGCTTTGCCGCGAATCGACAAGGCGCAGCAAAAAACGGCGCGGCAGGATTCGAATCGCCAAGGTGACGAGTTTGTTGACGAGGCCGGGCACCACGGTGCGCGCATTACGCATCAGGCCGTCGAAACCGGCGGCGGCGACGGTCTCCGCGGTCTGCGTCAGAATGCCGGGCGCCAGGCCGCCCTTGACGCCGGCGCGCGCGGCGAATTCGGTCGGCACCGGTCCCGGACACAGCACGGTGACCTTGATGCCGCGTGGCTTGAATTCGCTGTGCAGCGCCTCGGTGAAGGACAGGACGTAAGCCTTGGTGGCGTAATAGACCGCCATGCCCGGACCCGGCAGGAAGCCGGCCATCGAACCGATATTGAGCAATCCGCCGCGATGGCGCTGCATGCTGTCGACGAAGGCCAGCGACAATTCGGTGAGCACGCGCACGTTCAAATCGATCATCGCCAGTTGCTCGGCGCGATCGAGCATCGATGCAACGCCAACAAGCCCGAAGCCGGCATTGTTGACGACAAATTGCGGCTCGGCGCCGGCCGCGTTCAACAGGTCGATGATCGTTTGCGTGGCGCCGGCCAGAGCAAGATCGGTGGCGATGACGATGGGCCGGGTCACACCGGAGGCGGCGATTTCATCGGCCAGCCAGTTGAGCCGGTCGGCGCGGCGCGCCACCAGCGCCAGCGCATAACCGTGGCGGGCGAATTCGCGCGCCAGCGCGACGCCGATGCCGGCCGATGCGCCGGTGATGAGAGTGACGGGCCGCAAATTGCTCATTGCCATGTCCATCGTGGTTGCCGCGAAACATCTAGAGCCTTTCCGGCTTTGATGGAATCAAAGCCGGGGCTCTCGTCTTTTGTTTTGTCGCGTTTTCTTCACGCGAACCGGTGCCTACTTCGCTCGAAAACGCTTTAGCAGATCGGCCGCGTACGCCATTGGATTATCTTTCAATTTTGAAATCGGCGCGAACCGCGCATTTCTCCGGGCGCGCACGACCGGCTCCGCGCACCGATCAAGGCGCCGGGCTTTAGCCGCGACGTTTCCCCCGCGAAAAGTGCGAGGGCGTGGAGCACCGAAAGGCGCCACCACTTTGTCCCTGCCGCGATATGCCCGCGACAGGCGCGCCTTCTTTTGAAAGGCGCGTCGCCTTCCGGCGCTCCACGCGCGGCATTTCTGTCCCCGGGGCCGTGCTTCCGGGTGTGGGACAGGGGATCTCCCCCTTCTGCCGGCCAGCTTTCGCCAAGCCTTCGTCCACACCTGCGTCCAGCCATTCAAGGCAGCCGGTCATAGTGCCAGCGGACGCATAGCAGTTTGTTTTCGCAAACTGCGTAGACTTGTTTGCGTCCGAGGCCTCCCGGTGCCGGGGTTACAAGCCCCGGCAGCAGGCGCCGCACCCACTCCGCGTCGGCAGTGTCCTGCAGAACGCCCCTCGCGTGGGATGAGCAAAAGGACTATATGACTAGGAATATAGGGAAGTCAAGGGGCTTAAAATCAGAGAAGTCGCTACTAGAGATCATTATGGATTGAGGTCCCGAATAGCTTTTTCGTCTCGAAGCATGGGGCCGCCTCGTCCTTCGAGACGCGCCGCAAGCGCGGCGCTCCTCAGGATGAGGCGGGGAGAGCTTTGCGAGTGAAGGAAGTGCTGGATCCCCGCCTGCGCGGGGATGACCGGAGGAGGCATAACGGGAAAAGTCGCGTTCCGGCGTTTCAGGCCGGCCCGGAAACCTCTAGCCTGCCGCCATGAAAATCGTCGCCATCGATTTTGAAACCGCCGATTTCGGCGCCGACAGCGCCTGCGCGCTCGGCATTGTCGCCATAGAGGACGGCCAAATTGCCCGGACCGAAGCGCGGTTGATCCGGCCGCCGCGCGACAAATTCGTCTTCACTTATATCCACGGCATCACCTGGGACGATGTGAAAGACGAGGCGGATTTCGGCGATGTCTGGGACGGCTTTCGCGATTACTGGCGCGATGCCGACTATCTGGTCGCGCATAACGCGCCGTTCGACCGCAAGGTGCTGTTCACCTGTTGCGCCAAAGCCGGCCGGCCGAAACCGGAAACGCCCTTCGCCTGCACGGTGCGGATCGCGCGCACGCATTTCAAGTTCAAGCCGGCCAATCTGGCTTACGTGTCAGAGCAGCTCGGCATCGACTTGAAGCATCATGACGCCGGTTCGGACGCGCTGGCCTGCGCATCGATCGCGGCGAAAGCGCTCGCCGAGGGCTATTCGATCACCGGCGCGATGCTGGGGCCGCCGTCTTATTGAGGCTACTGCACCTTGGTGGCGCGTTCTTTCTGCTCGAGCATTTGCAGATTGTTCTGCACGTATTGATTGCCCGGATCCTTTTTCTGCGCGGCGGTGAGCATGTTGCGCGCGCGCGGCAGGTCGCCGCGCAATAAATAAGAGAATCCCTGGTTGTTGAGAATCTCAGACGTCGTGCCGTTGATTGCCACCGCCCGCACATAGGCGCGATCGGCGAGTTCAAAGCGGCGCATGCGGTCATAACAGGCGGCGAGGCCAAGCCAGGCCTCGGGATCGCGCGGGTTCATCCGGGCGGCGCGGTCGAAGGCCAGCTCGGCCTCGGCGAAATTGCTGGCGCGGAAAAGGGCGCGGCCGCGGCTGACATCGTCCTTGCCGTCGGCGCCCGGCAGGACCGGGGCAGTCGCGGCCGGTGCCGACACCTGGGGCGCCGGTTCGCGGCGGGCGGGTTCCTGCGCCATCGCCTCGCGTGCCGGCTCGGCACCTGCGCGCGGTGCGATCGAACCGGTGACTTCGGTGGAGGATGGCGGCGGTGGCATATCGCCGCGCACCTCGGCGTGATCGGATCTGCCGGAGAACAGCCCACCGACGTCGCTGGTGACATTGCAGCTGGCAAGCGAGACGCTTGCGGCCACGATAACCAGCGTTTGGACGGCTTTGAGACGCATCACGGTGGGGCCCGATGAAACAAGCGGAAACGGACCATTCAGGCTTAAGCGAGCATGGTTAAAGAGTTCTTTAGCGCCACCGCGGCCGCGCCCGGGGCGAGCGCCCAAGGCGCCGCGCGCCGCCGGAATTTTCCAATGCTGAAAGGACGTTAGGCAACGTGCGGTTGGCGTTGCCCGCGTGCGGTCGATGCGGCAACATGGTAGAAGCGCCGGCGGCGGAAACTCGTTTCGACCGCAACCGGCTCCGCATGACAATCGGGAAGAGAGTACGCCGACATCGACGCCGCGCATCAATTCAGCCGACCTTGCGACCGGGCCTTTCAAGCCGGGCCGAAAAGCAGTCAGTCAACAAGCAGTCAGTCAACAAGTGAGCCCACACGTGACCCAACAGCAGACGGCGGCCAAGGCCGGGGATGACGGCGAACCGCGTATCCGCGTGCGCGGCCTCGGCAAGCATTACGGCGCGCTCGAAGTGTTCAAGAACATCAACTTCGACGTCGGCAAGCGCGAAATCGTCGCCATTGTCGGGCCGTCCGGCTGCGGCAAGACCACGCTGCTGCGTTGCATCGACGGGCTGCTGCCGCACGATGTTGGCGAGATCCTGGTTGGCGATACGCGAGTGACCGAACCGATCGCTGGCGTCGCCATGGTGTTCCAGCACTTCGGCCTGTTTCCGTGGAAGACCGTGTCGGAAAACGTCGCCTATGGCCTGCGCATGGCCGGCGCGCCCAAGGCGGAGATCGCGCGCAAGGTACCGGAGTTCATCAAACTCGTCGGTCTCGCCGGTTTCGAGAATGCATTTCCCTATCAAATGTCGGGCGGCATGCAGCAGCGCTGCGGCCTGGCGCGCGCGCTCGCCGTCGAGCCCAACGTGCTGCTGATGGACGAGCCGTTCGCGGCGGTCGATGCGCAGACGCGCGAGATCTTGCAGTTCGAGCTGCTGCGCATCTGGCAGGAGCGCCCGACGGCGATGGTGTTCGTCACCCATTCGATCGAGGAAGCCGTGCTGCTCGGCCACCGCGTCATCGTATTGAAAGGCCGGCCGTCGAGCATCCACGAAACCATCACCATCGATCTGCCGGAGCCGCGCACGCGCGAAACGCTGCAGCATCCGCGCTTCGCCGTGTTGCGCGAGCGGGTCTGGAGCACCTTGATGGCCGAGGCGCGCGAAGCCGAATTCGTTCTCGAACGCTGAACAAGAAGCTGAACAAGAAGCCTGAACACACCAATGGAGGATTTCTCAATGTTTCGTAGAACGCTTTTAGCGACCGTCGGCGCCGCCCTTCTGGCGAGCGCGCTGTCCGGCGCCGCCGTCGCGCAGAGCCCGAAAGTGACCATCGCGGTGCCCGGCATTCCGCCGGTCTATTCGACGACGCTTGTCTACGTCGCCGAGAAGCAGGGCTTCTTCAAGAAGCACGGCGCCAATGTCGAAATTCGTCCGTTCGATAACGGCACCGCCGCGGCGCGCGCGGTGGTGGCCGGCGATGTCGACATGGCGTGGTCGCCGACCCCGCCGGTGATCAACCAGGTATCCAATGCCGACGTGCCGCTGGTCGCGGTGTTCGGCATGCCCAATCCGGACTGGGTGATCGGCTCGACCGAAACCGGCAAGACCTGCAAGGATCTCAAAGACCAGGACGTCGGCGTCGACTCGGTCGGCGGCGCGCGCTCGGTGGCGTTGCGCTCGATGCTGATCAGCTGCGACGGCGTCAAGATCGACGACACCAAGCAGGTCGCGCTCGGTTCCGGCCCCGGTCCGGCGCTCATCGCCGGCCGGCTGAAATACGCCGTGTTGCATCTCGACGATCTCGCCGCCATCGAGGCGCAGGGCAAGAAGCTGAACATCATGTTGGCGATGAAGAACACCGATCCGAACAGCCACTATCTGTCGCTGGTGGTGCGCAAGGACAATCTCGCCGCCAAGCGCGACGCGGTGGTCAAGTCGGTCGCCGGCATGATCGAGGCCGCGCGTTTCATGCAGGACCCGAAGAACGCCGACGTCGTCGCCGACGCAGCCACGGTCACCGGCCACAACAAGGATGTCGCCAAGGCGGCGTTGAAGGAGTTCCTCGCCAACGACATCTGGGCGATCAAAGATGACGGCCTGCCGAAAGCCAAGATCGACGCGGTTTCCGCTTTGATGAAGAAGATCGGCGCGATCAAGCCGGACAAGGAAGCGGTGACCTACGACAAGTTCGTCGACGCCAGCATCTGGAAAGACGCCAACGCGACGGTGAAGTAACTTCTGTCTTTGGCCGGCGCCGCAAGCGCCGGCCAAACCAGCCGCATGTCATCCCCGCGAAGGCGGGGATCCAGCTCGCCCGCTTGCCGGGATGAATCGAAACACTGCGATTGCCGGGATCGTCCGCCTTCGCGGACGATGACACCGAATAGGTATGATTTAAGTGCTCAACACCGCCCTCCGCCGTCACGCTCCGTTCTGGATCAGCATCGCCGCCGGCATCGCCATCTGGGAGATCGCCGGGCGTTCGACCAGCCAGGCCTTCATGGTCCCGTTCTCGGTGACCATCAAGGCGCTGTGGCAACTGCTGCTGACCGGCGAATTCATCCGCCAGTTTTTCGATTCCGCCGAACTGTTCTTGACCGGGTTCATGCTTTCGCTGGCCGTCGGCATGCCGCTCGGCATGCTGCTGGCGCGCGTGCGCGTGCTGCGCATCGGCGTCGAGCCCTACATCATGATCTTGTACGCGACGCCGATGGTGGCGCTGATCCCGTTCATCCTGTCGATGATGGGCTTCGGCTTCGCGCCGAAGGTGCTGGTGGTGTTCCTGTTCGCGGTGTTTCCGGTGATCTACAACACGGTCGAAGGCGCGCGCTCGATCAAGCCAGAGCTGATCGAGGTGGCGCAATCGTTCCGCTCGACCGAATGGGCGCTGTGGCGCGACGTCATGGTGCCCTACACGCTACCCTACGCGATGACGGGCGTGCGCCAGGCGATCGGCCGCGCGCTGGTCGGCATGATCGCCGCAGAGTTTTTCCTGAGTTCGACCGGGCTCGGCCAGTTGATCATGACCGCGTCGCAGAATTTCGACACCGCCGGCGTCTTCGCCTCGGTGCTGGTGATCGCGCTGATCGGCGTCGCCTTGATGCGGGCGGGGCTTGTCATCGAACAGCACTTCGCGCGCTGGAGACAGTAGGCCAATGAATTCCTCCGTCACTGTCGCGGCCGCGCCCGCTGCATCCGCCAAGCTCGCCGCGCCGCGTCTGCCCGGCACCTTCTGGCCGCGTTTCATCGTCGGCGTCGTGCTCGTGCTCGGCTGGGAATTCATCGTCCGCTGGCTGGCGCCGCCTTATGTCGCCAAGCCGAGCACAGTGCTGATGGCGATCCCGCGCGTCATCGTCGATCCGGCCTTCCTCACCGCGACCGGCAGTACATTGGCGGCGGTTGCCGAAGGTCTCGCCATCGCGCTGGTGTTCGGCACCGTGTTCGGCCTTTTTCTCGGCCGCAGCCGGCTGTTCGAACGCAGCGTCGGGCATTACGTCAATGGTTTCTTCGCCATGCCGATGGTTGTGGTGCTGCCGCTGTTTTCGCTGTGGTTCGGTTATTCGCCGGCGACGCGCATCGCCACCATCATCTTCGCCGCGATCTTTTCCATCGTCATGAACGTCGCCGACGGCGCGCGTTCGGTCCCGCGCGAATATCTCGAAGTGTCGCGCGCCTATCGCGCCAACAAAATGAGCGTCTTGTTCGGCGTCGTGCTGCCGGCGTCGATGCCTTATCTGCTGGCCGGTTTCCGGCTGGCGGCCGGTCGCGCGCTGATCGGCGCGGTGATCGCCGAGTTCTTCCTGTCGATCGGCGGGCTCGGCTATTACATCCTGTACAATTCGCGCTCGTACAAACATTCTGAAGCCTTCGTCGGCGTGCTGCTGCTCGCCGCCTTCGGCGTCTGCTTCGAATTGCTGGTGTTCTGGGCGACCAAACGGTTCATGCCCTGGTACCGGCGGGAACGATAAGTCCGTCTCAACGCCCCACAAGAAACGTCCAAGGAAGTATCATGTCATCCGATCCCGTGCTGAATTCGGCGGTCGCCCATTGGGGCGCGCGTTTCGTCGCCAATGGCGTCGTGCTCACCGACTTCGAGGAAGTCACCGCGTCGATGAAATCCTACGACGACTGGTGCAGCGCCTGGTCGGCGCGCGCCGCGCATCACGAAAAGGTGGCGCAGGAGGCGATGGCGAAAAAGCATTTCCTCACCGCCGGCGAAGCCTTCCAGCGCGCCGGCGTCTATTATCATTTCGCCGCGTTCCTGTTCGTCAACGATGTGCCGCAGATGAAGGTCGCGCATAAGAAGGCGATCGACTGCCGCAACGCGGCGTTGCCTTATCTGACGCCGCCGGGCGAGCGCGTCGCGATCCCCTACGAAGGCGGCAAGCTCTATGGCATCCTGCGCAAACCCGCTGGCGTGACCAAGCCGCCGGTGATGGTGATGGCGGTCGGGCTCGACTCGACCAAGGAAGAGACCGAGGCCTATGAGGCGCCGTTTCTGGCGCGCGGCATCGCCATTCTTGTGTTCGACGGTCCGGGTCAGGGCGAGGCGCAATACGATCTCGCCATTCGCGGCGACTATGAAGCGCCGGTGAAGGCGGTGATCGATTTTATCGGCACGCGCGCCGACCTCGACAGCAACCGTGTCGGCATGTGGGGCGTCAGTCTCGGCGGCTATTACGCGCCGCGCGCCGCCGCTTTCGACAAGCGCATCAAGGCCTGCATCGCGCTTGGCGGTCCGTTCAACATGGGCGCGGCCTGGGACGGCCTGCCGGACCTGACGCGCGAGGCGTTCCGCGTGCGCAGCCACGCCAAGACGCAGGAAGACGGCAAGAAAAATGCGATGACCCTGTCGCTGGAAGGCGTCGCCGGGAACATCACCTGCCCGATGTTCATCGTCAACGGGCGGCGCGACCGCATTATTCCGCCGGCCGATGCCGAACGCCTGGCGCGCGAGGTCAAGGGTCCGGTCGAGTTGATGATGATCGACGACGGCAACCACATCGCCAATAACCGCGGCTATCGTTGGCGCTCGCAAAGCGCCGACTGGATGAAAGAGAAGCTGGGGTAGGTTAAGCCTTCTTCTTTACTGCCACGATCATGTCCAGCTCGATGCGTGCGCCGGGCGACGACAGTGAATTGATGCAGACCGTCGTCGAGGCCGGCCGCCAGTCGCCGAAATATTTGTGCATGGTCTTGTGCATGGCGTCGGCTTCGCGGAAATCGGTGAGATATTTCGTCACCTTGACGACATCGCGCCAGTCCGCGCCGACGTGATCGAGGATCGACTTGATTGCTTCCATCGCGCGGTCGGTTTGCTCCTCGATCGAATGCGGGTGGATGTGCTCGGCATCGACATGCGGGTGCTGGTGATAGAGTGGCGACGGCGTCGCTCCCGACAGGAACATCAAGTCGCAGGCACCGACGATATGCACCGCCGGGGCATAGGGCATGGTATGGGCCTGTTCCGGCTTGGGGTGGACCGGCTCCAGCGTGAAACCCGGCGATGGCTTGGTATTGATATTCATGGTGCGGCTCCCCTGACGATTGGTCTGTCATGAAACTTGTCATGACCTTGCCGCTTAGGTTAGCACAGCCGCGCATAGTCCCAAGGAGCCCCCGATGCCCTCCACCTATCTCGATTCCGCGGTCTTTCGCGACATTTTCACCACGCCGGCGATGCGGGCGGTCTGGTCCGATGAAAACCGGGTGCAGAAATATCTCGATTTCGAGAAGGCGCTGGCGGTGGCGCAAGCGCGGCTGAAGATCATCCCGCAGGAAGCCTGCGACGAGATCGTCAAGCATTGCGACGCCAAGGATTACGACATGGCGAAGCTGAAGGAAGCGACCGAGCGCATCGGCTATCCGGTGCTGCCGGTGGTCCAGCAGCTGGTCAAATTGTGCAAGGACAAGCTCGGCGAATGGTCGCACTGGGGCGCGACCACGCAGGACATCACCGACACCGCCACCGTGTTGCAGATCCGCGAGTCGCTCGACATCGTCGACAAGGAAATCAACGGCATCTGCGACGCGCTCGCCGCGCTGGCGAAGAAATACCGCGACCTGCCGATGGCCGGCCGCTCCAACCTGCAACAGGCCGTGCCGATCACCTTCGGCTACAAGATGGCGACCATTCTCGCCGGCTTCGAGCGGCATAAAGAGCGGCTTGCCGAATTGCGCAAACGTGTCGAGGTCGGTGAGTTTGGAGGCGCCGCCGGCACGCTGTCGTCGCTCGGCACCGAGGGCCTCAAGTGCCAGGTCGAGCTGATGAAGGAATTGAAGCTCGGCCAGCCGGCGATCTCGTGGCACACGGTGCGCGACACGATCGCCGAGGTCGGCTGCTTTCTCGGGCTGGCCACCGGCTCGTGCGGCAAGGTCGCGCTCGACGTCAAGCTCTTGATGCAGACCGAGGTCGAGGAAGTCTTCGAGCCGTTCCATGCCGGCCGCGGTTCATCCTCGACGATGCCGCAAAAGCGCAATCCGATTTCGAGCGTGTACATCACGGCGCAGACGGCAATGGTCAAGCAGCTGAGCGCCGCGTTGCTGGAAGCGATGGTCGAGGATCACGAGCGTGCCACCGGCCCGTGGGAAATCGAATGGATCGCGCTGCCGGAAATCTTCATGCTGTCGGCCGGCGCGCTGGCGCAGACCCGCTTCGTGCTCGAGGGCCTGCAGGTCAACGAGAAGAAGATGGCGGAGAACCTGATGATCACCAAAGGCCTGATCATGTCGGAAGCCGTGATGATGGGGCTGGGGCCGATGCTCGGCCGCAATTATGCGCACGACCATGTCTATGACATCTGCCGCGAGGTGGTGAAGACCGGCCGGCCGCTGATCGATCTGCTGGCCGAAGACAAGGAAATCGCCAAGCACATCGACCGCAAGGGGCTGGAGAAGCTCGTCGATCCGGCGAACTATCTCGGCGTCGCCGGTGAGATGGTCGACCGCGTGCTCGGGATGCGGGGCAAAAACTAGACCTCGCGAGGCATCGTTTTCCAGATCGCGGCGGCGACCAGCAAAGTCGTCGCGCCGATAATCAGGAAAAGCATCGGCACGGTGACGCCGGATTTCTGCGCCAGCGCCACCAGCACGGTCGCTCCGGTCATGAAGGCGGCGTTGAGCACGTTGACGGCGGCGACCGTGCGGGCGCGGTAATCGGCGTCCGACCAGGCCTGCACGGCGGCGAAGGCCGGCACGATGAACAATCCGCCGGCGACGGCCAGGCCCGCGAGATCGACCGCGACGCGCATTCCGAGCGGTGAGGTGAGAACCGCCGCCGGCTCCTGCGCCAAATTAGCCGGCGCGGAACCAAGCATCACCATGCCGAGGTCGAGCGCGAAGACGCCGAGCAGCAGCGCCCCGGCGAATGTCGTTCGCAGCACGATTTTGCCGCGCGCAATCAAGGCGGCGAGCGCCGAGCCGACGCCGATGGCAACCGAGAACAGCGCGAGATAAGCGGTGACGGTGTCCTCGTTGCCGCCGAGCAGTGACTTGATCAAGGGCGGCAGCAACGACATCACGACAATTCCGATGAGCCAGAACCAGCTCGTCACCAGCGCGCCCCACCATAATCGTGCGTCGCCGCGCAGATGGCGGAGCATCGCGGCGGTCGAGGCTGCGATGTTTTTGGTGATCCTGAGATGCGGCGCGCCTTCGCCGCTCGGCGGGATGCGCAAGGCCGACAGCCAGCAGGCGATAGCAAAGCCCATCACCAGCAGACCGAACATGCGCGTGCCGCCGCCCTGCGAGGCGATGCCGCCGACGATGGTGCCGGTGAGTATGGCTATGAAGGTCGCGCCTTCGACCAGCGCATTGGCGGCCGGCAGTCGTTCACGCTCGAGATGATCGGGCAGGATGCCGTATTTGATCGGGCCGAACAGCGCCGCGATCAACCCGAAGCCGAGCAGCGCAACGAACAAAGTAGGTATGGACTGACGCGAATAGCCGGCGACAGCGATGAGCGCGATCAGGATCTCGGCGAATTTGAGCCACTGCGCCACCCGCGCCTTGTCATAGCGGTCGGCCAGTTCGCCGCCGAGCCCGGACAGGATGAAGTAGGGCGCGATGAAGATCGCACTCGCCAGGGTGATCAGCGCCGCTGCCTCGCTCTCGGTGAGGTCGATCCCGAACAGGATCAGGAACACCAGCGAGGTCTTGAGGAAATTGTCGTTGAAGGCGGCGAAGAACTGGCACCAGAACAACGGCGCGAAGCGCTTCGACAAGAGGAGCGGCGATTGCATGGCGCTATTATCGCAGAGAAAACCCGCCCTCGCGCGCGAAAAAAAACGGCCCGGATATTCCGGGCCGCTTCAGAGTCGATAGGGCTCAGACAGACAAAATCAGCCGCGGACACGCCGTCGAATCAGACGGCGCGGCGCCTTGGTATTGGCATTGATGAAAAGCGACGCGGTGCCCAGTCCGATGGCGATAACGAGGGCGACGGTGAAGAATGAAATCCACATCGTGTAGCCTCCTGCGCGGTTCGCGGAAAATGCGCAAGGGAAACGTCCCAGTTCGTTCCTCGTTCCATAGCATCGCCGCCGATTCGCCTGGCGGTAGCGGCGTGTTGAACGAATCGACACCGTAATCGAGCGAATTCGCCGTGAATTTGGCTACAATCGCAATGACGACTGCAAATCCGCCAGCAAAACGCGCAAATCGAGTTCGCGGAACTCGATATGCATCTTGCGCAGCCAGCGCTGCAATTCGATATGGACGTCGAGCGGAATGCTTTTGGCGTTCGCGAGGTCGCGGTCGGAAAACGAGAAGGGCGGCTTTTCGATAAATTTGCGCAGTCCCGGCGCCAGCGCCGGAAACCGTACCAACGCCGCAGCGGCGCCGGAAGTCGGATATTTGTCGCGATGCTGGCCGGGCCCGAGCATTTCATTATGCACCGGCGCCAAGGTCGCGCCGGGAAATCGCCGGCGCAGACTGGCATAGGCGTCGGTCGAAGCGCGGTCGGCGGAAATTATGAACAGGATCACCGGCGCGATCGAGCGCTTTCGTGCCTCGTCGAAAAAGCCGATCTTTTGCGCCAGTCCAAAAAACGATTCAAAGCCCTCGTGGCCGACATCGACGATCTTGGCGACGTCGTCGGCCGAGACCAGCGAATCGAACAAGGCCATCTGGCTCTGGACGTTGGCGACGCCGGCGACGGTGACCTCGCCCGGCAGGAACTGCGCCAAAGAATCTTCGCCGGTGTTGAGATCGAAGGCCTGGAAGGCGCGGTTTTCCTGCCGGTGATAATCGACCAGCAGGCGCGCGAGCAAGGTCTTGCCGGCGCGCGCGCGCGGCGAGGCGACGATGGTAACGGTGTTAAGGAACGTCATCGTCTCTCTCGACCCGTCATCCTCAGGCGCGAGCGAAACGAGCCGACGCGCGTGACGCTAACCGGCGAGTTTAGCTGGCAACTTGGCGAACGTTGCTTTCGGCTTTCGGCGACACCAGATCGATCAGCTTGACCCGGTCATACTCGCCCCAGACATTGCCGAGCCAGTGACGCACGTAGCCGCGCAGCACGAACGAATAATTGGCGGCCTCGCCCTTGGCGTTCTTGTTGGCGACGAACTGCACATAAGGCACGCTGGCCACTTCCACCTGCTCGGTCGCCATCTCGTTGAGCTTGGGGATGTTGATCTCTTGCGCGTTCTTGATCTGGTTGAAATAGGAATTGTAGGTCGACGGATCCCAGTCGAAGAACGACGTGTCGTTAATGTGGTTCTTGACCAGGAAATAACTGGCGTCGCCGACGAAGCGCGCGGTCTCGTTGATCTCCTCGAGCGAGGCAATCGACGGGCCGAGGATGTGAAACACCGCGAAGGTGATCTGGCCCTTCTTGGCCGATTCGATAAAACCGATGTCGTTGAGCGCCTGCAAGGTCGGCGACAGCAGGCCGGCGCGAATGTCGATCACCGTGACCTTGGAGTCGGCGCTGCCGAGCGTGTCGAAGATTTTCATCTGGTCGGCGATCTGCGTGACGTCGACGATTTCGGTTCGTTCCGGGTGAAAACGGTGCAGCGTGCCGCGCGGCGCCTCGGTATCGAAGGCGCGCGTCGGCGTCTGATGCGCGCCGAAATAATCGAGCAAGGTCCGGGCGACGGTGGTCTTGCCGACCCCGCCTTTATCGGCACCGACGAGAACGACTGCTGGTTTGGCCATGGCGCTACTCTAAAGTCAAAATGCGACAGACTTGGCGTCGCTCCCCACGCGGGTATCTTGTTACTGCATACTGCGAGTTTCGAGACGATGACAGGATTATTCGAGTCCCAAGCGGTATCTTATAGTCGGACCCACGTAACTCCACCCCTTAACATAATGCCGCAATTTCAATAAGTTGTCTAACGACTTCAGCGCGGCGGAGGTGCCCAGGTGGCCACTATATTTAACGAAAATTCGGTGAATGGCGAGCCTTGCGGGGCTGGCGCCCTGCGCCAGCCGCTGCTGACCGCCGCCCGCGTGCCCGGCACCGGCATCCTGCTCGATCGCATGACGATTTCGGCTCACGGTGACATGCAGATAACCGTGCCGGACGGCAGCGTCGCCTGGCTGCAAGGTCTGGCCGGTGACGCCGAACTTCGGCATGGCGGCGGCAGCGTGGACCTGACCGAAGCGAATGTCGCATTTCTGCCGCCGGGTATGACCGCGTACATCCAATCGGCGGGCGGCGCGACGTTTTTATACGGCGAAGTTCCGGACGCGGCGCGGCTCGATCCCGGTTTTGCGCAAAATCCGCCGCCGTTCCGGCTGGCCGACTGGACGCGCGAGCCCGTGCTGGATTCGGAGCATGACGCGCGCCAGCGCATCTATCTGGTAACGCCGAAATTATTCGGCACCAAGGCGGTGAAGGGCGAGATGATTATCTATCCACCGGGCACCGCCGCCGCCAATCATCACCACGAAGGCGCCGAGCACTTCATGTACGTGCTGCGCGGCCGCGGCACCGTCTATGCCAGCGAAAAGCCATACCCGGTGCGCGCCGGCGACGTGATCTATTACCCGGACCGCGAGCGGCATTATCTCGAAGCGGCGCGCGACGACGAATTGGTGTTCGCGGAATTCTTCGCGCCGGCGGAGTTCAAGACCATCTGGGTGAATGCGAACGAGGTCTGCACCTGGCAGCCGACCGGGCGCGACATTCGCGGCCGCGCTCCCGTGCGCGACATCAAGGGCCACTCGTCGGCGGAATTCTTAAGCCCCGGGGATGTGTGATCTATCGCGCGCCTTCGCCAGTTGGGCGAAGGCGGGTGGTGCCGACGGAGGGATTTGAACCCCCGACCCCCCGCTTACGAAGCGGATGCTCTACCACTGAGCTACGTCGGCATATCGCGAGTGTATGATCCCGAAAAGTGGGAACCGGTTTTCCGCCTTCGCGACGTCCGCTTCGGCTGGCGAAGGAAGGTCGGAATGGATCATACGCAAATCAAGAAATCTGGCGCCTTACTATCGGCGCCGGCCGTCCTTGGCAAGCGAACCATTGCCCCGGTCTATCGCGCAAAAAAGCTGCGAAAGATTGAATTTTTGACGCCTAGCGAAACAATCGCCGGAGCCGCTGCCACGTGCCGCTGGTGGAAACCTGGGTCGTTTCCGGCATCGGATCGCCGTCGAGGCCGGAATCCGGGCCGGGATCGTCCGGGGCATGGACCAAAGGGATTACCGCCTCGACCGGGACCGGGCGGGCGGCCGGCCGTTGCGCTTTGCGCAAGGGCACCACCGGCGCGGCGGCCGGTTCGACGGGTTCTGGCGCCGCCGGCGCCAAAGTGACATCGACAGGCTTCGGTTCGGCCGGCGGCAGCGATTCGAACACCGGATAAGTGACGCCGATCTCGGCCAGCGGGATGCGCCACTGATAGCCGTCGAGCCGGCCGTTCGCCGACACCGGCAACCAGCGGTCCGATACCACGCCGTCGGCGGTCCAGACCGGATCGCCGGAGGCGCGCATGGCACGGCCCATCCATTCGCGCACGCGGCCCTCGTCGCCGTGCTCGGTCTCTTCGATCTCGGCCATCAAGGTGGCGACGCGCCGCGTCGGCGCCGACAGGTAAGGCGCGAGGGCGTCGCGCGCCGTGGCGAACTCGCGCGCCTCGAGCGCGGCGCGGGCAACGGCCAGCGCGCCCTCCAGTTGGCCCGGCAGCTTGCCGGCGAGCGATTGCATGCGGGTGAGGCGAGCGCGCGCCGTGTCGCCGAAGCGGACATTCGCATAGGCATCGGCGATATCCGGATGCGGATTAAGCAGCCAGGCGGCGTTGAGAATCTTGGAAGCGCGGCGCGCGTCGCCTGACTCAGCCAGCCGACGTCCGGCGAAAGCGGCCGCCGGCACCAGATCGGGGCCCAGTTTGACCGCTTCCAGCGCCGCCGCGCGCGCAGCGTCGCGATCGATGTCCTGCAATGCCAAAGCGCGCGCGGTCAGCAGCACCGCGCGCTTGCGGCGATAATCACTTTTTTCGAGTGCGCCCTTCATGTGGTCGAGCGCGTCCAGCGCACCTTGCCAGTCGGTGGCGGCGCAACGATCGTCGAGCACGGCCTGTCCCGCCCAGGCGAGCGCCGGCGCGGCTTTGGCCGCTTCCTCGGCGACGCGGCGCGCCGCCGCGCCATCATTGCGGCGTTGCGCTTCGATGTAGAGACCGCGCAGGCCCAGCAGTTTGGTCGGCTCGTGCCGCGTCATTTCATGAAACGCGCGTTCGGCGCCGCCACGGTCGCCGGCCATCTGCGCCGATTGCGCGGTCAGGAGCAGCATCAACGGATCGCCGGGCGACAGTCGCGCCGCCTCGTCGGCGGATTTGCGCGCCAGCCGCAGATCGCCGGCGCCGATGGCGACCAGGCCGCGCGTGATGGCGAGATAGCCTTTCATGGCGCGGCGATGGCGGAAGAACAGAGATACCTGCTCGGGCGAGCGCAATATGCCGCGCAGCACCGACCAGACGATCATGGCGACGACGACCAGCGCGGCGATGGCGAGGCCGGCGACCATCAGCGAGGTCTCGATCCGGTAGCCCATCCAGGTGATAGCGACGTCGCCGGGCCGGTCGGCGAACCAGACGAAGCCGGCCGCGATCAGTGCGACACTTACCAGAAACAGGACGACGCGGATCATTGAGCCCTCACCGCGAACCGAGTGCATGCGCCGCGTCAGCGGCGGTCTGGCGCGCGGCAGCGAGCGCCGCCTGACGGCTGTTGGCTTTAGCGATCCAGCCTAGCGCCGGCGCGCGCTGCGCCTCGCTGAGTTTGCCGAGATTGGCGAGCGCGGCGGCGATATCGGCGCGCGCGGCGTCGACGTCGAGCCGCGACAGCACGGCAACGGCATCGTCGCCGGGCGGCGCATCGACCGGACGGATGCGCACAAGCTGACCGGCATTGGCCTGCAATCGCTCAAGGAAGCCGGCGGAGGCGGGCGGCGCTCCGGCCGCCTTAATCATGCCCGGCAGCAAAGCGCGCAACTCGTCCGCCAGTGTTTTTTCCGCCGGCACGCCGGTCGCGGCGAACGGCGTCAGCGGCGCGAGAGTTTTGTCGTCGGCGCCGAGCGATTTCGCCTGCGCCAGTTCGCCGGCGAAGAGCGCGCCGCGCAGCACGGCATCGCGCAACGTCGCCGTGCTCAGCGCCAGACGCGCGGCGGCGTCGGACGCAGACGCTTTTGCGATCTCGGCGCTCGCGGTCTGAGCCGATTGTTCGAGCGCGGCGATGCGCTGTTGCAACGGTGCGAGATCGGCCGTCGAAGCGCCGGCACTCGCGGCTTTCGACACATCCTGCAACGTTGCGCGCAGATCGGCGGCCGCCTTCTCGGCCGCTTCGGCGCGATCGCGTGCCTGGGCCGCGTTGGCGGCGATGTCGTCGCTGCGGCGATTGAGCGCGGCCAGCGCCACGCCGAGCGACTTCATGGCGTTGTCGGCGGCGGTGATACGCTCGGCCAGCGCGCTATCCTTCGCCGGATCGGACGCCGGAAGTTTCGCCAGCGACTCTTCCAGTTTCGCGACGCGCTGTGTCAGCGCATCGATGACCTTGCTGTCGGCGGCATTGTCGGCGGTCGGTGCGGGACGCTTCTGCAAATCCTGCAACTGCATTTCCAGCGCGGTCACGCGCGCGCGCGTCATCGTCAAGGCGGCGAAGCGGACGGGCAAAAGACCGGTGAGCCACAAAGTGAGAAGCAGGATCGCCATCACGGCGGCGCCGGCCACGCCGGCGGCGAGCGTGGACATTGAAATGCCAAAGCCATTGGGCAGCGACGGCTTGGCTTTCGCCGCGGTTGGCGGCGGCGAGACGTCATCACCGGCGCGGGGCGCCTCTTGCGCCCGCGCTTCCTCAACCGGCGGCTCCCGGGCGGCGGCCGGTTCGGGCGGCGACGGCGGATTTGCCTCGCTGGTGGCAGGCGTCACGTCGGTCGCGGTCAGGTCGATGGTCGGCGCGGCGCGCTTGCGGCGGCTTTTGCCGGCCGCCGCATCCGGCGATGGGCGCTTTTCGGTCATACGCGAATCCTAGCGAATCGGCCCCTTAAGCGCAGCAAATAAAGCAAAAGGCGCGGCGGTGCTAATCTAGGTTTGGCCAATTAAGCTTTGGCGGCCTCGACCAGCGCCAGCAGCGCGGCTTCGTCCGGCTGTCTGGCGATAGCGACGTCGGTCGCACCGGCTGCCTTGAGCGGCGCGGCGATCTGCGCCGACAGGCAGAAATGGCGGATGCCGAAGGCCTGCGGCGCGACGCCGGCCCTTGTCGCGCCATGGACATAATTGTCGGCGCTGCGTTTGGAAAAGTGCAGCACGCCATCGACGTCGCCGGCTTTCAGCGCGGCGATCAATGCGGGCGGGAACGGCGCGGTGACGGCGCGATAGACCACCGCCAGTTCGGCGGCAATGCCGCGCACCGCGAGATCGCCGATCAGATCGCCCGAGCGATCCTCACCGGCGAGATACAGCAAGGGTGCCTTCGTGTCCGGGCGGTGAGAGCTGACGATACGCAACAGATCGCGCAGGTCGCCGCCGGCCGTGGTGACATCGGGAAATCCGGCCTGACGCGCCGCGTCGGCGCTGCGCTTGCCGACCGCATAGACCGGCAGCTTGACGAGTTGCGCGTGCACCGGATGCGACGCGATCGACGTGGCCGCATTGGCGCTGGTGATGACGATCGCGCCCCAATGCGGACGCAGCTCGGGCTCGAGCGTTTCAACGCGCATCAATGGTGCGACCAGCACATCATGGCCGCGTGCGCGCAAGGCGGCCGCCGAGCGTTTGCTGTCGTCCTGCGGGCGGGTGAGAACCAGGCGCATTTTTATTGGTCTCTGCGCATGATCTTTTCCGAAAACCGCTTCACACTTTTCGGGATCATGCGCGCTTCAATCGAAGAACCTTGGTCCGGCGGCGTGCTTCAATTCGCGGCCCGCTTCCTCGCCGATCTGCACCGCGTCGCGCAGATGGCCGTCGCCGGCGATGTCATGCGCCGCGCCGCCATCGGGCCGCGCGATCAGGCCGCGGAAATGCAAGGTGTTGCCTTCGAGCGTCGCATGACCGGCGATCGGCGTCTTGCAGGAGCCGTCGAGTTCGGCGAGGAACGCGCGCTCGCATGACACCGCGATCGAGGTGTCGGCATGATCGATGCGCGCCAGGATATCGCGCGTCCGCTTGTCGTCGGCGCGCGCTTCCAGCCCGATGGCGCCCTGCGCCACCGCCGGCAGGAATTCCTCGATCGACATGACATGCGTGGCGTGTTCGGTGAGGCCCAGGCGCTTGAGCCCGGCCATGGCCAGCAACGTGCCGTCGAACTCGCCGCTGTCGAGCTTGCGCAGGCGCGTCTCGACATTGCCGCGCAACGGCACGACGCGAAGGTCCGGCCGTATCGCCATGGTGATTGCCTGGCGGCGTAGCGACGCGGTGCCCATAGTGGCGCCGCGCGGCAGATCCATCAGCGATCTGGCGCCGCGGCTGATGAAGGCATCGCGCGGGTCCTCGCGCTCGAGACAGGCCGCCAAGGTCAGTCCGGGCTGCGACACGGTCGGCATGTCCTTGGCCGAATGCACGGCCAGATCGACGCGGTTGGCGAGCAGGGCCTCCTCGATCTCCTTGGTGAACAGGCCCTTGCCGCCGACCTCGGACAAAGGCCGATCCTGGATGGCATCGCCGGAGGTGCGAATGACGACGATCTCGATGGTCTCCTGCGCCACCGCCAGAGCCTGCGCCAGTTGCGCGCGGACGGTATGCGCCTGGACCAGCGCCAAAGGGCTGCCGCGCGTGCCGATACGCAGGATGGGAGTGCCCGATTGCGTCATATTACCTCACGATGCTAGGCACCTTGTAGCGCATGATCCCGAAAAGTGGACGCCGGTTTTCGGATAAGATCATGCGCAAGTAAATACGCGGCTTCCCGGAATTGGGAGGGTCGGAGACAGAAATGATCGTCCTGGGCATCGAGACGACCTGCGACGAGACCGCCGCCGCGGTAATCGAGCGCGCCGCCGACGGCCGCGCTCGCATCCTGTCCAACATCGTCCTCAGCCAAGTCGCCGACCACGCAGCCTATGGTGGCGTGGTGCCGGAAATCGCCGCGCGCGCTCATGTCGAAGCGATCGACCGCATTATCGCCAAAGCGATGGGCGAGGCCGGCAAGACCTACGATCAACTCGACGGCATCGCCGCTGCCGCCGGCCCCGGGCTGGTTGGCGGCGTCATCGTCGGCCTGACGACGGCCAAGGCGATCGCGCTGGTGACCAAGAAACCGCTGGTAGCGGTCAATCATCTGGAAGCGCATGCGCTGACCGCGCGGCTGACCGACAACACGCCATTTCCCTATTGCCTGTTTCTCGCCTCCGGAGGCCATACCCAGGTCGTCGCCGTGCTCGGCGTCGGCAAATATATTCGTCTCGGCACGACGCAGGACGACGCCATTGGCGAGGCTTTCGACAAGACCGCCAAGCTGCTCGGCCTCGGCTATCCCGGCGGGCCGCAGGTGGAGAAGGAAGCCCTGCGCGGCGACGTCAAACGCTTCGCGCTGCCGCGGCCGATGCAGCACCGCAAGGATGCCGATTTTTCCTTCTCGGGCCTGAAGACGGCGCTGCGGCTGGAGGCGGAGCGCATCGCGCCTCTGTCCGATCAGGATGTCGCCGATCTGTGCGCTTCGTTCCAGCAGGCGGTGGTCGATGTGGTGTTCGACCGGCTGCGCGCCGGATTGCGGTTGTTCCGCGCCGAATACGGGCCGCCGACCGCTTTGGTCGCCGCCGGCGGCGTCGCCGCCAATCAGCCGATCCGCGCTGTCCTGCGCCGGCTGGCGGCAGAGACCGGCACGGTGCTGATCGCGCCGCCTCTGGATCTGTGCACCGACAATGGCGCGATGATCGCCTGGGCCGGCGCCGAGCGCATCGCCCTCGGCCTCACCGACACGCTGGCAACCGCGCCGCGCGCGCGCTGGCCGCTCGACGAAATCGCCGCCGCCAAAGGCGCACTCAAGGGAACGGCGGCGTATAAATGAGACGGTGGAACGCATGACCATTCAACGCATCGCCGTGCTCGGCGGCGGCGCCTGGGGCACCGCGCTGGCGCAAGTCTGCGCGCGGGCCGGCCGCGACGTGATGCTGTGGGAATTCGACGCCGCGCATGCCGAACATCTCGCCGCGCAACGCGAAAGCAAATTCCTGCCCGGCGTCAAACTGGAAGCGCCGATCAAGGTGACGCGCGCGCTGGCCGAGGCGGCGCAGAGCGATGCCATATTGCTGGTGGTGCCGGCGCAGGCGATGCGCTCGGTGGTAAAGGCGCTGGCGCAGACGATGAAGAACGGCACGCCGGTGATCGCCTGCGCCAAGGGCATCGAGCACGGCACGCATAAATTCATGACCGAGATCATCGGCGAATGCGCGCCGGCGGCGGTGCCGGCGATTCTGTCGGGACCGAGTTTCGCCGCCGATGTGGCGCGCGGCCTGCCGACGGCGGTGACCATCGCGGCGGCCGACGACACCATTGCGCATGATCTGGCGCATGCGTTCAATTCCGGCACGTTCCGGCCCTATCATTCCAGCGATGTGCGCGGCGTCGAGATCGGCGGCTCGGTCAAGAACGTACTGGCCATCGCGTCGGGCATTGTCACTGGACGGGACCTGGGCGCCAGCGCTTCCGCCGCGCTGACCACGCGCGGCTTTGCCGAGATGATGCGCTTCGGCAAGGCGTTCGGCGCCAAGGCGGAAACGCTCACCGGCCTGTCGGGCTTGGGCGATCTGATTCTGACTTGCTCGTCGCCGCAGTCGCGCAATTTCTCCTATGGCGTCGCGCTGGCGAAAGGCACCCCGCCGGACGGGAAACTCGCCGAAGGCGCCTTCACCGCGCCGGTCATTCTGGAAATGGCGCGTGCGAAGAATATCGACATGCCGATTTCGATCGCGGTCGCCGCCGTGCTGGCCGGCGAACTCAGCGTCGATCGGGCCATCGAGTCGCTGCTGACGCGGCCGATCAGATCGGAATAACAAAATGGCTTACTGGCTTTTGAAATCCGAACCCGATGCCTGGTCCTGGGACCAGATGGTGAAGACCGGGCCGAAAGGCACGGCGTGGACCGGCATCCGCAATCACACCGCCAAACTCAACATGATGAAGATGAAGAAGGGCGATCGCGGCTTTTTCTACCATTCCAATGTCGGCAAGGAGATCGTCGGCATCGTCGAAGTCATCAAGGAAGCCTATGCCGATCCGACGGCGGAAGCGGGCGAGCCCTGGGTCTGCGTCGACGTGAAGGCGGTCGAACCGCTGGCAAAGCCGGTGACATTGGCGGCGATCAAGGCCGAACCTAAGCTTGCCGAGATCCAGCTTCTGAAACAATCGCGGCTGTCGCTGCCGGCGATCACCGACGCGGAATGGAAGTTCGTGTGCAGGATGGGTGGGATTTAGAACCCGGGAGAAAATCATGGGCGGACATGTGAATATTCTCAGCGTGCTGACCGGCGCGGTCGTCGCCTGGCTGTTCGGCGCGGTCTATTACACGGCGCTTGGCAAGGTCTGGATGGCGGCGCAGGGCAAGACCGCTGAATCCTGCAAAGCTGAATTCGCCGCCAAGTCGGGTCTGGCGAAATTCCTGCCCTTCATCCTGTCTTTCGTCGGCGCGCTGATCATGGGGGTGGTGCTTTACGGCATCCTGACCCATAGCGGGCTGTGGAGCCTGCGCGCCGGCATGATCACCGGCGCATTCTGCTGGTTCGGCTTCGTGCTGACCACCGTCACGGTCAACAATGCCTATGCCGGCCGCAAGGCCATGCTGACGGTCATCGATGCCGCCCATTGGCTCGCCGCTCTGGTCATTATCGGCGGCATCGTCGGCGCCTGGGGGCCATAAAGGTCCCACCCCCGCCCAAAGTGGCAGGCCGCGCGCCTTGTCCCAGATCAAGGCGCTATCGCATAATGGTAGAAATCATAGAAAAGCCGCCCCGGGGGAACCGCCCCGGGCAGGGGGAGGAAGTGCCATGTCCGACAAGATTTACGAGGTTCCGGCCGCCTGGAAGTCGCGCGCCTATATCGACGACGCCAAGTACAAGGAAATGTACGCGCGCTCGATCAAGGACCCGAACGGCTTCTGGGGCGACGAAGCCAAGCGGCTAGACTGGATCAAGAAGCCGACAAAGGTCAAGAACACGACCTACGATCCGCACAACGTCTCGATCAAATGGTTCGAGGACGGCACCCTCAACGCTTCGTATAATTGCGTCGATCGTCATCTCGCCAAGCGCGGCGACCAGGTAGCGATCATCTGGGAAGGCGACGATCCGAAAGATTCGCGCACGCTGACCTATAAGCAGCTGCATGCCGATGTCTGCAGGTTCGCCAATGTGCTGAAGGCGCGCGGCGTCAAGAAGGGCGACCGCGTCACCATCTACATGCCGATGATACCGGAGGCGGTCGTTTCATTGCTCGCCTGTGCCCGTATCGGCGCGGTGCATTCGGTGATCTTCGGCGGCTTCTCGCCGGACTCGATCGCCGGCCGTCTCGAGGATTGCCAGTCGACCGTCGTCATCACCGCCGACGAGGGCCTGCGCGGCGGCCGCAAGATTCCGCTCAAGGCCAATGTCGATGCCGCCTGCGACAAGGTTGGCGGCGTCACCTCTATCATCGTCGTCAAGCGCACAGGCGCCGCCGTTAACATGAAGGCCGGCCGCGACGTCTATTACGACGATATCGCCAAGACCGTGCCGGCCGATTGCCCGTGCGAGGAGATGAGCGCGGAGGACCCGCTGTTCATTCTCTACACGTCGGGCTCGACCGGAAAGCCGAAAGGCGTGCTGCACACCACCGGCGGTTATCTACTCTATGCGTCGATGACCCATCAATACGTGTTCGATTATCACGACGGCGACGTCTATTGGTGCACCGCCGATGTCGGCTGGGTCACCGGCCACAGCTATATCGTCTATGGCCCGCTCGCCAATGGCGCGATCTCGTTGGTGTTCGAGGGCGTGCCGAACTATCCGACCACGTCGCGCTTCTGGGAAGTCTGCGACAAGCACAAGGTCAACATCATCTACACCGCGCCGACCGCGATCCGCGCGCTGATGCAGGGCGGCGACGGGCCGGTGAAGAAGACGTCGCGCGCGTCGCTGAAGCTGCTCGGTTCGGTCGGCGAGCCGATCAACCCGGAAGCGTGGGAGTGGTACTACCATGTCGTCGGCGAGGACCGCGCGCCGATCGTCGATACCTGGTGGCAGACCGAAACCGGCGGCATTCTGATCACGCCGCTGCCGGGCGCGACGCGCCTCAAGCCCGGCTCGGCGACGCGGCCGTTCTTCGGCATTCTCCCCGAACTGGTCGACGCCGAGGGCAAATTGCTGGAAGGCGCCAACAGCGGCAATCTGTGCATCGCCGATTCGTGGCCGGGCCAGATGCGGACGGTCTATGGCGACCATCAGCGCTTCATCGATACTTATTTCAAAACCTATCCCGGCAAGTACTTCACCGGCGACGGCTGCCGTCGTGATGAGGACGGCTATTACTGGATCACCGGCCGCGTCGATGACGTCATCAATGTCTCCGGCCATCGCATGGGCACGGCGGAAGTCGAAAGCGCGCTGGTGGCGCATCCGAAGGTGTCGGAAGCCGCGGTCGTCGGCTATCCGCACGACATCAAGGGCCAGGGCATCTACGCTTATGTCACCTTGATGGCTGGCGAGAAACCGACCGAGGAGTTGCGCAAGGAGCTGGTGCAGTGGGTGCGCAAGGAGATCGGCCCGTTCGCCTCGCCGGATCTCATTCAGTTCTCGCCCGGCCTGCCGAAGACGCGCTCGGGCAAGATCATGCGGCGAATTCTGCGCAAGATCGCCGAGGATGAATTCGGCAATCTCGGCGACACCTCGACGCTGGCCGATCCAGCGGTAGTCGATGACTTGGTAAACAACCGGCAGAACAAGAAGGCCGGCGCGGGGGCTTAAAGTTATCGCTCCAATTACCGTGGCTGGTTAAGCGAGATCACCGGGACACGGCGCCAACGCGCCGGCCCGGTGATGACGAGCCGCATTTACGTTACTGCCAGCTTTCATGCGACCGATCCGCGCGCCGGATTAGTATTGCCACCATCGATCGTCGGTGGGCTAGGGCATGTCTCACACAATCATCAAGCGCGCGGCGGTGTTCGTGACCTTCGTCCTGATCTGGGCGCTGCTGGCGGCGGCCGTGGCGCATTCGGCGACGCGCAACGTCGTTAATTTCTCGGGCTTCGCGCCGGGCACCATCGTGGTGAAAACCGGCGAGCGGCATCTCTACTTTGTCATCGACGGAAAGCGTGCGCTGCGCTTTCCGGTTGGCGTCGGCCGACCAGGCATGGCGTGGACCGGGGAGGCGCGCGTCGAGGGCAAATATATCGCGCCGGCCTGGGAGCCGCCGGAGGACATTCGCCGCGACCATCCCAACTTGCCGGAGGTCATTCCCGGCGGCGACCGCGACAATCCAATGGGAGCGGCGGCGCTCACCTTGCGCGGCGGTGAATACGCCATCCACGGCACCAACAATCCGAAGTCGATCGGCGGCTTTGTTTCTTACGGCTGCATTCGCATGCACAACCGCGACATCCGCGAATTGTATCGCATGGTCGAGATCGGCACGCCGGTGATCGTCGAGAGATGAAATAGCGTCGCGCGAATTTGCCGCCGACGGGCCGGGCGGACCGCGTCGCCGCTCAGGTCTGCGGCCAGGCGTAGGCGACCTTGTCGAGCGTCTTGGCGCCGAACTTCTCCGACGAGCGGGCGACGGCACGGCCACCAAGCGCGCGATAGAATTCCATCGCCGGCTCGTTGTCGGACAAGGCCCAGACCACCAGACTCTTGAGGCCGCTCTGCATCAGGTCCTTGCGCGCGGCGGAAAACAGGCGGCGGCCGAAACCCAGCCCCTGGAACTCCGGTCGCAGGTAGAGTTCGTATAGCTCGCCTTCGTAGAAAAGGCTGCGGGCGCGGTTGCGCCCGTAATTCGCATAACCGGCAACCTTGTCGCCGAATTGCAGAATGGTGATCCGGCTGCCTTTGCGGATCGCCGAGTCCCACCAGTCCGGGCCGCGGCGGTTGATCAGCTTGTCGAGTTCGTTGCCCGGGATGATGCCCTGATAGGCGGCGCGCCACGCTTCGTCATGGGTGGCTGCGACGTCTGAGGCGTCGGCAGACTTGGCGCGGCGAATCTCGATAAGGGTCGTGCTCATTGATGAATACAAGCAAGCAACCCGGCCCCCTTCAAGCCCTATCGTTAATGATGGGTTAACGGTGTGGATTACTGGCCACAGGGCGCGGAATTTCCCATGATTGGCGGGGCTAAAGCGATGGGCGCACTGCGTGGTTGGCGCCGATGGCCAAGAAAAGCCGCATCGGCTTCAAGGCGCGCGCGGTTGTGACCGAGCCGGGACATTGCCGCTGATTCGCGATCCCGGATCCTTGTGTCAAAGCGTAACAAACTGGCACAACAATCGGCACCAAGCGCCAAACGATCGGGCAAAATCCCGTCGCCTGACACCGCCGCGGTGTCCGCGTCACAACAATACAGGCGGGCGAGACCGGCGTAGCGGCGAAATTACTCGCGACGTTTGAATCGTGTCAGGTCACCGAAGCGGCGAGTGTAAATACCGTGACCGCGGCGCGTCCTCACATCTCGTATGCCGACGCAACAAAAACACGCGCGTTGCCGCAGCCCCGCACGTCGCCAGCCTTTGCATCATCGCGCGCGCGAGCCGTCGATGCAATCAAAAATACACTTTCCTTATGGCTGCAACCTTATAGAATTTCGGCGGCAACCTGGGGGCGGGCCATGACCAAAAAGCTGCGGACAGCGGTGCTCGTGGTGCACGGCATGGGAAGCCAGCGTCCACTCGAAACGGTGCGCGGTGTCATCAACGCGATCTGGTTCGACGATGACGATCACACCATAGGCAGCAAGAAACTTTGGTCACATCCGGAACCGAGCGGTGTCGATCTCGACCTCACTGTGATGACGAGCAGCGATATTCCAGGCTCCGAGCCATCGCGTTTGGCCGATTTCCACGAGCTTTATTGGGCTCATCACTTGAGCGAAACCAAAGCGGTCGCGGTACTGCTCTGGTTGTTCGAACTGGGCCGACGTGGGCCCAATTTCCGTACCGGCATGAACGGCCTGTGGTGGGTCGGCGCTGTCTATTTGTGCCTGATGTTGTTGTCGCTGGCGCTGCTGGCGACACAACTGCTGGTCTGGGTTACAAATATCGAGAACACACCTTACGAGCCAATTCTGGTCGTCGGGTTGATGTTGATGGTCGGAATCTTCGCCAGCATGCTTGCCGCGGGCTGGTATCGGTACAAGGCGTTGGCGGCGGTGTTGCTTGCGATTTTCCTTGGGGCCGCGGTCCTGACGCATATCGCCTGGTATTACGGCCTGTTTCATCCGGGAGCGCCGGGCCAGCTCGTGCTGATCTTTGTGACGCGCGTGTTTCTCGCGCCGGCGCTGGCGCTTGCCGCGGCGAGCCTGCTGATGGGGCGTTGGGGAAGATGCGCCTTCGCGCTGACCTACGGCCTGTCGATGGTTTTCTACTTCGTCTTCCTCGGCATGGAATGGGGTAGTTACGGTTTCGAGCAGGTCGTCAAAGATATCACCACCGCCCGCATTGCTTGGGCATTGCCATCGGGAAGCAGCACCATCGCCGCGTTCGTGATTCTCGCGGTCTATTTCCTGATGCACGCGGCCTTCCTGCAGCCGTATCTGGGAGACGCCGCGCGCTACTTCCGCAACTCACCAGCCAACGTTATGGTCCGGCGCGCCATCCGCAAGGACGCGGTCGATACGCTCGACCAGCTGCATCGCTCGCGAGATTACGACCGGATCGTCGTCGTGGCGCACAGCCTCGGCTCGGTCGTCGCCTATGACATGCTGCGCGCCTATTACAGCCGCGTGGCGAGACAGCTACCTGTCCGTGCAACCCCGGCCTTCACAGCGCTGGATGCCGGCGGCCTCGGCTGCGATGACTCGCGCATGCAAAGCCGCCAGCTGGTGCGCGACTATGCCGCCGCCAGCACGATGTTGTCCGATGCGAAACGGCCGGTGGGATACACGCTTGCGGACGCGAAGGAAATCGATGCTTGGCTGGTGACCGATTTCGTGACGCTCGGCGCCGCGCTCACCCATGCGCGCTATCTGATGAGCAATCAGGACGACGGCAAGGGAATCGATGCGGAGTTCGAAAATCACATCCGCGAGCGCGAATTTCCGCTCTGCCCGCCTTACAAGGACGGCAACGATGGATTGCTGTCATTCACGAATGCCGGCAGCAGGTACATGCACCACGGCGGCCTGTTTGGCTTTACGCGCTGGACCAATCTCTATTTCCCCATCGTCAATATTTTCTGGGGCGATGCGATTGGCGGACCGATCGCGCCGGTATTCGGCGCTTGCGTCAAGGACGTGCCGGTGTCGACGAAGAGTTCGGGCGCCACGGCAGTGTTCACGCATACCGCTTATTGGAAAACCACCTGCCCGGAAGGTCGCGCGGCACCGCACATCAAAAAGCTGCGTGACGCCGTCGATCTTCCCGACAAAGGCGAACTATCTAAAGCTGGTCAGACGCCTTAAGCGACCTGGGCTTCCTTCGACCGGTCGAAGCGCTTGCGGTCGGTTTCATCCAGCAGCTTCTTGCGCAGGCGGATCGACGACGGCGTGACTTCGACCAGTTCGTCGTCCTGGATGTAGGCCAGCGCCTTTTCCAGGGTCATGCGGATCGGCGGCGTCAGGCGGACGGCCTCGTCCTTCTGCGTGGTGCGGATGTTGGTGAGCTGCTTGCCCTTGAGCACGTTGATGACGAGGTCGTTCTCGCGGGTGTGCTCGCCGACGATCATGCCGTTGTAAACCTTCCAGCCCGGCTCGATCATCATCGGGCCGCGGTCTTCCAGGTTCCACAGCGCGTAGGCGACGGCTTCGCCCTTTTCGTTCGAGATCAGGACGCCGTTGCGGCGGCCCTGGATCGGGCCCTTGTGCGCTTCATAGGCGTGGAACAGCCGGTTCATGATGGCGGTGCCGCGGGTGTCGGTGAGCAGTTCGCCCTGGTAGCCGATCAGGCCGCGCGTCGGCGCGTAGAACACCATGCGAACGCGGCCGCCGCCGGACGGGCGCAGTTCGATCATCTCGCCCTTGCGCTCGGACATCTTTTGCACAACGACGCCGGAATGCTGCTCATCGACGTCGATGACGACCTCTTCGATCGGCTCTTCGAGTTCGTCCTTGTCGTTCTTGCGCAGCAGCACCTTGGGTCGCGACACAGACAGTTCGAAGCCCTCGCGGCGCATGGTCTCGATCAGGATGCCGAGCTGCAATTCGCCGCGGCCGGACACTTCCATGGCGTCCTTGTCGTCGCTCTCGCGGACGCGCAGGGCGACGTTGCCTTCGGCTTCGCGGAGCAGGCGGTCGCGGATCATGCGGCCGGTGACCTTGGTGCCTTCGGTGCCGGCAAGCGGACTATCGTTGACGCGGAAGGTCATCGACAAAGTCGGCGGATCGATCGGCTGGGCCGGGATCGGCGTTTCAACCGACGGGTCGCAAATGGTGTGGGCGACGGTAGCGTTCGGCAGGCCGGCCAGCGCGACGATGTCGCCGGCTTCAGCTTCGTCGAGCGGCACGCGCTCGAGGCCGCGGAAGGCCAGCACCTTGGTGATGCGGCCACTCTCGACGATCTTGCCTTCGCGGTCGAGCACTTTCACCATCTGGTTCGGCTTGACCGAACCGGAGGTGATGCGGCCGGTGATCATGCGGCCGAGGTAAGGATTGGCCTCGATGATGGTGCCGAGCATGCGGAATGGTCCGGTATCGACCGCCGGCGCCTTGACGTGCTTGAGCACGAGGTCGAACAGCGGCGTCATGCCCTCTTCCTTCGAACCTTCGAGCGTGGCCGACATATAGCCGAGCTTGGCCGAGCCGTAGAGGATCGGGAAGTCGAGCTGCTCGTCGGTGGCATCGAGCGCTGCGAAGAGGTCGAACACTTCGTTGAGCACTTCGGTGGCGCGCGCGTCGGGGCGGTCGACCTTGTTGATGACGACGATGGGCTTGAGGCCCATCTTGAGCGCCTTGGAGACCACGAACTTGGTCTGCGGCAGCGGGCCTTCGGCGGCGTCCACCAGGACCAGCGCGCCATCGACCATGTTGAGGATGCGTTCGACTTCGCCGCCGAAATCGGCATGGCCCGGCGTGTCGACGATGTTGATGCGGGTGCCCTTCCATTCGACCGAGGCCGCCTTGGCGAGAATGGTGATGCCGCGCTCGCGCTCGAGATCGTTACTGTCCATGGCGCGCTCGACCTGGCGCTCATTGGCGCGGTAGACGCCGGACTGCTGCAGCAGCTTGTCGACCAGAGTAGTTTTGCCATGATCGACGTGCGCGATGATGGCGATGTTGCGCATATCCATAGTCAGGTTCCAAAACGTAAGCGGGGGTCCACATAGGGCTTCCGAACAAAGCCCGTTCCCAAAAAGCGACAGGATTGCCGGAGGGCAATCCTGTGGGACCCGCGACGCGACGCTATTGCGGCGCAATATAGTCACGATACGACGCGAAGCAACCGCCCTATAGCGCATGTCGGTAACGCGGTTAAGCCGGTAAATGGCTGTTTCTGCCGATTTATGAGGCTTTTCCGGCGCTGGACGGCCGGCTCCAGGGTCCGAGGCTGGTGCCGGGGGGCAAAGCGCCCTGCACCATGACCAGTTCGGCGATGGTTTCTGCGGTTATCAGGCCGACGAGCCGCCCGGCGCCATCGATAATGCCGACCGCGGCCGCCTGCTTCTCCTGCAACAGCTTGAAAGCCTCCTCCAGAGAGTGCCGGTGGCCGATGGTGGGCAATTCGGCCTGCATGGCGTCGGCGACCCGGGCATCGGGACCGAGGGTCTTGAGCGCCTTGATGATGTCGCCGCGCCCGAGCAGGCCGACAGGCTTGCCGGCGCCGTCGACGACGGGGAACTCGCCCTGGCTTGTCGACAGCAGCGTCTGCACCGCCTAGTCGACATTGGCGTCCGGTGCCAGCGTGGCGAATTGCGTCACCATCGCGTGGCTCACCGGCACGCCGCGCGACACCGCGCGCAACGCCACCATATGCGCTTCCGATGACGCCGCGAGATAGACGAAAATGGCGATGAAAATCAGGATCGGGTTGAACAGCAGTCCGATAAAGCCGAGCGCATAGGCAACGAACTGGCCGATCGCGGCGGCGATTCCGGTGGCGCGCACATAGCCGAGCCGGCTCGCCAGCGCTGCGCGCAGCACGCGTCCGCCATCCATCGGGAATGCCGGGATCATGTTGAACACGGCGATGAACAGGTTCACCGCGGCCAGGCGGTCGAGCATCGGAATCTGCGTATTGTCGATGGCGCTGGCCGCAGCGGCGTGCGGATGCGCGCCGGCCACCAGCACAAGCAGCAGAGCAATGGCGACATTGACCAGCGGGCCGGCGATGGCGATGAGGAATTCCTGGCCCGGCTCCTCTGGAATCCGCTCAAGCTGGGCGACGCCGCCGATCGGCAACAAGGTGACATAAGGCGTTGTCACGCCGAAGGCGCGGGCGGTGAAGATATGGCCGAATTCGTGCAGCAGCACGCACAGGAACAGCAGCACCATGAAGGCGACGCTGTCCCAGGCGGCGGCGCCGCCGCTTTGCGCATAGCTGGCGGCAAATATCCAGGCGAGGAACAGGAGGAAGGTCAGATGGACCCGCACGACCGTGCCCGCCACCGTGCCGATGTTCAATGACCAGGACATGACTGCCTCATATGGCCGGATAGGTTTCTAAAAAGGTAGTATGGCTCTGAACCCTTTGCGAGGGTCGCACGTTCGGTCCATGAGGAATGTGACATGACGCAAAACGCCCGACCGCAAAAACTGACCGCCGAGGCCCGCAAAGCGGCGCTGGCAAAACTGTCCGGCTGGACAGAGGTTTCCGGCCGCGATGCCATCGTCCGCAAATTCACCTTCAAGGATTTCAACGAGGCCTTCGGCTTCATGACCCGGGCGGCCCTGGTGGCGGAGAAGATGGATCACCATCCGGAGTGGTTCAACGTCTACAAGACCGTCGAGGTGACCCTGTCGAACCACGATGCCGGCGGCGTCACCGATTTGGACATCAAACTCGCCGAGGCGATGGACAGGATCGCCAAATAAGCAGCGTCTTGCGGCCGGGCAAGCCATCCACCACATAAAACTAATGACTTTCGACCAGACAGCACCTGGACAGGACAACAGCGACCCATCGCTGCGGCGCAGCCTGTGGCACAAATTGCGCAAGGTCGCCGCGCGCATTCCCTTCGCGGAGGACCTGCTCGCCGCTTATTACTGCGCATTCGACCGCGCCACGCCCTTGCAAGTAAAGGTGACGTTGATCGGCGCGCTGGCCTATTTCGTCTTGCCGTTCGACGCGATCCCCGACCTGCTGCCGGTCATCGGTTTCACCGACGATGCCGCCGTGCTGGCGACGGCGATCAAAATGGTGTCGAACCACATGACGCCGGAGCATCGAAGCGCGGCGCGCGACGCTTTGGCGAAATTCTAGGGCCGCAAAATAACCTTGCCCATGACCTGGCGCGCGGCGAGCGCCTTGAGCGCAACCGGCGCGTCGGCCAGCGGATAAACCGCATGCACATGCGACGACAATTTGCCTTCGGCGGCCCAGGCCAGCAATTGCGCGTTATTGGCGCGGTGGCCTTCCGGGTCGCGTTCGGTCCAGGCGCCCCAGAAAACACCCATGACGTTGGCGCTTTTCAGCAGATACAAATTGAACGGCACTTTCGGAATCTCGCCGGCGGCAAAGCCGACGACGAGATAGCGGCCTTCCCAGGCAATCGCTCGCAATGAGGCTTCGGCATAAGGCCCGCCGACCGGGTCGTAGATCACGTCGGCGCCTTTGCCGCCGGTGACGCGCCGCAGCGCCTCCTTCAAATCCTCCGCCGCGTAGTCGATGGTTTCGTCGGCGCCATGCTCCCGCGCAAAAGCGAGTTTATCCGGCGAGGAGGCGCAGGCGATCACGCGCGCGCCCATGATCTTGCCGAGTTCGATCGCCGCGAGACCCGTGCCGCCGGATGCGCCGAGCACGGCCAAGGTCTCGCCCGGTTTGAGTTTGGCGCGGTCCTTCAGCGCATAGAGCGTCGTGCCGTAGGTGACGCAAAGCCCGGCGGCGCGATCGACGTCAAGCCCGTCCGGCATTTTGGTCAGCTTGCGAACCGGCAGCGCGATCTTTTCACGCGCCGCGCCATAACCTGTAAAGCCGAGGACGCGGTCACCGGGCTTGAACGCGGTCACGCCAAGCGCGACGCTCTCGACCGTGCCGGCGAATTCCGCCGACGGTGAAAACGGGAAGGCCGGCTTGGTCTGGTACTTGCCGGCAATGATCAGCGTGTCGAAGAAATTCAGCGCCGCCGCCTCGATCCGCACCACGGCTTCGCCGGCGTCGGGCGTCGGGTCGGGAATATCGGCGATCACGAGATCGTCGGGCGTGCCGTAATGGGTGCAGAGCAGGGCTTTCATGGGGTTCCGATTGAGTATTGGAAGGGCGATAAGGTTAGCATGAGCGGCCGCAGGGTCATGGCTGGCTTATGGTCTTGGCCATTAACTTTTTGGCGATATTCTCGCGACGGGTGGCCCATTGCCGCCTTCACATTGTCGATATTCGCCCGTAATGGGGTAATATCCCTGGATTCATCAAACGGCGTAAAAGCGTCGCTCACTTAGCCGGTAGGGCCCGATGAAGAAACAGACTTGCCACGGTTCCACGATTGCACTGTCCGGCGTCGTCGCACTTGCGTGCGCGCTCATGGTTCCGGACATGGCTTCTGCCCAGCAGAAGAAAAAGGCCGACCCCAGCGAACAGGCCGTGCTGCTCGGCCAGTTCGGCGACTGGGGTGCCTATACGGCGACCCCCGGCGGCAAGAAGGTCTGCTTCGCCCTGTCCAAGCCGACCAAGGCGGCGACCGACCCGGCCGGCCGCAACCGCGACGCCTCTTACGCTTTCATCTCCACCCGGCCGGCCGAAAAGGTGAAGAACGAGGTTTCGGTGATCGTCGGCTACCCGCAGAAGCCCAGCTTCGACGCCAGCGCCACGGTCGGCACCGCCAACTTCGTCATGTACACGCAGAACGACGGCGCCTGGGTCAAGAATGCCGCCGAAGAGACGCAAATGGTCGAAGCCATGCGCAAAAGCGCCGATCTGGTGGTGAAATCCGAATCCGCGCGCGGCACCAAGTCGATCGATACCTATTCGCTCCGCGGCATCGGCGAGGCGCTCGACAAGGTCGCGGCGGAGTGTAAGTAGGGCGCCGGCATCCTATATTGCCGGGAGAGCCGCGCGCCGCGCGGACCTGATGACCTGAGCCGATGACCAGTATTGTTGAAACCGCTTCGGCCCCGTTCGTCGAGAAAGCGCCGCTTGAGCTTTATGTCGCGCCGGACAAGCCGTCGCTGATCGGGCTTTCGCGTGAGCAACTCGCGGACGCCCTCGGCGAAGCCGGCGTGCCGCCGGCGCAGCGCAAGATGCGCGTGCAACAGCTTTGGCACTGGATCTATTTCCGCGGTTCGACGTCCTTCGACGAAATGACAACGATGGGCAAGGAGCTGCGCGCGGCCATGGCCGAACGCTACACGCTGGCGCGTCCCGAAGTCGTCGCTGAGCAGGTGTCCGTCGATGGCACGCGTAAGTGGCTGCTGCGGCTGGAAGGCGACGCCGATAGCAAGCTGCCGCACGACGTCGAGTGCGTTTACATCCCCGACACCGAACGCGGCACGTTGTGCGTCTCCAGCCAGGTCGGCTGTACGCTGACCTGCACATTCTGCCACACCGGCACGCAGCGTCTGGTGCGCAATCTCACCGCCGGCGAAATCGTCGGACAAGTGCTGGCGGCGCGCGATCGCCTTGGTGACTGGCCGGGCGGCACGCGGCCGACCGACGGCGTTATTCCGAGCGGCGAACGCTGCGTCACCAACATCGTCATGATGGGAATGGGCGAACCGCTTTATAATTTCGACGCGGTGCGTGACGCCATCCTGATCATGTCGGATGGCGAGGGCATCGGCATTTCCAAGCGGCGTATCACGCTGTCGACGTCCGGCGTGGTGCCGAACATCGAACGCGCCGGCGACGAGATCGGCTGCATGCTGGCGATCTCGCTGCACGCGGTGCGCGACGAATTACGCAACGAACTGGTGCCGCTCAACCGCAAATATCCGATAGCGCAATTGATGGACGCGTGCCGCAATTATCCCGGCGCGTCGAATGCCAAGCGCATTACCTTTGAGTATGTGATGCTTAAGGACGTCAACGACTCAATCGAAGACGCCAAGGCGCTGGTGCGGCTCCTGAAGGGCATTCCGGCCAAGATCAATCTGATCCCGTTCAATCCCTGGCCCGGCACAAAATATGAATGCTCGGACTGGGACCAGATCGAGAAGTTCTCGCAGGTCGTGTTCGATGCCGGCTATGCTTCGCCGGTGCGCACACCGCGCGGCCGCGACATCTTCGCCGCCTGCGGCCAGCTCAAGAGCGCGACCGAGAAAATGTCGGCGCGCGAACGCATGGCCTTGCGCGCCATGGCAATGACGGATGAGTAATTTGTCGCGCGGCCACACGCGCGCGTTGGGCGAATAGACATGTCCCTTATCGGTCGCATCTTTGTCATCTTCTTCGCCGTCATGGTGGCGAGCCTTGCCTGCGGCATTGCGATTGCGGTGGGCGTGCTCGGCCCGCAATGGCAGGCGACGAGCGGCGACGTCGGCGAGCGGGTCGTGTTCTGGAGCACAGCGTTCTTCGGCGCCACGGCGACTGGCGGGGCCGGGCTGCTGCCCCTGCTCATCCTGATTGTGCTCGGCGAGACCTTCAAGATTCGCTCGCTGCTCGCCAATGCCGCCGGCGGGGCGGCGATGCTGCTGATCGCCTATTATGGCAGTGGGCTGGCCACCCCTTACGAGGAATCGATCGACCATCCGCCGCCGGCTATCTCGCGTGAGGTGGAAATCGCCGCCGCCGCCGGCGCGGTGTTCGGCCTAGTCTATTGGGCGATCGCCGGCCGCCGGGCCGGCCGCTGGCGCGAACGCGCGACGGCCTGACACAGCGTCTTTTCAATTTCACGGGCGTCAGCTAGACCGCAGCACATGCGCGGAAGTCGGGCGCAAAGGGAACGCATGAACCGCACCGGACTTTTGATCGCGCTGGGCATTGCCGCCGCCGTCGGGCTCACGTTCGGGTTCTATCCGGAACTCGATCTGCGGGTGGCGCGCTATTTTTTCGACTTCAAAAGTGGCGGCAATAATTTCGGCTTGCGCATTTATCCGCCGCTGATGATCGCCCGCGATGCCGGGCTTTGGGTCGGCACGCTGATCATCGCGCCGGCGCTGGCGGCTTTGATCTGGAAGCTCATCCTGCCGCGCCGCAAATTGCTGATCTCGGGCCGCGCGATCTTGTTTCTGACCGCGACGCTCGCACTCGGCCCCGGCCTCTTGGTCAATGTCGTGCTGAAGGATCACTGGGGGCGGTCACGGCCGATCGATGTCACGCAATTCGGCGGCCCCGAGCATTTCGTGCCGTGGTGGGACCCGCGCGGCGACTGTCCGAATAATTGCGCCTTCGTGTCGGGCGATGTCTCCGGCGCGTTCTGGACCATCGCGCCGGCGATCCTGACGCCGCCGCCGCTGCGCGCGGTCGCGGTCGGCGCGGCGCTGACGCTCGGCACCGGCATGGCGATCATGCGGGTGATGGCCGGAGCGCATTTCGTCAGCGACGTGATTTTCGCCGGCGTGTTCACGTTTCTGATCATCTGGCTGATGCACGGCCTGATCTATCGCTGGCCGCGCACGCGCCTCACCGATGAAGACGCCGAGCGCGCGATCGAGCGCGCCGCCATGCCCGGACATAATTTTATCGTCGGGTTGTTCGGTAAAAAGTCGCGCTCAACCTGAACCGAAGACGGCTATTTCTGAACGCGCTTGTCTGTCGGCGGCTTGCCGTCGAGTCGGTCAGCGAACAGCGCGATGGTCCTGGCGTAAACATCGGCCTTGTTCCAGGCCTTGATGGTCTGGAAATTCGACTCGCCCGGTCTCCAGCCAAGGCCGCGCTCCATCCGTGTCCTTTGAGATAATTCGCGGTCGAGGCCAGCACGTCCGGCACGCTGGCGATCAGATCGCGGCGGCCATCGCCGTCGCAATCGACGGCGTATTTGTCGTAGGACGTCGGCAGGAACTGGGTCTGGCCGATTTCGCCGGCCCATTCGCCGACCATCTGCGCGGGCGTCATGTCGCCGCGATCGACGATGCGCAAGGCCGACATCAGTTCGGCCTGGAATTTCTCCGAGCGTCGCGTTAATTTTTGACATCGAGGTGCCCCAATGCGGACGATCAGCTATGTGTGCAAGAGAAATGGTGGCGCCGTAGCGCGATTGCGCGGTAACATTAATCGATAGGGTTATGCGGCGGCGCCGATATGCGCGATGCTTGCCGTGTCGAAATGCTCCAACCGGAGGTCATGAATGGGCGATCCGAAGGACGAGGTTCTGCGGCGCGTCTTGCAAATGAAGATGCGGGCGCTCGGCGACCCGGCGCAGGTGCTGATGCTGGTGCGCAGCGCGGCGCCATTCTATCGGGCGCTCGGCGGTACCAAGGTGCGCTTTCTGCAGAACGTCGATGATCCGGCGCAGTTTTGCATCGAGATAGAGTATGAGGCCAGCGCGGCGGTCGAAATGAATCGTCAGAAGGTGTCGAGCGATCCGATGATCCGTACTTTTCTGACTGGATGGCGGACGCTGCTGGCCGGCGCCGCCGATATCGACGTTTATCAGGACGTCTCGGTTTAAACGTCGAACAGGCGCTGCACGGTCCAGAACAAGCCGGTGGCTGCGATCGCGGCGCAGGCTGGCATCACCACGCGGGCGCGGTACCAGACGCGGTCGCTGACCCAGAAGGCGACGGCGAAATAGGCGGCGGCGATCACGGTCAATTGCGCCAGTTCGATGCCGATATTGAAACTGACCAGCGCTGGTATGATTTCGCCGCGCGGCAGGTTCAGTTCCGCGAGCGCGCCGGCAAAGCCCATTCCATGCACCAGACCGAAACCGAACACCACGGCCGGCCGCCATGGCGTCAAGCGCGGCGTGACGATGTTCTCGATTGCGACATAGGCGATGGATAAAGCGATCAGCGGCTCGACGATCCGCGGCGGCATCGACAGCACGCCGTACATGGTGAGCCCGAGCGTCACTGAATGCGCGACGGTGAAGGCGGTGACCTGCACCAGCACCGGCTTCAGTTTGGGCGTCAGCAGGAAAATGCCGAGCACGAATAGAATGTGATCGAGCCCCTCCGGCACGATGTGGCGAAAGCCGAGCGACAGATATTGCGCGGCGATTTGCAGCCGCGATGGCGGCGGCCCGCTGGCGACGATCGGGAACGGCCTGCTTTCGGCATCGCCATCGAGCCATTGCGTCACCGGCTCGCTGCCCTGCGCGTCGCTGAACACCACGGCATAGGTCGAATAGACCAGGCCGTAACGCCAGGTGACGGTCTTTGCTTGCGCGGGCATCTCGCCTTCGGCGCGCAGCACGACAAAGGCCGGCAGCGCGATGTCGTCCGGCATTTCGACTTGCGTGACCGTAACGCGGGCGGGCGATACGACGCCGTCGAGGCGGACCTCGATATAGTCGGCGATAAACCGTGTCGCCGCCGTCAGGCGCGCGCGGACAATATCGGCGTCGAGATCGGCGACGCGCGGCTGGCCGGCCAGCGGTCCGATTTTATTGGCCAGCGCCGTCGGCGCGGTGGTGATCTCCGCCGACCATATCTTGTCGGTCAATGTCAGCCGCACATTGCTGGTGCCGATCTCATGCGCCGGTGCGGCAAGCGGCAGCAGCCACATCAACAGAGCGAATGTCAGCCGCCGCGCCGTCATGGTCCCGGCACATCGCATGTCAACGACGCCCAGTGACTGTCCCAATCGACGCTGGAGAAAAACCCGGCACGCACCATATGCACCGACTTGATCAGCCAGACGCCGGACCGCGGCAAGGCAAAGGCGAATGCGCCCTGCGCGTCGCTGCGCATCGCCAGTTTGATCGACGGATCGTCGCGCCACAAAGCCTCCAC
>CAMAUC010000014.1 GCA_945861265.1 Rhizobium sp. Q54 | reverse complement strand
ACGGCCGCGTTCTTTCGGCGGGGCGGCGCGCGGCGCAGCCGGACGGGCGGCGGCCGGACGAGCGGCGCCGGGAGCGCCGGGGCGGCGCGACACGCGCGGCGCATCGTCGTCTTCGGCCTCGATGACCTTGCGGCCAGCAACCGGCTTCTTGATCTCTTCCTCGACCACCAGGCGCTTCTTGGCGACTTCACCGGCCTTGCGCTTGGATTCTTCCTCGACCTTGTGACGCGCGTCTTCCTCGCGCTTTCGCGCTTCGGCGGCTTCACGCTCGGCCTGTTCGATTCCTTCCTTGGAAGCGCGGCGGCGCGCCTCTTCTTCGGCGATCTTGCGTTCCTCGGCTTCGCGAACCTTGGAGTCGGCAAGCGCATGGGCGCGCGCGACGCGCTCTTCCTCGGTCAAGGTGCGCAGCACGACGCCGGATTTCGGCTCGGGCGGCTTCGGCGCCGGAGCAGGCGCTGGCGCGGCGGCGACTTTCTTCGGCGCTTCGACCGGCGCCGGCTCTGCCTTGGCTTCCGGTCCGCCGACGGTGCGGCGCTTCTTGACCTCGACCACGACCTGCTTGCTGCGGCCATGGCTGAAGCTCTGGCGCACCACGCCCGTTTCTGTGCGCGGCTTGAGCGACAAAGTCAGTTTCTTTTCGCCAGGGTTTTTAGTGTCGCTCATTCCGTACTGTTTCCTTGGGCACCATCCGCCGGTGCATTCAAATCGTGTGTATCGTCCGCCAGCGCGTTGACGCTGACCGCATCGGGAGAGTTTCCGGACCGAAAGCGCTGCAGGCGCTTGACGCGAGCGAGAAAAGTCTCGCTCCCGGGGCCGGCAAGCAGGGCAGCATGTACCACATTTAGGCGGTTCAATGCCAAATCCAATTCGGTGCCGTCAAAAATAGAAATAACGTCGATTTCACCCGATTCTTCGCCCCTGGCGCGCCGAAACGCGGCCATCAGCTTGCGCTTACCGTCGTCGGCGCCGTCCGAGGCATGAATCAGCGCCAAAACCTCGCCATGGCCGAGCGCGGCCTCGACCTTGGCAAAACCGCCGATCACGGCGCCCGCCTTGCCGGCCATCGCCAGCGCATCGAGCGCGGCGCGAACCAGAAGGCGGTCGGTTTCGTCGGCCAGGTTGCCATCGACCTTGAGATCGCGCTTGAAGCCGCGTGCGAACACGTTGCGTTTGACGGCTTCCTCGATCGACGCCCGGCGCGCGGTAATCCAGATGCCGCGGCCCGGCAGCTTGCGCTTGACGTCGGGAACGGCTTGACCTGCCGGCCCGACGACGAAGCGGATCATGTCCGACACCGGCAGCAGAGCGCGGGTCAGCGCACAGAAGCGTTCCGCGCCCGCGCCGACGCTGGTCGCGCCGCGGTCGAGTTCGCCTTCCTGTGCTGTGGCCAGCATTCCGATGTCGGTTGCTCCTTTTTTACTCTGCTTCCGCCGGGGCTTCTTCATCCGCCTTGGGTGCGAGTTCAGCTTCGGTGATCCAGCCGGCCTTCAGGCGCGCCTGCATGACGATCGACTCGGCATCTTCGCGCGCGATGTTGAGGCCATCGAAGTAACCCGGCTCGTGCTTGGTCTCGCCGTCCTTGCGTTCGGTCCAGCCGACCAGATCGTCGGTGGCGCAACCGGCGAGGTCCTCGACCGTCTTGACGCCGTTTTCGCCGAGCTTGACGAGCATCGCCGTGGTGATACCGGGCACGTCCCGCACTTCGTCGGCGACGCCCAGTTCCTTGCGCTTGTCGTCCAATTCGCTCTCCTGCTTGGATAGATATTCCTTGGCGCGTTCCTGCAACTCGCGCGCGGTTTCCTCGTCGAAGCCTTCGATGCCGGCGATTTCCTTCTCGTCGACCATCGCCAGTTCCTCGATCGAGCCGAAGCCTTCGGCGGCGAGCAGCTGGCCGACCACTTCGTCGAGATTGAGCGCTTCGACGAAAATCTTGGTGCGGCTTTCAAACTCGGCGGTGCGGCGTTCGGATTCTTCCTGCTCGGTGAGAATGTCGATATCCCAGCCGGTCAGTTGCGACGCGAGCCGCACGTTCTGGCCGCGACGGCCGATGGCGAGCGACAGCTGCGCATCCGGCACGACGACTTCGATGCGTTCCTTGTCTTCGTCGAGCACCACCTTGGCGACTTCAGCCGGCGCCAGCGCATTGACGACGAAAGTGGCGATATCGGCCGACCACGGGATGATGTCGATCTTCTCGCCCTGCAATTCGTTCACCACCGCCTGCACGCGCGAACCGCGCATACCGACGCAGGCGCCGACCGGATCGACGCTCGAATCGCGCGAGATCACGGCGATCTTGGCGCGCGAACCGGGGTCACGGGCAACCGCCTTCACTTCGACGATGCCGTCATAGATTTCCGGCACTTCCTGCGCGAACAGCTTGGCGGTGAACTGCGGATGCGTACGCGACAGGAAAATCTGCGGGCCGCGCGGCTCCCGGCGCACGTCGTAGATATAGGCGCGGATGCGATCGCCGTTGCGGAATACTTCGCGCGGCAGCATTTCGTCACGCCGCACGATGGCTTCGCCGCGGCCGAGATCGACCACCACGTTGCCGTACTCGACGCGCTTGACCACGCCGTTGACGATCTCGCCGATGCGATCCTTGTATTCGGCATATTGCCGGTCGCGCTCGGCCTCGCGCACCTTCTGCACGATGACCTGCTTGGCCGACTGCGCGGCGATGCGGCCATATTCGAGCGGCGGCAGCGGATCGGCGATGGTGTCGCCGACTTGCGCCGCCGGGTGGCGCTTGCGCGCGTCTTCCAGCGTGATCTGGTTCGACGAATTCTCGACCGCCTCGGCGACCAGCATGTGGCGTGACAGCCGCAGTTCGCCGGTCTTCGGTTCGATCTCGGCATGCACGTCGGTCTCGGCGCCGTAGCGCGAGCGGGCCGCCTTGGCGATGGCGTCTTCCATCGCCGCGATGACGATGCCGCGGTCGATCGACTTTTCGCGGGCCACCGCATCGGCGATTTGCAAAAGTTCGAGCCTGTTGGCGCTGACAGCCATAGCTCAGTCTCCTTCTTTGATTCTTTCGGGGGCCATCGGGCCGGCCTTTTTGGCCTGTTTGCGACGGCGTTGTTCTTTCTTTGCCTCGCGCAGGTCGCGCTTGGCGGCTTTCTCGGCGCGCAAAGCCTGGGTCACCAGTTCGTCGGTGAGCACCAGCTTGGCCTCGCCCATATCGGGGATCGGCAGCGTGACCTCGGTATCCTGGCCCTCGGCCGCGTCATCCAGCCGAAGCATGGCGGCCTCGCCGTCGACGCCGGCCAGAACGCCGCGAAATCGTTTGCGCCCGGAAACCGGAACTTCCATCTCGATTTTCACCAGATGGCCGGCGAAATGCTCGAAATCGGATTTGCGCACTAGCGGCCGGTCGATGCCCGGGGAGGAGACTTCCAGCCGGTAGGCGCCGTCCATCGGCTCGTTGACGTCGAAAACCGGCGACAGCGCCCGCGAGATGGTCTCGCAGTCTTCCACCGTCATGGTGCCATCGGGGCGCTCGGCCATGATCTGGATGGTCGCCCCTTCGGTAGCGGAAACTTTAATGCGAACAAGCCGATAGCCAAGTTGCTCGATGACCGGCTCGGCGATGGCGCAGACACGCGCGGGCTGCCCGGCCTCGACGATCAGTCGTGGCTCGGTCGTGTTTGGGGCAGCCGGAATGGCCGGTTCTGCCTGAAATGCCTCGCTTGCGGTCATGCTGTAACAAAAAAGAGCGGGCCCGGGGGGGCCCACTCTCAAAACCCGTTCGGTTATGAGGGTGTCTTTAGCGACAGCGGAAATATAGCCGTTTTCCGCCTTCATGCAAGGGTTGAAGCCGCGCGGGAGGCTAACCCTTCCTTCAGGATATGCCCATAAATTTGGCCCAATGCGCCCGTCGGCGTATTTCACGGGTATTTGTGGGTTTTAGTATGGGTGCTCCCGCGTCGTTACTGCCCGAGTTGGAAGAGGTCGTCCAGCACGGCACGGCGGAAAAGCGCGCCGAAACATTGCGCCGGATCACCGGGCTGTTTCTCGATGGCGCCATGCAGTTCAACGAACAGCATGTCGCGTTGTTCGACGATGTGATCGGCTGCCTGATTGCCGAGATCGAAGCCAAGGCGCTCGCCGAACTGGCGCGCCGCCTGGCGCCTGTTCCAAATGCGCCCGCCGGCGTCGTGTTCAAGCTCGCCAGCAATGACGACATCGACGTCGCCGGCCCGGTGCTCAAGACCGGCCGTATCGCCAATCCCGATTTGATGACCCTGGCCGAAACCAAGGGCCAGGCACATCTGCTGGCGCTGTCGGCACGGCCGGGCCTCAACGAGGCGCTGTCCGATATTCTGGTGACGCGCGGCGACCGCGACGTGGCACACACTCTGGCGACCAATCACGCGGCGAAACTGTCGGAGGGCGCGTTCACGAACCTGGTCAAGCGCGCCGAGCAGGATGGCGTGCTGGCCGAGAAGGTCGGCCAGCGCACCGATATTCCGCCCCGCCTGTTCCGCCAGCTTCTGATGCAGGCAAGCGAAGTCGTGCAGAAGCGTTTGCTGGCGACCGCCAAGCCGGAGACGCAGGCGGAAATCCGTAAAGTGCTGGCCAAGGTCACCGACGAAGTCGGCGCCAAGGCCGCGCCGCGTAACTACACCGTCGCATTGGCCGCGGTCCGCGCGCTACACAAGGACCGCAAACTGACCGAGGCCGATATCACGGCTTACGCCGAGGGCGGCAAATACGAAGAGACCATCGCGGCGCTCGCGACGCTCTGCGCCGTACCGGTCGAGGTCGTCGACCGCCTGATGAACGGCGAGCGCGCCGACCCCGTGCTGATCCTGGCACGGTCGGCGAATTTCGGCTGGCCGACGGTGAAGGCCGTGATTTGCGCGCGGCCGGGACCGAAGCCAACCGCCCAGGTGATCGATGCCGCATTCGAGAATTTCGAACGGCTGACCGCAGCGACGGCGCAGCGTGTCGTGCGCTTCTGGCAGGTGCGGCAGGGCACGGGGGAGTAGCGCTCGTTCCCCGGACACAATGCAGCACGCAGCGCAGCGAAGTGCTGCTTCGCAGATCCGGGGCCGTCACAACCTCCGAATTTGAAGCGGTCCCGGTTCTGCGCAGCAATACTTCGTATTGCAGCGCGCCCGGGACAGGCGACTACGTCTTCCTGAAAATAAAATAGTTCGGCGTTCTGCCTTCGCGGATCGCCTTCGCCTCATAGCGCGTGCGCGACCAGCCGTCCCAGGGCTTGCGCCAGTCGTCGGCGATCTCCGCCGTCCAGAAAAAATCCTTCGAGCGCATGATGCGCGCCAGCGCGTATGCGCCGTAACTGGCGATGTCGGTGGCGAAGCGCAGTTCGCCGCCCGGCTTCAGGATACGCGCCAGCCGCACCAAAGTGTCGTCCTGGATGAAGCGCCGCTTCCACTGCCGCCGTTTCGGCCACGGGTCGGGATACAACAGATCGATGCGTGTGAACGCGCCGTCGGGAAGCCAGTCGACCAGCTCGCTGGCGTCGCCATGATGCAGCCGCACGTTCGCAAGGTCGTTGTCATCGATGGCGACCAAAGCCTTGCCGATGGCATTGAGGAATCCATCGGCGCCGATGAAGCCCGCTTCCGGATGCGCCAAGGCCTGCGCGATCAAATGCTCTGCGCCGCCGAAGCCTATTTCCAGCCGCAGGATGTCGTGTTTGGTTGGAAACAGGCTCTTGAGATCAGCCGGCGCCGGCTTGCTGAAATCGAAAGCCAGTTTCGGCAGAAGGTCTTCAAACAGCTCGATCTGCCGCGCGCGCAGCGGGTGGCCCTTCTTGCGGCCGAAGAACGCGCGCTGCGAGGAGTCGATGGGCTCTCTGTCGTCGATCATGCGAATGATGGATGCCCCGGATTTGCGCGCGGCCGCAACCGAAAAGAAAATGGCCGGGGCAAAGCCCGGCCATTTTGCCTTTTAGTATTGGACTGGCGATTCCGTTATTTGAACGCCGCCTTGATCTGCGCGGCCAAGTCGGTCTTCTCCCAGGAGAAGCCGCCGTCCTTGTCCGGCGCACGGCCGAAGTGGCCGTAAGCCGCGGTGCGGCGGTAGATCGGCTTGTTCAGCTTGAGCGTACGGCGGATGTTGGTCGGGGTCAGGCGGAACAGCTGCGGCAGCAGCTTCTCGAGCTTCTTCTCATCGACCTGGCCGGTGCCGTGCAGATCGACCAGGACCGACATCGGGTCGGCGACACCGATCGCGTAAGCAACCTGAATGGTGCAACGCTCGGCAACGCCGGAGGCGACAACGTTCTTGGCGAGGTAGCGGGTGGCGTAAGCGGCCGAGCGGTCGACCTTGGTCGGATCCTTGCCGGAGAACGCGCCGCCGCCATGCGGGGCATAGCCGCCGTAGGTATCGACGATGATCTTGCGGCCGGTCAGGCCGCAATCGCCGTCCGGACCGCCGATGACGAAGTTGCCGGTCGGGTTGACCAGGAAGTCGGCGGACTTGGCCGGCATCCAGCCTTTCGGCAGCGCTGCGGTCACGGTCGACTCGATCATGTCCTTGACCATGGCGGGCGTGTACTTCTTGCCGTTGCGGCTTTTCTCGCTGTGCTGCGTCGAGACGACGACTTTGGTGCAGCCGACCGCTTTGCCATCGACATACTTCACCGTCACCTGGCTCTTGGCGTCGGGCTGCAGGTCGGGCATCGCGCCGGAGTGACGCTTGTCGGCGAGCGCCTTGAGTATCTTGTGCGCGAAATAAATCGGCGCCGGCATGAACGAGTTCTTCTCGTAGACTTCGCTCTCGGTGCAGGCGAAGCCGAACATCATGCCCTGGTCGCCAGCGCCTTCTTCTTCGCCCGACTTTTTCTTCTTGGCATCGACGCCCATGGCGATGTCGGCCGACTGGCCGTGCAGCAGCACTTCGACGTCGGCGCCGTAGCTGGAGAAGCCGTCCTGATCGTAGCCGATGTCCTTGACCACGCCGCGCGCGATCTTGCTGATCAACTCGCGGTCGACGACGAACTTGCCGCCGTGCTTGTGGAAGAATGGAGACTGGCCGCGGCCTTCACCGGCGATGACGATCTTGTTGGTGGTGGTCAGCGTTTCGCAGCCGAGCCGCGTGTTCACCGCGCTATCGTCGGAGATACCGAGCTTGATGTCGTTTTCGAGAAAGGCATCGAGTACCGCGTCGGAGATCTGGTCGCAGACCTTATCCGGATGGCCTTCCGAAACCGACTCGCTGGTGAACAGAAAATTCTTTTGAGCCAAGATAAACTCCTCCCGTGGTCGCGGCGCATAGCCGCGTCGTTTCACGTGCGGTTGAGGTTCTTACAGCGGTTGCGCGCAACGTCAAGGTGCGGGCAAACGTGGGCAAGAGCCGCCGTCCAGATGGGACGGCCCCCGCGCTCGAACCTCACGATTGGGATCGACATTTCAGACCTGTCCGCCGCCATTGAAAGGCGGCTGGAGCGATGTCCGAGCCGAATTGGCAGCAGGTCTTAACTCTTGGATCAGCGAGGTGGCGAAGATTTATTCTTCGCCGGCAATCTGCTCGACGAGATCGACAATGCGCCGGCGTAGCTTGCTGTTCTTGATGCGCATGAACGACTTGGTCAGCGACAGACCGTCCGAGGTCGCGAGGAAGTCGGACACATAGGCCGGCGACGGCGCTTCGCCGAGGCCGCTGGTCTGGCCGGGCGTATGCGGCGCGCCTTCAAAGAAAAACGAAACCGGGACTTGCAGGATATTGGCGATGGCCTGCAACCGGCTGGCGCCGATACGGTTGGTGCCTTTTTCGTATTTCTGGACCTGCTGAAAGGTCAGGCCAAGGGCGTCGCCGAGCTTTTCCTGACTCATGCTCAGCATCATCCGGCGCATGCGCACGCGCGAGCCGACGTGCTTGTCGATCGGATTGGGAGCCTTCTTAGCCATAAATATCTCCTATGCCTCCATTGTGGAGCGTAATGTCACAGGTACTCCCCCTTATGCAATCCGTCATTTTTGGCCAATCAGCAGTACGCCAAAAGAAGAATGAAAATTACTGATAATTATCAATAGTTTTCACAGAGTAAGAACGTTTATTAGTATTTTGCAACGAAGCGATTATTATTTTTCTATAGCAACTTCGACCTCTTTTATCGCTGAAGTTCAATCTACGAGCGCAACCTCCGGCGCGCAACCGATAACAAACTTGCAACTAACAATAGAATCAATGGGTATTCGCCAAGTGCGACAAAAAGTGTGGGGGATAACGCTTTTGGAAGGCCGGCATCGAAGACACCCTCAACTCCCAATGGCAGCGACTGGACGACGCGGCCGACCGGATCGATGACGCCGGAAATTCCGGTATTCGCAGCGCGAACCAGCGGCAGACCTTCGGCAATGGCGAGCAAGCGCGCCTGCTGAAAATGCTGATAAGGCCCAGTGCTGATGCCGAACCAGCCATCATTGGTGACGTTGACCAGCCAGCCGGGCCGTTCGCCAGCCGGCACCGCGCTGCCCGGGAAAATCGCCTCATAGCAGATCAACGGCATCATCTTCGGCGCGCCGGGCACCTCCATGGCGCGGCGCCGGCTGCCGGAAAGAAACCCGCCAACCTGTTTGGTAAGCTGACGCAAGCCAATGCGCTCGAGCAGGCTTTGAAACGGCAGATATTCACCGAACGGCACCAGATGCACCTTGTCATAGATGCCGTGGATCGAACCGTCCGGGTCGATGACGTAGACCGAATTATAGGCGCGTGGGCCGGCCGAGGACGCCGCCGGACGCACCGCTCCGGTGATCAATTCAGTCCCCGGTTTTAGCATGGCAGCTATCTGCGCCAGCGCATCCGGTTCACGCGCAAGAAAGAACGGAAAGGCCGATTCCGGCCAGATCAGGTGCGTCGCGTCATGCACGCCGCTCGACTGCGGCCCGGTGGCCCGGTCGGATAGAGCAAGATAGCGCGCGATCACTTCGTCCTTGGCGGCGTAATTGAACTTCACGTCCTGCTGCAGATTAGGCTGCATGACGCGCAGCTTGACGTTCGGCACATAGGTCGTCGGGTTACGAGCCAACCGCGCCGCGCCGTAAGCCGTCAGGCCGGCCAGCACCAGAAAACCGATGAGCAGCACGCGATAGGGACGCGGCGTATCGACCTGATCGTCGGCCAGCACCGCCGGACAGGCGCAGACTGCCAGCGCAACGAACGTCAGTCCCCAGATGCCGATCAGCGATACGCTTTGCCCCAGCACCAATGGCTCGGTCAGCGCGTAGCCGAACGTATTCCAGGGGAAGCCGGTGAGCACATGGCCGCGCAGCCACTCCGCCATCGTCATGGTCGCCGCCAGCGCCAGAATGCGCTGCGGCCCGCGCACCCAGATCAACCGCGAGGCGGCCAGTCCCAAACCGGTGAAAATCGCCAGATAGGCCGGCAGGCCGGACACCGCGACCGGCAGCAGCCAACCGAACGTTTTCGCATCGACCAGAAAAGCGTAGCCGATCCAGTAAAGCCCGGCGACGAAATAGCCGAAGCCAAAACACCAGCCGGCCATGCCGGCGGTCCACGCGCCGCTCCAGCGGCCGGCGGCGGAGCCATCGACCAGCCAGACCAGCACCGGCAGCGTCACGAATAGGATGGGCCAGGCATTGAACGGCGCCAGCGCCAGAGCCGACGCCGCGCCGGCAATCACAGCAATGAGCGCGCGCCGCCAGCCGAAGGCGAGGACCGTGGCATGCGCGGCCTGTGTGGCGAGACGGGCGATCACGGACGGCGCTTGCCGGTGGAAACGGCGGCCGGCTTCGGGCTTTCGTCCTTTTGCGGCGGCTCATCGAGATTGAGCGTCGGCGGCGCGTGGCCGGCCAACACCGCATCCGGTTCGGCGCGCTTGCGCGTGGGCTCGCTTGGCGGCTCGCGCCCGACTTCGCGCGGCTTCTGGCGCTTCTCGGTCAGCCGGCTGATGCGCACGCGCTTGACGCGACGCGGATCGGCGTCGAGCACTTCGAATTCAAACAGGCCGGGCCCGGGAATCAGTTCGCCGCGCAGCGGCAACCGCCCGGCGCGCGTCACCAGATAGCCGCCCAAAGTATCGACTTCCTCGGCGGCGTCGCCGACGTCGAAATCGTGGCCGACGATGGCGACGACGTCTTCGATCTTGGCGCGCGCATCGGCGATGTAGGAGCCATTCGGCTGGCGCACGACGTCGGCGCTTTCATCCTCGTCATGTTCGTCGGCGATCTCGCCGACGATCTGCTCGACGATGTCCTCGATTGAGACAATGCCGTCGGTGCCGCCATATTCGTCGACCACCAGAGCCAGATGAATCTGCTTGGCCTGCATACGCTCCAATAGATCGATGACGCGGGCCGACGGCGGCACGAACAGGATTTCGCGCACGATCTTGGCCGCCGACAACGGCATGGCGAGATCCAGCGTCTTGAAATCGAGCCCGGCCGGCAGCGGCTTCTTGCGCTTGGCGTTCTTTTCCGGATCGACCGCGGCGCGCGCGGTCATGAAGGCGATCAGATCGCGGATGTGGACCATGCCGATCGGGTCGTCGAGCGTGTCGTTATAGGCGACCAGCCGCGAATGGCCGGCGCCTTCGAACACCTTGACCAGTTCGCCGATCTGGATGTCCTGCTGCACGGCAATGATGTCGGCGCGCGGCACCATGACGTCGCCGACGCGGCGTTCGCGTAAGCCGAGGATGTTCTTGAGCATCCGGCTTTCTTCCGGCGAGAAGCCGGATTCGTTCGGCGTCAGGTCGTCGAGCACATCTTTGAGATCGGCCCGGATCGACCCCGGCTTGAGGCCGAATAGTGTGCGGAACGTGCGTGTGAACCAGTTGCCGCCGTTCTCGTGCGCGCGCGTCACCGGCACCGGCAAATGGCGCGGCTCGAATGGCGAATTATCGACGTCGCTGTCGGGCATGGCGGTCAGGCGCCGCTCGGTTCGCGGCTGCTCTCGCGCCAGGGATCGGGCAAATCCATGCGCGTCATGATCCTGCTCTCGAGGGTTTCCATCTCGGTGGCCTGCGCGTCGTCCTGGTGATCGTAACCGACGAGATGGAGATAGCCGTGAATCGTAAGGTGAGCGAGGTGATGGAGAAAGTCGCGGTCTTCATCGGCGCATTCCCGCGTCAGCGTTTCATAGGCGATGACGATATCGCCGAGAATTCCGGCGTCGCCTTTGGCCAGATTTTCCGGCGCCGGAAAAGATAAAACATTGGTCGCCTTGTCGATGCCGCGCCATTCCTTGTTCAAAACGCGCACCGCCGAATCATCGGTCAGCAGGATACTCACTTCGCCGCCCGATGTTGAGTGCGCGGCAGCGGCCGCGACGGCCGCGCGCACGGTTTGCTCCGCCTCGGGCTGTGCCTCCCAGAGCGCCGATTGCACGTCGATTTCAACCGCCGGAGGTGCTTTGGCGGGCTTGGGCTTGGATATGCCGGCGGCGCTCATCGCCGGTCACCGCGGACGGGCGCGGCGCGGTCATAAGCCTCGACGATGCGCTGCACGAGTTCGTGGCGAATGACGTCCTGCGCACTGAACGCGACATGGCCGACGCCTTCGACGCCGTCCAAGAGGCGCACGGCTTCCGACAGGCCGGACACCTGGCCCGGCGGCAGATCGACCTGCGACGGATCGCCGGTGACGATCATGCGGCTGTTTTCACCGAGGCGGGTGAGAAACATTTTCATCTGCATCGACGTGGTGTTCTGCGCCTCGTCGAGAATGACACACGCATTCGCCAAAGTGCGGCCGCGCATGAAGGCGAGCGGCGCGATTTCGATGTCGCCCGATTCAAGCGCGCGCTCGACGATGCGCACATCCATCAGATCGTGCAGCGCGTCGTAGATCGGCCGCAGATAAGGATCGACCTTCTCGCGCATGTCACCGGGCAGAAAGCCGAGACGTTCGCCGGCCTCGACTGCCGGACGCGACAGGATAATGCGGTCGACTTCCTTGCGCTCGAACATCTGGATCGCCTGCGCGACCGCGAGCCAGGTCTTGCCGGTACCGGCCGGACCGGTGCCGAACACCAGCGAATATTTCTTCAGCGCGCGAATGTAGCCGTCCTGCGCGGCGGTGCGGGCGCGCACCGGGCGCTTGCGCAGATTGATTTCCTCGAAGGCGACGCGGCCGGTGGGATCGAAATCGAACAGCGAGCCTTGCGCGATCGCCTGGCGGATGGCGCCTTCGACATCGCCGGTCGTGACATCCTGGCCGCGCTTGAGTTGCTCGTAGAGACCTTCGAGCACGCGGCGGGCCTGCTCGCAGGCGCCGCGCGAACCGTCGAGCGCGACGTGATTGCCGCGCGAGTCGGCTTTGACGCCGAGCCGACGCTCGACCAGCGCCAGGTTCTGGCCGTACTGGCCGAACAGCGCGGAAGCCAGCTTGTTGTCCTCGAAAGCGAGCACGATCTGCGTTGTCGCCGTTTCCTCGGAAACGGCGGCGGGCGGGATCACGGGATCCGATGTTCGCAAGGCTGCTCTCAAGCTCCCAAAGTGGCGTGCGCCGGGCCGCGGACTGTCTGCGTCAATTCCCCGAACAAAGTGTTGGTGCCGACATCGGTGATGACGACCTTGACGATCGAGCCGATCAACGAAGGCTGCGCCATCACATGCACCGATTGCAGATATGGGGATCGGCCGACCAGTTGCCCAGTGAGCTTGCCCGGCTTTTCGACCAGAATATCCATGGTTTTGCCGACAAATGAGGCGTTAAAGGCCCGCCATTGCCGGGTGATGACAGCCTGAAGCCGTTGCAGGCGCTCGGCCTTTTCCGCCTCCGGAACCTGATCCACCAGCTCGGCCGCCGGCGTGCCTGGGCGCGACGAGTACATGAAGGTGTAGGCGGTGGCGAAATTGACCTCCTCAGCCAAGGCCAACGTGTCGCGGAAATCCTGCTCGGTCTCGCCGGGAAAGCCGACGATGAAGTCCGAGGTGAAAGCGAGATCGGCGCGTGCCGCGCGCAGGCGCGCGATCGCTTCGAGATATTCTTTGCGCGTATGCTTGCGGTTCATCGCCGCCAGCATGCGGTCGGAGCCGGACTGCACCGGCAGATGCACGTAGGGCATCAGCGCCGGCAGGTCCTCATGCGCCGCGATCAGGTCGTCGCACATGCCGCTCAGCATATCGCGCGGATGGCTGGTCATGTAACGCAGGCGCGCGATGCCCGGCACGCCAGCGAGGCGGCGCAGCAATTGACCGAGAGCGACCGGCGCGCCGCTGGAGTCGAGGCCGTGATAGGCGTTGACGTTCTGGCCGATCAGGGTGACTTCGCGCACGCCAGAGGCGGCAAGGCGTTCAACATCGGCGACGATCTTGTCGATCGGACGCGACACCTCCGCTCCGCGCGTATAGGGCACGACGCAGAACGTGCAGAACTTGTCGCAGCCTTCCTGCACGGTGACGAATGCGGAGATACCGCGCTTGGCAATGGCTTGCGGCGACGGCTGCGCCAGCGCGTCGAATTTGTCTTCGAGAGGAAATTCGGTATCGACGACCGTCTCGCCGTCGCGCGCGCGCGCCAGCAACGACGGCAGGCGATGATAGTTCTGCGACCCGACGACGAGATCGACGCTGTCGGTGCGGCGGACAATCTCTTTGCCCTCGGCCTGCGCAACGCAACCGGCAACCGCGATCAGCATCTGGCGGCCATCCGCTTCCGCGGCGTCCTTCAGTTCGCGCATGCGGCCGATTTCCGAATAAAGCTTGTCGACCGCTTTTTCGCGGATGTGGCAGGTGTTGAGAATGACCAGGTCGGCGTCGGCCGGGCTCGCGGTCTCGACGTAACCCTCGGGCGCCAACGTATCCGCCATACGATTGGAATCGTAGACGTTCATCTGGCAGCCGAAGGATTTGACGTGGACTTTGCGCGGACTGTTCATGCCGTCTCTTGGGAACTCATTGGCTATTCTAGCCTGTCATGGCCGGGCTTGTCGCTTCCCACCATGCCGCTGATTTTTATAATGTTTTAAGACGCACCGCCATGCACGGGGCGTGGCCGGCCGAGCAAAGTTGCGCTGGTGAGCGCGCGAACCGCGTCTTCGACCTGCTTGGCCAGCACCTTGCGATTGGTCGAGGCGTCGGCGGCGATCGGTTCGCCATAGCTGATGACGGCGTCATAGGCACCGCGCGCCATGAAGGCCTTGATGTGCGGCATGAAGTCGAGGTCGCCATACCAGGCGACCAGCGGGCGGTGCTGCCGGCCCATCGGTATGCCGTTGAGATGCGTGTAGCAGATCGACATCGGCTGGATCAGGACGCCGCCTTCGGCGCGCGCGGCGGCCTCGCGCACCGCGCCGATCAGCGCCGAGCGGAACGGCAGCACGCGGTTGCCGTCGTTCGATGTGCCCTCGGCGAACAGCACCATCGACACGCCGGAGGCCAGGCGCTGCACCATCTCGGCGATCGAATCGCCGGTTTGCAGACGGCGCGAGCGATCGACGAACACTGTCCGCTGCAGCCGCGCCGCGGCGCCGACCAGCGGCCATTTGGCCACTTCGATCTTGGAGACAAAGGCAATCGGCATCACCGATCCGATCGCCAGAATGTCGGCCCAGGAATTATGATTGGAGACGAACAACACGGCGCGGTCGCGCACCGGCTCACCGACGATACGTATGCGCAGCCCAATCACCCAGCACAAAGTCCGATAATAGCGAACGGCAATGACGCCCCAACCCGGCAGGCCGAGCTTGTCGAGCAGCCACTGTGCCCCGATGAGCAGCGGCGTCATCGTGAAAAAGAAGGTAGCGACGAAAAGAGGGCGCAGCATCAAGACGTCTTGTCGTCTTTGAGCGGCACGGCATAAAGCTCAAGCCGATGATCGACCAGCCGGTAGCCGAGCTTGCGCGCCACCTCGGCCTGCAGGCGTTCGATCTCTTCCGACTGGAATTCGATCACCTCGCCGTTGCGCAGATTGATCAGATGGTCGTGGTGGCCCTCGGTCGAGGTCTCGTAGCGCGCGCGGCCATCGCGAAAATCGTGCCGCTCGATGATGCCGGAATCCTCGAACAGCCGTACGGTGCGATAGACCGTGGAAATCGAAATGCGGTCGTCGACCTTGGCGCAGCGCCGGTACAGTTCCTCGACATCCGGGTGGTCGTCGGAATTCGCCAGCACGCGCGCAATGGTGCGCCGCTGCTCGGTCATGCGCATGCCCTTGGCGGCGCAAAGCGCTTCGATGTTTCGCCGCTCGGAAGTGATCTTTTCAGGCGCTGTCACGATGACTGTCTCGGTATTGATGTCGTATCGGCTCGGACCGGGAGCTTAGCCAATATCCCGCCGCAGCACCAATGCGGCGGCGGGCTTTGCCCCTGACTTGGCCCCGGGCGCGGGATAATAATTGGCCCGTCGCGAGACTTCGCGGAATCCGGCGCGGCCATAAAGCTTGATCGCCGGCGCATTATGCTCGTCGACCTCGAGAAACACGGTGCGGACGCCGAGGCCGGCCAGCCGCCGCAGATGCAGATTGAGCAATTGCCGGGCAAGGCCGCGTCCCTGGCTGCTGCGCGCAACCGCGACCGACAGAATTTCGGCCTCGTCCGCGGCCAGCCGCGACATGATGAAGCCGGCAAAGCTGCGTCCTGTCAGCGCGCGTTGCGCGACGACACTGCGCTCGATCAGCAGGCCTTCGACCTCCTGCTCGCTCCAGCCGCGCCGGAACGAGGCGGCGTGCAAGGCGGCAATGGCCGACGCATCGCGTGGCTGCGCGTCGGTGAGGACCGGCGCGGGCCGCGCAAACAGTCGCCTCAGAAATCCGATCATCGGCGCGCCAGCCGCGCCGCGGTTTGCGGCTGCGCATCGGGTGGGCGTAAATAAAGCGGCTTGGGTGGCGACGCCTCCTCAGCCATGGCGGCGCCGGCGCGCGCCACCCAGTCGATATCAGGCGCGGCGCGCTGCTCGACCGCGCAGGGCGGCACTCCGCGCCAGGCAGCGGCCAGAATATTCGCGGCGTTACCGATCAGGCACGGCGCGGCGACGGCCGACAGCCGAACGGCTTCGGCAATCGGCACCACACACGGCGTCACCAGAACCTCGCCGCCGCTCGCCCACACCTGCAGATAGACATGATCGTGCCGCGCATCGATCGCGACCACGACCGGCAGGCTCGCGTCGGCGGCGAGAAAGGGAGCGGCAAAAGCAGACAAAGTGGAAAGCCCAACGACCGGTTTTCCGGCGGCAAGACCGAGACCGCGCGCCGCCGCGATGCCGACGCGCAGGCCGGTGAAACTGCCGGGGCCTGTTGTCACTGCGATGCGGTCGATCGCGGTGAAATCCGCGCCGCTGGCATCCAGCATACGCGCGATCAGCGGCATCAATGCTTCGGCATGGCCGCGCGCCATCGGGATCGATTCGCGCGCGACGATCGCACCGCGTTCGGTATCGAGGATGGCGGCCGAACAGGCCTCCAGCGCGGTGTCGATGGCGAAGATTCGCATGAGTTAAGTTAGCACGGCGATTGCTGTTTGACCCTCTCCCCTTGTGGGAGAGGGTGCCGAGCGTAGCGAGGCGGGTGAGGGGGCATACGAAGCGCAGTGCCCCCTCACCCGGCTCGCGCTTCGCTTTCGCTCAGCGCGACCCACCCTCTCCCACAAGGGGAGAGGGAAGAAGAAATGCCGGGACGACGAAAATTTAAACCGGCCTGATCTCGACCACCTCGGGCACGAAATGCTTGATCAGGTTCTGGATGCCGTGCTGCAAGGTCGCCGTCGATGACGGGCAACCCGAGCAGGCGCCCTTCATCTGCAAATAAACAATGCCTTCCTTGTAGCCCCTGAAGGTGATGTCGCCGCCGTCGCCGGCCACCGCCGGGCGCACGCGCGTCTCGATCAGGTCCTTGATGATATCGACCGTCTCGGCGTCCTTCGCGTCGAAGAACTCGTCGTCGTCAGCTTGCGCCTGCGCGTCGGCGCCAGCCGCGACCAGCGGCGCGCCAGACATATAATGCTCCATGATGGCGCCGAGGATCGCCGGCTTCATCTGCTGCCAGTCGCCGTCGCTCTTGGTGACGGAAATGAAATCTGAGCCGTAGAACACGCCGCCGACATTCGGAATGTCGAACAGCTTCTCGGCCAGTGGCGATTGCGCGGCCGCGGCCTTGGTCGGCATGTCGAGCGTGCCGGTCTCCAGCACCGGCTTGCCGGGCAGGAACTTGAGGGTCGCCGGATTCGGCGTCGATTCGGTCTGAATGAACATCGGCTTGAGCTCCTATCGCAGCGGGTTAAAGGCCCGTGGATCGGTGAAGTATAGCCAATAGATGGCCCCTCGGCAGGGGGAGGTCAACCGGCCAAAAGCCTCACGCCATCGCCTCGATATCGTCGTCGCTGAGCTGGCCGGGCACGATGGCGACCGGAATCGGAAAAGTCGCGACGGTCTTGGCGAGGTTGGCAATCAGCGGGCCGGGGCCTTCCTTGCCGGTGCCGGCGGCCAGCACAAGAATACCGATGTCGGCGTCCTCATCGATCAGCTTGACGATCTCGTCCGACGTATTGCCCTCGCGGATCACCCGTTCCGGCGCGGCATGAGCGATTTTCTTGACCCGCGCGGCGAACTTGTCGAGCACCGCATGGGCTTCTTCCTGCGCCTCGGCCTTCATGATGTCGGCGACACCGAGCCATTGCTGATTGCGCTCGGCAGTCTCAAGCACGCGCAACATCACGATCTGCGACTTGGTGCGGGCGGCGCGCGTCGCCGCCCAGAACACGGCGCGGTCGCATTCCTCGGTGTCATCAATGACGACAAGATATTTGCGCTTGTGGCCGGCTTCGTTGCTGCGGCGCTTGTTCGGCATCGTCGCCCCTCATGGCGTCCGTTGGATCTCTCGGGACGCACAAGCGTTGGATGGTGGCATGGCCGGCAAGCCCGCCACAAGTGATCCAGCGCCCTGATTTTGCGCAATGTGAATTAAGAGCGGCGCACGAATCCGACGATGTCCTTGACGGCTTTCATGGTTTCGCCGGCGATCGTCGAGGCGCGCGCCGAACCGTCGGCCAGGATCGAGTCGATATAGACCGGGTCCTGCACCAGCTTTTTCATTTCGGAACCGATCGGGCCGAGCTTGGCGACCGACAGGTCGACCAGCGCCATCTTGAATGTCGAGAACTGTGCGCCGCCAAATTCGCTCAGGACCGCGGCCTTGGTCGTATTGTTGAGCGCGGCGTAGATGCCGACCAGATTGTCGGCCTCGGGGCGCGGCTTGAGGCCTTCCTCTTCGCTCGGCAAGGCTTCCGGATCGGTCTTCGCCTTGCGGATTTTCTGCGCGATGGTGTCGGCATCGTCGGTCAGGTTGATGCGCGAATAATCCGACGGCTCCGACTTCGACATTTTCTTCGAGCCGTCGCGCAGGCTCATCACGCGCGTTGCTGGTCCCTGGATGATCGGCTCCGGCAGCGGGAAGAATTGCTCGCCGTAACCGTTCGATGCGATCGACGAGGCGAAGTCGACGTTGAACTTCTGCGCAATGTCGCGCGACAGTTCGAGATGCTGCTTCTGGTCTTCGCCGACCGGCACATGCGTGGCGCGATAAACTAGAATATCGGCGGCCATCAGGTTCGGATACGCATAGAGACCGACCGACACGTTCTCGCGGTCCTTGCCGGCCTTCTCCTTGAACTGGGTCATGCGGTTGAGCCAGCCGAGGCGGGCGACGCAGTTGAACACCCAGGCAAGCTCGGCGTGTTCGGCGACCTGGCTCTGATTGAAAATGATCTGCTTCTTCGGGTCGATGCCGCAGGCAATGAACGCCGCGGTCACTTCGCGAATAGTGCGCTTGAGTTCCGGCGGATCCTGCCAGACGGTGATGGCGTGCAGATCGACGACGCAATAGATGCAGTCATACGTATCCTGCAACGCCACGAATTTCGTGATGGCGCCGAGATAATTGCCGAGGTGCAGGTTGCCGGTCGGCTGCACGCCGGAAAAAACGCGCTCTTTGAACGCCATTGTCGGTTCCCTTCGATCGAGGGGGGAGCAATGCCACGCCGGACGGCGGTGGCGCAAGCCCGGCCGATTTTGCCCGGCCGGGTTTTGCCCGGGCTACTTTTGCCGCTATCAGACGGGCTGCCGTTGCGGACAAGCACGGAGTATAGGGATAGCGCGAGCGACCGGCAGGGGTAGGTTCAAATGAGCAAAGACGAACTGATTATACAGCTGGTGAAGGTGGCCTTGGGCATCCTGATCGGCGGCTATTTTCTCTGGTGGAGTCTGGAGGTACTCAAAAGGCTTCCGCCGCCGCACTAGCGCATCTCAAAGTTGGGCCGCCGGCGGTTGCGCCCGGCCGGCTTCCTTATCGCACATGCTGTCGGGCGTTCGCGGACAAGCGCACATTGCCTCACGCTTTTCAGCCGCTATAGTGCGCCGCTCTAGCATATTCAGAGGTAACTTATGTCAGCTCCCCGCTACGACGTTCTCGGCATCGGCAACGCCATTGTCGACGTCATCGCCCGCGCCGAGGACGATTTCCTGGCCGCGCAAGGCATGCACAAAGGCGGCATGGCGCTGATCGACGAGGCACGCGCTTCGGCGATCTATGACGCCATGGGGCCGGCGACCGAAAGCTCGGGGGGCTCGGCCGCCAACACGATTGTCGGCGTCGCCTCGTTCGGCGGCCGCGCCGCTTTCGTCGGCAAGGTCAAGGACGACGTGCTCGGCAAGGCCTTCGCGCACGACATCCGCGCCGCCCGCGTCACCTTCGATACCAAGCCGGCAACCGAAGGCCCATCGACCGCGCGCTGCTACATCATGGTGACGCCGGACGGCGAGCGCACGATGAACACCTATCTCGGCGCGGCGCAGGATCTCAAGCCGTCCGATATCGACGAAGCGGCGGTCGCCGCCGCTGCCGTGGTCTATCTCGAAGGTTATTTGTGGGATCCGCCGAAGGCGAAGGAGGCTTTCGTCAAGGCCGCCGAGATCGCCCATCGCAACAATCGCAAGGTCGCGCTGACCTTGTCGGATTCGTTCTGCGTCGATCGCTACCGCGGTGAATTTCTCGATCTGATCCGCAAGGGCACCGTCGACATCGTGTTCGCCAATGAGCACGAATTGCGCAGCCTTTATGAAACCGCCGACTTCGACAGCGCGGCAAAGGCTTTGCGTGGCGACGCCAAGCTGGCGGTCGTCACGCGCAGCGAAAAAGGCTGCGTGGTCGTGACCCGCGACGGCATCGAAGCGGTGCAGGCCATGCCGATCGACAAGGTTGTCGATGTCACCGGCGCCGGCGATCTGTTCGCCGCCGGTTTCCTGGTCGGCCATTCGCACGGCAAGGACCACCGCACCTCGGCCCGCCTCGGCGCACTCGCCGCGGCGGAAGTGATCCAGCACATCGGCGCGCGCCCGGCGGTGTCGCTGAAAGCCTTGGCGGCCGAGAACGGTCTCGCTCTCTAGGCCCAGCCGGGTTCCGTAAGGATTGGTAACCAATTGGTAACCGAACGTGGTTACCGATTGGTGAACAATTCCTTTCGGAGCACGGTCATGGCCAAGCGCAAAGACACCGACGCAATCGGTAGCAGTGCGACCCCCGAACCGCAGGTGACGCCGGAGATTTCCGCGATTCCCGTGAGTGCCGCGCCGGCGACGCCAGCAATCGCGGCGGCGAAATCCGAACTTCCTATCGTCGACTCACCGTCGATCTCGCCGGCCGATCTGGTCAAAGCAGGCGACAGCGATCTGGAGCCGGCGGCCAAGCCGATCCCGGAATTGGCCGTCGAGGCGCCTGCGCCGGTCGACGAAAAAATCAGCACGCCCAACGATGGCGCTTTGTATTTGAATTTGCCGCGCATCGCGCTGCGGCCGCGTCACAAGCGCTATGCCTTGCTCGCCGCTTCGGTCGCGGTTGCCGCCGTTCTTGGCGGCATTATTGGTACATTGGCCAGCGGCGGCTTTTCGACGCCCCCCGTCCCTGTCGCGGCGCATGATGACAGCAATGCGATGCAGCAAACGGTTGCTCGTTTGACCAAGGAAATCGGCACGCTGAAGGCGAGCCTCGAGGACGCCAATAAATTCGCCCACGCCCAGGTGGCCAAGCTGGACGCCAAGATTGAGACCAGGATCGGCGCCAAACCCGATGTGATGAAAGAGAGCGCCGAGATTACCGGCTCGATAGGGGTGCCACAGACTGTCGCGGCGGTGACGCCGCTGCCGCAGCCGCGCCCGGCGCCGCACGTCGCCGCGGCCGAGAGTCAGCATCCCGCCCGCTCGCCTGTCGTTCCGGGCTGGTCCATCCGCGATACGCGCGGCGGTTACATCTACGTGGAAAGCAACGGCGACATCTATCAGATTGTGCCCGGCGCGCCGCTGCCCGGCCTCGGCCCGGTCGGTTCGATCAGGCGGCTGGACGGCCGCTGGGTGGTGACGACGCCGAAAGGCATCATCGTCTCGATGCGCGACCGCCGATATTTCGAATAATTGAGACGGCTCAATATCGCATAGACAGCAAACGGCGCCCCGACGGGCGCCGTTTTTCATTTTGCCGTGAGCCCATAGCGGCAAGCGCCGATCCGTGCCAGATTTGCTCCCGCTGGAACAACGGGTGTCGAACATGCGCGGCGCGTTCCTGAAAATTGTGGCGGGCTACCTGTTTTTGGCGGCGTCGGCGCAAGCGAATGCGCAGACCTTCGCCCAGGGCGCGGCGCCGAAGGCCGCCCGGCCCGATGCGGTCGATAGTTGTCCCGGTCTCGTCGCCGCGCGCTCGCCGCTTTTCAAACATGTCGCGCTCAATGCCGACCAGACGCGCATCACCTATGCCGGTCACTCGACGTTCCTGCTCGAGAGCCCGCAACTGGTGCGCGTCGCCACCGACTACAACGATTACGTCAGGCCATCGATTCTGCCCGACATCGTGACGATGAACCACGCGCATTCGAGCCATTACACCGACCGGCCCGACCCAGGCATCAAGCATGTGCTGCGCGGCTGGGCCGGCAACGAGAAGCCGGCGCGCATCGATGCGCAGTACAAGGATGTGCGCGTGCGCAACGTGCCGACCAATATTCGCACCTGGGGCGGCGACACCGAATTTCACGGCAATTCGATTTTCATTTTTGAAATGGCCAATCTGTGTATCGCGCATCTCGGCCACTTGCATCATACGTTGACGCCGCAGCAGCTTGCCGAGATCGGCAAAGTCGATGTCGTGATGGTGCCGGTCGATGGCGGCGCGACGCTCGATCTCGACGGCATGGTCGACGTGCTGCATTCGCTGAAAGTGCCGCTGATGATTCCCATGCACTATTTCAGTACCTACACGCTCGAGCGATTTCTCCAGCGCGTGCGTCAGGATTGGGATGTCGAGTTCGCCGAAATACCCTCGACGCTGGTTTCAAAAGCCACCTTGCCGACCAAGCCAAAAGTCCTGGTGCTGCCGGGCCGCTAGTCATCGTGGCCTCATCATACCGGCAATGCCGGTAATGCGGGTCTTCGCCAGTATTCCGCCGCAATTCAAGACCTTGTGAACTGTGACGCGCGTCACTTCGTGGCCGTGAGCGATGAATTATCAACAGACCAAGGTTGACGTCGCGGAACCAATGATTAGTTGTCGCGTTCAAGATTGCGATTGTTCGCGGGTTTAAGGGGTTTTTCTTCAAATGGTACAGACTTGGAGCAACTGGAAACGGTATCCAGACGCGCATGACGGCGGCCACGTCGAAGCGCCGATAGGTCCTGGCGTCTATGAAGTGCGCCACACCTTGACCGGCCGCGTCGTCGCCTTCGGCCATGCCGGTAATGTCGCAAACGCCATCACCGATCTGAAGGTCAATGGCGGCATCAGCCCGCTGCAGCGCCTGTTCGGCAAGCAGCCTTTGGTGTCGCAGGTCAACGATCTGGAATACCGCACCTGCGCCGCGACCAGCCGCGCCGAAGCCAAGACCGCGGCCAGCCGCCTCAACGGCCTGCGCCAGTCGGCCTGGCGTCGTCGTGTCGATATGGGCTCCTCCGCCGGCATGCGCTGAGCGAACAGGCGTCCCCTGACATTGCAAAAGGCCGGCGGTTTCGCCGGCCTTTTTGCGTTTGCGGCAGGCCAAATAAGGGGCCATGGCCGACCCGGCCGAAATAATCCTATAATTCGCCAAAAGATCAGGCGAGAGGGTTGGCCCGCTTATGTTGAGCGCAGAACAAAACGATCTCATTACCCGCACCGGCCCCGGCACGCCCGCGGGCCGCGTCTTGCGCCACTATTGGCAACCGGCGGCCCTGGTCGACGAATTGTCGGGCAACCGGCCGGTCAAGCCGGTGCGGTTGTTCGGCGAAGACCTCGTCATCTTCAAGGACGACAAGGGCCGCTACGGGTTGATCGGCCGGCGCTGTCCTCATCGGGGCACCGATCTCGCTTATGGCCGTCTCGAAGACGGTGGCCTGCGCTGCGCCTTTCACGGCTGGCTGTTCGACGTCAACGGCAAGTGCTTGCAGACGCCGGCGGAACCCGACGACAGCAATCTCTGCGCCAACATCAAACAGAAATCCTACCCGGTGATAGAGAAGAGCGGCATCCTGTTCGCTTTTCTCGGCGATGGTGAGCCGCCGGCCTTTCCGCATTTCGATTGCTTCGTCGCGCCCGACAGCCACACCTTCGCGTTCAAGGGCATGATCGACTGCAACTGGCTGCAATCGCTCGAGGTCGGCATCGACCCGGTACACACCTCGTTCTTGCATCGCTTCTTCCACGACGAGGACCCGAGCCAGGCCTACGGCAAGATGTTTCGCGACACGACGCGCGATTCGGACATGCCGATGACGCAGATCATGCGCGAGGTGACGCGTCCGCGCATCGAAGTGGAGGATACCGATTACGGCTTCCGGCTGGTGACCTTGCGCCAGATCAGCGACGCCTCGACCCATGTGCGCGTCACCAATCTGGTGTTCCCGAATGCCTTCATGATCCCGATGAGCCGCGAGATGACGATCTCGCAATGGCATGTGCCGATCGACGATACCAAACATTATTGGTACGCGATCTTCACCTCGTTCGGCGAGCCGGTGAACAAGGAGCAGATGCGCAACCAGCGCTTGGAGCTCTATCAACTGCCCGACTACATCCCGAACAAGAACAAGAGCAACGATTACGGTTTCGATCCGCACGAGCAGGAGCACGAGACCTATACCGGCATGGGCGCCGACATCAACGTGCACGACCAGTGGGCCTGCGAGTCGATGGGTGCGATCCAGGATCGCACAGAGGAACATCTCGGCACCTCGGACAAGGCGATCGCCGCCTATCGCCGGCTGCTGCGGCAATCGATTGAACAAACCGGCAAAGGCGAGACGCCGATCCTCGTCGTCGACGCGGCGCGCGCGGCATCCATCACCGGACCAGCGGCCATTGACGGCATCGGGCCGACGAATGACTGGCAAGGCTATTGGCAGACGACCGAGGCCAAAAAGCGCGCGACCATGAGTTGGAAGGCCGGGCAATAGCCGATGCCTCCGCAAAAAGGCAAAGCGGCGCAAAGCTTCGTCGAGCGCCACGGTCTATGGAGCACCGCGCAAGAGAAAGCCGCGGCCGAGATCGAGCGCGCGATCAAGCGCGCCAAACTCGAAGTCGTGCGTTTCTCTTTCGCCGATCAGCACGGCGTGTTGCGCGGCAAGACGCTGTTGGCGTCGGAAGTCGCCGGCGCGTTGCGCAACGGCGTCACCATGACGACAACTTTGCTCGCCAAGGATACGTCGCACAAAAGCGTGTTTCCGGTTTTCACCGCCGGCGGCGGTTTCGGCATGGCGGAGATGCAGGGCGGCGCCGACTTCGTCATGGTCGCCGACCCGACGACATTTCGCGTCCTGCCGTGGGCCGCCAACACCGGCTGGGTTCTGTGCGACATCGTGTTCTCGAACGGCAAAGTGGTGCCCTTTTCGACCCGGGCGATCTATCGCAACGCATTGATAACGCTTGGTAAAGCCGGTTACGATTTCATGGCCGGGCTGGAGGTGGAATTTCACCTGTTCAAGCTCGACAACCCGCGGCTCGCACCGGTTGACGCCACCTGGCCGCCGGAAGCGCCCGAGGTCAGCCTGCTGACACAAGGCTATCAGTATCTCACCGAATCGCGTTTCGACATGCTCGATCCGGCAATCGAGATCTTGCGGCGCGGATTGCTGGCACTCGGCCTGCCGCTGCGCTCGGTCGAAATAGAAATCGGCCCGAGCCAGGTCGAGTTCACCTTCCGGCCGCAGATCGGCATGGACGCCGCCGACACAATGATTTTGTTTCGCAGCGCTGTGAAGCAGATCGCACGCCGCAACGGTTACCTTGCGAGTTTCATGTGCCGCCCGTCTTTGGCGAATATGGTGTCGAGCGGCTGGCATTTGCATCAATCGCTGATCGAGACGAGATCGAAGCGCAACGCCTTCGCCGATCCGGACGGACTGTCCACGCTCGGCCGTTATTATCTCGGCGGCGTTCTCAATCACGCGCGCGCGGCGGCGGCTTTCACCACGCCGACGGTCAACGGCTACAAGCGCTATCGTTCTTATTCGCTGGCGCCGGACCGCGCCATCTGGGGCCGGGACAATCGCGGCGTGATGATGCGGCTGATGGGACAGCCGGGCGATCCATCCACTCACCTTGAGAACCGGGTCGGCGAGCCGGCCGCCAATCCTTATCTGTATATGGCCTCACAAATTTATGCCGGCCTCGACGGCATCGCCAGACGCAGCGAGCCGGGGCCGTCCGCCGATACGCCTTACGAGATGGAGGCCGCCTTACTGCCGAAATCCCTGAACGAGGCCACGACGGCATTGCGCGGCGACGACGCCTTCCGTGCGGGATTCGGCGGCGCCTTTGTCGACTATTATGCGCATATCAAGGACGCCGAGTTCGCGCGCTACCAAAAGGACGCCGACGAAGCCGGCGATCCGACTGCCGTCACCGCCTGGGAACAGAAAGAATATCTGGATTTATTTTAATGCCTTACGCAACGACAGCCGACAACGTGAAGCTCTACTACGAGGAAATCGGCAAGGGGACGCCGATCCTGTTCGTGCATGAATTCGCCGCCGATTATCGCGGCTGGGAGCCGCAGATGCGCGAGTACGGCAAGCGCCATCGCTGCATCACCTATTCTGCGCGCGGCTATACGCCATCCGATATCCCTTCCGACGCGAATAGCTATTCATACTTGCATGTGATGCGCGATTGCGTCGCCGTGCTCGATCATTTGAAAATCGACAAGGCGCATTTGATTGGCCTGTCGATGGGCGGATACACCGCCTTGCAAGTCGCGATCAATCAACCCGCGCGCGTCCGCTCGCTGGTACTGGCGGGTACCGGCTCGGGCTTCGAGCGCGATTACGTTGCCGAGCATTACAAGAGTTCGCGCGCGGTCGCCGACCTGTTCGAGAGCGAAGGCGCGGCGCGCGTCGCGGAAGTCTATGGCTGCGGGCCGAGCCGCGTTCCGTTCGAGATAAAGGATCCGCGCGGCTTTGCCGAATTCCTGCGTCAATTCGCCGAGCACGATGCGCGCGGCTCGGCCAACACATCGCGCGGCTTTCAGGGCTCGCGGCCGTCGCTGCTCGACTTCGAGGACGCGATCCGCAAGCTGACGATCCCGGCGCTGATCGTAGTCGGCGACGAGGACGAGCGCTGCATTGAATCGAGCCTGTTCTTGAAGAGTGCGATTGCCGCTTCCGGTCTGGTGATGTTTCCCAAGACCGGCCATGTGGTCAATCTGGAAGAACCGGACCTCTTCAACGCCGTCGTCGGGGACTTTCTGGGCCGTGCCGAAGCCGGCCGCTGGCCGGCGCGCGACCCGCGCTCGCTGGCGCCTAATCCGCCGAGCCCGATATGGAACCGCAAGCCGGCATAGCCGGTTAAACTGGATTAGAACGGGAGTTTACCGATGCTGAAATGGGCCGTCGTCTTTTTGTTGATCGCCATCGTCGCCGGCCTGTTCGGCTTCACGGGCGTGGAGGAAGCCTCGGCAACAATCGCCAAATGGCTGTTCGGCATTTTCCTGTTTCTGTTCCTCGGCGCGATCGCCATCGGTTTGGCGATCGGGGCGAGGCTGACGTCGTAAAGCCGCGGCCGTCTACACGTCGACGCTGGCGGACAGCGCATTGTCCTGGATGAACTGACGGCGCGGCTCGACCAGATCGCCCATCAGCTGGTCGAACAGCACATTGGCCTCGTCGACTTCCTTGATGCGCACCTGCAGCAGCGAGCGGGCATTGACGTCGAGCGTCGTTTCCCAAAGCTGCTCCGGGTTCATCTCGCCCAGCCCTTTATAGCGCTGCATCGAAATGCCCTTGCGGCCGGCGCCGGTGATCGCCTCGAACAAAGCGACCGGGCCGTGGATCGGCCAGCTCTCGTCCTTGCGCCGCAGCGCGCCGGGCTTCTCGTAGACCTTTTGCAGCGACACGGCGTATTCGTCGAGCTTGCGGGCATCGGCGGAGCCGAGCAGGGCGTGATCGATGATGGCGACGCTCTGCACACCGCGCACTGTGCGGGTGAACACGAAACCGGCGTCTTCGGTGAACGTACCTTCCCAGCCTCGCTCGGTTTCCTCCGCCAGCACGTTCATGCGCTTGGCGATGAAGGGCGCGGCCGCCTTGGCCTTTTCCGGATCGCCGAAGATCGCCGAGTTGAGGACGCCGAGAATGGCGGCCTGCTCGACCACCTGACGATTATAGCGGCTGTGCAATCCGTTCAGCGTATTGCGGATGTTGCGCGCTTCCTCGACCAGCTTTTGCAGGTCTTCGCCGGCGCGCTCTTCGCCGCTGGCCAGTTTCAGCACCGCTTCCTCGACGCCGGTCGAAATCAGATAGTCCTCGAGCGCGCGCTCGTCCTTGAGATATTGCTCGGACTTGCCGCGATTGACCTTATAGAGCGGCGGCTGCGCGATATAGATATATCCGCGGCGGATCAGCTCCTCCATCTGCCGGAAGAAGAACGTCAGCAGCAGCGTGCGGATGTGCGAGCCGTCGACATCGGCGTCCGTCATGATGATGATCTTGTGGTAGCGCAGCTTGTCGGCGTTGAATTCGTCGCGGCCGATGCCGGTGCCGAGCGCCGTGATCAAGGTGCCGATTTCCTGGCTACCCAGCATCTTGTCGAAGCGCGCGCGCTCGACGTTCAGAATCTTGCCGCGCAACGGCAGCACCGCCTGGAATTCGCGGTTGCGGCCCTGCTTGGCGGAGCCGCCGGCCGAGTCGCCCTCGACGATGAACAGTTCGGACTTGGCCGGATCGCGCTCCTGACAGTCGGCGAGCTTGCCGGGCAGTGACGAGATATCGAGCGCGCCCTTGCGCCGCGTCAGGTCGCGCGCCTTGCGCGCGGCCTCGCGCGCGGCGGCGGCTTCCACCACCTTGCCGACGATGACGCGGGCCTCTTGCGGATGAATCTCGAACCAGTCCTGCAAGGCCTGGTTGACGACGTTTTCGACCACCGGGCGCACTTCCGAGGACACCAGCTTGTCCTTGGTCTGCGACGAGAATTTCGGATCCGGCACTTTCACCGACAGAACGGCGGTGAGGCCTTCGCGGCAGTCGTCGCCGGTCAGCACCACTTTTTCCTTGCGCGTCGTGCCGAGCGTGTCCGCGTATTGCGTCACTTGCCGCGTCAGTGCGCCGCGGAAGCCGGCGAGATGCGTGCCACCGTCGCGCTGCGGAATGTTGTTGGTGAAGCACAGCACGCTCTCGTGATAGGCGTCGTTCCACCACAATGCGCATTCAACGGTAATGCCTTCGCGCTCCGCCTTGATCATCAGCGGCTTGGGGATCAGCGGCGACTTGTTGCGGTCGAGATATTTGACGAAGGCCTCGACGCCGCCGTCGTATATCATCTCTTCGCGCTTCTCGACCGCGTGCCGCATGTCGGACAAAGCGATCAGCACGCCGGAATTGAGAAAGGCCAGTTCGCGCAGGCGATGCTCGAGCGTGGCGAAGTCGAACTCGACCATGGTGAAGGTCTCGGTCGACGGCAGGAACGACACTTCGGTGCCGCGCTTGCCGTTCGACTCGCCAACCACTTTCAGCGGTGCGACGGCGACGCCGTCGCGGAATTCGATGAAGTGCTCCTGGCCGTCGCGCCAGATTGTCAGCTTCAGCCAGGTCGACAACGCGTTGACGACGGAAACGCCGACGCCGTGCAGACCGCCGGACACCTTGTAGGAATTCTGGTCGAATTTGCCGCCGGCGTGCAGCTGCGTCATCACCACTTCGGGCGTCGACACGCCTTCCGAATGCATGCCGGTCGGAATGCCGCGGCCGTTGTCGCGCACGGTGCAGGAGCCGTCCGGATTGAGGATGACGTCGACCTGCGTGGCGTGACCGGCGAGCGCTTCGTCGATGGCGTTGTCGACCGCCTCGTACACCATGTGATGCAGGCCGGAGCCGTCATCGGTGTCGCCGATATACATGCCCGGCCGCTTGCGCACGGCGTCGAGTCCTTTGAGGACCTTGATCGACTCGGCGCCATAATCGGTGTCGTCGGAACGGATATTTTCGGCCGGTTCAGCCATGGCTTTGCACCTTCAGACGGGCAAGAAACGGACACGCAAAATGAATCAGATTGAGCGTCGTGTGTGACACGAAATGCGGCGTGCGTACAGCCCTATGTCATTGCTCTTAAAATATTGATTTGAAAGCATTTTTTAAAGAGGGAGGAACGTGAAAACGGCCGTTTTTCGAGTGGTCGCGGCGACGCTTTTTGGGCCTTTCTTTTGACCTTGAACGACCCCCTATTTTCGTCCGATTTTTGCGCAGCGCCGCCGTCCGGTTTCACCGCTTGCGCATTACCGCCGGGTGGCCTCTAAGCAGGCTTGCCACCGGCCGAACAATTTTACCGCCGATCGTAACGTCATGCTCTGGTTCAATCGGAACTTCGAAGTCCCGCACCGCCTGCGCGCCATCGTGCGCGCGCGCGAATCGAGCGTCATTGTGCTCGCAGCCTTGGCTGGCGCGACGGCGGGACTGGTCGTTGCCGGCATGGGCGCTGCCGTCGCCTTTATGCATCTGCAACTCTTCGGCATCGAGCCGGGCGCACGGCTGTCCGGTCAACTGACGCTCAATCCGCTCGCGACCTTGCTGGTACCGTGCCTCGGCGGCCTGCTGCTCGGTCTGGCGACGACGGCCATCGCCCGCTGGCGCGGCAGCGAAGTCGACCCGGTCGAGGCCAATGCGCTGCACGGCGGCCGCATGTCGATGCGCGGCAGCCTGATCGTGGCGGCGCAGACCGTGTGGTCGAGCGGCGTCGGCGCCTCGGTCGGGCTGGAGGCCGGCTACACCCAGCTCGCCAGCGGCATGGCCTCCAAGATCGGCCAGGCGTTCCGACTGCGGCGCGGCGACATGCGGACGCTGGTCGGCTGCGGCGCCGCCGGCGCCATTGCCGGGGCATTCGGCGCGCCGCTGGGCGGCGCGTTCTACGGCTTCGAATTGATCATCGGCAGCTACGCGGTGGCGAGCCTCGCGCCGGTCGGCATGGCGGCGCTGCTCGGCTATTTGACCGCGCAGGTGTTCACGCCCGACCGGCTGGGCATCGACACGGGCACATTGTCGACCCTGGCGCTGCACGATATTCTGATCGCCGGCGGCCTCGGCCTCATCGCCGCCGTTTTCGGCATTCTGCTGATGCGCGGCGTCGCCGCCTGCGAGTTGCTGTTTGCCAAGGCGCGGGTGCGGCCGGGTCTGCGTCCGATGCTGGGCGGGATTCTGGTCGGCTTGCTGGCGCTGGTGTCGCCGCAGGTGATGTCGTCCGGCCACGGCGCCTTGCATCTGACCGGCATTTTCAAGCTGCCGATCGCGGCCATCGCCACCATCTTCGCGCTGAAAGCGCTGGCCTCGATCATTTCGCTCGGCAGCGGCTTTCGCGGCGGCTTGTTCTTTGCCTCGTTGCTGCTCGGCGCGCTGGGCGGCCAGATGTTTGCGACCGGGATGAACGCGCTTTGGCCATCGCTGGCGCTCAATCCCGACGCCTACGCCATCATCGGCATGAGCGCGCTGTCGGTCGCCGTGATCGGCGGGCCTTTGACCATGACCTTCATCGCGCTGGAGACGACCGGCGATCTGTGGCTGACCACCGCGGTGCTGATCGCTGTCATCTTATCGATGCAGGTAACGCGCGAATTCTTCGGCTACTCATTCACCACCTGGCGCTTCCATCTGCGCGGCGAAACTATCCGCGGCGCCGCCGATGTCGGCTGGATCAGGGATCTGACAGTGGCGCAGATGATGCGCGCCGACGTGCGCACGACGCCCGTGGAGGCCGACGTCGCGGCCTTCCGGCAGGCCTTTCCGCTCGGTTCGACCAATCAGGTGATCGCGGTCGATGAGGAGGGGCGCTATTCCGGCATGGTGCTGGTCGCCGAAGCCCATGCGGCGGAACTACCGTCGGTGACGCCGCTACGCAGTATTCTACACCACGCCAATCATGTCGTGCTGCCGCAGATGACCGCGCAGGAGGCCATCGCCGCCTTTGGCACGTACGAGGCCGAGGCCTTGGCTGTCGTCGATTCAGTTGAACGTCGGCAGGTTCTCGGCCTGCTCAGCGAAGCCCATGCCTTGCGACGGTTCTCCGACGCTTCGGAGCGGCAAAGGCGGGAACTGCTGGGCGAGGTTTGAGCTTTTGCGCTGTTCAGCGCCGTGCGCTGTTCAGCTCGAGCGCGCTCGCCGTTAAATGCCGCAAATGACGGAACCCGGGTTCATAGTCTGGAACCGGCTTGCTGAAGGCGGACATTGCCGCCGAGAGAATTTCGATCTTGTCGAGTTCGGTCCGAATACGCTCCACCGCGCGCTGCAATTCACGCTTCAACCGATCTCCCGCTGTTAAAGTATCGTTTGGCATCGCCCACATCCATTTCCCGTGTCTCTCCACGCCCATGTAAAGGTTTGAGGGGGACTATCGTTCCTATTTTCAATGAATTCAAAAGATTGCGATTAATAAAGGGTAATTGGGCGGCGAATGGAACCCAGGGCTAGCCGAGCGGCGCGACATTGCCGCCGCGCACCTCGAACATCGCGGCGCGGCCGGCGATGTCGCCGAAGGCCGCCGGGTCCGCTCCCGTCATCCACACTTGTGCGCCGAGCGATGACAGCGCGTCGTATAGCGCGGCGCGGCGCAGCGGATCGAGATGCGCCACCACCTCGTCGAGCAGCATCACCGGCGCATAGCCCGTCATCTCCTTGATCAGCCGCGCATGCGCCAGCACAAGGCGGATCAGCAGCGCCTTTTGCTCGCCGGTCGAAGCCTCCGCGGCGGGGATGCCCTTGCCAGCATGGGTGACCAGAAAATCCGAGCGGTGCGGCCCGTCGAGCGTGCGGCCGGCGGCGGCATCGCGCGCGCGATTTTCCTTCAGGAGTTCGCGATAGCGATCCTCGATCTCGCGCGCGTTGCGGTCCGGCAGCATCTTTTCCATCCAGCCGTCGAGCGCGATATCGGGCAAAGCGAAGGCCGGCGCCTGATCCCGCGTCGCCTCCAGTGCGGCAGCGAGCCGGTTGACGGTTTCCGCGCGCGCCGCGGCCACCGCGACGGCGACTTCCGCCGTTTCGTGCTCGATGGCATCGAGCCAATGCGCGTCGCTGCTTCTGTCTTCCAGGAGACGATTGCGCGAGCGCAGCGACCGCTCCAGCGCGTTGACGCGGCTGGAGTGCTGCGCATCGACCGCGAGCACCAAACGATCGAGAAAGCGTCTGCGTTCGGAGGCGGGACCGTTGAACAGAGGGTCCATCGACGGCGTCAGCCAGACCACACGCAGATGTTCGGCAAAGGCGACCGCCGAGCCGACATTCTCGCGGTCGATGCGGCATTTGCGGTTGGTTGGCGCATCTTCGCCAGCCGGCGGATCGATGCCGGTGCCGAGCGTCGACAGGCCGAGCATGCCCTCGATCTCGGCCGACACTGCCCAGGAGCCGTCGCCTTCCGAGAACGCCAGTTCGTCCATGGTGGCGCGGTGCAGGCCGCGACCCGGCGCCAGCATCGAGATCGCTTCGATCAGATTGGTCTTGCCGGCGCCATTGACGCCGGTCAGCACCACCGGACCGGCTTCCTCAAGCGAAAGCTGCGCGGCGTGATAGCTGCGGAAATTCGTGAGCGTCAGGCGGCGAATGAAGGCGGCGGTCATTGCTTTGCTGTAGTGCAGCACCGTTCCGCACTCAACCCGCCTTCGAGACGCCTGCTGCGCAAGCATCCTCAGGATGAGACCGAGTGAGACCTACACCCGCATCGGCATCAGGACATAGAGCGCGCCTTTGGCGTCCTTGTCCTGAACCAAAGTCGGCGACCCCGGATCGGCGAGCTTGAGCACCGCGACTTCGCCTTCGATCTGCGCGGCGATGTCGAGCAGGTAACGCGAGTTGAAGCCGATATCGAGTGGATCCGAGTCGTACTCGACCTCGAGTTCTTCCGTCGCCGAGCCTGAATCCGGATTGGTCACCGACAAAACCAGCCGACCGGCGGTGATCGACAATTTGACGGCGCGGCCGCGCTCGCTCGACACGGTCGAGACGCGGTCGACCGCGGCCTCGAAATCCTTCTTGTCGACGATCAGGCTCTTGTCGTTATTGGCCGGGATGACCCGGCCGTAATCCGGGAACGTGCCGTCGATCAGTTTCGAGGTCAGCACCACATTGCCGATCGAGAAGCGGATCTTGCCGGCCGACAATTCGATCTGGACCTCGCCCTCGCCGGTCTCGATCAGGCGCTGCACCTCGGCGACCGTCTTGCGCGGCACGATGATGCCGGGCATGCCGGCCGCACCCTCCGGCAGCGGCAGTTCGACCTGCGCCAGCCGATGGCCGTCGGTCGCCACCGCGCGCAAGGTCGCGGTCTTGGCGCTGCCTGCCGCGTGCAGGTAGATGCCGTTGAGGTAGTAGCGCGTTTCCTCGGTGGAGATCGCAAATTGGGTCTTGTCGATCAGCCGTTTGAGGTCGGCGGCCGGCACGGAGAATTTGTGGCTCATCTCGCCGGCGGCGAGATCGGGAAAGTCGCTTTCCGGCAATGTCTGGAGCGTGAAGCGCGAGCGGCCGGCGCGGATCGACAGCACGGCGCGGTCGCCGGAACCCTCGATGACGATCTGCGAGCCCTCGGGCAGCTTGCGCACGATGTCGTAGAACATATGCGCCGGCACGGTGGTCGAGCCGCCGGGGGCGACTTCGGCCGCGATCGAATCGGTGACTTCGAGATCGAGGTCGGTCGCCTTCATGCTGAGTTTGCCCTTGTCGGCACGGACCAGCACGTTGGCGAGAATGGGAATGGTATTGCGCCGCTCGACCACGCGATGGACGTGGCCCAGGGATTTCAGCAGTTCAGCACGCTCGACAGTAACTTTCATGGGAGACCCGCTTCAGCGCCTAAAATGAGCCCCTAAACCAGGCGCAACGGCAAGCCGGCCATCCGCGCATGCGGAGCCGGGGGGCAAAGGTGGCAAGAGCGGGGCATTTAAGCAAGGGCGGCGGTGGGGCGGGCCAAACTTTCCCCAGACGTCCACAGGGCTTTACCCCTTCCCGCTAAGGGAAGGGGGAGATGGCTGGAAGAGCTACTCCTGCAACTGCCTCTTGAGGATCTCGATTTCCTCGGCCAGCGCCATGTCGTTGCCGACCAGGCCCTCGATCTTGCGCACCGCGTGCAGAACCGTGGTGTGATCGCGGCCGCCAAACCGGCGCCCTATCTCGGGCAGCGACCGCAAGGTCAGCGTCTTGGCCAGATACATCGCCACCTGGCGCGGGCGGACGACATTGGCGGTGCGGCGCGACGACAACAGATCGGAACGGCTGACATTGTACTGGCGCGCGACGATGCGCTGAATGTCCTCGATCTTGACCCGCTTGGGTTCCTGCGGCCGGATCAGGTCGCGCACTTCACGCTCGGCCATTTCCAGCGTCACCGACTGTCCGGTCAGCTTGTTGTGCGCCAGCAGGCGATTAAGCGCGCCTTCCAGGTCGCGGCCGTTATGGGTGACGGTCTTGGCGATGTAGGCCAGCACCGGCAGCGGCACGTCGAATGACGGATGATGCGAGCGCGCCGACACGACACGCGCCTTGAGGATTTCAAAACGCAATTCCTCGCCGAGCGTGCCCATCTCGACCACGAGACCGCCGGCCAGCCGCGAACGCACGCGGTCGTCGAGGCTTTCCAGTTCCGACGGCGGCCGGTCGGAGGCGATGACGACCTGGCGCCCGGCATCGATCAGCGCGTTGAGCGTGTGGCAGAACTCGGCCTGGGTCGACTTGCCCTGCAGGAACTGCAAGTCGTCGATCACAAGCACACCGATACCGCGCAGCGCTTCCTTGAAGGCGAGCGCGGTCTGCGTGCGCAGCGCCGAAACGAAACCGTACATGAACTTCTCGGCGGTGAGATAGAGCACCTTGCGTTCATTGGCGGCGTTGCCGGCCCAGGTGATCGCCTGCAACAGATGCGTCTTGCCTAAGCCGACGCCGGCATGGATGTAGAGCGGATTGAACATCACCGGATCGCCGCGCCGAGCGGCGGCGACCTGACGGGCGGCGGCCTGCGCCAGCGTATTGGAGCGGCCGACGACAAAACTGTCGAAGGTCAGCCGCGCGTCGAGCGGCGAACCGCCGAGCGCTTCATGCACGCCCGGGTCTCCAGCCGACATCGGACGGCCGACGCCGTTACCGCCGTTGATACCGTTGCCGAAGCCACGCGCGCCATCGCTGGCGGCCATCAACTCGGCCTTCGGTTTCGGCTGCACCGTGGTCTTGAGGACCGCCGACCGGACGATCAGTTCAATACGCCCGACCTGCTCCTGCTCTGCCTGCCAGCAGGCCAGCACCCGCTCGGCATAATGCGACTGAATCCAGCTCTTCAGAAAACGCGTCGGCACCGACAGCCGCACCACGCCGTCGGCAAGCTGCTCGAGGTCCATGCGCGCAAACCAGCTGGAGAAGACGTCGTCACCGACTTCGGCGCGCAGACGTGCCTTGACCCGCAACCAGCTCTCATCGTCGTTGGACATTTTTTTATTCTCTGTTGGCTGAATCGATTGAACGGACATGATTGGCTCGGAATGGCGGCATGAGGTTCCCCACGCGCCGGGATAAGGGTCGCAACTAAACTAACTCGAAGGGGTCGGTGCGATGCGTCGGAGCCGCTTTAGGGATCGAAGGGCCGGGGAGACGTCATCGACACGAAACGAAACGCCGCGCGGCTAATTCAGGAAAGGCGGCGCAGTCGTCGGACGAACCACCGCTGCCGACCAAACGCGCAATGTGGCCGCGCTCGTACGGGTAGAGGGAAGGACGACAAGGGCACCGGAGGCAGCCGGCGAGACATCAGACGACGAACGGGCATGATCGACGAAAGCGTTGCACGGAACGATATTGAGCGAAGCAATTTCAAGCGCACGCACACACCGCGTCGAACCATATTCCGCTGTCGTCATGATAACCCCCCTATGTCGTCTCCGGGCTTTCACCCATCATCTTCAGGCTTTCGCCCACGTATCTCTCTCGTTCGGACCCGGCAGGGTCTTCGTCTCGCCTTTTCACCCGTTTCGTCGCCGCATCGCGTTAGAATTGACGATACGACTTTCTCGGGCCGCGGTTCGCAACAGAATGATCGACGGCCTTTTTGTTCCCTGCGGACAATAAATAGCCGGTCTCATCTGCTGATGAGCGCAGAACCAATCCTTGTTCCTGATGGCGCTCGGGATGCCCTCGCGCAATGCCAAAAATACACAAGGCGATGGGCGGGGCAATTTCTTTAAACGGCGATGCGCCGTTGCGCGCGCGCGTATCTCACCCGCTGCGCGCTAAAAAAATCGACGCATGGTTTCCAAGGTGTTGATGAGTCGTCAGGAATCTCGGAGTCGTTTGCGCGGCGCGCTCCCGTTCAGCGCGTTAGTTTTTTTTAAGCGGCGAATGCCAGAAACCCCTGCGGCATAGGTATTTCCGGGTCCTCGCATCTGCTTTCGGCTTAAGTCGTTCTGAAGCCGCAAAAATTTTTGATCGAAATGAAAGGGTAGCTCCCGCTGCGAAATAGAGGCGACGCTGGAGCGTGCTCGGCTTGTGTTGCGATATGTCCAGCAAAATCTTGCCAACGCAGATTTGCAAGACAGCACAATGACACTCGCAAGAACGCAAGCGCGCAGCGCGCATTCGCGCACCGCCGCCCGATATTGTCATACAGTTTTTGGAAAATCGCCACGCAATTTAGCGCGGCTGGGCATCCAGTTAGTCTGTCAGCGCACAGATAGCGTGAACAAAAGATGCCCGCGCGTCCAAGGACAGACAAAAGTATCCGGAAAAATTATTTCGCAGCGATTTTGGCGATGCGATGCACCAGACGCGAAACCTTGCGGCTGGCGGTGTTCTTGTGAACGACGCCACGCTGCGCGGCGCGCATGATCGCCGGTTCGGCTTCCTTGATCGCCGTCAATGCCGCGGTGCGGTCGCCGGAGGCGATCGCCTCCTCGACCTTGCGAACCGAATTGCGCAGCACAGTGCGGCGCGACTTGTTGATTTCGGTCTTGCGCGCGATCTTGCGGGTGGCTTTACGGGCGGAACTGGTATTGGCCATTTAACTCTCGTTCGTATCCTGGCGACTGGTCTGAGCTGGCGGATCAGTCCGCAAAAGCGACCGGTCGATGAAAAGAAGATGGGGGCGAGAAATCGCGCCTCCAGTGGCGTGGCTTATAGTCAGCCCTCGCCCGTGCGTCAACGTTTGAAAATCAGGCCATTTCGGCAGCGTTAAGCGGCTTTTTTAGCCCGAATCGCGTCGTATCCGCCGGTAATGGCATCACGGTCGGCGGTGGAGACGGCGGCCAGCGGCGGCCGCACCCGCGCCAGCGTCGGATCGCCATGGATATGGGCCAGCAAGGTCTTGACGCCCGGCACCAGCGGGCGGCCCTCGAACAATTTGCGGATTCCCACGGCGGCCTCATGCGCGGCGACATCGCCGGCAGCCCAGGCGCGCTGGCAGAGATCGGCATTGAGATTGGCGGTGGCCGAGATGCAGCCGGCGAACTCGCCCTTGCGAGCGTCCAGCAGGCAGGCCTCGGTCGACGGGAACACGGCGAAGTCCTTTCCGATTGCCGCGGCCGCGCGCGCGAAGGCCATGTCGCCGGAAGAATCCTTCAGGCCCACGATGCGGGCCGGAAAAGATTTCCGAAGCCGCTCGATGAGGGCAACATTCCAGAGAATGCCGGTGAGCTGCGGATAGTGATAAAGATAGATCGGCAGCTTGCTCGCCTCTGTCGCCTTGACCAGCGCGCCGACATAATCGGCGAGGCCGTCGTCGGTGACGCCTTTGTAATAGAAGGGTGGCAGCACCAGCGCGCCGCCGAAACCGAGTTCCGCCGCGTGGCGGGTGAGCGCGATGGCGTCGGCTATCGACGCGGCACCGGTTCCCACCATCAGGCGGTCGAGTGGCAGACCGTTATTCTTGTAGGCGGTCATCACCGCCTTGCGCTCCTCGACCGAGAACGACGTCGCCTCGCCGGTCGAGCCGAGAACATTGAGGCCGTCGCAGCCATTATCGAGCAGATGGCGCGCCAGATCGGTGGCGCGCTTGAGGTCGGGCGCGCCGTTCTCGTCGATCGGGGTGGCAACCGCGGCGATGACGCCGGACAGGGTTTTGCTCAAGGCGTTTCTCCAAACATTCGTTTATGCGTTATTGATTCTGCGCCGGCGCTGTTTAGCCGCTTACATTATAAGCCGCCAGCGCCGCCATGTTGACGATCTGCGTGTCCTTGGCGCCCAGTTGGACGATCTGCACCGGGCGGTCGAAACCGACCAGCAGGGGACCAATGACGGTCGCGCCGCCCAGTTCCTGCAGCATCTTGGTCGAGATCGAGGCTGAGTGGAACGCCGGCATGATCAGCACATTGGCCGGGCCCGACAGGCGGCAGAACGGATAGGCCGCCGCAAGTTCCGGATTGAGCGCGACGTCGGCGGCCATGTCGCCGTCATATTCAAAATCGACGCGCTTGTGATCGAGAATCTTCACCGCCTCGATCACCTTGGCCGACCGCTCGCCGGCCGGATGACCGAAAGTTGAGAAAGCCAGCATGGCCAGACGCGGCTCATAGCCGAACCGCCGCGCCACGCCGGCCGCCTCGATGGCGATGTCGGCCAGATCCTCGGCCGTCGGCATTTCGGTGATCGCGGTATCGGCGACGACCACGGTGCGGTCGCGGGCAACGACAAGCGACACGCCGATGACGCGGTGGCCGGGCTTGGGATCGATCACCTTGCGCACATCCTCGAGCGCGACCGAGAAATTGCGGGTGACGCCGGTGACCATGGCATCGGCATCGCCGAGCGCGACCATCAGCGAGGCAAAGTAGTTGCGGTCGGTGTTCACCAGCCGCTGGCAATCGCGCAGCAGATAGCCGTGCCGCTGCAGCCGCTCGTAGAGATAGTTGAGATAGACATTGTTCCGCTTGGACAAGGCGGCGTTGATGATCTCGATGCCTTCGCCGAGCGCGATACCGGCTTCCTTGGCGGCGCCTTTGACGCGGTCCTCGCGACCGACGAGAAGCGCGGTACCGAGGCCTTGCGCGACGAAGCTCGCCGCCGCGCGGATCACCTGCTCTTCTTCGCCTTCGGCGAAGACGACGCGCTTCGGCGACCGGCGCAATTTGGCGTAAACCTGCACAAGAGTTCCGGCGATTGGGTCGCGCCGTGCGCTGAGCTGGTGCTTGTAGGCGTCCATGTCGACGATCGGCTTGCGCGCGACGCCGGTATCCATCGCCGCTTTAGCGACCGCCGGCGGCACGTGCGAGATCAGCCGCGGATCGAACGGCGTTGGGATAATGTATTCCGGTCCGTATTTCGGCCGGCCGCCATAGGTCGCCGCCACTTCGTCCGGCACGTCTTCGCGCGCCAAAGCGGCCAGCGCGCGCGCCGCCGCAATCTTCATTTCCATATTGATTGTGGACGCGCGCACGTCGAGCGCGCCGCGGAAAATGAACGGGAAGCCAAGGACGTTATTGACCTGATTGGGATAGTCGGAGCGGCCGGTTGCCATGATGGCGTCGTCGCGCACTTGCGCGACTTCCTCGGCGGTGATTTCCGGATCGGGATTGGCCATGGCGAAGATGATCGGCTTGGCCGCCATCGACTTGACCATGTCCTTGGTGACCGCGCCCTTGGCCGACAAACCGTAGAATACGTCGGCGCCCTTCATGGCGTCGGCGAGCGTGCGCGCATCGGTCTTGACCGCGTAGCCCGACTTCCACTGGTTCATGCCCTCGGTGCGGCCTTGATAGATCACGCCCTTGGTGTCGCAAAGGATGAGATTTTCCGGCGTGAAGCCGATCGCCTTGAGAAGTTCCAGGCAGGCGATGCCGGCCGCGCCCGCGCCGTTACACACGAGCTTGGTCGTCTTGATATCGCGCCCGGTGAGATCGAGCGCATTGATCAGGCCGGCGGCCGAAATGATAGCGGTGCCATGCTGGTCGTCGTGGAACACCGGGATGTCCATCAATTCGCGCAGTTTCTGCTCGATGATGAAGCACTCGGGCGCCTTGATATCCTCGAGATTGATGCCGCCCCAGCCGGCGCCGAGATATTTGACGCAGTTGATGAATTCGTCCGGGTCCTCGGTCGAGACTTCGAGATCGATCGAGTCGATATCGGCGAAGCGCTTGAACAGAACCGCCTTGCCTTCCATCACCGGCTTGGCCGCCAGGGCGCCGAGATTGCCGAGGCCGAGAATCGCGGTGCCATTGGTGATGACGGCGACGAAATTGCCTTTCACCGTCAGGTCGTAAGCCTTGCTGGGATCTTCCGCGATCGCCAGCACCGGCACGGCGACGCCGGGCGAATAGGCCAGCGACAGGTCGCGTTGCGTCGCCATCGGCTTGGTGGCGATAACCTCAAGCTTGCCGGGCCGGCCGACTGAATGGAACTGAAGGGCTTCCTGATCGGTAAAGGTCGGGCGGCTGCGGCCGGGGGGCTTTGACGACATTTTTACTCCAATACGCGGCCGGCGAGCCCGGCGGGCCGGGACCATAGCGCACGATTATGAAAGGTGGGAACCCAGTTTCGGACAGAATCGTGCGTATGCTCTAGAGAAGGGCGAGCCCAAGCTCAAGGCGTCAGAACGGGCCCGCCGCGCCGGTCAGGCATGCAGAGGTTGAACACAAGCCCGGCGCGAGGTAATCGAGGGCTATTCCGGCGGCCGAATTTAGCCGTCATGAGCCGATAAGAAGGTCCCATGATCCGCTTTTTTCTTCGCATAATTGGCCTTTTTTGCCTGGCCGCCGCCTTTATCCTGGTGATTTATGACGGCACCAAATCGATTGCCGGCAATAATGTCTATCTGACCAGTGTCCGCGACCTCTGGCAGCTCATCAACGGCGCGAGCCTCGCCAAGATGCAGCCGCTGCTGCAGCCCTATGCCGGCGGCCTGTTGTGGGACCCCGGTGCGACGGCGATTCTGGGCACGCCAAGCTGGGCGTTGCTCGGCATCTTCGGCATCCTGTGCATGATAATGGGACGCCGCAAAAAGCCGCTGATCGGCTACGCGCGCTGATATCCCCGCGCTTTCACGCGCTTCTGTCCGAGACGTGATCGCCCGCGCCGTTTCGTACCGCGGGGCGGGCGCCTATATTGCGTCTATCAATTTGGGGAGAAGCAAAATCATGTTCGGCTTCAAGAAGATTGCATTGCCAACGAAAGAGCAGGCGCTGCCCGGCCGCGCCAATGAAATCCGCACGGCCGCCAGCCATTTCGTCAATCACCATGCTCTCAAAGGCCCATACCCGGAGGGTTTCGAGAAGGCATTGCTCGGCTTCGGCTGTTTCTGGGGCGCCGAGCGCAAGTTCTGGGAATTAGGTGATGATGTTTACGTCACTGCGGTCGGCTATGCCGCCGGCATGACACCCAATCCGACCTACGAGGAAGTCTGTTCGGGGCGCACCGGCCACAACGAGGTCGTGCTAGTGGTCTATGACCCGAAGAAGATCAGTTACGAGCAGTTGCTCAAGACCTTCTGGGAAAGCCACGACCCGACGCAGGGCATGCGCCAGGGCAATGACATCGGCACCCAGTATCGCTCCGGCATCTATACGTACTCGCCCGCGCAGAAGCAGGCGGCCGAGGCCTCCAAGGCGATGTACGAAAAAGAATTGAAGGCCAAGCGTTACGGCGCCATCACCACCGAAATCGTTGAAGCGCCAGAGTTCTACTTTGCCGAGGATTATCACCAGCAATACCTGGCCAAGAACCCCTTCGGCTATTGCGGGCTGGGCGGCACCGGGGTTTCGTGCCCCATTGGCACCGGCGCCAAGCTGACCCAGGGCGCCAGCGCCTGACGTTTTTGCCCAAGACCGAAAATTCGTAGCGGCCGCCCCTAAAGGCGGCCGTTGTCATTTGCGGCAAAATGCCCGCCGGTCAGACTTTCTTAACCATATAAAGCGTTAATCGGGCGTGACTTTCAGCCAACCGCCCGGACTGCGCTCGATGCGGGGAGCCCGACTTCTATTCGTCGTTCTGACCGCGCTTTCGGTCGGCGCCTGCATGCGCCAGCAAGCGCCGACTTATTACGCCATCGATCCGCAGACCGGACAGCCGGTGCGGGTTCTGGTGCAACAGCCCCAGCAATTCGGCCAGCCGCGATACGCGCAACAGCCCTACGCGCCGGCAGTGGCGCCGGCTGATTCGCGCGACCTCTATTCGACATCGCCGGCTTCCGCGCAGCAGGCCTATGGGCCGCCGCAATATGCCGACCCGGCCTACGCGCCGCCGGCCGCGCAACAACGCGCGGCCTCGCCAAGCGGCGGACGCGGTCTGTTTACGTCGGGCCGCACTGCTCCAGCTAGGCGGCAACCGGTGCAACAGCCTTACGCTGCGCAATACGGCGAACCGCCCATGGCTGCACCGCCCATAGCCGAACCGCCAATGGCCGCACCGCCAAAGGCGCCCGCTGTCGGCGGTCCCTATGTCGCCGCGCCCAACGCCTATGCTTCGGCGCCCGCCAGTTATTCGACCGATTACACACTCGATTCCGGCGACAAACTGCGTGTCGTCGTGTTCGGCCAGGATGGCATCACCAACAGCTATACGGTCGATGCCGGCGGCAACGTCAACCTGCCGCTGGTCGGCACGGTGCCGGCGCGCGGCGCCACCACCCAGCAATTGTCGCGCGTGATTGCCGACCGTCTCAAGCAAGGTTACGTGCGCGAGCCGCATGTCAGCGTCGAGGTCGAGGCCTACCGGCCGTTCTTCATCCTCGGCGAGGTCACCACGCCCGGACAATATCCATACGTCGCCAACATGACGGCGGAAACCGCGATCGCCATCGCCGGCGGCTTTGCCCCGCGCGCGTCGAAGAGCAAGGTTCAACTGACGCGCAATGCGCCCGGTCAGCAGATCAACGGCGAGGTGCCGCTCAACTTCCCGCTCCGCCCCGGCGATACCGTGGTGGTGAAGGAGCGGTGGTTTTAGAATTCTCTGTCGTCCCGGCCAAGCGAGCATAAGCGAGCGCGAGCCGGGACGACGGAAGAATCTATTTCATATGCTTGCTGAAGAACTCCTGGGTCCGGCTCCAGGCCAGATCGCCTGATTCCTTGCGATAGCTGGCGCGTTCGTCGCAGTAAAAGCCGTGCGGCGCGCCCGGATAGACATAGACCTCGGCCTGCGGCTGCTTGGCCTTGATGGCGTCGACCACATCCATCGGAATGCCTTCGTCCTTTTCGCCGAAATGCATCTGCATCGGGCATTTCGGCTTCTCGTCGGCGAACTTGCCGATCATGCCGCCGTAGAAGGAAACCGAGGCGGCAAAGCCGGGCAGCCGGCAGGCGGCGAGAAACGCCGCCGTGCCGCCCATGCAGAAGCCGATCACACCCAACGGGCCGGCGCCCTTGATATCGGCCTGCGCCGCCGAGACATCGAGCATCATCTTGTCCCAGTCGAGATTGCCGAGATAGGAGCGCGCATGCGCGATCTCGTCCGGCGTATAGCCGCATTCAAAATCGCGCACGAAGCGGTCGAAGATGGCCGGCGCCACCGCGACATAGCCGAGCGCGGCGAGGCGGTCGCAGACCGCGCGGATGTGATGATTGACGCCGAAAATTTCCTGCACCACGACGATGCCGCCCTTCGGCTTGCCTGCCGGATCGGCGCGATAGGCGCCGAGCGAATGCTGGTCGGTGGTGATGAGTTTGAACTGCTTGCCCAAGGGAACCTCCGGTTATTTCATTGACTGAAAACTGAATGATCTTCGACGTCGAATTTAGCACGAAAACTTCTTACGCAAATATCTTCGCCAGCAATTCGTAGGAGTGCTTCCGTGCCGCATGGTCGTGAATTATCGTCGTCACCATGACTTCGTCGGCCTTGGTCGCGGCGATCAGCGTGTCGAGCTTTGCCTTGACCGTCGCCGGCGAGCCGACCGACAGCTTGGTGCGGTTCTGCGCGATGCGGGCGCGATCGACCGGTGTGTAATTAAAGGCAAGCGCGTCTTCCGGCGACGCCAGTGGCAGCATCTCGCCCTTGGCGCGGCGCACGATATTGAGATCGACGGTCGCGGCCAGCCGCTCGGCCTCGGCATCGGTATCGGCGCAGACCACATGCGTGCCGATGATCGCATAGGGCTTATCGTGCGAGGCTGATGGTTTGAAACTGTCGCGATAGAGCCGCATGGCTTCATCGGCCGGGAACGTCGCGAAATGATGCGCGAATGCAAAGGCCGCGCCGATCTGGCCGGCGAGCTGCGCGCTGTAGTCGGACGAACCCAATAAATAGATCGGCGGCAGCCTGACATCCGTCGGCATCGCCTGAACGCTGTGATACGGATGCCCGGCCGGAAAATTGCGCTGCTCCAGCGCCATCAGTTCGGTGAAGCGGTCGAGGAAATCGTCTTCCTCGCTGATGCCCTGACGGCGGCGCAACGCATAGGACGTCACCTGATCGGTGCCGGGTGCGCGGCCGAGGCCAAGGTCGATGCGGCCGGGGAACAAGGCCTCCAGCACCTTGAAGCGTTCCGCCACCATCAACGGCGCATGGTTGGGCAGCATGATGCCGCCGGAGCCGACCCGCATGCGGCTGGTCGCCGCCGCGATTTGCCCGATCATGATCTCCGGCGCCGAACTGGCGATCGACGCCATATTGTGGTGTTCGGCCACCCAATAGCGCGTGAAGCCGAGCCCGTCGGCCATGCGCGCCAGATCGAGCGTATTGCGCAACGCCTGCGCGGCGGTTGAACCGGCGACGACGGGCGACAGATCGAGGATGGAAATTGCGGTCATGATGCCTAGCTAAACATTGCGCGACAAAGAGGCAAACGCGCAATTTGCCGTTTCTCGGACAGATAGCGGCGGTTATGATCGAACTTCCGCCGGACCGGCGTATGAGGGGTTCCCAATGGCATCGCTGATCGAATGGAAAGTGCCGCCGGGGGTCCAGCCGCGGACCGGCGACTACGCCTACGATCTCGAGCGGGTGCTGTCGGCGGTGGTCGGACTGCATTCGATCATTCCGCCCGATGCTTTCACCGCCGACACGCTCGGCGTCGAGCGCGCCGGCAATGGCGTCCTGATCGGCGATGGCCTGGTGCTGACCGTCGGCTATCTCATCACCGAGGCGGAAACCATCTGGCTGCATTTGTCCGACGGCACGGTCGTGCAAGGACATCCGCTCGGCTTCGATGGCGAAACCGGCTTCGGTCTGGTGCAGCTGCTGGGCCGCACGTCTTTGCCGGGGCTCGATCTCGGCTCGTCGAACGCCGCCGTGATCGGCGAACGTGTCGTCGTCGGCGGCGCCGGCGGCCGGACCCGCTCGCTCGCCGGCCGTATCGCCGCCAAACAGGAATTCGCCGGCTATTGGGAGTATCTGCTGGAGGAAGCGATTTTCACGTTTCCGGCGCACCCGAACTGGGGCGGCACCGCATTGATCTCATCGCAGGGCGATTTGATCGGCATCGGCTCGTTGCAGATCGAGCGGGTGCGCGAAGGCGGCGGCAAAGGCGCTACCGAAAATCTCAACATGACCATCCCGATCGATCTGTTGAAACCGATCCTCGGCGACCTGACGAAATTCGGCCGCGTCAACAAGCCGGTGCGGCCTTGGCTCGGCGTTTACTGCACTGAAGTCGAAGACCGCATCGTCATCGTCGGCATCGCCCCGAAAGGGCCGGCCGCGCGCGCCGAAATCAAGACCGGCGACATGATCGTCGCGGTCGCCGGCGAAAACGTCTCGACATTGGCCAGCTTCTATCGCCGCGTCTGGGCCATCGGCGAGGCTGGCGTCGAAGTGCCAATGACTCTGCACCGCGACGGCGTCACCTTCGACGTGCGCGTGAACTCATCCGACCGCGCCAAATTTCTCAAAGGCCCACGGATGCATTGAAGAGCATTCAGCTTTTGCCGAAGATCTTCCTGGCGCCCGTCCGCGTCAACGCGATGACTGCCACCCATGTCATGATCGTGCAAATGCCGAAGATAGCGCGGCCGATGCCTGCGCCAATTGAGCCGCCGAACAGGCCGCTCATGCTGAACGCGCGATCGCCGCTGCCGAATGCGACCCAGGTGCCGATCGCCGCCAAAGACGCCATCGCGACCAAGCCGCAAAGCCAATAGACGGTTTTCATCCACCGTGACGCGCCGGGCGGCATTTCGCCGGACCCGTCGTTCATACCGGCCAACGTGCGAATGATGATTGCCAGCCCGGCACTGAAGATGGCCAACCCGGCGAGCGAACCGAGCCAGAGCGGTCCATTGATGTGGCTCGGCTCCGGCACCAGGCCGAAATAAAATCCCGTCGCGCAGGCGGCCACGCCGGTCGCGAAGGCCGGGCGGTCGTGCGGCAATGCGTCCTGAAATACCATGCGTCGGCCTGCCCTTCGATGAACCGAAGGCGGCACGATAGGTCAGGCGCGCTTGCGAAAGCGTTGAGCGTCGCGGTGAGCGAACCGTTAAACTGGCGGCAACTCACCCAACTTCGATCGCATCGACCCGCTTGGGATAGAACGCCAGGTATTCCTTGATCTCGGCGACCGCCGGAAAAGGCTGCTCGTAGCTCCACACCGCATTGTCGGCACGGTGCCCGCCAGCGACGATGGTGAAATAGCTGGCGTCGCCTTTGTACGGGCAATGGCTCGCGTGCCCGGTCCGCTGCAGCAGGCTCATGTCGGCATCATCACGCGGAATATAGTAAACGCCAGGATAATTCGCCTCGCGCAACGTCAGCGCCTTTGTCGTATCGGCGATGATCCGGTTACCGAAGCGCACGCGCACCCGCGCGCCACCGGGTTCGATCGTGATGGGATGATCGGGACCGGGTTGTTTCATGACATCCTCGTCTTTCGATCTTGGCAATCCAGTTTAGCCTAATCAATCGCTAACGCCGCTCACCATCTCGCGACTGAAACCAGTTTGCGAAAAATTGAACGATTGGTCTTAGTGAATTGAAATTGTTTTGCCGGTAGCTTTCGGGGTGGCGGCAAGGAAACGGTACCCGGCTTGATGCAGAATACCCCGATCAAAACGCTTATTCAGGGACTCAATATCCTGATCGTGGACGGCAACGCTTATATGCGCCGGATCACGCGCATGATGCTGATGAATCTCGGCGCCAAATCGGTGATCGAGGCCACCGACGGCTTGGCCGCGCTCGAACAGATCCGCAATTGCGATCCCGACGTCATGCTGCTCGACTGGGACATGCCGTTGCTCAACGGCATGGAGGTGATGCGTATCGTGCGCTCGCCCGGTGTATTCCCGCGCCCGAACCTGCCGATCATCATGCTGACCAGCCGCGCGCAACGCTCCTCGGTGGTGCAGGCGTTGCAGGCCGGCGTCCATGAATTCCTGGTCAAGCCGACCTCGGCCAAGGCGCTGCACGACCGGCTGAGCTCGATCGTCATCAATCCGCGGCCGATGATGCAGATCGGTGATTCTTATGTCCCGGCGCCGCGCAAGCTCGCCGGTTCCGGCGAGATGGTCGAACTCGGGGCATAAAGCGCTTCGCGCAGCGTAAACGAAAAGTTCCCGGGCACGCACTTCGTGTATGATCCGGGCCGATGCCGGCCGCTCGCCCCAACGTTTTCAACATTCCCGCTTCAGTGCCGTTTCTGCCGGCGCTGATCGGTGCGCTGCGCGCCGGCAGGCTGGTGGCCGGATTTCCGGCTTCGAACGCGCCGCTGGAGCTTGCCCGCGCCACGCTCTATCTGCCGACGCGGCGCGCCTGCCGGTTGGCGCGCGACGAATTCCTCAAACAGCTGGATGGCGACGCCGCGATTCTGCCGCGCATCGTTGCGCTCGGCGATCTGGATGAAGACGAAATTGCTTTCGCCGATGCCGCGACTGGCGCACTCGCCGACGCGGCGCTGGCTTTGCCGGAGGCGATTTCTGGCTTGGAACGACAACTCACGTTGTCCCAAATCATCGCGAAGTGGGCGACTGTCGTTCGATCAGCACAAGGCTCCCCGCTGATCGCAAATACTCCGGGCGCCGCTTTTGCCCTTGCGGGCGATCTTGCGCGATTGATGGACGACATCACGACGCGACAGGTGAATTGGCAGGACCTCGACAAGCTTGTCCCTAACGACCTCGACGAGTATTGGCAAAAATCCCTTGAATTTTTGAAATTCGTGCATCCGCGTTGGGATGACTATTTGCGTGAGCGCGGCGCCATCGAGGCCGCCGAACGCCGCGACAAACTGATCGAGGCGGAGGCAAAACGACTCGCCTTCAGCGCAGCGCCGGTGATCGCCGCCGGTTCCACCGGCTCGATGCCGGCCACCGCCAAGCTGCTCGCGACCATCGCCCGGATGCCGCATGGCGCCGTCGTGCTGCCCGGCCTCGACAAGGATCTCGACGAGGATTCCTGGCGAGCAATCGCCGGCGATGCCGACGACAAGACTCACGACGGCATGCCCGCCACGGGCCACGCGCAGTTCGCCATGCAGGCACTGCTGACCGCGATCGGCATCGTCCGCTGCGACATCACGGACCTCGCCGCGCCATCGGCGCACGGCCGCGAACGCCTGGTGTCGGAAGCGCTGCGCCCGGCCACGACCACCGACCGCTGGCAGGCCGAGCGCGATAACGCCGCATTTGGGCCGGCGACCGACAAGGCGCTTGCCAATGTCAGCATGATCGAAGCCGCCAATCCGGAGGAAGAAGCCCTCGCCATCGCGGTGGCCTTGCGCGAAGCGCTCGATACGCCGGGCAAGACCGCGGCTTTGGTGACACCCGATCGCGCTTTGGCGCGCCGCGTCGTCGCCGCGCTTGAACGCTGGCATGTCGCGGCCGACGATTCGGGCGGCGATCCGCTGCCCGACACCCAGGCCGGGCGCTTCGCGCGGCTTTCGGCCGAGGCAGCGCTCGACGGGCTGAAGCCGGTCTCGCTGTTGGCGCTGCTCAAGCATCCGCTATTGCGGCTCGGCGCCGCGAAGGGCGTATATAGCGAGGCAATCGCCGTGCTCGAGCGCGCTGTGCTGCGCGGCCCGCGGCCCCAACCCGGCAGCGACGGACTGGCGCATGCGCTGGCAAGCTTCCGCGCCAATCGCGGCGATCTGCATCGCAGCGATCCACGCAAGGCGTTGCAACCGGAGCAGCTCGACGCGGCGGCTGAACTGGTCGAACGGTTGAAGACCGCGCTCGCGCCGCTGGAATCGCTGAAAGCCGGCGATCATCCGCTGGCCGCATTGGCGAAATGCCATCGTGACGCGCTTTCCAATCTCGGGCGCGATGCCGATGGCGCGGTCGATGCCTTCTCCGGCAGTGACGGCACGGTGCTGGCCGACGCGATCGAGAAAATTATCGACAGCCCATCGGCGCAGGGGCTTGCCGTCAGCCGCGGCGATTATATTGAGCTGTTCCACGCGACCATCGGCGACCGCGTGGTCCGCCGCCCGGAAACGCGCGACGTGCGCGTGCATATTTACGGCCCGCTGGAAGCGCGCTTGCAGAGCGCTGATCTTTTGGTGCTCGGCGGCCTGAACGAAGCCACCTGGCCGCCGGAGACGCGCAGCGATCCTTGGCTGTCGCGGCCGATGCGCCGCGACCTCGGCCTTGACCCGCCCGAGCGCCGCATCGGCCTCTCCGCGCACGACTTCGCGCAATCGCTCGGCGCGCCCGAAATTATATTGACGCGCGCCGCCAAGCTCGCCGGTGCGCCGACGGTCACCTCGCGGTTCGTGCAGCGCATCGCCGCGGTCGCCGGCGCCGAGCGCTGGCAACAAGTACTCGCTCGCGGCACTCGCATTGTCGACCTGGCGCGCGCGCTCGACCACCCGGCACAGGTGAAGGCCGCGCAACGGCCACAGCCGACGCCACCGATCGACGCGCGGCCGTCGCAACTATCGGTCACCGCCATCGAAGACTGGCTGCGCGATCCCTACACGGTCTATGCAAAATATATACTGCGCCTGCAGCCGCTCGACGCCGTCGATACGCCGCCGGGCGCGCGCGACCGCGGCACGATCATTCATGGCGCTATCGGCGACTTCACCGTGCAGTTTGCCGCCGGACTGCCCGCGGATCCGCAACGGCAGTTGCTGGCGCTCGGCGAGAACCGCTTCGCCGAACATATCGACTTTCCGGAGGCACGCGCATTCTGGTGGCCGCGTTTCGAGCGTATCGCGCAATGGTTCGCCAACTGGGATCGCGCGCGGCGCGACGGCATCGCGACGTTGCATGGCGAGATCAGGGGCGAACACACTTTCGATGTCGGCGAACGAAAGTTTACATTGTCCGCCATTGCCGATCGCATCGAATGGCGGCGCGACGGCAGCTACGCCATCATTGACTACAAGACGGGCGCGGCGCGCACCAGGAAACAGGTCAGCACCGGCCTGGCGCCGCAATTGACGCTGGAAGGCGCCATCCTGCGTCAGGGTGGCTTCAAGGGTTTGCGGCCCGGCTCAATTTCGGAAATTACCTATGTCACGCTGAAAGGCGGCGACCCGGCCGGCAAGCCGGAGGAAATCACGTTCAAGGACAGCACGCCGGACATACAGGCCGACTACGCACTCAAGCGACTGAAGGAACTGGCGGCGATATTTGAAAATGCCGAGACGCCTTACCTGTCGCTGGTGCATCCGATGTGGACTAACCATTACGGCGACTACGACCACCTCGCGCGCGTCAAGGAATGGTCGCTGTCCGGCGGCGGCGAGGAGGGCGGCGAATGAGCGCGCCCCGCAACATTCCTAAGAACGTCACCGACGTGCAGGTCGAAGCGGCGGACCCGGATACGTCGGCCTTCGTCTCGGCCAATGCCGGCTCTGGCAAGACGCATGTCCTGGCGCAGCGCGTCATCAACCTGCTGCTGCGCGGCGTCGATCCGGCGAAGATTCTCTGCATCACCTTTACCAAGGCGGCGGCGGCCAATATGGCCAACCGTGTGTTCGGCACGCTCGCCGACTGGAGCACGCTGCCGGATGCCGCTCTTGATGAGAAGATAGAGGCCTCGACCGGAAAGCCGGCAAGCCCGGCGCAGCGCGCCCGCGCGCGCCGGCTGTTCGCCTCGGCGCTGGAGACGCCGGGCGGCCTGAAGGTGCAGACGATTCACGCCTTCTGCACGCGGCTGCTGCATCAGTTTCCGTTCGAGGCCAATGTCGCGGCGCGCTTCACCGTGCTCGACGAGGCGCAGACCACCGAGTTGCTCGACCGGCTGACGCTCGACGTATTGCTGGAAGCCTCTGCCGCGCCGCAAAGCCCGCTCGGCAAGGCGCTGGCGACGGCCATCGTCGTCGCCGCCGACCAGACTTTCAAGGAGGTCATCGGCGACGCGATCAAGAAGCGTGACGACATTGCGCGCTGGATCGAAGCGGCCGGAAGTGTCGATGCAGCGATCGACGCACTGTCGCGCGGCTTCGGTGTCGATCCCAAGGACACCGCCGAATCGTTGGAGCATGAGTTTTTCGCAGCGTCCGTCATTCCGGAAACGGAATGGCCGGCGCTGATCGAAGTATTGGCGATTGGATCGAAGACTGACAAGAACCATATCGACGCGCTGCTGGCCGCGCAGGCGAGTTTCGGCCGCGATCGCGTCGACAATTATCTGCGCGTCTTCTGCACCGCCGAACTGTCGCCGCGCAAGAATATCGTCACCAAGGCGATTGTCGAGGATCACCCGGACTGGTTCGAGCGGCTCAAGCGCGAACAGGACCGCGTCTGCGCCCTGCTCACCCGCGAACGCGCCGTCGCTGCGCGCGACCGCACCCGCGCGCTGATCACCATCGCCGCCGATGTCATTGCACGCTACCGCGACGAGAAGGAACGCCGCGCGCTGCTCGACTATGACGATCTGATCGACAGGACGCTCGACCTGTTCGAACGCGCGTCAGCGGCATGGGTGCTCTACAAGCTCGATCTCGGCATCGACCATGTGCTGGTCGACGAGGCGCAGGACACCAGCCCCAAGCAATGGGACATCATCAAGACAATCGTTTCCGAATTCGTGCCGGGCGGCGCGCGGCCGAACGTCAGGCGCACTGTGTTCGCGGTCGGCGACGAGAAGCAGTCGATCTTTTCGTTCCAGGGCGCGCAGCCGAAGGAATTCGACGCCATGCGCCGGCTGTTCGCGCGCCAGTTCGATACGCCGGAGATGGGCTGGAAATATCTCAAGTTTCATTCGTCGTTTCGCTCCGGCGAGAACGTGCTCGGCTCGGTCGATCAGGTTTTCCGCAACAAGGAAATTTTCGCCAGCATCACCACCGACGACGTCGGCATCCCCGAGCACAAGTCGCTGCCGGGCGCGGCGCCGGGCCTGGTCGAGGTCTGGCCGCTGGCCGAGCCGGCCGAACGCAAGGAAATGGAAGGCTGGGATGCGCCGTTCGATACCGAAAGCGAGGAAAGCCCGCGCGTGCGGCTGGCGCGCCGTATCGCAACGAACGTCAAACTCTGGATGACGCGCGGTTTGAAAGCCGGCGACGTGCTGGTGCTGGTTCGCCAGCGCGGGCCTTTATTCGAGGCGATCATCCGCGCCCTCAAGAGCGCCGGCGTTCCGGTCGCCGGCGCCGACCGGCTGGTGCTGACCGGCCATATCGCGGTGATGGACCTGCTGGCGTTGGCCGACGCGCTGTTACTGCCGGACGACGATCTGGCGCTGGCCAGCGTGTTGAAATCGCCTTTGTTCGGCCTGAGCGAGGAGCAATTGTTCACGCTCGCCTGGGATCGCCAGCCTTTGTCGTTGCGGGAATCGCTGCGCAAGAGAGCCGGCGATGATCCGGCATTTGCCAAGGCCGCCAACTCGCTCGACGAGCTTGCCGGCATCGCGCCGCGGCTGACGCCGTTCGGCTTCTTCGCCCATGTGCTGGGTGCGCGGCGCGGCCGCGCCGATTTCCTCGCCCGCCTTGGCCCGGAGGCCAATGACGCGCTCGACGAATTTCTCAATCTCGCGCTGGCCTATGAGGCGCAGCAGACGCCGTCGCTGCAAGGCTTCGTCGCCTGGCTGCGCGCCGCGCAAAGCGAAGTGCGGCGCGACATGGAGCTGGCGCGCGACGAAGTGCGCGTGATGACCGTGCACGGCGCCAAGGGACTGGAAGCCAACACCGTCATCCTCGCCGACACCGTCGGCAAACCGACCGGCAAACAGGACCCGCGCCTGCTGTCTTTGGCGGAGGGCGCGATGGCCTGGGCCAAGGGCCAGAAGGAAGATATCGGGCCGATGACCGAGGCGCGCCTGCGGGCGCAAGAGGAAGCGCGCAACGAATATCGCCGTCTCTTGTATGTCGCGATGACCCGCGCCGCCGAGCGGTTGATCATTTGCGGCGCCAAGGGCGTCAACAAGATTCCGGATGGCTGCTGGTATCAGCTTGTCGATGACGCACTCAGCGAAAAGGCGCTGCACGAACCGGCCGACGATGGCGACGGCGAGGTCAAACGGTATCGCAAGGGTGAAGCATTGCCGCCCTCCACCGTGGCGCCCGACGACAAGAGGCCGGCGGCGCCAATCGCACTGCCCGATTGGCTATTGCGCGACGCGCCGCGCGAGCAGCAGGCCGCGCGCACCGTGACGCCATCCGGCGCGCTCGACGACGATGTCCGTCCGATGGCGACCGGCGGCGGCGGACTGGCGCTGTTGCGCGGTTCGCTGGTGCACCGGTTGATGCAGTCGCTACCCGGCATCGCCGGCGACCGGCGGCTGAAAGCCGCGCAGGATTATCTGGCGCGGTCCAGATTGCCGGCGGACGATCAGCCGGCACTGGCGGCGCAAGTGATGCGCGTGCTCGACGACCCGCGCTTTGCCGAGTTGTTCGGCGCTGGCAGCCAGGCCGAAGTGCCGATCGTCGGCAGGCTGGGCCCGGCGACAGCGCCGTTCCTGGTTTCCGGCCAGATCGACCGGCTGGTGGTAACCGACGGCTTTGTTCTGATCGGCGATTTCAAGACGAATCGGCCGGCGCCGCGCGCGCTCGAAGAGGTGCCGCCGACTTATATCCGCCAGCTCGCGCTCTATCGCGCGGTGCTGACCAGACTGTACCCGGACCGGCCCATCCGCGCCGCTTTGATCTGGACCGAAGTCCCTGATCTGATGGAGCTTTCCCCCGGAGCGCTGGATCAGGCGCTGGCGCTGGTCACGTCCGCGCGATAGCGCCTTGACGCTCGGGGGTACCGTTCATAGGTTCGCAGCCTCGCAATTCGTGGGGCGATTCCAAAAGCCCCGTCCCGCCCCACTCCAACGCGCAATAGCAAAGGGTCTCCCCATGGCCGTCGGCAAAACCACAGATGCAGGCTTCGACGCGGATGTTCTCAAGGCTTCCGAGCCGGTCGTCGTCGACTTCTGGGCGGAATGGTGCGGCCCCTGCCGCATGATCGCCCCGGCGCTGGAGGAAATCTCCGGTCAGCTCGGCGACAAGGTCAAGATCGTCAAGTTGAACGTCGACGAGAACCCGGCGGTTGCCGCTAAATACGGCATCATGTCGATTCCGACGCTGCTGCTGTTCAAGAACGGCGAAATCGCCGATCGCCAGGTCGGCGCCGCGCCGAAGCAGAAACTGCATTCGTGGATCAGCGGCGCGGTTTGAGCGTCGTCGCCATTGTCTCAAGACGGCCGGCCGTTGTGCCGGCCGTATTTTATTGCGGCGGCGTGCCATTCTCGCGCAAGACATCGCCGGCTAGGTAAAGCGACCCGGTAATCAGAATACGCGGCGGCGGTTCCAGATCGAGCTTGCGCACCGCATCGAGCGCCTCGTCGAGATTGCCGCGGCTCACCGCCGGAATGTCGAGCGCGCGCGCCGCCTCCGCCACGACGTCCGCGCCGAGACCTTTTTCGGCCCCGGGCACCGGCACGGCGATCAGGCGGCGCGCGAGGCCTGAAAAATTATTCAGAAATCCGGCGAAGTCCTTGGTCGCCAGCATGCCGACGATCAGCACCAGCGGCCGCGACACGCGCTCCTCGAGATCGGCGAGCGCGGCGGCAATGGCACGTCCGCCATCGGGATTATGCCCGCCGTCGAGCCACAGTTCGCTGCCCGGCGGTGTCAGATCGACGAGGCGCCCCGCGCTCAGGCGATGCAGACGCGCCGGCCAGTCAGCCTTGGTCATGCCGGCTTCATAGGCCGAAGGCGGGATTTTGAATTGCGGGATCGCGCGCAACGCGGCAATCGCCAGACCCGCGTTCTCGAATTGATGACGCCCGTAGAGTTTCGGCGCCGGCAAATCCAGAAGTCCATTGTCGTCCTGATAGACCAGACGGCCACGCTCTTCGGTCGCGGTCCAGTTCTCGCCGGCGATGATGATCGGCGCTTTGAGCCGCGCCGCTTGCCGTTCGATAACGCTGAGCGCGTCACGATTTTGCGCGGCGACAATCACCGGCGCGCCAGCCTTGACAATACCGGCCTTCTCGGCGGCGATCTTTTCGATCGTGTCGCCGAGAAAATCCGTGTGATCGATCGATATCGGCGTGATGATCGAGGCGAGCGGCGCGTCGATGACATTGGTCGCGTCGAGACGCCCGCCGAGCCCGACCTCGAGCAGCAACACATCGGCGGGATGGCGTGAGAACAGCAGGAAGCCTGCCGCCGTCGTGATCTCAAAAACGGTGATGGGCTCGCCGCCATTGGCCCGTTCACATTCTTCCAGCGCCGTCGATAGATCCTCATCCGAGACGAGCTTTCCTTCGCCATTTTGGCCAATGCGGAAACGTTCGTTGAAATTCACCAGATGCGGCGACGTATAGGCGTGCACGCGCAGGCCGGCGGCTTCCAGAATCGCGCGCAGGAAAGCGGTGGTCGAACCTTTGCCGTTGGTGCCGGCGATATGGATCACCGGCGGCAGTTTGCGTTCGGGATGATCCAGAGCCGCCAGCAGCCGCTCGACGCGGTCAAGCGACAGGTCGATACGCTTGGGGTGAAGCGCCAGCAGCCGCGTCAGGATGGAATCGACTTGGCTCACGTCACGCGTGCGCCGGAACCGGCAGTTTCTGTTGCGCGTTCGGCGCCGGCTGCTTGGTCAGGAGGCGGCACAATTCGGCCAGCGTCGAGCGCAGCTTGTGCCGGTGCACGACCATGTCGACCATGCCATGTTCGGTGAGATATTCGGCGCGCTGAAATCCGGCGGGCAACTTTTCGCGGATGGTTTGTTCGATGACGCGCGGACCGGCAAAGCCGATCAAGGCCGCGGGCTCGGCGATGTGAACGTCGCCGAGCATCGCATAGGACGCCGTGACGCCGCCGGTGGTCGGATTGGTCAGCACGACGAGATAAGGAAGCCTGGCTTCGCGCAGCATCTGCACGCCGACCGTGGTGCGCGGCAATTGCATCAGCGACAGGATGCCTTCCTGCATGCGCGCGCCGCCGGAGGCCGCGAAAAGAACATAGGGCGTGCGCCGCTGTACCGCGGTTTCAAAGCCGGTGATGATCGCCTCGCCCGCCGCCATGCCGAGCGAACCGCCCATGAAATCGAAATCCTGCACGCCGATCGTCACCATCTGACCTTCGAGGCGGCCGATGCCGAGCTTCACCGCGTCCTGATAGCCGGTCTTGGTGCGCGCATCCTTGAGCCGGTCGATGTAGCGGCGCTCGTCGCGGAACTTCAGCGGATCGATCTGCACTTCGGGCAACGCGATGTCTTCATACTCGCCGCCGTCGAACATGGTCTTCAGGCGCATCGGCGCGCTGATGCGCATGTGATAGTTGGAACTCGGGATGACAAACTGGTTCGCCTCGACGTCCTTGTAGAAGACGAGCGAGCCGGTCTCGGGGCACTTGATCCAGAGATTTTCCGGCGTCTCGCGACGCAGGAAGCTGCGGATCTTCGGCCGGACGACGTTGGAAATCCAGTTCATGCTTCACCTATATAGGGCGAACCCTACAAAATTATAACCGTCCCGCCGCGCCCAGTTGCGGCTATTTCGCCGCGACTTTACCAGCCGAACGCACGCCCTGGGCGATATCCGACACCAGATCGGTCACGGCTTTGACGAGATTCGGCCCGGCCTTGTCGTCGGCATCGAGATTGGCGCGCAGAACGTCGATCAGGGCAGAACCGACCACCACGCCGTCGGCGCCGGCGGCAATGGCGCGCGCGCTTTCGGCGTTGCGCACGCCAAAGCCGACCGCGACCGGTAGTGTCGTGTGACGTTTGATACGCGCAACCGCCGCACCGACTTTCGTTGCGTCGGGCGCCGCCGATCCGGTGATGCCCGCAATCGAGACATAATAGACAAAGCCGGACGTGTTGTTCAGCACCGCCGGCAACCGTTTGTCGTCAGTCGTCGGCGTCGCCAGACGGATGAAATTCAGGCCGGCCTTCAGCGCCGGCAAACAAAGCTCGACATCTTCTTCTGGCGGCAAGTCCACGACAATGAGCCCATCGACACCGGCCGCCTTGGCATCGACGAGGAATCTATCGACGCCATAGATGTAGATCGGATTGTAATAGCCCATCAACACGATCGGCGTGTCATCGTTGTCCTTGCGGAAGTCGCGCACCATCGCCAAAGTCTTGATCAGCGTTTGGCCGCCCTTGAGTGCGCGCAGACCGGCCGCCTGGATGGCGACGCCATCGGCCATCGGATCGGTGAACGGCATGCCCAGTTCGATCAGGTCGGCGCCAGCCTTCGGCAGCGCCTTGGCGAGCGCCAGCGATGTCGCATAATCCGGATCGCCGGACATGGTGAAGGTCACCAGAGCGGCGCGGCCTTCGGCTTTGAGCGCGGCGAAGCGCTTTTCAATTCGCGTGCTCATTTCTTCTTCTTGCTTTCGAGGAAGGCCGCGACCGAGTCGAGGTCCTTGTCGCCGCGGCCGGACATGTTGACCACCATCAGGTGATCCTTCGGCAGCTTGGGCGCGAGATCGAACACGCGCGCCAGAGCATGCGCCGGCTCGAGCGCCGGAATGATGCCCTCCAACTGGCTGCACAACTGGAACGCGGCCACCGCTTCGTCGTCAGTCGCGGATAAGAATTTCACGCGACCCATGTCGTTGAGCCAGGCGTGCTCGGGACCGATGCCGGGATAATCGAGGCCGGCCGAAATCGAATGCGCCTCGGTGATCTGGCCGTCGGCATCCATCAGCAAGTAAGTGCGGTTGCCGTGCAGCACGCCGGGGCGCCCGCCGGCGACCGACGCAGCATGCTGGCCGCTCGGAATGCCGTGACCGGCGGCTTCGACACCATAGATTTCGACCGAGCGGTCGTCGAGGAACGGGTGAAAAAGCCCCATCGCATTGGAGCCGCCGCCGATGCAGGCGACCAGCGAATCCGGCAGGCGGCCTTCGGCGGCCTGCATCTGCTCGCGCGTTTCGTTGCCGATGATGCACTGGAAGTCACGCACCATCGCCGGATAAGGATGCGGGCCGGCCACCGTGCCGATGCAATAGAAGGTATCGGAGACATTGGTGACCCAGTCGCGCAATGCCTCGTTCATCGCGTCTTTCAGCGTGTGCGAGCCGGAGGTGACGGGACGCACTTCGGCGCCGAGCATTTTCATGCGCAGCACGTTCGGTTGCTGCCGCTCGACGTCGACCGCGCCCATATAAACGATGCAGGGCAGACCGAATTTGGCGCACAGAGTCGCGGTGGCGACGCCATGCATGCCGGCGCCGGTTTCGGCGATGATGCGCTTCTTGCCCATGCGCAAGGCCAGCATGATCTGGCCGGTGACGTTGTTCACCTTGTGCGCGCCGGTATGGTTGAGGTCCTCGCGCTTGAAGTAGATTTTGGCGCCGCCGAACCTCTCGGTGAGCCGCTCGGCGAAATACAGAGGCGACGGCCGGCCGACGAAATGGGCGAGATGGAAGTCCATCTCCTTCTGGTAGGCCGGGTCGGCCTTGGCGGCGGCGTAGGCCGCTTCCAGTTCGAGAATATTCGGCATCAGGGTTTCGGCGACGAAGCGCCCGCCATAGATGCCGAAGTGGCCACGCTCGTCCGGGCCGGTGCGAAATGAATTGACTTGGCTCGCGGTCATATTCTCACCTTGCGGTCACCTTGGACGTCACTGAGCGAAGCATCCGCCGCGCGCGCGGCGCGGATGAAGGCGCGGATCTTGTCGGGATCTTTTTCGCCCGGACTGCGCTCGACGCCGGATGAGACATCGACGCCCTGCGGTCGCGCGATGCGGATCGCTTCCGCGACATTGTCGGCATCGAGCCCGCCGGACAGCATGAATGGCACGCCGGCGTTCAGCCCGGCCAGCAGCGTCCAGTCGAAGGTCTTGCCAAGCCCGCCCGGACGGGTGTCGTCCTGCGACGGACGCGCGTCGAACAATAGCCGGTCGGCGACACTGGCGAACATGCGGATCGGCGACAGGTCGGCGCGCGTCGAGATCGGCAGCGCCTTCATGACCGGCAAGCCAAAATGCGAGCGGACCACCGCGACGCGCTCCGAGGTCTCGGTGCCGTGCAGTTGCAGCATGTCGGGCTTCAGCGCCGCGATGATCGCGTGCAGCGTCTCGTCATTGGCGTTGACTGTGAGCGCCACCTTGCCGGCGCGGCCCTGCGCCCGCTGGCCGAGGAGCCGCGCGGCCTCCAGCCCGACGTGGCGCGGGCTCGGCCCAAAGAACACGAAGCCGACCTGATCGGCGCCGGATTCCAGCGCGACATCAAGGGCTTCCGGGGTCTTCAAACCGCAGATTTTGATTAAAATCGCCATTCTGAAGCGGGTTCTAGCGCCTAAAGCGCGCCGCCGCAAAGGCTTACCGTTTGGCCTGTCTCAGGACCGCGGCGGCGCAATCGCCGGCGGCGAGGCCGGGTCGAAGTAGGTTGTCGCTGGCGGGACCAGCGGCGCGTCGGCGGCAAAGCGGTTGCGCAATGCGCTCAGTTCCTGCCGCAGCAGGCGTGCCTCGGCGTCGAGTTGGCGAGCGGCACTGCGCCAATGCGCCTGACGCAGCCAGGCGGCGGCGCCGCCGACGATGACGCCGAGAATCACCAGGACAAAGATCAGGATGAACAGCGGCAAAGTCGCCGCATAGGCCGGGTTGGTCGACGAGAACGGATCGAACGACACTGTGACCAGTTCGCGGTTCGCCACCGCGAAGGCGACGATCACCGCGGCCAGCGGCAGTACGATGACGAGAGTGACGATCTTGCGGAACATGATGACCTTATAACGCGCCAACACCACCGCTGTCATACCCCGCACATGGGGGTTACATAAGGAAATGCCAAATTCGGGCCGGTGTTCCGAAGTGCTGGATCACCCGCATGCGCGGGTGACGACACCTGAATATTACGCGCGACCGCGTTATTCCGCCGAAGATGCCGCGCCGTCGAGCTTGTTGAGGCGCTCGCGCATTTCCTTGCCGGTCTTGAAGAACGGCACCGACTTCTGCTCGACCGAGACATGCGCGCCGGTGCGCGGATTGCGTCCGGTACGGGCCGGGCGATGCTTGACCGAGAAGGCGCCGAAACCGCGCAGCTCGACGCGATCGCCCTGTGCCATCGCGCCGGTGATCTCGCCGAGGATCGCATTGACGATGTTCTCGACGTCGCGCTGGTACAGATGCGGATTTTGCGAAGCGATACGCTGCACGAGTTCAGACTTGATCATGGACGCCCCGCCTTACTCAGATTTGTTCAATTGGCCGTTGAAGGGTGCCAAAGCGCCAACAGACCGTCAAGATTAAGTCTTTCGAAAGCCTGCGCGCCGGCCCATTCCTGGACCTGCTGCGACCATGCCGTCAGGCCGGCCTGCTGGAAACCCCAGGCGGCGACGTGGAGGAAGGAAAGCTCGCTGAAGCGCGGCTCGAGCGAGAAATCGCGCACCGGCGTGTTCGCCGGCACCTTCTTCTCCTTTTCCAGCCACGCGATCGCCGACTTCTCGTTGCCGATGGCATCGACCAGCTTGAGCGGTACGGCCTGACGGCCGGTGAAGACGCGGCCGTCGGCCACCTTGGCGAGTTGGCTGTCGTCCAGCTTGCGGCGGTCTTTCACCAGGCCTTTGAACCAGCCATAGGAGTCCAGCACGATCGCCTCGATCGCGGCGCGCGCTTCCGGGCTGGTCGGTTCGAAGCCATTGGGCGCCGCCTTCAGCGGTGAGGATTTCACTTCCTCGACCTTGATGCCGATCGTTTTCAGGACGTCGGTGAAATTCGGATACTGAAACAGCACGCCGATCGATCCAACCAACGACGTATCGTGCGCGATGATGTGCTCGGAGGCGAGCGCCGCGATATAGGCGCCGGAAGCGGCCAGGCCGTCGACCACGACGACCATTGGCTTTTTGTCCTGCAACGCGCGCAGCGCGTCGTAAAGCTGTTCGGAGCCGGCAGTCGTGCCGCCCGGCGAGTCGAGATGGACGATCACGGCGCGTGCATGCGACTTGCCGAGCCGTTCGAGCGCCTCGACGCGCTTCTGATTGCCTCGGATGATGCCTTCGATGCGAACGCGGGCAATGGCGGTGTCACCAGGCTTCAGGCCGGTCGCCGGCATCAGCACGAAGCCGGCGGTGCCGATGGCGACGAGCACCACCAGCAGCGCCGCGACGCGCCAGAAGGTGAGTTTGCGCCGCATGCGGCGGCGATCGACGATGGCATCGGCATCGAACGACATGAAAGTTCCTTCAGTGGAATCGTTGGCGCATCATAGACTCAAACGTGGTCATTGAGTCCGCATTTTGGCACCCTCATGACGCAAAGAAAAAACCCCGGAGCTCGACGCCCCGGGGGTTCTTTATCGTCAGCCGGTTACGGTCGCTGGACCTTACTCGGCCTTTTCGTCGTCGGTGCTCTCGCCGGCGCGCTGCTTCAAGGCAGCGCCCAGGATGTCGCCGAGCGAAGCGCCCGAGTCGGCGGAACCATACTGCGCCATGGCTTCCTTCTCTTCGGCGACTTCGAGCGCCTTGATCGAGACGCCGACCTTGTGGGTCTTGCGGTCGAACTGGGTGACGCGGGCGTCAACCTTCTGACCGACGGCGAAGCGTTCCGGACGCTGATCGGCCCGCTCGCGGGCGAGATCGGCGCGGCGGATGAACGAGGTGAGATCGGT
>CAMAUC010000013.1 GCA_945861265.1 Rhizobium sp. Q54 | reverse complement strand
TTCAACGATTGCCGCCTGAACTACGGCGGACGATGTGGTAGATTTCTTCATGGCGTTGCTCTCCTTTGTGGATTCAACACCCCGAGCCTACAGGCCCAAGGCGGGCAACGCCTGCTCTCCCCTTTTCAACATCAGTCGGGACATCCCCGTTCTTTCCGGTGCTGGCCAATACCACGCTGGGTCTGAACTCGGTCGACCGCAATCTCCTCGCGTTGTTCCAGCTCTACAAAGCCTCGGGCTGGCAGGTGCTGCTGCGTTTGAAACTGCCTGCGGCCCTGCCGCAGATGCTGGCGGGCTTGCGCATCGCCGGCGGGCTGTCGCTGATCGGCGCGGTAGTGGCGGAGATTGCCGCCGGCTCGGCCGGCGCGGGTTCGGGTCTCGCCTATCGCATCGCCGAATCCGGTTACCGGCTCAACATCGCGCGCATGTTCGCGGCGCTGTTGCTGCTGTCGCTGGCCGGCGTCGCCGTCTTTTTCGTGCTGTCGGCAGTGTCGCATCTCCTGTTGCGTCGCTGGCACGAAAGTGCGGTGAAGCAGGAAAACTAACCGGGTCAGAAAGACGTCTGCGTCAGTATTCCCAGCAGCGCCATGACGCCGATCACCTCGATCAGGCTGCGGTGAAAACGGAACGTCAGAATGGCCGCGGTCACGGCCAGCACCGTCACATGACTGTCGAGCGCGTGCGGATCGAAGGCGTACCAACGCAGCGGGCCGGAATGCATCTCGGTCACTTTGCCGAACAGCACATGCAGTGCGAACCAAACCGACAGATTCAAAATAACGCCGACGACGGCGGCGGTGATCGCCGCCAAAGCGCCGGCCATTTTGCGGTTGCCCCGCAGTTCCTCGATGAACGGCGCGCCGGCGAGGATCCACAGGATCGATGGTACGAAGGTGACCCATATCGTCAGTCCGGTGCCAAGCAGTCCGGCAACAAGTGGTGTGAATGGCGCAGCGTCGCGAAACGCGGCGAGGAAGCCGACGAATTGGGTGACGAGAATCAGCGGCCCGGGCGTGGTCTCGGCCAGGCCGAGCGCGTCGACCATTTCAGGCGCGGTCAGCCAGCCATTGGTCTCGACTGCCTGCTGCGCCATGTAGGCGAGCACCGCGTAGGCGCCGCCGAAGGTGACGACCGCGAGCTTGGAGAAGAACAGTCCGATCGAGACCAGCACATGTTGCGGGCCGAGCGCGAGCATGACAACGAGCACTGGCGCCCACCAGGTCACCAGCCCGACCGGAATGGCGATCGCCGCGTGCCGGCAGCGCCCGGCGACCGCCGCGATAACGTTATCATTGGCCGGCACGCCGAGCCGCTCGGGATAGGTCTTGGCGATGAAGAATCCGACGGCGCCCGCGCCAATGACGATTAGCGGGAATGGCAGGTCGAAAAAAAAGATGCCAATGAAGGCGGCGGCCGCGAGACCGATCAACAGTTTCGACTTCAGCGCCCGCTTGCTGATCCGGATCAGCGCCTCGACCACGATGATCAGCACGGCGGCCTTGATGCCGAACAACGCGCCATCGATGACGCCGACACCGCGGCCATAGGCGTAAAGCAGGCTCAAGGCCAGCATGACCACGGCGCCGGGCAGTACGAACAAAATGCCGGCGGCAAGTCCGCCGCGCACGCCATGCAGCAGCCAACCGGTATAGGTGGCGAGTTGCTGCGCTTCGGGTCCGGGCAGCAGCATGCAGAAATTCAGCGCGTGCAGATATTGTGCCTCGGGCACCCATTTTTTTTCATCGACGACGATGCGATGCATCAAGGCGATCTGGCCCGCCGGCCCGCCAAACGACAGACAGCCGATCTTGAACCATACCTTGAGGGCTTCGCCGAAAGTGGGCTTCGGCGTGGCTTGTTCAATGTTGCTCATCATTACAGCGCCTTCGCTGGCCAATTGTGCTTCTCCTCGGCGGCAAAGCGCAGCCAGGCGAACAACGCATCATAGATGACAAAGCTCTGCTTTAGCAGGCCATGGTCGTCGTCGCCGGCAAGCGCCGACAGGCCAAGCGACACCGCATGCAGGCCGGCGGCTTCCGGCGCAAGGTCCGGCCGCGCCGTATCGGCGCCGCGCACGATCAAGGCCAGCCTCGCCAGCGACGGCTCGCTCTCGAGCCCGAACAGTTTCAATAATGTGTCGAAACTGCAGCGCTCGCCCTCATGCGAAATCTCGACGCCTTCGATATCGAACGGGATCGCGCCGAATTCGCGCGCAGTATCCGCGACATAGGCCGGATCGACGAACAGAAACTTGGCGTCGGCATCGATGAAGCGGCGGATCAACCAGGGGCAAGCGACGCGGTCGATCTTCGGTCGCCGCCGTGTGATCCAAGTGCTTGAACCTAAAGTGCTTGGCCGCTTCGGCATGATGCGGTCGGCGGTCTTGCGATCGACCAGCGGCAGCCTGGCCTCAAGCCATGCGCCCTGACCACCGGCAAGCATCGTCGCGTCGTAACCAGCGGCGCGCAGTTCGGCGGTGATGTTCTGGCTCAGTTCCTTGCCGGCCTTGCAAGCCACGACGATCGGCCGCGCGCGATCGAGCGTGTCGATCCAACTCGCCAGCGCGGTCGGCTCGCGCCACACCGAGCCCGGCAGCAGGCCGGCGACGGATTCGTAAATGTCGCGCCGGCGAACGTCGATTACTTGCGGCGCGCGCGGCGTAGCCATCGCGTGCCAAAGGTCCTGAGGTGAGATTGAGAAGCTCTGCGCAAGCATAAGCCCCCTCCATTATTGAAGGAGACGGTGCTTGGGCTGTGAAGCCTGAAAGCGCGGGGCGACCGCCGCTGGCCCCGCTGATCGAGAAGCTAACCTAGCGCGTCGCCGCGAGCAAGGCGTCAAAGAAAGATGGCCGGGCCAACCAGCGACACTCCGGATATCAGCAGCAAGATGAGAATGGCCTTGCGGAAGGCCGCGTCATCGAGTCGGCCATAAAGCCTGACGCCGAGCCAGAGGCCCAGCAACAGCGCCGGCAATCCCATAAGAAAGAGTTTGACGATGTCCATGTTGAACAGGTGGCCCGCGGCTGCGAAGGTCAGCGTCGCCATCGTCATGGTGAGGAACAGCACCGGCTGAAAAACCGCGCGCTGGGCGTCTTTCGTACCGCCGCCGAGCTGCACCCAGACCGTGCTGATGACGCCGCCAAGGCCGGTGAGACCGCCGAGCAGGCCGTTGAGGACGCCAATGCCGCCATCAAGTACTGGACTGGACGTGATGGGCGTGAATGTCGGACGCGCCAGATTATAGGTGCTGTACGCGATCAGCAGGATGCCGACGCCGATGCGCAGATGCGCAGGATTGAGAAAGGTCACCAGATATGCGCCAACGGGCACGCCAACCGCGCCGCCGATAACGAACGGCAGAATTCGCCGCCACTGCAAGGCGTGGCGGACTTTCCAGACGCCGTAGGCCTGATTGACGATGCCGTAGGCCGCGATCAGTACCGCCGTTTGCAGCGGCGTGAGAATCTGCAGCCAGACTCCCGAGACGACGAGTCCGGCGGCAAAGCCGGTCAAGCCGCTGGTGAACCCGCCAAGAAATGTCGCGAAAAGAAAAAGACCAAGTGTCATGCCATCCATAGGTCGCTCCAACGCGGAAGTGACCAGCGCTTGGATGGATAACGGCCATCTGGAGGGGAGGCTGTTTGGATCCCCTGCATGAAGACTATACCGGAATTGCCAGCCATCTCAAGATTGCCGATGAAGGATTAGCCAAACACCGACATCGGCACGATCAAAACGATGCCCGACAAAAGCAGCAGATAAAGAATGACCTTGCGGAAGGCCATCTCGTCGAGATGGCCGTACAGCTTCAATCCCACCCAGACGCCGGCGGCGAGAAGCGGCAAGCCCATGGCATAGATCTTGAGCAATTCGACGGTGATCGTGCCGTTCACGGTCAACGAGGTCGCCGTCAGAATGAAGGCGGCCAGGATCACCGGCTGGAAAATCGCCCGTTGTTCGTCCTTGCGCCAGCCGCGCAACTGGCACCAGATGGTGATGATCGGGCCGGCGAGCCCCGTCATGCCGCCGAGAATGCCATTGACGATGCCGACGCCGAAATCGGCCCGGATGTCGGTTCGAATTGTGTGAACGGTCGGGCGCAACAGGAAGAAGCCGCTGTAGGCGACGAGCAGGACGCCGACGCCGGTGCGCAGGAAATCCGGGTTGGTGAAGGTGAGCAGCGCGGCGCCGAGCGGAACCCCGATGACGCCGCCGGCGATGAATGGCGCTACCGTGCGCCAGTTCAGCGCATGCCGCAGTTTCCAGATGCTGTAGGTCTGAACCAGAAGGCCGTAGCCGACGATGAGGGCCGCGGTCTGAGCCGGGGTGAGGATATGCAACCAGATGCCGGAGACCACCAGGCCCATGGCGAATCCGGCCAGCCCCGAAACAATGCCGCCAAAGAACACCGAAAACAGGAAAAGCGCCAATGTCAGGCCATCCATAGGTCGCCCCGTAAGATAGACGTGACCAGCGCTTGGATGCGACCTTCGGATGGATGGCTGCCATCTCAAGGGGAGGCTGCTATTTCCCCTGCAATCGGATTATACCATCACCAAAGCGAAAACAAACGTGGGGGAGCGCCTATGTCCAACAAGATCGATTTGAACGGCAAATTCGCCGTCGTCACCGGCGGCGCGCAAGGCATCGGCCGCGCCATCGTCGAGCGCTTCCTCGATTCCGGCGCCACGGTTGCGATCTGGGACCGCGATCTGGAATTCGCGAAAAAGACCGCGGCGGAACTGACCAAGCGCGGCCGCGTCGAGGCCGTCGCCGTCGATGTCAGCAATTATGCCTCGGTCGAAAAGGCGCGCGACCAGACCGCGACGCTGTTCGGCCGTATCGATATTCTCGTCAACAATGCCGGCGTCGCCGGAATGAATACGACGACATGGGAATACCCGGTCGAGGAATGGCGCAGGGTCATGTCGATCAATCTCGATGGCCCGTTCCACTGCTGCAAAGCCATAGCCCCTCTCATGATCGCGCAGAATTACGGGCGCGTCGTCAACATCGCTTCGGTCGCCGGCAAGGAAGGCAACCCGAATGCGCCGGCTTACTCTGCCTCGAAGGCCGGCGTCATTTCGCTGACCAAGTCGCTGGCCAAGGAAACCGCGAACAAGGACATCTCGGTCAACTGCATCACGCCGGCGGCGGCGCGCACCGCGATCTTCGATCAGATGACGCAGACGCATATCGACTTCATGCTGTCGAAAATTCCGCGTGGACGTTTCGTGCTGGTCGATGAGATCGCGGCGCTCGCTGCGTTCTGCGCCTCGGCCGATTGCTCGTTCACCACAGGCGCGGCCTTCGACATTTCCGGCGGGCGGGCCACCTATTGACCGATCCAGCGCTCCTACGCCGACAACGCCTGACCGGCATCGCGCTGATGTGCGGCGCGGTCGCGACCTTTTCCTGTCTCGATACCACGGGAAAGTATCTGATCGGCTATATGGACCCGTTGCAGGTGGTGTGGGCGCGCTACTTCGGCGCCTTTTTGCTGGCGCTGGTTTTTCTCAATCCAATTAATACGCCGGGCATGATGGTAACGCGCCGGCCGTGGCTGCAGATAGGCCGTTCGGCGCTGCTGCTGCTGTCGACCGCGCTCAACTTCTTTGCGTTGCGCTATTTGCAGCTCGACGAGGCGTTGTCGATCTTGTTTGCCACGCCCTTCATCGTCGCGATCATGTCCGGCCCCTTGTTGGGCGAGTGGGTTGGCTGGCGACGCTGGACCGCGATCGGCGTCGGCTTCTTCGGCGTGCTGCTGGTGGCGCGCCCGGGCTTCGGCGGAATTCATCCCGCGGCCTTGCTCTCGCTCGGCAGCGCCGTCTGTTATTCGCTCTATTCGATCTCGACCCGCTTCCTGGCGCGCACCGATTCGAGCGAGACGACGTTGTTCTATACAAATCTTGTCGGTGCGCTGGCGATGCTGCCCATCGTCGCATTTGTCTGGACCACGCCGACGAGCCTGTTCGTGATTGCGCTGATGGTGCTGATCGGCGCCTTCGGCAGTTTCGGCCATTATCTCCTGATCCGCGGCCACCGGCTGGCGCCGGCGTCGACCCTGGCGCCGTTCATCTATACCCAGATGGTGTGGACCTCGACCTTGGGCTTCCTGACGTTTGGCGACGTCCCACACTATTGGACCGTGGTGGGCGGGCTGATCGTGGTGGCTTCCGGCCTCTATCTTCTCAACCGCGAGCGTAAAACCGGCACGGCGGTGACCGGCGCCGGCGTCATTCCGGAATAATTTCATGATCCTGAAAGGACACGGGAATTCGACTGTCGGGATCATAGCTGATACCGATACGCGGCAGTTGCAGGCCTGCATTCATCGGCGCTAAGTTCCTGCCCGAACGTATGATCCCGAGCCAAATCCTGCGCCACAGGAACCGGTTTCGGACTAGGATCGTGCTCAATCCGTCACTTTGATTTCGACCCTTCGAGGATCATTCATGTCGACAGCAAAAGATCGGGCGCCGGGGCCTGCCGGTTCCGGTTTGAACGACGACATCGGCGAAGAAAAGCGCCTGGCCCTGTACCGGTCGCAGGTGCGCCTGCGCGACGCCGAGCAGCGCGCCTTTGACCTATTCTTGCAAAATCTGGTGAAGGGCACGAGCCATTTGTCGCTCGGTCAGGAAGCCATCGCCGCCGGCTTTGCCGAGGCCATGGTCAAGGGCGACCTGTCGTTCTGCACCTATCGCGGCCATGCGCACACTTTGGCGCGCGGCGTCCCGGTCGAGAAAGTGCTCGGCGAGCTGATGCAGAAGGACAACGGCCTGATGCGCGGCAAGGGCGGCTCGATGCATCTGACGTCGGAAGAGCATGGCGTGATGGGTTCCTACGCCATCATCGGCGCGCATCTGCCGATCGCCTGCGGCGCCGCCTGGCGCGCGCAATATCGCGGCGACAAGGATGTATCGGTCTGTTTCTTCGGCGACGGCACGACGAATATCGGCGCGTTCCACGAAGCGCTGAACTTCGCCGCGGTGTGGAAGCTGCCAGTCGTGTTCGTCTGCGAAAACAATCTCTACATGGAATACACGCCGATCAAGGACGTCATCCCGATCCCGCAGCCGGCCGCGGATCGCGCCTCGGCCTATGGTCTGGAGCGCATCCTCATCGACGGCAACGATGCCGACATTGTCTACCGCACCGCGCAGAAGGCGTTCGCGCGGGCGCGGGCAGGCGAGGGGCCGTCGCTGATCGAGTGCCTCACCTATCGCCACTCCGGCCATTCGCGCGCGGACCCTGCCAAATATCGCCCCGAGGGCGAACTGGAAGAGTGGAAGAAGCACGATCCGGTCAAGCTTTACCGCGAGCGTCTCAAGCAGTTCGGCGTAACCGATGAAGTGATCGCCGAGATCGACGCTTCCGTGCGCAAGGAAGTCGATGACGCGACCGAAGCCTGCAAGGCGGCTCCGAGCCCGCCGCTCGATATCATCACCACCGATGTCTACGCCGATGGCGGCTGGGCGTGGAGAAACTAAAATGGCAGAAATCAGTTATCGCGACGCGGTGACCCGCGGCATCGCGCAGGAAATGGCGCGCGATCCCGACGTCGTGTTCCTCGGTGAAGACGTCGCCAAGCCCGGCGGTTGCTTCAAGGCGACGGTCGGACTTTACGAGCAGTTCGGCGGGGTACGCGTGCGCGACACGCCGATCTCCGAGCAGGCCATTCTTGGTGCGGCGATGGGCGCGGCGATGACCGGCCTGAAGCCGATCGCCGAAATCATGTTTTCGGATTTCATCGCGGTTTGTTTTGACTACATCGCCAATGAATTTCCCAAGGCGCGCTATATGTCGAATGGGCAGACCAAATGCCCGCTGGTCGTGCGCACCGCCAACGGCGCCGGCTCGCGCTTCGGCGCGCAGCACTCCCAGAGCGTCGAGAACTGGTGCATGATGATCCCCGGCCTCAAGGTTGTGGCGCCGTCTTCGCCGATCGATGTGGTCGGGCTGATGGCGGCCGCGGTCCGCGATCCGGACCCGGTGATCTTTTTCGAGCACAAGTCGCTGTACAATTCCAAGGGCGAAGTGCCCGACGGCGAAATCCTCGACACCTTGGGCACTGCCAAGATTCTGCGCCCGGGCAAGGATTGCACCATCGTCGCGCTTGCGCTGATGGTGCCGCGTGCGCTGGAAGCCGCCGAGCGCCTGCGCATCGACCACGGCATCGACTGCGAAGTCATCGACGTGCGTTCGCTGGTGCCGCTCGACACCAAGACCATTCTCGGTTCGGTGGCGAAGACGCACCGGCTGTTCACGGTCGAGGAAAATCCGCGACTGTGCGGCTGGGGCGCCGAGATCGTCTCCATCGTCGCCGACGAGGGGTTCTACGATCTGGACGGTCCGCCGGTCCGCATTACCACGCCGCATATTCCACTGCCGGCCGCCGACATCATGGAAGACGTCGTGCTGCCGACGCCGCAACGGATTATGGAAACGATCCGGCGTGGTTTGGGCTCATAAAGTCTGGTCATTCCGGGGCGGCGCGTTGCGCCGAGCCCGGAATCCAGAGCGGTATAAAATATGGATTCCGGGTTCGCGCTTTCAGCGCGCCCCGGAATGACAAGGAGAGTGATATGTACGACAATCTTCTCGCCAACGTGCCGACCGACCTGTGGATCGGCGGCCAATGGAAAAAGGCCTCCGACGGCGGCCGCTTCGACGTGATCGATCCCGCGACCGAGAAGACCATCGCCTCGGTGGCCAGCGCCACGGTCGAGGACGCCAAGGCGGCGATTGATGCCGCCGATGCGGCGTTCCCGGGCTGGGCCGCGAAGAAGCCGCGCGAGCGTGGTGAAATTCTGCGCAAGGCTTTCGACATCATCATGCGCGATGCCGAGCGTTTTGCCAAAATCATCACGCTGGAAAACGGCAAATCGCTGTCCGACTCGCGTGGCGAGATAGCCTATGCCGCCGAATTCTTCCGCTGGTACGCCGAAGAAGCCGTGCGCAATGTCGGCCAGGTGTCGATGGCGCCGGCCTCGGGCGCGCGCATCGTCGCGCAGCAGAAGCCGGCTGGCATCGCCGTCCTGGTGACGCCGTGGAATTTCCCGGCCGCGATGGCGACCCGCAAGATCGGCCCGGCGCTCGCCGCCGGTTGCCCGGTCGTCTTGAAGCCCGCCTCCGATACGCCGCTGACCATGCTGGCGCTGATGCAGGCCCTCGAGGAAGCCGGCGTGCCGCCCGGCGTCGTCAATGTCATCCCGTCGCGTTCGTCCGGCAAGGTCGTCTCGGCGATGTTGCATGACATGCGCGTGCGCGTCGTCTCCTTCACCGGTTCGACCGAAGTCGGCCGCAAACTGCTGCATGAAGCCGCCGACAACATCGTCAAGCCGGCGATGGAACTGGGCGGCAATGCGCCCTTCATCGTGTTCGAAGATGCCGACATCGACGCGGCTATCGACGGCGCCATGATCGCCAAGATGCGCAATATGGGCGAGGCCTGCACCGCCGCCAATCGATTCTACGTGCACGAGAAGGTGCATGACGAATTCGCCAAAAAACTCACCGACAAGATGGCGGCGTTGAAGGTCGGCAACGGCCTCGACGACGGTGTTGCGGTCGGTCCGTTGGTCAATGCCGAAGGCCGCGACAAGGTCATTGAGCTGGTCGATGACGCCGTGGCGAAAGGCGCCAAGGTACTGACCGGCGGCAAGGCGCCGGGCGGCGTCGGCTTTTTCTATCCGGCCACCGTCATCACCAATGTTCCGGACAACGCGAAGATGCTGCGCGAGGAAATCTTCGGGCCGGTCGCGTCGATCCAGTCTTTCAAGGCCGAGGACGAAGTCATCAAGCGCGCCAACGATACTGAATACGGCCTCGTTGCCTATCTCTACACCAAGGACATGTCGCGCGGCCTGCGCGTGTCCGAGAAGCTCGACTTCGGCATGATCGGGCTCAACCGCGGTCTTGTGTCGGACCCGGCGGCGCCGTTCGGCGGCACCAAACAGTCCGGCCTCGGCCGTGAAGGCGGCCAGGAAGGCATGAAGGAATTTCTCGAGATGCAATACGTCTCGACGAATTGGTAGGCGCGGCGTTACGACAAGACGAATTAGGAGCGAGTGTTAATGGACGTCCTGATGCCGCAACTGGGCGAGACCGTCGCCGAGGGGAAAATCGTCAAGTGGTTCGTGAAGGCGGGTGACACCATCAAGCCGGGCGACAACCTGTTTGAGATCGAAACCGATAAGACTTCGATGGAGGTGCCGGCCACGTTCGGCGGCACACTCACGGACATCAATTTCCAGATTGGCGAGGTCGCCAAGGTCGGCGCGGTGGTGGCCGTGATCGCCGGTGAAGGCGGCGCGGCCGCGCCGGCACCTGCTGCCAAGCCCGTTGCGCCAGCGGCGGCGCAAGCCGCGCCCGCAATGTCGCCGGCGGCTTACGTGCCGCCAGCGTCCCCGAACGCACCATCGTCGACTTCCACCCGCGACTTCGCCTATCCCAACATGACGCTGGACCGCGAAGTGCGCACGGCGGAGCGCAATTACGGTCCCGCCAAACTCGCCTCCGGCGGCTTCATCACGCCGCTGGCGCGCCGTCTGGCGTCGGAACGCGGCATCGACGTCTCGCGCCTGTCCGGCTCGGGTCCGCATGGCCGCATCGTCGCCGGCGACGTCGAGAAGGCGCAGCCCGCTTCCGGCGGTGGTGGAATGGCGACCGGCGCCAGCTTCGCGCAGGTCAAGGCGCTTTATGAAGGCGTCGATCATGTCGAAGTGCCGCTCGATGGCATGCGCGCGACGATTGCCAAGCGCTTGGTCGAGGCCAAGCAGACCATTCCGCATTTCTACCTGACCGCCGACATCGAGATCGGCCGGCTGATGGCGATGCGCGAGGAAGCCAACAAGGCCGCGCCCAAAGATAAAGACGGCAACGCGGCGTTCAAACTTTCGTTGAACGACTTCATCATCAAGGCCTGGGCGGCGGCGTTGCAGCGCATCCCGGCGGCGAATGCCGTATGGGCCGGCGACCGCATTTTGCGTTTCACGCATTCCGACATTGGCGTCGCCGTGGCGCTCGACGGCGGGTTGATCACGCCGGTGATCCGCAATGCTGAACAAAAATCGCTCACTGCGATCTCCGCCGAAATTCGCGATCTGGCCGAACGCGCGCGCGCCAAAAAACTGAAGGCCAGCGAGTATCAGGGCGGCGCCAGCGCCATTTCCAATCTCGGCATGTATGGCGTGCGCGAATTCTCCGCCATCATCAATCCGCCGCATGCGACCATCCTCGCGGTCGGCGCCTCCCGCCGCGCCCCAGTCGAAGCTGAAGATGGCAGCGTCAAATTCGTCAGCGTCATGACCGCCACACTGTCCTGCGACCATCGCGTCGTCGACGGCGCGCTCGGCGCGGAACTGCTGGCGGCGTTCAAGGATTTTGTCGAAACGCCGGTCACTGCTTTGATCTGACGCATGCTAGGATCGCGCGTCGGACCATGATGGAGTTGAATGATGGCGGGTGAGAAGCGGGACGTGCTGTTGATCGGCGCGCGCAAACCGGTGCTGGTCAAGGGCCTGGAATCAAAGGTAAACCTGCATTACCTGCTCGAGGCCAAGGACCCGGACGCCTTCGTCAAGGAGGTTGGCTCCAGGATAGGCGCCATCGCAGTCGCCTATACAAGCAATAAAGTCGATGGCGGCTTCATGGCCCGCTTTCCGAAGCTCGAACAGATTTCCAGCTTTGGCGTCGGCTACGACCATATCGATGCCAAATGGGCGGGCGCCCACGGTATCGTCGTCACCAACACGCCTGACGTGCTCAACGAGGAAGTGGCCGACACCGCGCTCGGTCTGCTGCTCTGCACCGTGCGCGAATTTCCGCAAGGTGATCGTTACGTGCGCGCCGGCAAATGGCCGCAGGCGCAGTACCCGCTCGCCAAGGCCACGTTGCGCGACCGCACCGTCGGCATGGTCGGCATGGGCCGCATCGGCAAGGCGATCGCCAGGCGCTTGGAAGCCTTCGGCGTGCCGGTGGTCTATCATTCACGCAATCCGCAGGATGTCGCTTACAAATATTACCCCAAGCTCATCGACATGGCGCGCGACGTCGATACGCTGATGATCATCGTGCCGGGCGGTCCTGCGACGCAGAATTTGATCAATGCCGAGGTGCTCAAGGCGCTCGGGCCACGTGGCATTGTCATCAACATGGCGCGCGGTTCGGTCATCGACGAGCCGGCTTTGATCGAGGCGCTCAAAAGCAAGACTATCTATTCCGCTGGTCTCGATGTCTTCGCCAAGGAGCCCGAGGTGCCGAAGGAACTGCTGGAGATGGACAACATCGTCCTGCTGCCGCATCTCGGCTCGTCGACCGAGGTGACGCGCGCGGCGATGGATCAGTTGCTGGTCGATAACATCCTGGCTTGGCTGGCCGGCAAGCCGCCGTTGACGCCGGTGCCGGAAACGCCATACCCGCCCAAGCGATGAGCCACATGGTTCGCATCACGATCGGCTTTGTCGCGTTTTGTTTCGCCTCGGCCGCGTTGGCGCAGACGGCGACGCTCGGCGATTCGGCCAAGAGCCTGCTCGGCTCCTGGGAGTTCTCCAACGCCGACCGCGACAAGGTCTGCACCGCGATCTTCAAGACCGACCCTACATCGGTCGGCTTCAAGGTCGAGTTCGACGGCAAGTGCGGCAGTCTATTTCCCATCGTGCTGCGCGTGGCTGGCTGGAAATTTCCGGACAATGACAACTTGTTCCTGCTCGATTCCGAAGGCAGGGCGCTGGTGGAATTCAGCGAGGTCGAGACCGGCATGTATGAGGCGCCGACTCCGGGCGTCGGCGTTCTTTTTTTGCAGGCCGCCGCGGCCGGTCCCGTGCCGAAGCCGCCGGAGCAGGTGGCCGGCACCTGGGCGATCACGCGCGGCGGCAAGACCATTTGCAGGCTGGCGCTGGCCAGCACAGTCTTGCGCGACGGGTTCGCACTGACCGCGCAGCCGGGCTGCGATGCCGAGTTCACGCGGCTGAATGTCACGCAATGGCGGCTCGATCGTGGGGAATTGCTGCTGGTGCCGGCGCGCGGCAATCCGTGGCGTTTCGAGGAAGCCGACGGCGGCAACTGGCGGCGAGTTCCCGAAACCGCGGTCGAGACGTTGCTGGTGCGGCAGTAGCGCTTAAATCAGCTTCAGCCCCTTGAAACTCGCGTGACCTTCCTTGCCGACGATGATGTGGTCGTGCACGGAAATGCCGAGCGGCTTGGCGACGTCGATGATCGCCTGCGTCATCTGAATGTCGGCGCGCGACGGCGTCGGATCGCCGGAAGGATGATTGTGCACCAGGATCAGCGCCGTCGCCGACAGCTCGAGCGCGCGCTTGACCACCTCGCGGGGATAGACCGGCGTATGATCGACCGTGCCGACCTGTTGCACCTCGTCGGCGATCAACTGATTGCGCTTGTCGAGAAACAGCAGCCGGAACTGCTCCTTGTCTGCATAGGCCATGGCCGTGCGGCAATAGTCTATCACGCTCGACCATGACGACAGCACCGTGCGTTTTTGCGCCTGGCTGCGCGTCATGCGATTGGCGGCGGCATGCACGATCTTGAGTTCGTCGACGACCGCCTCGCCGATGCCTTTGACTTCCTTTAGCCGGTTGCGCGGCGCGGCGACCACTTCGCCGAACGAGCCGAATTTGGCGATCAGCTCCTTGGCCAGCGGTTTGACGTCGCGCTGCGGGATGGCGCGAAACAAAACGAGCTCAAGAAGTTCATAATCGCTGACGGCATCGGCGCCGGCCTCGCGAAATCGCCCGCGCAGCCTTTCACGGTGGCCGTGATAATGCGGCGCCGCTTCCGAGAGGCCGAGGGCTTCGTCCGCGCTGTCGTTCTGATCGCTCATGAGGAAGCGTCCGCCCTGATCCTTCAGGGGGATTGTAATGCAACCCGGTGCAATCCACGAGGGTAGTTTGCGCTTGGCTCAGCGTTTGTAGGGCGGCTTGTCCAGCCCGGCCGGCGAGAAGGTGAACACCTCAACGCCGTCCTGGGTCACACCCACGCTGTGCTCGAATTGCGCCGACAGCGAGCGGTCGCGGGTGACGGCGGTCCAGCCGTCCGACAGCACCTTCACATGCGGGCGGCCGAGATTGATCATCGGCTCGACCGTGAAAAACATGCCCGGTTTGAGCACCACGCCTTCGCCGGGACGTCCGACATGCACGATGTTGGGCTCGTCGTGGAAAAGCTGCCCAAGGCCATGCCCGCAGAAGTCGCGCACCACGCTCATGTGCTGGGCCTCGACATAACTCTGAATGGCGTGGCCGATGTCGCCGGTGGTCGAGCCGGGGCGGATGGTGGCGATGCCGCGCATCATCGATTCGAACGTCACCTCGATCAGCCGCTCGGCCCGGCGCGGAATGTCGCCGACCGGGTACATGCGGCTCGAATCGCCATGCCAGCCGTCGAGAATCAAGGTGACGTCGATATTGACGATGTCGCCGTCCTTCATCGGCTTGTCGCCGGGAATGCCGTGGCAGACCACATGGTTGAGCGAGGTACAGGTGGACTTCTTGTAGCCGCGATACATCAGCGTCGCCGGCAAGGCGCCGTGGTCCAGCGCGAAGTCGTGGACCAGCCTGTCGATCGTATCGGTCGGCACGCCGGGCTGAACGTGCTCGGTCAGCATGTCGAGGCAGCGCGCGGTTAACTGCCCAGCCTTGCGCATGCCCTCGAAGGCGGCGGGGCCGTGAATCTTGATCTGTCCGGTCTTGCGGAGAGGGGTGGCGGCGGCGTCGACGTAGGTCATGGTCGCAATGTAGGGACCGCGGCCGAAACCGGCAAGTTCGGCCGTTATGGCCGGTCGGCCATGACGGTATTGCCCGGGATTAAGCGATTTTGCCGCCGAGTTCGTCCTCGATATGGGCCTTGACGATCTCGTCGAAACTGGCTTCGGCGGTAAAGCCGAGGGCGGCGGCGCGCTTGGCGTCCAGCCGCTCGGACCAGCCGGCGACGATTCGCATCACCAGTTCGTCCGGTTCGCGCTTGATGCGGGCGGCGACCTTCGGGCCGGCGATTCGGGCGAGCGCCTCGATCTGCTCGGCAACGGTGCAGCAGACGCCGGGCATCGCCAGGCTGATGCGCGGCCCAAGCTGGTCGCGGGTCAGGCCGGCGGCGTGAATGAGGAAGCCGACCGCCGCGCGCGGGCTGGCATGGGTGTGCCGTACTGTATCGGCGACCGGCAAAATAGCTTCATGGCCGGACAAGGGTTCGCGGATGATGCCGGAGAAAAAGCCTGAGGCCGCCTTATTCGGTTTGCCCGGCCGCACGCAGATGGTCGGCAGGCGAATGCCAACGCCGTCGAGAAAACCGCGCCGGTTGTAATCGGCCAGCAGCAACTCGCTGATCGCCTTTTGCGTGCCGTAGGAGGTTAGCGGCGTCAGATGAAACTCATCGGGAATTGCATAGGGAAACGGCGCACCGTAAACCGCGATCGACGAGGTGAAGATCACCTTCGGCTTGTAGCCATCGGCATGGCGGATCGCTTCCAGCAGCGCGCGGGTGCCGTCCAGATTGACGTGATAGCCCTTGTCGAAGTCGATCTCGGCTTCGCCCGAGACGACACCGGCAAGGTGAAAGATAGTGTCGGGGCGCTGCGCGATCAACTTATCCGCAGCGCCAGGCGCGGCCAGATCGCCGGTCGAGATGTCGACGGCGCCGCTAAAGCCCGCCGGCTTTTCCGCCGCGACCACGTCGGTCAGCGTGAATTTGTCGATTCGCCCGCCGTTGAGTTTGCCGTCCTTGACCAGCCGGGCGGTGAGCTTGCGCCCGATCATGCCGGCGGCGCCGGTAATCAGAATATGCATCGCGTTCCCCTCTAGGCTTCAATCTTGTTTCTTTTCAGCCGTCGGCTCGAACCGGTCGATTTTCCGCAAATCCGGAAACAGGCCCATCCAGGTCGCCGCGATGATCAGCGAGCCGATGCCGCCGATCAGCACCGATGGCACCGCGCCCAGCCAGGCGGCGACAGCGCCGGACTCGAACTCGCCAAGCGTATTCGATGAGCCGACGAAAAGGTAGTTGATCGCGCTGACCCGGCCGCGCATGTCCTCGGGCGTCTCGATCTGCACCAGAGTGAAGCGGATGACGACGCTGACCGCATCCGACGCGCCGAGCGCGACCAGCGCAATCAACGACAGCGGAAACCAATTCGACAGCGCGAAGGTGATGGTGGCGATGCCATAGATCGCGACCACGCCGAACATCTTGCGGCCGATATGCCGCTCGACCGGGTAATGCGACAGGATCACCGCCGTGGTCAGCGCGCCGACCGCCGGCGCAGAGCGCAGCAGGCCGAGACCGATCGGCCCGACGTCCAGGATATCCTTGGCGAAAATCGGGAGCAGTGCGGTGGCGCCGCCGAGCAGCACCACGAACAGATCGAGCGTGATAACGCCGAGGAGCCGCCGGCGCCGCCGGATATAATGGAAACCCGCCAGAACCGAGCTGAATGTCGGCGGTTCGCGATTGGCGGTGACGTTGGTCACGACCTGGATGAGACTGACGAGCGTTACCGACGTCATGAAGAACACGACGCACAGCGCGCTCACCGCCGCCGGCATCACTGCGTAAATAATGCCGCCAAGCGCCGGACCGCTGATAACCGCGACCTGATTGGCCGAACTCCAGGCGGCGACCGCGCGTGGCAACAACCGCGCCGGCACCAAAGCCGGCACCAAAGCGTGGCCGGTCGGCAATTCAAAGGCGCGGGCGCAACCGATCATGAAAACGGCGAAAAACAAGAGGTCGCGATTGAGAAAGCCGAACCATGTCGCCACCGTCACCAAAGCGGCGGCCAGCGCATAGACACTCTGCGACAACTGGACGATGCGGCGGCGATCGTAACGGTCGGCGGTGTGGCCGATGAGCAAAGTCAGCACGACGGCCGGGATGAACAAGATCAGCCCGACCAGACCGAGATCGAAGGCGCTGCCGGTGATCTCATAGATTTTCCAGCCGATGACGAGCGCCATCATCTGGTAGCCGATGGTGGCGGCAATGCGCGCCAGCCAGAACAGCACGAACGGCCGTTGCTGGACGAGGCCGCCGGTCGGCGACAAATCCGTTTCGCTCATTCTGCGACGCCGTTAATCGCGCCGAGGCTGAGCTTCTGCCCGCCGTCGGCGTTGAAATTCTCCGGCGCCAGCCAGCGTTCGAAGGCCGCCTTGCGCGCGGGCCATTCGCTGTCGAGCATCGAGAACATCGCGGTGTCGCGATTGCGGCCCTTGGCGATCATCTGCTGGCGCAGTATACCCTCGAACTTGAAACCGTAGCGCAATGCCGCACGCCACGATGGCGCATTAAGCGCGTTGCATTTCCATTCGTAGCGGCGATAGCCCAAAGTCTCGAAGGCGTAGCGGGCAAGCAGATATTGTGCCTCGGTGCCGAGTTGTGTCTTCTGCAATGCCGGCGAATAGACGATGTGGCCGACTTCGATCGCGCGCATCGCCGGTCTTATCTCCATCAAGGTGGCGATGCCGACACAGCGATTGTTCGTGTCGATGATGGCGTAGGAATACGGGTCGTTGAGGGGCAGGCGGGACGATACCCAGACAGCGAATTCATCACGATCGCGGAATGGCCCGTAGGCGCTCATATAAGTCCAGATAGCATCGTGATCCTTGACCAGCGGCCAGAGGTCGGCGGCATGCCCGGCTTTCAGCCTTTCGACGCGCCCATATTGGCCTTGCAACGCAACCGGCCCCGGGCGCTGCGCCGGCGTGGCGTCGACCTTGAGGCCGACCGGCTGGCCGGTTTCGGGCAGTGGCTCTGACTCGATCATGCTATTTTCGCTTCGCGGCGCTGTCGGCAAAGAATGTGTTGAGTTCGGCATTGGACACCACGCCGGCGAAACTCTCGAAGCTGCCCGCGTCGGCAATGGCGCGTGCCGACTTCATGAAGGCATCCATCGCCACCCGCGCCATCGTGCCGCCGACGCTGATGCGGCGCACGCCCATGCCGGCAATATCGTTGACGGAAAAGCCGCCGGCAAACGACATCAGCAGGTTGACCGGCTTCGGCGCCACCGCTCTGACCACCGTCTCGATCTGCTCGCGTGTCTTGATGCCTGGCACATACAGACAATCCGCGCCGGCGTCGCGGAAGGCTTTCAGACGGCGGATCGCTTCGTCCATATCGGCGCGGCCATGCAGGAAGCCCTCGGTGCGCGCGGTGAACACGACATCGGTGCCGTACTGGTCAATGGCCTGGCGCGCCGCCTTCACCCGCGCCAGCGCCAGATCGAAATCGTACAGCGGCGCGCTCTCGTCGCCGGTGAAGTCTTCAATCGACAGGCCGGCGACGCCGGTCTCGACGCACAGCCGGACATTGGCGGCGACGTCGGCCGGATCGTGCGCATAGCCGTTCTCGAAATCCGCATTCACCGGGATATCGGTCGCCGCCACCAATTCGCGGTAATGCGCCAGCACCATGTCGCGGCTTTCCGCGCCGTCAGGCAGACCGAGCGAATGGGCGTGGCCTGAACTGGTGGTGGCCAGCGCCTTGAAGCCGAGGCCTTGCAAATAAAGCGCCGAGCCGACGTTCCACGGATTGGGAATGACAAAGCAGCCGCGCTCATGCAGCGTGCGGAAGACGCGGCGTTTGTCGGCGGTGGAAGGCTTGGGCATGGCGCTTTCTATAGGTGTGCTGCAGGCGCGACCGTGCCACGATTACGCGGACAAGGACAATACCATTCCGCGATGGCGGCCATGAGCATCTTTCATGAAACTCTCTGATACAGTGTCGCGCGCGCTTGAATTGTTGCATCGCGAAATAATCATGCCGGAGGATTGCCGTGGATAGTGTCGATTTCGATGCCCTGGAACACGAAGCGCGCCGGCTGATGCCGCCGGCGTCTTTTGCCTTCTGCGCCTGCGGCGCTGACGACGAAATCAGCATGGTGGAAAATATCGCGGCCTGGCGCGCTTTGCGGCTGCGGCCGCGCGTGCTGCGCGACGTCACCGCGATCGATACCCGCGTCACTTTGCTCGGTCGTCAGGTACCGACGCCGATTATGGTGGCACCGACCGGCCGGCATAAGCTGTTTCATCCGCTCGGCGAGCGCGCCACCGCGCGCGGCGCCGCCGCCGCCGGCTCTGCCTATGTGATGGCCAGTAACTCCAACATCCTGATCGAGGACGTCGCCGAGGAACGCCGCGATGCGCCGCAGTGGTTTCAGCTTTATTATTGGCCCAACCGCGCCGAAGTCGAAGCCTTGATCGATCGGCTGGTCGAGGCCGGCTTCACCGCGCTGGTATTGACGGTCGACGCGCCGGTTGGCGGCTGGGCGCCGCGCGCCGCGCGCGAGCAGCATCAGCCGACGCCGGACATTCTCAACATCAACATGCCGGGCCGGCCGATGGCGCGTACCGCCTATCATCCCGACTTCGTCGGCAAGGTGATGTATCCGGCGACCTGGCGCGAACTGGAATGGCTGGTCAAGCGGTCGCCGATCCCGGTGATCGTCAAAGGCGTGCTGCGCGGCGACGACGCCGTGGCCTGCGTAGAGCAGGGCGCGCGCGCGATCATGGTGTCCAATCATGGCGGCCGCCATCTCGACACCACGGTAACGACGGCGGCCGTGATCGGCGAGGTCGTGCAGGCGGTGGGCAACAGGGCCGAGGTCTATGTCGATGGCGGCATCCGGCGCGGCACCGATATTCTCAAGGCGCTGGCTCTCGGCGCGCGCGCGGTCATGGTCGGCCGGCCGATCATCTGGGGCCTGACGGTGAATGGCGCCGACGGCGTTACCGCCGTGCTCGACCATCTGCATGTCGAACTGGTGCGGGCCATGCAGCTCAGCGGCACCGCCAGCCTCAGTGAGGCCGTGCCGGATCTGCTTGCCTGAACGGGGTTACGATCCGCCGCTGCGTTTGGCCCGCTGTGCCTGCGGCCGGCCATCGACGCGCGCAAGCACCAGCCGCCCCTGTTCGTCGATCGATGTGATAATCGACTGCGGCTTGTACTTGCGCAGAAAGCCGCCGAGCTGGCGTTGCGCGCGTTCGGGAAGCTCCAGATAGGCGCGGATCAAATCGACGATCCCCGGCTCGCGGGTCCAGTAATACATTTCCAGCAGTCGGGCGGCGTCGCCCTCGCTGGCCGCGATGATCTTGATGACTTCGCCGGCATTGCCAGCGGCCTCTCCCGGCGCATCGATGCCGCCGCCCTTGACGTTACGCCCCATATCCCCCGTCCCCCGATGGGTAGAAAGCATCGTACTTGCGCGAGCACCGGGATCGCAGCCCGGCACAACTCACGCAAAGCCCCCGCATGCGAGTCTAGCGCCCTTCGCGTCAGGCGGGTAGTGCTGTAAATCGCAACGTCGAACGTGATCCAAGTCGGGATTTATGGGCCATTAGCAAGCGCAGGGGACATTCCGCGTCGCCCAGGCCCCGGCGGATTTGTTGATTTCGGGCCACGAATACGGTGAAGTGCCGGCAAAATCGGACTGCGCCCGGGAGGACCTTAAAAATGCTCAAGACAGTCGCGAATTTCGACCGGATCGGCGAGGAAAATGCCTTCGCCGTCCTGGCCCGCGCCAATGCGCTGGCCGCCCAGGGCCGCGACATCATCAGCCTCGGCATTGGCCAGCCGGATTTCCGCACACCCGAGTTCATCGTCGAAGCCGCCATCAAGGCGCTGCGCGACGGCCATCACGGCTATACCGCGGCCAACGGCATTCTGCCGCTGCGTGAGGCGGTCGCCGCGTCCTTGCACAAGCGCTATGGCGTCGACGTCTCGCCAGACTCGGTCATGATCATGCCGGGCGGCAAGCCGACCATGTTCATGTCGATCATGATGTTTGGCGAACCGGGCGTGGAAATTCTTTATCCCGATCCGGGCTTCCCGATCTATCGCTCGATGATCGAATTCACCGGAGCGACGCCGGTGCCGGTGCCAATTCGCGAGGAGAACGGCTTTGCTTTCTCGGCGGAGGAAACGCTCAAGCTGATCACGCCGAAGACGCGGCTGTTGATCGTCAATTCGCCGGCCAATCCGACCGGCGGCGTCACGCCCAAGAGCGAAGTCGACAAGCTCGTCGCCGGCCTCGAAAAATGGCCGGATGTCGCCATCATGTCGGACGAGATTTACGATCACATGGTCTATGACGGCGAGAAGCATGTCTGCCTTTTGTCTTATCCGTCGATCCGCGACCGCCTGATTCTGCTCAATGGCTGGTCGAAAACTTACGCCATGACCGGCTGGCGGCTCGGCTATGCGGTGTTTCCGGGAAAGCTCTACGACTACGCGCGCAAGCTCGCGGTCAATCTGCATTCCTGCGTCAACGCGTCGGCGCAGTTCGCCGGTCTCGCGGCGCTGACCGGTCCGCAGGACGAAGTATGGAAAATGATCGCCGAATTCGACAAGCGCCGCGGTGTCGTCGTCGCCGGGCTGAACAAACTGCCGGGCGTGTCATGCGTCGTGCCGAAGGGCGCATTCTATGCATTCCCCAACATCAAGGGCACCGGCTGGAAAGCCAAGGAACTGGCGAACACCCTGCTGAATGAAACCGGCGTCGTCACCATCGGCGGGCCGGACTTCGGCATTCTCGGCGAGGGCTATCTGCGCCTGTCCTACGCCAACTCGACCGAGAACATCCTCAAGGCGCTCGACCGCATGGGCGAGTTTCTGGCGACGCGGAAGGCGGCGTAGAACGCTTCACCCCGGAAACGGCGATTTGCCCTGTGGCGGCGCGTCCGTGCCGTGCGCGGCCTTGTCCTTCGCCATCTCGTAGATCACGCGCGCCGGGCCCGGCTTCGGGATGTTCACACCATGCTGGCCGAGCGTGTCCCACAACGCCAGCAGCACGTCGCTTTTGACATTGGTGACGCCGGCGGCAGGGTCCTTGATCCAGAACCACAACTCAAACTCGATCGAGGTCGAACCGAACTCGGTCAGCATGCATTGCGGCGTTGGCTTCTTCAGAACCCGTTCAATGCTGAGCGCGGCTTCCACCGCCGCCGCCTGTGCCTGGCGCGGGTCGCTGTCATAGGTCGTGTTGAACTTGACGAACAGGCGCACGAGGTCGCTGGAATAGGTCCAGTTGGCGACGCGCTGGGTGATGAAATCCTCGTTCGGAATGAGATATTCCCGGCCGTCGCGTGTATCGACCGACGTGTAGCGCGCGCCCATATTGCCGACGCGGCCGAAATGATCGCCGACCGAAATCACGTCGCCCGGTTTGATCGACTTGTCGGCGAGCAGGATGATGCCGCTCACCAGATTGGAAACGATCTTCTGCAAACCGAAGCCGAGGCCGACGCCGACGGCGCCTGAAAACAGGGCAAGCGCGGACAGGTCGATGCCGACTGTCGATAAAACGATCAGAATGGCAAAGGAGATCAGCAATAGCCTGATGAGCTTGCCGATCAGCACCGCGATCGACGGCGTCAGATCGGTCGAGCTTTGCACGCGCTTGTCGAGGAAATCGCTGGCCGTGTTCGCCGCCCACAGCGTGAACATCATCAGGACCGTGGTCTTGATCGCCAACAGCGGCGTGATGCGCAGGCCGCCGACGACGACGGCGACGGAATCCAGCGCTTCCGTCGTCGGTTGCAACAGACCAAGGATGCTGAGCGCGGCCAGCGCCCAGGCCGACACCGCGACCAGACGATAGACGAACTGGTTGCGGATCAATCCGGCGACCAAAGCGATCACCACCCAGGCCGTGGCCAGACTCGCGGCGACGCCAAGCAGGTAGGACCGGCTCGGCCAGGTCATCGCCAGCATGCCGTGCCGCATGCTGAGGATCATAAGCACGAATATAACGGTGCCGATATTGTCCAACAAATGTCGCGCGAAAAGCCGCAACAGCGGCGGCCAGCCCATGCTCAGCGAAACGATATCGAGGCGGCGGCGCAAGACCGCCGCGGCCAGGGTGCCGGTGACCCCGGCGAGCGCGATCAGCCCAAGCTGGACGATCAGCCAGACCGAGGTGAATTCATTGCCGAACGTTTTCAAGGCGTCGGAAATGCTGGCGGCCAATTGCTGGAAATCGTCCATGCCACACTCCATGCGCAGGATTGCAAACGCCCCCCTTGGAAAAGGCGCGCAAACAAGATCAATATCAAATTGACGAAGTGCCGGGCATTCGCCCAGGCGGGAAGCTTGAGGTTATGCACATGTACGACCGGGGATTGTCGGAAGACCAGCGGATGATGCGGCAGAGCTGCCGCGATTTCGTCGACGACGTGGTGCTGCCTTTCGTCAAGCAGAACTGGAAGCAGGAATGGTCGATGACCCCGGAAGCCCGCTTGCCGGCGAGCATTCTGGAAGGCGCGGAAAAAGTCGGCATTCGCACGCTCGGCGTGCCGGAAGAATATGGCGGTATCGAACTGGAAAAAGGTACCGAGGTAAAAACCTTTTCGATCATCGCCGAGGAAATTGCCCGCGGCGATTCAGGGCTGGCCGACAAGCTGGTGCAGAACTGGAAAGTCTCGGTGCTATTGCGTCAGTTCGCGCCGAAGCATTTGCAGGAGAAGTGGTTCAAGCGACTCCTGGAGGATCCGCAATTCCTGCTGGCGCATTGTCTGACCGAGCCGCGCGGCGCGTCCGACCGCTGGCTGCCCTACAACGTTCCGGAAGCGGCGATGCAGACCAAGGCGGTCAAGACCAATGGCGGCTGGGTCATCAACGGCCGCAAGCAGTTCATCTCCAACGGCTACGATGCCGGTCTTTATGTCGTCTATGCCAATACCAACACAAAGGTCGGCATGATGCAGGGCACCTCGTCGTTTCTGGTGCCGCGCGAGACCAAGGGCTTCGCCATCGCGCGCTGCAACGAAACGCTCGGCTGCCGCTACATGAACAATGGCGAGATGGTGTTCGAGGACATGTTCGTGCCCGACGATCACTTGATGGTCGAAAACACCGCGCTGGCGACGGCCGGCATCTATTTCCGCCCCGGCAAGATCATCCAGGCGGCGAAGAATCTCGGCGTCGGCGTTCGTGCCTTCGAGGTAACGTCGGACTACACGCAGAATTATGTGCAGGGCGGCCGCATCCTGATCAAGCATCAGGCGGTGGCGCTGCGGCTCGCCGACATGGCGACGCGCATCGAAGCCGTACGCGCGCTGCTCGATCACGCCTCGCGCGCGGTCGATGACAATGCGCCGGAGGCCGATGTTCTTTGCAACATGGTCAAGCTGTTCGCGTCCGAGGAGATCATGAAGGTCGCGCAGCACGCAGTCGAACTGCATGGCGGCAATGGCATGATGCTGGACTTCGGCGTCGAGAAATTTTTCCGCGACGCGGCGATTTTTCTGCACATGGATGCCTCGGTCGACATCTCCAAGATGAAGATCATCAAGAGCATGTTCCCGGAGACGGCGGGAAAATATGCCGGGCCGGAGTGACGCTGGGACGCGCCGTCATTTCATCGTCAGCCTGAAGCCGATCAATACGATGGAAAGGCCGACGAGTTGCGCGAGGCTCGGAATGACGCCGAGCGCCAGATAACCGATGACGAGTGAGAAGCCGGGCACTAGCGCGGGAAATGTCGCCGCGCGCCCGGCGCCGAGCAAGGCGACGGCACGGGCGAACAGAAAAATCGGCAGCACGCCGGCGATAATGCCCTGCGCCGCGACTTGCAGCAAATTCTCCATTAGCCCCATACGCCAGATGCCTTCGTAGCCAACCAGGACTGCGTGCAAGGGCGCAAAAATCAACACCGATATGGCGCCAACCGCGGCGACGACGCGGGTGCCGGAAATCTGCCACTGCCGCAGCAATATGCCGAAGCATGCCCAGAACGCACCGGCGGCGGCAAACAGCAGATCGCCGCCGATACCATGCGTGCCGATGGTCAAATGCGATTCAAAGCCGAACACCGTCAAACCGGCAGTGATGGCGACGCCGCCGAGTATGCGCGCCGCCGATGGCCGTTCGCGCAGCACCACGGCGGCCAAAACGATGCCGCACAGCGCCGCGGTCGCCGGCTGAATGGTGGTGCCGTGGCCGAGCGGTACGAGGATGAAACCGGTATAGGCGATCAGCGCCTGCGGCGGCCCGGACAGCAAGGACATGACGATGCCGCGGCCCCAGCCGACGCCGCCGAGGTCCTTGATGCCGTCGCGCAGCACCAGCGGCATCAACAGCAGGCCGGACCACAGAAAGCGATGCAGCGCCAGATCGGCCGGCGAAAAACCGATTTCGATGCCGTGTTTGGCGACGACGAAACCGGCGGCCCAGGCCAAGGCGGCGCCCGTGCCGCACAAGGTGCCGATCAGCACCCCGGAAAAGCGCGCAGACTTTGGCTCAACCTTGGGCTGTTGCTCGTCCAGAATGGCTGCCCTTCGTCTACCAATAGGTGACTTGCCCCCGGCTGATACTCTAGGATCGGCCGGAAGGTCCAACAAAGAAACGACAACTCTCATATCACGGGGATGGATAGCTCATGGCGAAGTCGCCCAAGGTCATCATAACTTGCGCCGTTACCGGCTCGATTCACACGCCGTCAATGTCGCCGCACCTGCCGATCACGGCGCAGGAGATCGCCGATGCCGCCATCGGCGCCGCCGAAGCCGGAGCCGCCATTGTTCATTTGCATGCCCGGAACCCGCAGGACGGCCGGCCCGACCAGACGCCGGAGGCGTTCCTTCCCTTTCTCAAGGTGATCAAGCAGCGCTCGAACGTGGTGATCAACCTCACCACCGGCGGGTCGCCGACCATGACGGTGGAAGAGCGTGTGAAGCCCGCCGCGTCCCTCAAGCCGGAAGTCGCGTCGCTCAACATGGGCACGATGAACTTCGGGCTCTATCCGATGATCCCGCGCTTCAAGGGCAAGTTCAAACATGACTGGGAAGAGCCGTATCTCGAAGGTTCCCGCAAGGGCTTTTTCAAGAACACGCTCGCCGACATCGAGTTCATTCTCACCACTTGCGCCGAGAACAGCACCCGCTTCGAGGTCGAGTGCTACGACATCGGGCATCTTTATACCCTGCGGCATTTCCTCGATCGCGGCTTGATCAAGGCGCCGGTCTTTGTGCAATCGGTGTTCGGGCTTCTCGGCGGCATCGGCGCGCACCCCGAAGACGTTATCATGATGAAGCGGACCGCCGATCGTTTGCTCGGCGATAATTATCACTGGTCGGTGCTCGGCGCCGGCGCGAACCAGATGAAGGTCGCGGCCATCGCCGCGGCGATGGGCGGCAATGTCCGCGTCGGCCTGGAAGATTCGCTCTGGCTTGGCCCCGGCAAACTGGCTGAATCCAATGCCCAGCAGGTGACCAAGGTGCGTCAGATCCTCGAAGGCCTCGGTCTCGAGATCGCCAATCCGGATGAGGCGCGCGAAATCCTCTCGCTCAAGGGCGGCGATAAGGTGAACTTCTAGTTCTTGGCCGTGGTGGTGCGTTCCTTCCCCTCTCCCACAAGGGGAGAGGGGAAGGAAGAACGCCTGCGACTGATTTCCCGTTGCTCTTGGCGGTGCGAATCCTTTCTATAAGGAAAGGAAGGATTCGCATGGCCTCGCTCGACACCGTTAGTATTGCGATACTTCTCGGCAGCCTGCTGGTTATGGCCGGCATTCTGTCGAGCCTGATTGCCTTGCGCTTTGGCGCGCCTTTGCTGCTCGTCTTCCTGCTGGTCGGCATGCTTGCGGGCGAGGGCGGGCCCGGCGGCGTCAAGTTCGACGATGTCGGCACCGCCTACACGGTCGGTTCCATTGCGCTGGCGTTGATCCTGTTCGATGGCGGCCTGCGCACCCGCTTCGCCAGCATCCGCAGCGTGGTCGCCCCGTCGGTGATGCTGGCGACCGTTGGTGTGCTGGTCACCACCCTGCTGACCGCGCCGGTCGCCAAATATGTGCTCGGCATTGGCTGGATCGAATCCCTGCTTATGGGCGCCGTGGTGGCCTCGACCGACGCTGCCGCCGTGTTCCTCCTGATCAACGCCGGTGGCCTGCGCTTGCGGCCACGCGTGCGCGGCACGCTGGAAGTGGAATCCGGCACCAACGACCCCTTCGCGGTGTTTCTGGCGCTGCTGCTGGTCGAAATCCTCGCCATCGGCAGTCAGAGCTGGTCGCACGCGGCGATAACGCTACTGCGCGACACCGTGCTCGGCTGCGTCATCGGCTATGGCGGCGGACGCGTCATCACGCTGGTGCTCAACCGTGTGCCGCTGGCGCAGGGGCTGCACGCGCCTTTCGTCGCGGTCAGCGCGCTAGTCGTCTTCGCCTTCGGCAATGCCGTGCATTCGTCCGGCTTTCTCGCCGTTTATCTCGCCGGCCTCGTTGTCGGCAACCGGCAGACCCGCGCGCATAATTCGGTGGTGGTGTTCCTCGACGCCATCACCTGGCTGGCGCAGATCGTGATGTTCGTGCTGCTCGGGCTGCTGGTCTGGCCGGAGCGGCTGGCCGACAACCTTGTCGGCGCCATCGCGGTGGCGCTGGTTCTGATGCTGGTGGCGCGGCCGGCGGCGGTGTTTCTCTGCCTCGCGCCGTTCAAATACCAGTGGCGCGAGAAGCTGTTCATCTCATGGGTCGGCTTGCGCGGCGCAGTGGCGATTTTTCTGGCGTCGATCCCGCTGCTGGTCGGCCTGCCGGGCGCGTACCTGTATTTCGACGTCGCCTTCGTGGTCGTGCTGTCGTCGCTATTGATCCAGGGGTGGACGGTCGCGTTGTCGGCCCGCAAGCTTGGCATGTCGTTTGCGCGCAGCGATCCGCTGCCGCGCCGTGTCGAACTCGACCTCCCTGGGCAACTGGCGCGCGAGATTGTCGGCTATCCGGTGCCGGCCAATAGCCCCTATCTGCGCCGCGGCCTCATTCCGAACTGGGCGCGGCCGACATTGGTGATTCGCAAAGAGAAAATCCTGACGCCGGCGGAAGCCGAACCGGTGCGCGTCGGCGACTACGTCTATCTGCTGGCGCCGCCGGAAAAGGCGCAGGCGCTCGACCGCTTTTTCATGAACATACCGCCGCCGCGAGCGCCCGAGCCGGAACTGCTCGGCGACTTTTTCGTGCCCGGATCGGCCGCCCTCGGCGCGCTTGCCGAGATCTACGGATTGCAGGTCGCCGCCGACCACACCGAAGTGACATTGAGCGAATTGTTCAGCGAAAAGCTCGGCCGCGCAGCCAAGACCGGCGACATCGTCCAGCTCGGGCCGATCGCATTATTGGCTCACAAAGTGGAAAGCGGCCGCGTTACCACTGTCGGCCTCCGGCTTGCTGAGCCGGAAGAACAGACGACGTTGCCCGCGCGCGCCAAGTCGCTGTGGCGGCGCGTGCAAAAGTGGATCGGCTGATTTCGAAGCTGCGTTAGTGCGGGCGCCGCGCCAGCACGGGGACGTTCTGCACGGCCCAGTTAACCGCCCAGGCGCCGCCGAACAGGACGCCGGTCCAGAACAGATCGCCCAGCATCGTCTTCTCAAGGAAGGGCAGCGCCAGGACGTAGCATTGCGTCAGGCCGGCCAGGTTGAGCGGATACATGCCGCTGAAGGCCCACACCGCGCCGTTCGACGCCAGAAAAAACAGGATCGACGAGCCGATCATCGTGCTCACGACCAGCAGCGCGCCGCCCCAGCGCCGTGTCGCGACGCCGGCGACCGCCGGGATCGCGATGGCGAAAAAGCCGACCAGTTGGATGCGCCAGTCTTCGCCCGGCAGCATGGCGTCGCTCAGGATCATGGCCAGGACCGGCACGACGATCGCGAGCGCCGGCAGCCGCAGATAGCGGGCGGCAAACAGGCCGCTCGCCGCGACCGGGAGAAAGCCCGGCGCATGCGGCAGCAGCCGCGCCACCACATCGAGCCCGATCAGAAATGCCACCAGCGCCAGATCCGGCCAAAGGACGGCGAGGGAATTGGCAGGCTTCGAGGTCTGGATGGGCATCGATCGAATTCCTTGTTTTCCGGGTCGAAACTCAGCCTAGCACGACCGGGGCTGGGTTTTCCACCCATTCGGCAATGATCTTGGCGAGGGCGTCGAGACCGTCGGTCAATGCTGCCGGGCCCGGTTGCAGGATGATGGTGGACTTGATTTCACGCAAGGAACCGCTGGCGACCGCCGGGATTGCGGCAAAGCCGGGCCGGGCGGCGACCTTTCCGGGCGCGAATTTCTTGCCGCACCAGGAGCCAATGATGATGTCGGGCCGGGCGGCGATGACGGCATCGCCCGAAACAATTCGGTCCCTGGCATTTTTCTTTGCCGCGAGCTGCGAAAAAACGTCGATACCTCCGGCGGCGTCGACCAGTTCCGACACCCAACCCAGGCCGGAAATCATCGGCTCGTCCCATTCCTCGAAGTAGACGCGCGGCCGGCGCGGCAGTTTTTTCGCCTTGGTGCGTACGGCTTCGACGCGGGTGGAAAGCGAATGCGCCAGCGCGCCGGCTTTGGCGGGCTGGCCGACCAAAGCGCCCAAAGTGCAGATCATGTTGAAAATGCCGGCGACATCGCGCTGGTTGAAAGCATGCACGGCGACATTGGCGCGAATCAGATCGGCGACGATGTCGGCCTGCAAATCCGAAAAGGTCAGAACGAGGTCCGGCTCCAGCGCTAGAATTTTCGGCACGTCGGCGGAAATGAAGGCCGAGACGCGTGGCTTCTCCTTGCGCACTTGCGGCGGCCGCACCGCATAGCCGGAGACGCCGACGATGCGCGCGTCCTCGCCGAGGAGATACAAGGTCTCGACGGTCTCTTCGGTCAGGCAGACGATTCGGGAAGGCGGGAACATGGCACAAGCATACACAAGTTACGCGCCAAGAAGTTCCACACCACCCGTCGCTACCACGCTGCCGCCCTCGATTCGCACGACGCGCGAGGCGATGCGCTTCACCTCACCGGGATCGTGGCTGACATAGACTATCGGCACTTTGGCTTCGTCGCGCAGGCGTTCGAGATACGGCAATATGTCGTCCTTGCGGCCGGCATCGAGCGAGGCGAGAGGCTCGTCGAGCAGCAGCAGTCGCGGCCGCATCAGCAAAGCGCGGCCGACGGCGACGCGCTGGCGCTCGCCGCCCGACAATTTGCCCGGCCGGCGGTCGAGCAGGTGACCGACGTCGAGCAGTTCGACCACCCGTGCGAAGGCCGCCGTGTCGGCCGCAAATCCGGTCATCCAGCGCCCGTAATCGAGATTGCTCTTGATAGACAGGTGCGGAAACAGCCGGCCCTCCTGAAACACATAGCCGATGCGGCGCTGCGCCACCGGCATATCGATGCGGGCCGTGCTGTCGAACAGCACCAACTCATCGAGCACGACGCGGCCGCGATCCGGAGTCATCAGCCCTGCGATCATGTTGATGATGCTGGTCTTGCCGCTGCCGGAGGGGCCGAACAGACCGGTGGCGCCGCTTTCGCCGTCGAAGCGCGCGTCGATGCGAAATTCTCCTAAAGTCTTTTCCACAGCGACGGTCAGCATTCTAGACCCCGTGCAGGCGTGCGCTCGCGCGGCGCGCCAGCCATTCCGACGCCACCAGCGCGGCAACAGAAATGACGATGGAGACAAGGACGAGCTGCATTGCGGCGCGGTCGCCGTCCGGCACTTGTGTCAAGGTGTAGATCGCCGCCGAGATGGTCTGCGTCTCGCCCGGAATGTTGGAGACGAAGGTGATGGTCGCGCCGAATTCGCCGAGCGCCTTGGCAAAGCCGAGCATGCCGCCTGCGATGATGCCGGGCAGCGCCAGCGGCAGCGTGGTCGTCGCGAAGACCCAGAAGCCGCTGGCGCCGAGCGTTTGCGACGCGTCTTCCAGTCGACGGTCGATAGCCTCGATCGACAGCCTGATCGGCCGCACCACCAATGGGAAGGCCATGACGCCGCAGGCGAGCGCGGCGCCGGTCCAGCGAAACGAGAACACGATGCCGAGATGCTCGGCGAGCCATGCGCCGACCGGCGCGCGCCGGCCCAGGGTAATCAGCAGCAGATAGCCGGTGACGACCGGCGGCAACACCAGGGGCAGATGGACCAGCGCATCGAGCAGCGACTTGCCCCAGAAATTTTTGCGCGCCAGCACATAGGCAATGGCGATGCCGAACGGCAGCGCCACCACGGTCGCGACCGCAGCGATCCGCAGCGACAACTGAACCGCGACCCATTCCTGGGGTGAGAGGTCGAACATCCGACTTATGACACCGGCTTGATCAGGAAGCTGAAGCCGTATTTCTCGAAAATCGCTTTCGCCGTCCCGGTGCGCAAGAAGTCAAGATACCTCAGCGACGCGGCATTCGTTGTCGCCGACGTCGCGGCGACCGGATAGACGACCGGCGGATGCGAGCCGTCCGGGAATATGCCGACGATCTTCACCTTCGGCTCCACCTGGGCGTCCGTCGCATAGACGATGCCGATCGGCGTCTCGCCCCGCGCAACGAAAGACAAGGTCGCGCGCACATTCTCGGCCATCGCCAGTTTCGGCTGGGCGGCCTTCCAGCCGTCCAGCGCCTCAAGCGCCGCCTTGGCATAAAGCCCGGCCGGCACGGCCTTGACGTCGGCAACCGCGATGCGGCCATCGCCGGCGAGTTTGGCGATGTCGAACGGCTTGGCGATGGTGATAGGGCCAAGCTTGGAATCGGACGCGGCGATCAGCACGAGCTTGTTGCCGAGCAGATTGACGCGGGTGTCGGGCTTGATCAACGTTTTCTGCGCGACATAGTCCATCCATTGCAGGTCGGCGGAGATGAACACGTCGGCCGGCGCGCCTTGCTCTATTTGCTTGGCCAGCGCGGAAGATGCGGCGTAGCTCGCCGTCACCTTGACGCCAGTCGCCTTCGTGAAGGCGGCATTGGCGTCGTCGAGCGCGTTCTTCAGCGACGCGGCGGCGAAGACGGTAATGGCTTCCTGCGCTGCCAAAGGTTGCGCGGCGGCAAGCATTAGTCCGACGATTGCGAAAAGACGCGGAATAATTCTGACAAACATGGGCGGTCCTCCACGGGCGCCATAGCGGCGCCGGCCGGTAAAAAATCGTGATGGCTGACGATCTAGGTCGGAACCGCCGTTCCGGCGTGCTAGCGGCGCACGCACAGTGGGCCGCAGGACATGACAGAAGCCTAGCAAGTCTCGCCGGTCAAGGTAAAGTCCGATGCGAGAGAGTGTCGAGGGGACGAAATGGTCAATGCGACGCCTGTCGAGGGCGAATTCGATTACATCATCGTCGGCGCAGGATCGGCTGGCTGTGTGCTGGCCAACCGGCTGTCGGCCGACCCGACCAAGCGGGTGTTGCTGTTGGAAGCCGGCGGCCGCGATAACTGGATCTGGTTTCACATTCCGGTCGGCTATCTGTTCGCCATCGGCAATCCGCGCGCCGACTGGATGTTCAAAACCGAGCCGGAGCCCGGCCTCAACGGCCGCAGCCTGAATTATCCGCGCGGCAAGGTGCTTGGCGGCTCATCGGCCATTAACGGCATGATCTACATGCTCGGCCAGGCCACGGATTACGACCAGTGGCGCCAGCTCGGATTGCCCGGCTGGTCGTGGGACGACGTCCGGCCGTTCTTCCGCAAGCATGTCGACCATTTCATCGCTGGCGATGAGCATGCGTCGGGTGGCGAGTGGCGCGTCGAACGGCAGAGGCTATCGTGGGAAATCCTCGAAGCCTTCCGGCAGGCGGCGGTGCAGTACGGCATTCCGGCGGTCGACGATTTCAATACCGGCGACAACGAAGGCATTGGCTATTTTCACGTCAACCAGAAGCGCGGCCGCCGCTGGTCGGCGGCGCGCGGATTTTTAAAGCCGGTCATGGGGCGCAAGAACCTTCGCGTCGAATCAGGCTGCCTTGCCGAAGCCGTCGAATTCACCGGAAAGCGCGCCAGCGGCGTGCGCTGGCGGCAGAACGGCGAAGCGCGTGTCGCGCGCTGTCGCGGCGAAGTCATTCTCTCGGCCGGCGCCATCGGCTCGCCGCATCTGTTGATGCTGTCGGGCGTCGGCCCGGCAGCGCAGTTGGCGCAACATGGCATCGCGGCGGTTCTCGATAAACCGGGTGTCGGCAGCAATCTGCAGGACCATCTGCAACTGCGCACGATCTACAAGGTGTCCGGCGTCAAGACCTTGAACGCGATCAATGCGACATTGGTCGGCCGCGCCGGCATGGGTCTCGATTATCTTCTGCGCCGCCGCGGGCCGATGACGATGTCGCCGTCGCAACTCGGCGCCTTTACAAAATCCGACAAGACGCAGGATCGCGCCAACATCCAGTATCATGTGCAGCCTTTGTCGCTCGACAAGTTCGGCGAGCCGCTGCATCCGTTTCCGGCGTTCACGGCGAGTGTCGCTAACCTGAGGCCGACCTCGCGCGGAGCGTTGACGCTGAAATCGGCCGATCCGGCGAAGGCGCCAGCCATCGCGCCGAATTATCTGTCGACACCGGAAGACCGCCAGGTCGCCGCCGACTCGATTCGTGTCACACGTTCAATCGTGTCGCAGCCGGCGCTTCGCAAATATACGCCGGTCGAATACCTGCCCGGCGAACAGGTATCAAGCAATGATGAGGCGGCGCTGGAGAAAGCCGCCGGCGATATCGGCACGACGATTTTCCATCCCGTCGGCACGGCCCGCATGGGCCGCGACGACGATGCCCGCGCGGTTGTCGATACGCGGCTGCGCGTCATCGGCATCGACGGCCTGCGCGTCATCGACGCCTCGGTAATGCCGTCGATCACCTCGGGCAACACCAATTCGCCGACCATGATGATCGCCGAGAAGGGCGCGGCGATGATTCTGGAGGATGGGAAGTAAACTTCTTACCTCTCCCCGCGCGCGCGGGGAGAGGTGCTAAGGAAGAGCCTTCAAAAATCTGATCGGCCGCCCCGGCGCGATCGCCTGCGCCGCGGCGATAATCGCATTCGAGTCGATGCCGTAGTGCCGGTACAGATCGGCAAGCGTGCCGGTTTGGCCGAAATGCTCGACGCCAAGCGCGCGGGTGCGGTTGCCCTGCACCGCGCCGAGCCATGCCAGCGTTGCAGGATGACCGTCGACGACGCTGACGATGGCGCAATTGGACGGCAGATCGCCGAGCAGGCGCTCGACATGCGAGCGCGCATGCACCAGACCGCGTTCGCGCGCACGCTGCGCCGCGCTCCAGCCGGCATTGAGCCGGTCGGCTGATGTGACAGCAAGCAGGCCGATGTCGCGGCGGTCTTCCGCCATCAGGCCGACCGCGGCGATGGCTTCCGGCGCGATGGCGCCTGTATAGGCAACGACCACCTGGCAATTCGGGCCCGGCTTGCGCAGCCAGTAGGCGCCATCGATAATCTCGCTCCGCAATTCCGCAGTCATCTCGCGCTGGATCTGCTCGATCGGTCGCGTCGATAGCCGCAGATAGATCGAGCCGCCGGTTTCGTCGCGCAGCCAATTCTGTTCGGACGCTTCACCCTTGCCGTCCTTCTGCATGTAGGCGAAGGCCCAGTTCATGATGACAGAGAGTTCATCGACGAAGGCCGGCTCGAACGAGGCGAGGCCATCCTGAGCCATGCCGATCAACGGCTCGGCGATCGATTGATGCGCGCCGCCTTCGCCGGCGAGCGTGATGCCGGACGGCGTCGCCACCACCATGAAGCGGGCATCCTGGTAACAGGCATAGTTCAGCGCATCGAGGCCGCGCGCGATGAAGGGATCATAGAGCGTGCCGATCGGCAGGAGGCGTTCGCCGTTGATGGAATGCGACAGGCCGAGCGCCGACAGCATGATGAACAGGTTCATCTCGGCGATGCCCAGCTCCATGTGCTGGCCTTTCGGCGAGAACTCCCAGTTGAAGGTTGATGGGATGCGTTCGCTCTTGAAGGTGTCCTTCATGCTCTCGCGGGCAAAAAGCCCGCGCCGGTTGACCCACGGCCCGAGATTGGTCGACACCGTGACGTCCGGCGACGTCGTGACGATGCGGCGCGCGAACTCGCTGTCGCCGCGGCCGATCTCGTTGAGGATCGCGCCGAAGCCGGTCTGCGTCGCCATCACCGGCTGGATCGTGATCGGAATGTCGGCGGGCACGTCGATCATCGGCGCGATGAGGCGGCGGTTCTTGTCGGCCGCGAACGGCACGTTGTCGAGGAAGGCTTGTATCTTCTCTGGCTGAGCGATGCCTTCGAACTTTTCCCACTCGTGTCCGGCGCGAACGCCCATCGCGGTCTGAAACGATTCCATCTGCGCCGGCGTCATCATCCCGGCGTGATTGTCCTTATGTCCCGCCATCGGCAGGCCGAAGCCCTTGACGGTGTAGCAGATGAAGCAGGTCGGCTTCTCGGCATGCGCGCCATGTAGCGCGGCCAGCACGGCCGGCAGATCGTGACCGCCGAGATTGTTCATCAGCTGCGCGAGTTCGTCGTCACTGCGCGCGGCGATCAATTTTGAAACGTCACCCTGATCGCCGATCTCGTCATTGAGTCTCTTGCGCCAGGCCGCGCCACCGGCAAAGACCAGCGCCGAGTAGAGCTGGTTCGGACAATTGTCGATCCACGATTTGAGCTTGTCGCCGCCCGGTTTCTTGAACGCCGCCTGCTGTAGCGAACCGTATTTGACGATGACGACATTCCAGCCGAAATTCTTGAACAGCTGCTCGTAGCGTTCCCACAGGCCTTCGCGCACGACAGCGTCGAGACTTTGCCGGTTGTAGTCGATGATCCACCAGCAATTGCGCAGGCCCTGCTTCCAGCCGTCGAGCAAAGCTTCGAAGATGTTGCCTTCGTCGAGTTCGGCATCGCCGACCAGCGCGACCATGCGGCCCTCGGGGCGATCCTTCGCCCAGCCGTGCGCATGCACGTAATCCTGCACGAGCGACGAGAACAAGGTTTGCGCCACGCCGAGACCGACCGAGCCGGTCGAGAAATCGACATCATCGGTATCCTTGGTGCGGGACGGATAGCTCTGCGCACCCTTGTAGCCACGAAAATCTTCGAGCTTCTGCCGCGTCTGCTTGCCGAGCAGATACTGGATGGCGTGGAAGATCGGTGAGGCATGCGGCTTGACCGCGACGCGGTCCTGCGGCCGCAACACGTCGAAATACAGCGCCGTCATGATGGTGGCGAGTGAGGCGGATGAGGCCTGATGGCCGCCGACCTTCAGGCCGTCCGCGTTCTCGCGCAGGTGATTGGCGTTGTGGATGGTCCAGCTCGCCAGCCACAGCACTTTGCGCTCGAGCGCGCTCAAGGCGGCGAGTTTGTCGGCGGTAATGTCCATCGGACTTTGCATCCGGCAATTATGACCCTCGGCGGCTGGCGATGTATGCCAAATCCCGTTATAAAATCAGCCAATAATAGCTCGTTCTGTCAATATTATCGCAAAAACAGGTGACTTATGCCAATTCCAGCCCTCGATCCCGTGGACTTGAAGATCCTTGCCTTGCTCCAGGTCGATGGACGCATGAGCATCAACGATCTCGCCGGCAAGGTCGGTCTGTCGCCATCGCCTTGCCTGCGCCGCGTCCGAATTCTGGAAAAATCCGGCGTCATTGCGCGTTATGTCGCGGTGCTCGACCAGCGCGCGGCCGGGCTGCCGGTCAGCGTCTTCATCTCAGTGAAGCTGGAGAAGCAGAAGGAAGACCTGCTCGAAAAATTCGCCCGAACAATCGCGCGCTGGCCGGAAGTGCTGGAGTGCTACCTGATGACCGGCCCGCGCGACTACTGGCTGCGCGTCGTGGTGCCGGACCTTGCCGCCTATGAGCGCTTTCTCAAGACCAAGCTCACGCGCCTCGAAGGCATTGCCTCGATCGAGTCGAGCTTCGCGCTTGAGCAGGTAAAGTACACCAATGTGTTGCCGGTGGCGTAGCCATCACCCGCAACTCTTTCGTCGTCCCCGCGGAGGCGGGGACCCAGCTCCTGCTTGCCGGCTAAAAGGAAAGCGCTGGATCATCCGCCTTCGCGGATGATGACGTTGAGTTGGCGGACGATCGATTTAGCTACTTCACCTTCACCTTCATCGAGCCCAGCTGATCGATGCGCGCATCGATGACGTCGCCGGATTTGATCGGGCCGACGCCATCGGGCGTGCCGGTCATCAACAGGTCGCCGGGCATCAAGGTGTAATAGGCCGAAGCAAAAACGATCAGGTCGGCGATGCCGATGATCAGGTCGCTGGTATTGGACTTCTGGCGCGGCTCGCCATTCACCGTCAGCTCAAAACCGAGCTTGTTCGGATCCTTCACGCTGTCGGCGGTGACCATATAGGGGCCCATCACCGAGTAGGTATCGATCGACTTGCGCAACGAGCGCTCTTCCGGACCGCGCACGGTGATGTCGAGGCCGATGCAATAGCCGGCGATGTGCTTCATCGCGTCTTCGCGCTTCACCCGGTCCGCCTTGGTGCCGATGATGGCGACCAGTTCGATCTCATGGTCGGTGCGGCGGTCGGGATGGCGGATGACGATGTCCTGGCAGGCGCCGCCGAGCGAACTGGTTGCCTTCAGGAACAGGCCGACGCGCTGGATTTCCGCGATCTGGTTCTGGTGATGCAGTTCGGGGTCGGTCTGCGCTTCCTCGAGATGCTTCTTGTAGTTCACGGGAGCTGCGACGATCTTGCCGGGATTGGCGATCGGCGACAGCAGCGCGCAGTCGGCGAGCGGCAGGACCTTGGCGTCCTTGGCGAGCTTTTCCACTTCAGCGCGGATCGCCGGCAGGTTGGCGATCATCAGGTCGTAAGTGGGCAGCGGATAGTGGGACGCCGGCAGAATCTTGAGCGCGGCGGTGACGTCCTTGACGCGATCGCCGTCGACGAGACCGAGGCGATTATCGTTGAAACGGCAAAGTTGCATGACTGATTTTCCGATCGAACACCTAGGGGAAATTTTCCGGCAACCGGATCGCACGTTTCCGTGCCCGACGCTAGGGCCCCGTTTCCGAGGTTCGTGATACGTCGCAGCAAGCGCTGACACGAACTTCGGAAACTAAGGGGCACTAGAAAATATTTGATTCTAGTGCCGCGTATCGATTTGAAGTTCCTGAACGAACTCGCGGCAGGTGATGCAGGAACTTCAAATCGGCGGCACTAGTCATGGGCCGCGATTATCGCGGCCTTTTCATATCCACTAGTTGTTTGACGCGCGTACCGGCGCGGCGGGCGCGGCCAGCACGTCCTGACAGGCGGGCGGCAGGTCGGCCATGGTTAGACCCGGTGCAGGCTTGCCGCCAATCTTTGGCTTGATGTTCAGAACCTTGTCGGAGAACCAGAAATCGAGACCCTTGCCGCAACCGTCTTCGCCGGGCACCGCCGGCTGCTTGCGGCAGGTCGGCGAATCGGCCGGGCATTCCAGCCGGACGTGAATATGATCGTGGTGGGCGTACCAGGGCCGCACCTTTTCCATCCAGGCGGGGTGCTTGTCGCCCTGCATTCGGCACATTTCTTTTTTAATCGCGGCATTGACCAGAACGCGCTCGACTCCCGGCTGCTCGGCCGCGGTGCGGATGAAAGCGGCGTGCGCAGGCGTCCAGGTCTTCGGATTGACGCGCAGCCAGTCGTCGGACACCAGATTGGTCGCCGAGGTCTTCTCGCGTTCTTCCGAGCTGAGAACGTGGGCGGGCATGGGCATGAACCAAACATCGACGTCGAGTCCGGTCTGATGGCTCATGTGGCCGAACGGAGTCGGGCCGCCGCGCGGTTGCGCCATGTCGCCGACCAGAATGCCGTTCCACCCGGTCGCCTTGGCGGCGGCGGGCGCGAATTTTTCGAGGAAGTTCACGAGGCTCGGATGGCCCCAATTTCGATTGCGCGACAGGCGCATGACCTGCCAGGTCGGGCCGTTGACCGGCAGCGCGACGCCGCCCTGCAGACAGCCGCGCGGGTAATAACCGATCGCCACCGCCTTGCCGATCGTCGGAAGCTGCTTGGCGGCGAACAAAAGCTTGGCCGCTATCGTTTCCTTCTTGCCGGCGTCTTTGGAGTCGGCAGCGGCGGGCTTGTCCGGCGTCGGCGCGGGCTTTTCGGACGTTGCCGCGGGCTTGCCATTGTCGATGGCAGCGGCGCTGCCGGCCAGTGCCAGCATGAATGCGAAACAGATGGAAATTCTGGTCAGCATGATGGTTCCAATTTAGCGGCTCCGCCGCCGGCTGTCAGGTTAAATGGCGGCGATGGTTTACCGGCCGGCGTCCGGAGTTCCCGGGGCGGCCACGCGCAAAAGCCGCGCTACGTCCGGCGATTGTATGGTTAACCATGGCTTAACGAAGACACCGCCGCGCCCGCCCGGCGCTGGCTATTGCTGGCAAAGAACGGGAGAGTGGCGCGGGGGAACTGCCGTGCCGCGTTCGACGCTCGCGATTGCCATTATTGCCATGCTGCTCGGCGTTGCCACGCCAGCGTGGGCCGAGGTCGTCATTACCGTCGACAAGTCGACGCAGCGGCTGACGGCGACGGTCGATGGCTTCACTCGTTTTGAATTCCCGGTATCGACGGCTCGGACCGGCTATCGCACGCCGAACGGCACCTATCGTCCGGAGCGCCTGGCGGTGCGATGGTTCTCGCGCACATATGACTGGTCGCCGATGCCGCATTCGATTTTCTTTCACGGCGGCTATGCCATTCACGGCAGCTATGAGATCTCGCGTCTCGGCCGTCCGGCCTCGCATGGCTGCATCAGGTTGCACCCCGACAATGCTGCGTCGCTGTTCGCGCTGGTGCAGGCGAATGTGAAGGACACCCGCATCATCATCACCGGCGACGCCCCGGCCGCGCCGCGCCGCGACAACGCCGAACGCCGGACACGGCCGCGCGCGCCGGCGCTGGACCCGCCGTCGAATCCGTTTGAAAGCATTTTCCTGTCGCCGGGACGCAATCGCTAAAGCTTCTTCTTGCGCGTGCGCGCCACTTTTTTGGCCGAGCGCGACTTGGCTGCCTTCTTGGCTGCTTTCGATCGCGCGGCCGAGGCCGTGCCGCCCAGTTTTCCGCCCTTGCGCGAGGCGGCGTGGCTTTCCTTTTTGCCGCGGCCGGAACCGGACTTCTTGCCGCCGTGGCTTTCCTTGTTGACCGTCGCCCACGCGCGCCGCTCGGACTCCTTTTTGGAAACGCCGCGATCCTCGTAGCCTTCCTCGATATGTTCGGCCTTGCGCTTCTGCTTGTCGGTGTAGGCTGACTTGTCGCCGCGCGGCATGAGGCTTCTCCTCATTTGTTCCCCGCGAGATTGAACGCACGGAAATGCGGGGTGGTTCCGGAATGTGGGCGACGCCAGCCCGGGCATCGCGCTCGCCGGCAAAACCTGTAGGATGCGTCGCCCGACCGAAACCCAGCCGACAACAGGTCCGCCATGCGCCTCATTGCCCTTGAAGAGCACTTCACCACGCCCGCATTTCTCGACGGCCCGGGCAAAGGCTTCAGGGAGGCTATGCTGCGCGCCGGCGGCGAACGCGCGGCTGCTACCTTCGCCAGGCTCGCTGACATTGGCGATGGCCGCGTCGCGGCGATGGACGAGGCCGGCGTCGAGATGCAGATGCTGTCGCTCAATTATCCCGGCACCGAACAAGCCGAAGGCGAGGAAGCCATCGCGGTGTCGCGCGACGCCAACGATCTGCTGGCCGCCGCGCTGCGCCGGCATCCCAAACGCTTCGCCGGGTTCGCGTCGCTGCCGACGGGCGCGCCTGAAATTGCGGCCGACGAACTGACGCGCTGCGTGCGCGAACTCGGCTTCAAGGGCGCCAACATCAACGGCCACAATCGCGGCCGCTATCTCGACGACCCGTTCTATGCGCCGGTCCTGGCGCGCGCCGAGGCGCTCAACGTGCCGATCTATCTGCATCCGACTTTGCCGCCGCCTGCGGTGATGCAGGCGTCCTATTCGGGCTTTCACCCGGCGACGACCTTCATGATCGCCGGGCCGGGCTGGGGCTGGCACATCGAGACCGGCATGCACGTCCTGCGCATGGTGCTCGCGGGCGTGTTCGACCGCTTTCCGAAATTGCAGATGGTCGTCGGCCATCTCGGCGAGGCGCTGCCCTTCATGATGCCGCGCATGGAAGCCTCCGCCGCGATGCTCCCGCCGGGCGCCGGGCCCAAACGCCCGCTCGGCGACTACATGCGCGAGAATTTGCATTACACCTTCGGCGGCTTCAATTACGCGCCGACGTTTGCCGACCTCATTGCCAACGTCGGCGCGGCGCGCATCATGTTCTCGGTCGATTACCCGTATGGCTCGATGACAGAAGCGCGCGAGTTTCTCGAAGGATTGCCGAATAGCGACGCGGACCGCGCCGCCATCGCGCATGGCAATGCGGAGCGGTTGCTGGGGGTGTAGGGGCGCGGCGCATCTGATAGGTGGCGCCGCCGCGAGTCTATTGGCGCTCTTTATGCCGCCTTGATGCGGCGCACACTATTTCCTAATCGCGTTCTTACACCGGCGCCGCCATTTCTATTTCGCTACCGAAAGCGAGTGAAAATGGAGGTGGCCATGACCCGCCGCTACGACCTGTTCGACGGCACATTCGACAAACAAATCGCCAAGCCGAGAGAGCATTGGCCGCTGGTGACTGTCGGCGTCATTGCCGCGGTGGCCATCCTGCTGCTGGCGGGGTCAGGCCACCAAACCAACTGCCAGCACATCGCCGATAGCGCCACGCGGCTGGCCTGCTTCGACGCTGCCGCGTCGCCGCAGCCCGCCAAGGGCGCGCCGATCCCGGCCGTGCGCTAGCATCGACAGGCTTGTCGAGACGGCGGAAATTCGCGGCTCCTGACCGCTATCGGGCGCGCGCGATCCGCGCTAGGCTTGTCCAAACAGAACAATAACAAGTTCGAACAACAATTCTTTTTGGGAGGAGCCTCGGATGAAGACGCTACCGACATATGTATTCGCCAGTCTGGCGGCCGCAGCACTGATGACCGCCGCGCCAGCGCAGGCGCAGAACTGGCCGACCAAGCCGGTGACGGTGATCGTGCCCTTCGCGGCCGGCGGCAACACCGACGTCGCCGCGCGCATTTTCGCCGACCGCCTGTCGCAGCGCCTCGGCCAGCAATTCGTGATCGAGAACAAGAGCGGCGCTGGCGGCAGCCTCGGCATCGCGGCGATGGCGAAGGCGCAGCCGGACGGCTACACGCTCGGCGTCGTCACCGCCGGCACGCTGTTCATCCTGCCGCATATCTACAAGGACAAGCTCGGCTACGACAGCCGCAAGGATATTCGCCCGGTGGCGCAGGTCGGCACGCAGCCCAACATGCTGATCGTGCATCCGAGCGTGCCGGCCAAGACTGTTCCGGAGTTCATCGCCTATATCAAGGCGAACCCCGACAAGCTCAGCTACGGCTCGTCCGGCATCGGCACCTCGCAGCATCTGTGCATGGAGCTGATCGTGCAGGCCACCGGCGCCAAGATCACGCATGTGCCGTATCGTGCATCGAACCAGATCATTCAGGACCTGCTCGGCGGCCAGATCCAGATGACCTGCGACCAGTTCTCGACCGCCTATCCGCAGGTGCAGGCCGGCAAGGCGAAAGCCATCGCCGTGTCGTCGCTCGAGCGCTACGGCTTCGACAACTCGATCCCGACTTTGGCCGAGAGCATTCCGGGCCTGGACGTGACCTGGTCGGCGGTGTTCATCGCGCCGGCCAATGTGCCGGAAAACATCCGCAAGAAGCTGGCCGACGAACTGATCGCCATCACCAGGGAGCCGGCCATCATCGAGAAGCTGAAGATGCTGGGCGTGACCCCGGCCAGCCTGTCGGGCGCGGACCTGGAGAAAACCGTCCTCGCCGACTACGACAAGTGGCTGCCGATTGTCGAGCGGGCGAAGATTCCGCAGCCGTGAGGTGCGGTCGAATAAAAATGAGGCGGGCTTAACGCCCGCCTCATAAATTTACTGTAGCGATAAGAACCGGCGCCCTGCTATCACGTATCCACCTTCAGCGCCGCGATGAACGCCTCCTGCGGGATGTCGACCTTGCCGAACTGCCGCATTTTCTTTTTGCCCTTTTTCTGCTTGTCCAAGAGCTTGCGTTTGCGGGTGGCGTCGCCGCCGTAGCATTTGGCCGTCACGTCCTTGCGCAGCGCGCGCACGGTTTCGCGGGCGATGATCTTGCCGCCGATGGCGGCCTGGATCGGCACCTGGAACATGTGCGGCGGGATCAGCTCTTTTAGCTTCTCGACCATGCCGCGGCCGCGCGTCTCGGCGCGGGTGCGGTGGACGAGCATGGACAGCGCGTCGACCGGCTCGTCGTTCACAAGGATCGACATCTTGACCAGATCGGCCTCGCGGTAATCCGTCAGGTGATAGTCGAACGAGGCATAGCCCTTCGACACCGACTTGAGGCGGTCGTAGAAATCGAACACCACTTCGTTGAGCGGCAGGTCGTATTTCACCATGGCGCGCGAGCCGACATAGGTCAGCTCCTTCTGCGTGCCGCGGCGGTCCTGGCACAGCTTCAAGACTGAGCCGAGATAGTCGTCGGGCGTCAGAATCGTCGCCTCGATCCATGGCTCCTCGATGGTGAGGATCTTCATCACGTCCGGCATGTCGACCGGATTGTGCAGTTCGATCTTCGTGCCGTCGCGCAGGTTCATCTTGTAGATGACCGACGGCGCGGTCGCGATCAGGTCGAGATTGAATTCGCGCTCGAGCCGCTCCTGGATGATTTCCAGATGCAAGAGGCCGAGGAAGCCGCAGCGGAAGCCGAAGCCGAGCGCGGCCGAGGTTTCCATTTCGAAACTGAACGAGGCGTCGTTGAGGCGCAGCTTGCCCATCGCCGCGCGCAAATCCTCGAACTGCGCGGCATCGACGGGAAAGAGACCGCAGAACACCACCGGGATCGACGGCTTGAAGCCGGGCAGCGGCTCGTCGACCGGATTGCGCTCGTCGGTGATGGTGTCGCCGACGCGCGTGTCGGCGACTTCCTTGATCGAGGCGGTCAACATGCCGATCTCGCCGGGGCCGAGTTCATCGACGATGGTCAGCTTCGGCTTGAACACGCCGACGCGATCGACCTCGTAGGACGCATCGATGCCGATCATACGAATACGCTGTTCTTTTTTTAAAACGCCGTCGACGACGCGCACCAGAACGACGACGCCGAGATAGGCGTCGTACCAGCTATCGACCAGCAGTGCCTTGAGCGGCGCATCGCGGTCGCCTTTCGGCGGCGGCAGGCGAGTGACGATGGCCTCGAGCACGTCCGGAACGCCGAGGCCGGTCTTGGCCGAGATCATCACCGCGTTTGAGGCATCGAGGCCGATGACGTCCTCGATCTGCTTCTTGATTTTTTCCGGCTCGGCCGCCGGCAGATCGACCTTGTTCAGGACAGGCACGATCTCGTGGCCGGCGTCGAGCGCGTGATAGACGTTGGCCAAGGTCTGCGCCTCGACCCCTTGCGAGGCGTCGACGACCAGCAGCGAGCCTTCGCAGGCGGCGAGTGAGCGGTTGACCTCATAGGCGAAGTCGACGTGGCCGGGCGTGTCGATCAGGTTGAGGATGTAATCCTTGCCGTCATGGGCGTGGTAGTTCAGACGCACGGTCTGCGCCTTGATGGTAATGCCACGCTCCTTCTCGATATCCATATTATCGAGAACCTGCTCCTTGCCGGCCATTTCGCGCGCGTCCATGCCGCCGGTGAGCTGGATCAGCCGGTCGGCGAGGGTCGATTTCCCGTGGTCGATATGGGCGACGATGGAGAAATTGCGGATATTCTGGATCGGGACAGCCGTCATGGCCGCGAGATAACACCCGAAACACGTTGCTACAAGCCGGTTATAAGGTTTTACGGCTTGCGCGTCCGGGTCCCGCCGCTAGACTGAAATCCCGCCTTCCCCAGGAATTCTCTTCGCGATGAAAGAATGGTTCGCTCGCTGGGGCGGTTGGCTCCTCCTGTTTGTCCTGGCCGCGGCCTATTACCCGTCTTTCGGCAAAGGGCTCGATAGCGTCGCTCTCTATGCCGAGGCGGGGCGGTGCATGCTGCGCGCGCAGGAGTTGCTGCCCTGCGTGCCGATGTTCTCGTATCAGCCGGCGCTGGCCGTGCTGATGATTCCCTTCGTGTTCATCCCGACCGTCCTGCATAAGCTGGTCTGGTACGTGGTCTGTATCGGCTCGCTGGTGATCGTCGTGCGCATCGCCGAGGCGATGGCCGAGCGTCTTTACCCGGGTGTCACGCGCGGCAACAGCGGCCTGTGGCTGCGCGGCATCTGTCTTTTCCTGAGTTCCAAACATATTCTCGATTGCCTGAACTATCAGGTCTACGAATTGCCGGCGCTGGCGATCATGATGACCGGCCTCTGGTCGTTGACGGTCGGCCGTGAAGCGTCGGGCGGATTTCTGCTGGCCGTCGCCGCCGCGATTCGCGCGACGCCGCTGATCTTCCTGCCCTATCTCGTCGTGCGCCTGCGCTATGTCGCGCTGGCGGCGATGGTCGTGGGTTTCACCGCCGTCAGCCTGCTGCCCGATGCGATCGGTCTCCTGAATGGCGGCCACATCGGATTTCTCGGCGACTGGATTCACCAGGTGGCAACGCCGATGATCAAGCCCGGCTCGACCAGCGACGTCGCCTTCTGGAGCGCCTGGAACGGCACCAATCTCAACAATCAATCGATCCGCGGTCTGGTGAACCGGTTCACCGACGGTCCGGTCATGGGATTCAGTCCGGGCATGATCGTGCTGGCCCTCTATGCGGTCGTCGGACTGGTGCTGGCGGTCGTGTTTCTGAAATCGCCGCGCACGAAAGAATACGCGCCGATCGACGGCTGCGTGCTGCTGATCGCCATGCTGGCGCTATCGCCGATGACAAGCCGCTATCACTACATTTTCATTCTGCCGGCTTATTTCCTGGTCGTCGCCGCCGCGATGGCCGATCGCCGGACACGGATATTCGCTGGAGCGGCAGCGGCTTTGTGTTTCGTGCTTGTCACCGGCACGTCGAACGACCTTGTCGGTCGTCGCATGACCGAATTAGCCTATCTGTATGGCTTCATGACCTTGGGCGCGATGTTCCTGTTCGCCGCTCTCGCAGCGCTGCTGCTGGTCTGGCGCCCGCCGGCGATCACGGCTGCGCAACAGGAAAAACCGCGAGCGCCGTGACGCGCGCCTAGAGCGTTTTCGAGCGAAGTGGGTACCGGTTCGCGTGAAGAAAACGCGACAAAACATAAGACTAGAGCCCCGGCTTTGATTCCATCAAAGCCGGAAAGGCTCTAGTGCCGCCGCCAGACGAAGGCGGCGCTAACGGCGTAATTCCACACCGCGCCCATCAGCGCGCCGCCGAGCCCGGCGATCCACCAGAGATTATTGTCGCTGTAAATCAGACTGGCGATGCCGACATTCGAGATCGCGCCGACCGCGCAGATCAACTCGAACTCCAGCAGGCCCTTGGCGAATTCCCAGCCGGTGAGGCGCTGGTCGCGGTAGGTGAAGGCGTTGTTGAAGATGAAATTCCAGGCGATGGTGATGAAGGTCGCGATGCCCTGCTGCGTGTTGAAGCTGCTGACCGTCATCGTGTGCTGCGCATACAACGAAACCATGTGAACGGCGACGCCGGAAAGGCCGACCAGACAAAACAGAACGAAGCGGAACGAGATCGCGTCGTTGGAATATTTCGCCAGCAGTAGTTGAGCGAAGTCGAGCGCGACGCGGGCGTCGAGTTTGCTTTCGCCATGCAGGCGCGCGCCGAAGGTGAAAGGCAACTCTGCGACGCGTAGCTGGCCGTGCCCGGTGGCGGCGATGTCGAGCAGGATCTTGAAGCCTTGCGTCGACAGTTTCGGCGCCATCGCATCGACCAGTTCGCGCCGGATCATGAAAAAACCGCTCATCGGATCGGTCAGTTCGACCTTGAGCAGGCGGCGCGCCAAGGCCGTCGACCATTGGCTGGCGCGGGCGCGGCTGGCGGAAAAGCCGCCCTGCGCCGCGCCGTCGCCGACGTAACGGCTGGCAACCACCAGATCTGTCGCGCCGTCGCGCAATTTCCGCAGCATCGCCATCAGCAAGGTTTCATCGTGCTGAAGGTCGGCGTCCATGACGGCAACATAGGCCGCCTGGGTGCCGAGCATGCCTTCGATACAGGCGCCGGCCAGTCCGCGCCGGCCGACGCGGCGGATGCAGCGGATGCGCCGGTCATGCTGACCGAGCGTCCGCGCGACAGCGGCGGTGCCGTCCGGCGAATTGTCGTCGACGACCAGGATTTCCCAATCGACGCCGGAAAGCGCCCGCCCGATGCGTTCGACGATGACCGGCAGATTGTCGCGCTCGTTGAAGGTCGGCAGGATGACGGTGACTTCCGGGGCCGGTACCGGTGTGGGCGCCGGCGCGGTGACGCCGGACTTTGGCGCGCTCGCCGAATCTGCCGGAATGTTCTGATCCATCGCTGCCCGTTACCTGTCTATGCGAGATTCGCCGGCAACTTAGCCGGTTCATCGATGGCGTGCCACACGATCCCGGATCGTAATTTTTTCCCCGGTCAGGGGATGTTCCCGCCCGGATGGCTTCCCGCGCGGCGGCGGCCGTGGCATAGGGCTTGGCCTATGCGTTTCCCCAATCCTATGAACGCCGCTACCCGACTGCGTGAAGCGTTTTGCTCCCTCTCGCGGCGCTGGCGCGACGCGCTTGCCGATCCGGCGCGCGCCAACCGCACGCTGCTGCTGACGCTTGTTGTCTATGTGCTGGTGTGGACGGTGTACGGGACCATCGCCAAGGGCACGCAGGGCTTCCACTTCGACATGGTCGAGGTGATTGCCTGGTCGCGCGACCTCAGCCACGGCTATCTCAAGCATCCGCCGCTGGCCGCCGCCGTGGTGTGGGCGTGGTTCGGCGTGTTTCCGGTCGCCGAGTGGTCCTATTACCTGCTGGCGATGACGATGCCGGCGCTGGCGTTGTGGATCATGTGGCATCTCTCCGCCGGCTATCTCGACGCCGACAAGCGCATCGCTGGCCTCGCCATGATGATGCTGGTGCCGTTCTTCAATTTTCATGCGCTCAAGTTCAACGTCAACACCGTGCTGATACCGCTCTGGGCGGCGACCACCTTGTGGTTTCTGCGGTCGTTCACGACGCGCGGCAAGATCGATGCGGCGCTCGCCGGCCTTGCCGCCGCCGGCGCGATGCTTGGCAAGTATTGGTCGGTGCTACTGCTCGCCGGGCTGATCGTCGCTGCGCTGTCGGATCGCCGCCGCGCCGCTTATTTCAGATCGCCGGCGCCGTGGATCACCGTCGCGGTCGGGCTGACCGTCATCGCGCCGCATATCGGCTGGCTTATCGAACACGACTTCGCGCCGTTCACTTATGCAATGGCGGTTCACGGCGACAAGGCGTTCGGCGCCACGCTCATCGCCTCGCTTGGCTATCTCGGCGGTTCGCTCGGCTATATCGCGCTGCCGCTCCTGATCGCGCTGGTCGCCGCGCGGGGCGATCGCGCGACACTCGCCGACATGGCGTGGCCTTCCGATCCAGACCGGCGGCTGGCGGCGGCGGCGTTCTGGGCACCGTTCCTGCTGCCGGCCGTGGCCGCGCTGGCCTCCGGCACCGAGATCACCTCGCTGTGGTCGATGTCGGCCTGGACCTTGTTGCCGGTGCTGCTGCTGTCGTCGCCGCGCGTCGTGCTGCGGCCGGTCGACACGCAGCGGGTGCTGCTGATGGCGGCCGTGCTGCCACTGGTGGCGCTGATTATTTCACCGGCGATCGCCATCAAGAACCGGCGCGACGGCGCGCCGTCCGCGGCGATGCAGGCGCCGCTGCTGGCGAGAGAGGTCGAGCGCCTCTGGCGCGAGACGACGCCGCGGCCGCTGGCTTTCGTCGGCGGCGACGGCGACATTCTTCTCGGCGTGGTCGCCTATGCGTCCGATCGCCCCCGCGCTTTGATGGACGGCCTTGCCGAGCCGCGCGAGGCGCAACTCAAACGCGCTGGCATGGTGTTGCTGTGCTATGCTGAGGACGCGGCTTGCCTCGACGAGGCCAAACGCCGCGCCAGCGCCGCGCCATACACCACGACGCAAACCGCCATCAGCCAGAAAAGCTGGGGCAAGGCTCTTGCGGCGCGAAGTTACACAATGATTGTCGTGCCGCCACGGCCGTGATCGCTTGCGAACGGGGAATGCTGATGAATGCCGTCATGCGTTTGCAGGAGCGCACTATTGCTTTCATCGCCCGCTATCCGTGGATCGGCTGGGCCGCTTGGCTGATTTTCTGTATCGCCTCGCTGGCGCGCACGCATCCGCGCCGTTTCGGTTCGACCTTCCAGGCCTACCTGACCGCCGCGCATAATTTCTGGGATGGTCTGCCGATCTACGACATGTCAGTGCTCGGCGAATATCTGTACTGGCCGGTGTCGCTGCTGGTGCTCGGGCCGCTGCCGATGCTGCCGCCGGTCGCGGCCGCGGCGATCGCCATGACGGTCGCGGCGGTGGTGCTCAGCCTCGCCAGCATCGCGCTCTTGCGCGCGCTGCTGCCGGAGCGGCCGCCGGTCGAGACGCTGCATCTTGCCGGCGTCCTGCTGATGATCAACATTCCGGCCGCTTGGTTCAATTTCAAATATGTGCAGGCGCAGATCGGCATGACCGCGTTCATGATGCTGGCGGCGGCGGCGATCGCGCGCCGGCACTGGCTCTTGGCGTGTGTCGCGCTGTTCTTCAGCGTCATCATCAAGCCTTTGTCGCTTGTGATGCTGCTGTTGTGCGGCGCGACGCAGCCGAAAATGCGCGTCGGGCTGGCGGTCGCGCTGATCGCGGCGCTGGCGCTGCCCTTTGCATTCGGTGACGTGCATTATGTCGCCGGTGAATATCGCAACTGGATCGTGAAATTGCAGCAACTGACCTCGGTCGACCCGGGCGAATGGCCGTATCAGGCCGACTTCGCCACGCTGCTCGATACGATCCGCATCACGCTGCCGCATAAGGTGCAGACCATCATCAGGCTGGCGGCGGCGCTCGGCATTCTGGCTTTGGTGTGGCGCGTCGCGCAGCTGCGGAACCAAATGGTGTTCGCGCTCGCCGTGACATTGTTTGCCGGCTGCTACATCACCTTGTTCGGGCCGCGCAATGAATTCCTGTCGTTCCTTGTGCTGACGCCGCCTTTGACCGCGCTGGCCTTGGTGCTGGTGACGCGCGACGCGCGCGACCAGCGCGGCTGGCTGTTGATCGTGGCGGTGCTGGTGATCGGCTTCCATGGCGCGCTCGAGATCGACCGCGCGCTCAAGCCGTTCCTCACCTTCATCATCCTCGGTTGGATGATCTGGCTGACGATGGTGCCGGAGCGGTGGGTGGAGTTGATGCGGGCGCCCGTGCCGGCGGCGGAAAAAGAAATGGCCGGGCATTGAGCCCGGCCATTCGTCGTTCCGCGATGACGCGAAATCCTAGTACCGATACTGGTCGCCCTTGAATGGGCCCTGCTGCTTGACGCCGATATAGGCGGCCTGCTCGGTGCTCAATTCGGTGAGCTTGACGCCGATCTTGGCGAGATGCAGGCGCGCGACCTTTTCGTCGAGCGCCTTCGGCAGCACATAGACTTCCTTCTTGTACTTGCCGTCCTTGTTGTTGGCGTAGAGTTCGATCTGCGCCAAAGTCTGATTGGTGAACGAGGCCGACATCACGAAGCTCGGGTGACCCATGGCGTTGCCGAGGTTCACCAGGCGGCCTTCCGACAGCATGATGATGCGGTGGCCGTCCGGGAAGGTGATCTCGTCGACCTGTGGCTTGATGTTGTTCCACTTCATGTTCTTCAGCGAGGCGATCTGGATCTCGTTGTCGAAGTGGCCGATGTTGCAGACGATGGCGCGATCCTTCATCGCGCGCATGTGCTCGAGCGTGATGATGTCCTTGTTGCCGGTGGCGGTGACGAAGATGTCGGCCTGCGGCGCGGCGTCTTCCATGGTGACGACCTGATAGCCTTCCATCGCCGCCTGCAGCGCGCAGATCGGATCGACTTCCGACACCATCACGCGGCAGCCGGCCTGGCGCAGCGAAGCGGCCGAACCCTTGCCGACATCGCCGAAGCCGGCGACCATCGCGACCTTGCCCGACATCATGACGTCGGTGCCGCGGCGGATGCCGTCGACCAGCGATTCACGGCAGCCATAGAGGTTGTCGAACTTCGACTTGGTGACCGAGTCGTTGACGTTAATGGCGGGCCATAAAAGCGTGCCGGCCTTCTGCATGTCGTACAGGCGATGCACGCCGGTGGTGGTTTCTTCGGAGACGCCCTTGATGCTTTTCGCCATTTCGGCGAAGTAGCCCTTCGGCTTCTCCTTGAGCTGCTTCTTCAGCAGCGCGAAGAAGATCACTTCTTCGTCGGAGCCCGGCTTGTCGAGGAAGGCGGTGTCGCCGTTCTCGGCGCGCAGGCCGAGGTGGACGTACATGGTGGCGTCGCCGCCGTCATCGAGGATCATGTTGGGGAAGCCGCCGCCGTGCCAGTCGAACATGCGGGCGGTATAGGCCCAGTAATCTTCCAGGCTCTCGCCCTTGATCGCGAACACCGGAACGCCGGCGGCGGCGATGGCGGCCGCGGCATGGTCCTGCGTCGAATAGATGTTGCACGACACCCAGCGCACATCGGCGCCGAGCGCGACCAGCGTTTCGATCAGGACGCCGGTCTGGATCGTCATGTGCAGCGAGCCGGCGATGCGTGCGCCCTTCAGCGGCTGCTTCGGGCCGTATTCCTCGCGGGTCGCCATCAGGCCGGGCATTTCGGTCTCTGCCAGTGAAAGCTCCTTGCGGCCGAATTCGGCGAGCGAGATGTCCTTGACGATGTAGTCCTTGGCGGCGGTCATGGCGGTCCTATGCGGTCAGGCGGTTTTTATGAAAACGGCGGGGTTTGGTTATGGGCGTGGCTATAACAGGCCCCCGCCAAGGCCGCAACGCATATATAAGGATTTCTTTATGTAGAGGCCGGACGCGGTTACCCGGGGCTTAAATAAAGCCCTACTCCTCTTCGCCAAACCGGTTTGTCACCAGCGCCACGAGGTCCTCGACCGCCTTGGCGGCTTCCTTGCCGGTGGCCTTGATGGTGATGGTGGTGCCGGGGCCGGCGGCCAGCATCATCAGCCCCATGATCGAGGTGCCGCCGACGAATTCATGCCCGCGGGTGACGATGATGGCGGCGTCGAATTTTTCGGCGTGCTGCACGAATTTGGCCGAGGCGCGGGCGTGCAGGCCCTTCTTGTTGACGATCTCGACGTCGCGGCTGACGGCAACGGCGTGCTCGTCGGCGGCATTTCCGTCGCGAGCCGATCCTGTCATTTGCCGCTGAGGACCCGGCTGGCGATGGTGCAGTACTTGCGGCCGGCTTCCTGGGCGGCGGCGACCGAATCTTCCAGCGAGCAGGTTTCGCGCACTTTTGCGAGCTTGATCAGCATCGGCAGATTGATGCCGGCGAGCACCTCGACCTTGGGCTGGCTCATCACCGAAATGGCGAGGTTACTGGGCGTGCCGCCGAACATGTCGGTCAAAATGGCCACGCCGTCGCCGCTATCCACGCGCTTGACGGCGTCGAGGATATTCTTGCGGCACTGCTCAACATCATCCTCGGGACCGATCGTAATCGTCTCGATTTGATTCTGAGGTCCCACCACGTGCTCCAGCGCGGAGCGAAACTCGACGGCAAGCCGTCCGTGGGTCACTAATACGAGGCCGATCATCCCGAACTCCTCGCGGGCGCTTTGGTGCACCGCACGAATGGGGGCGCATTGAGGCGCATCCGAAGCCCCGTTGCAAGGGCTCGCCTCGTTATATAGGCGCTCTGCTGCACTGCGGAAAGGCGGGGCCAAAGGCGCACTCAATGTCCGATAGTCGGCGGGGTCGATCCTAAACCCGTTATCGTTAATTTTTCTAAGCGGACCGAGCGCGCGGGCGTAGCCCAGTTGGCCCCCTGGGGTCAATTGCCGGACGGGCTTACCCCTAACGCTGTACCCAGCCAGGCGAGGACCAGCGGCAGCGGGTTTTGCCCGGGGGCGATCGCCAGCCGCGGCAATATGACCCCGGAAATGGCGGTCTCGGCCGCGTCCCGGGCCGGCAGCCGGCCGGCGTCAGCGGCGGCCAGATCGACAACCAGGCCGGCCACGGCGCCCGGCTCATAGGGCAGGCGGCGGATGCCGAGGCCGCGGATTTCGATCAGGCCGGCCAAGGCCGGCGCCGGCCGGATCAGAAGGCGGCCAGAGGCTGCTTCGACATAAACGCGGTCGTCGCCGACCAGCCGGGCAAAGGGCAGCGCGGCTTTGCCGGAGGCCCGTACCAAGTCCCACGCCAGCGACGATTTGCCCGCGCCGGAGGGCCCGCGAATTAGCACGGCCTTGGCGCCAACAAGGACGGCGCTGGCGTGGATGCTGGGGTCGCCCGTCATCACATCGCCGGCAAACGAACGACGAAGCGGGCGCCAAGGACGCGCGGTCCGGTGCCGGCGTTGTCGGTACTTCCCGGCGCCTTCGGCGCGACGCGGTTCTCGACGCGGATGCTGCCGCCATGCGCCTCGACGATCTGCTGCGAGATCGACAGGCCGAGACCGGAATTCTGGCCGAAGCCCTGATGCGGCCGGTCGGTATAGAAACGTTCGAAGACTTTTTCGAGTGCGTCCGGCTGAATGCCCGGGCCGTCATCGTCGACGACGATCTCGACGTCGGCCCTCAGCTTGCGGCAGGTGATGCGCACGGTGCCGCCGGCGGGCGAAAACGAGCGCGCATTGTCGATCAGGTTCGAGACCACCTGGCCGATGCGCGAATCATGGCCCGGCACCTTGAACTGCGACGGCTGGCCGCCTTCGAATGTGAGCGTCACCTTGACGTCGTCGCTGTGAATTTCATTGGCGGCGGTCACCAACGCATCGAGCAGCCGGGCGAGATCGACGGGCGCGGCCTCCTGACGCTGCAATTCGGCGTCGAGTCGGCTGGCGTCGGAAATGTCCGAGATCAGCCGGTCGAGCCGTTTGACGTCATGCTCGATGACGTCGAGCAGGCGCTTGCGGTTGGCGTCGGTCTTGGCCATCGGCAAGGTCTCGACTGCGGAGCGCAGCGAGGTCAGCGGATTGCGCAATTCATGCGACACATCGGCGGCGAAACTTTCGATCGCTTCGATGCGGGAATAGAGCGCGTCGGTCATGTCGCGCAGCGCGCCCGACAGATGACCGATCTCGTCCTTGCGGCGGGTGAAGTCGGGAATTTCGACTCGGGTGCGGATACGCCGGCGCACGCGCTCGGCGCCTTCGGCGAGACGCCGCACCGGACCGGCGATGGTGCCGGCGAGCAGCATCGACAAAACGATCATCACCGCGGCGGCGACGAGAAAGACTTTGACGATGGCGAGGCGTTCGGCCTCGACCATGTCGTCGATGTCGGCGCCTTGCGTCGACAGCATCAGGGCGCCGCGCACCGCGCGGAAGCGCTGCACCGGCACGGCGACCGAGACGATGACCTCGCCGCGATCGTTGATCCGCACCATGCTGGCATGCAGGCCGGCCAACGCCTGGCCGATTTCTGGATAGCCCTTGCCGTTCTCGGGCCCGAGTTCCTTGTACAGCGGCAGGTCGCCACGGCCGAACCAGCGGCGCAGGCCGATGAACGCGCGCTCCATCAGGCCGGGCTGTTCGGCGGTCGGCGACGGCAGGTCGAAACGCAGTACGTCGCCGCGGCCGTAGAGATTGCGGCTGTCGAGGATCAACACGCCGTCGCGGTCGTAGATGCGGGCGCGCGTCTTGGTCGGCGACACCAGGCGGCGCAGCACCGGCGCGACGCGCTCGGGATTGATCGGAAATTCGATGCCGGACAAAGCGTCGTCGGACGGGCCGTAGCTCTCGCCGGCCTGCAATTCCAGCAGGCGGTCGGGATCGATGGTGATCGAGTCGGTTTCCACCGTGGCCGAGGCGGCGATCGCGCCTGCGATGATCTCGCTCTGCACCAGCAGGCTCTGCACGCGCGCGTCGATCAGGCCGGCGCGGAACTGCGAGAGATACATGACGCCGATCAGCAGCGCGACCAGCCCGGTGAGATTGAGAAAGACGATGCGGCGGGTGAGACTGGAGAAGCTTTGCGCGACGAAGAAGCTCCAGGCGCGGCGCCAGAGACGCCGTATCGCGCTGCCACGATTTTCCGGCGCGCGCGGCGGCTCCGTCGTCTGTCGTTCGGCGTCTTCGCGCGCCTGATTTTCAGCGGTTCGATCGAGCACGTCGTTTCAATCCAGCCGGGATGATTGCCCCAGGAAGGATAACGCACTTCGCCCCCTGGGTCCCCCGCCATAGGCGGTCTAAAAGAACGCCGTTCTTCGAACGGCTATGCGCGGGGACGAACGGATTTCGGTTATTCCTTGAACCGGTAGCCGACGCCGTACAGCGTTTCGATCATCTCGAAGTCGTCGTCGACGACCTTGAATTTCTTGCGCAGGCGCTTGATGTGGCTGTCGATGGTGCGGTCGTCGACGTAAACCTGATCGTCATAGGCGGCATCCATCAGCGCGTTGCGGCTCTTGACCACGCCGGGGCGGGTGGCGAGTGCCTGCAGGATGAGAAATTCGGTGACGGTGAGCGTGACCTGCTCGCCCTTCCAGGTGCAAGTGTGCCGCTCCGGATCCATGCGCAGCAGGCCGCGCTCAAGAACCTTCGCGGCGGCGCTGTCGACTTCCTTCTGCGTCAGCGCCGGATCCTTCGGACTGGCGCGGCGCAGCACCGCCTTGACGCGCTCGACCAAGAGACGTTGCGAAAATGGTTTGCGGATGAAATCGTCGGCGCCCATCTTGAGGCCGAACATTTCGTCGATTTCCTCGTCCTTCGAGGTGAGGAAGATCACCGGCATGTCCGACTTCTGGCGCAAGCGGCGCAAGGTCTCCATCCCGTCCATGCGCGGCATCTTGATATCCAGGATGGCGAGGTCGGGCGGCGACGTCTTGAAACCGTCCAGCGCGGAGGCGCCGTCGGTATAGGTCATGATGCGGTAGCCTTCGGCTTCCAGCGCCATCGACACCGAGGTGAGGATGTTGCGGTCATCGTCGACGAGAGCGATTGTTGGCATAGAGCCCCTCTAATGCGTCGTCTGAAAAAATTGCGTGACAGCCCACCAGGATTGACGCCTGGAGCAAGGTTTGAAGCCCAGAAACAGGGTCTGAAATGTGGCCTCTTTGCAACAACTATGTGATTCTGTAGCGAATTCAAGGTCAGTGGCGTCACATGGACGCGAATACACGTTGATGGCGGACAAGTTAAACAAGTTAAGGAGCGCGGATGGACGCAGGCTCGGGCGATAATAAGAGCAAAAGCGACGCTTTATCGCCGCTTCCCGGCGTCATGCCGGGCCGGACGCCTGAGAATGCGCCCCAGGCGGCCGATTTCGCGCCGGTGCCGCAGGCCAAGGCGCTGCTGCGTGCGACCCGCACCGGCACCCTGGCGACGCTCGACCGCAACACCGGGCATCCCTTCGCGTCTTTGGTTAACGTCGCCACCGACGCCGACGGTACGCCGCTGATCCTGATCTCGCGGCTGGCGACCCACACCGCCAATCTGGAAATCGACGACCGCGCCTCGCTGCTGCTGGCAACGACCGGCAAAGGCGACGCGCTGACGCATCCACGGCTGACCGTGCTCGGCCGATTCGCGGCGGTCGACGCCGATAACGCCGATGCGGAACGCATGCGCCGCCGTTTCCTGGCGCGGCATCCGAAATCGAAACTCTACGCCGGCTTCGCCGACTTCGCTTTCTGGCGCATGCAGGTGGCCTCAGCCCATCTCAATGGCGGCTTTGCCCGCGCCGCCGATCTCACCGCCGCCGCTGTGTTGACCGATATTGCCGGCGCGGAGGCGCTGCTCGACGCGGAGGCGGGCGCGGCCGCGCACATGAATGACGACCACGCCGAGACTTGCCGGCTCTACGCGACAAAGCTTCTCGGCGCACCGGCCGGCGACTGGCGCTGCCCCGGTCTCGACCCCGAAGGCCTCGATTTGCAGAATGGGCCGGACGCGCTGTGGCTGCCGTTTCCGCGGCGCGTCACATCACCCGGCGATTTGCGGGCGGCGCTGAAGAAACTGGCCGAAAAGGCACGGGCGGTCTGAAAGCCGACGACTTACGAACCGCTGCTGATACAGGGCGGCGAGATCAAGAATTTTCGATTGGAATAACCAGGCAAAAACTCGATCCGCGCGAGCCGGCCGGATTTGTGAGGATCGCATTCAATTGTTGCGATAGCGCCGCGACTAGACGGGTCCCCAGACGTTTGCTCTTCGTTACGTCGAAACCGGGTGGCATGCCGACGCCTTCATCGCGAACCGAGATACTAACGGAGCGACCGTCGATCGGCGCGACGGAAATCCAGATCGGGCCGGAGGCATCGTCCGGATATGCGTACTTCCCGGCATTGGAGACAAGTTCATTGAGGACGAGGCCAATCAGGATGGCTTTCTCGCCTGCGATCCTGATCTCTCCAGGCGCTTCAAAATGAATGACGTTCGGTGAAACCGTGACGCTCAACTCGTTGAATACTTCACGAAGAAAAGAAACGAGATCGATCTTTTCATAGTCGGCGGCGTAAGCGAGGTGATCATAGGCTCGCCCGACGGTCGAAATCCGCGACGCCGCTTCGATCAGGCCGGTGCTTAATTCGGTATCGGCAGCGGCGCTCGCTTGCACGCGAAGCATGGCGGCCACGACCTGAAGGCTGTTCTTGACGCGATGATTGACTTCCTTGAGCAGCAGTTCATGGCGATCGAGCGCGTTTTGCAGTTTAAGCTGCGATCGCTGCTGTTCGATCGCCATCCCGAGTATGTTGGCTGTGCCTTGCAAAAACGCGATATCGTGTTTGCCGAACTCGCCCGGCGACCTGCTATCGACTTCCAACACGCCAAATGGCGCATTGTCGCCTTGCAGAATGACGTTCATCGCGCGGCGGATACCGTGTTCAATCAGCAGTTCCGGTGTCCTGAACCGTTGCTCGTTCTCGAGATGGTTGGAAATGACGGGCTTGCCGGTTTGCAACGCAAACCCGGCGGGGGAGGCCATGTCGGCGCCGACGGTCGCGACCCCGACGACGCCTTCGTTCCAGCCGACGCCCGCGCGGACCAGCAATCGGTTATCCGAGGGAATGAACTCGAGAATCTTGCAGTATTCGGCTTCAAGGCCTTCTGCCGCCAAACTGGCCGTGAGATTGAGCAGGTCGAGAAACGCGGTCCCCTGCAACGCATGCACGCCGAGTTCCGCGAGAATTTCCTGCTGCCGAAGGCGCAGATGCAGCGTCCGTTCGGTCAAGTCCGACTGATTGGCCGCGGCTTTAGCCTCGACGACTGGCTTCCCGGGTACGGACGATTGGCTCATGGAGCGGTCTAACATGGAAGCACGAACTTGCCCGATCTTTCGCCGCGACGGGCCTGGACGATGTCACAAAACACGCGCCCGGGAGTTCATGCCCTTGAACCGCGGCATTGATAAGACATCATATGATTTATAAAACATCATTTGGCCGCGCCCTTGGCGCGTTAACTCATTGATGCAGTGCAATGCGGCCTGCGTCCAATGCATGGCATTTGATCTTGGCATTCATGGGGTTGATGAGTATGGTCCCGGCGCCGTGGACCTGGGCTTAAACTAAGGTCTATATTTTTTAGGGCCGAGAGGCCTTGATCGGGGCGCGCTGCAACGGCGGCCTGACTGTGTGGGAGAGAAGCGTGCAAGAAACAGGTGTGCGGAACGACGCCTTCGGCGCCGACAAATTCGGCTTGACGGGCCTTGAAGCGGTTCACTGGAACCTGACCGCCCCGGCGCTTTACGAGCATTCGATCCGCAATGGCGAAGCCAAGGTGGTCGAAGGCGGCGCGCTGTCGGCCTTTACCGGCCACCACACCGGCCGTTCGCCCAAGGACAAGCACACCGTCGACGACAAGCTCACGCACGACGTTCTGTGGTGGGACGGCAACCGCAAGCAGACCGAGGCACAGTTCGCCACGATGCTCGGCGACTTCCGTGCGCATGTGAAGGGCAAGACCCTGTTCGCGCAGGACCTCTATGGCGGCGCCGATCCGAGCTACCGCATCAAGGTGCGCGTTTACACCGAATATGCCTGGCACTCGCTGTTCATCCGCCAGCTTCTGATCCGTCCGGAGATCGCGGAACTTGCGAGTTTCACGCCGGAACTCACCATCATCGATCTGCCGTCCTTCGTGCCGGACCCGAAGCGTCACGGCGGCCGCGAAGGCTCCGACACCCAGGTTGCCATCGACTTCACCAACAAGATCGTGCTGATCGCCGGTTCGTCTTACGCCGGCGAAATGAAGAAGTCGGTGTTCACCACGCTCAACTTCTATCTGCCGGCGCAGAACGTCGTGCCGATGCACTGCTCGGCCAACGTCTCGCACGAGGGCGAGAGCGCGCTGTTCTTCGGACTGTCCGGCACCGGCAAGACCACTTTGTCGTCCGATCCCGATCGCATCCTGATCGGCGATGACGAGCACGGCTGGGGCCCGAACGGCATCTTCAATTTCGAAGGCGGCTGCTACGCCAAGACCATCAAGCTGTCGAAGGAAGCAGAACCCCAGATCTGGGACGCCACCAACCGCTTCGGCGCGGTGCTGGAGAACGTAACCTACGATCCCTATACCCGCGTGCCGGATTACGACGATGGCTCGAAGACCGAGAACACCCGTTCGGCCTATCCGCTCGATTTCATTCCGAACGCCTCGCGCTCGGGCTGCGCCGGTCATCCGAAGAACGTCATTTTTCTTACCGCCGACGCCTACGGCGTGATGCCGCCGATCGCCAAGCTGACGCCGACGCAGGCGATGTATCACTTCCTCTCGGGCTACACCGCCAAGGTCGCTGGCACCGAGAAGGGACTTGTCGGCGTCGAGCCGGAATTCTCCACCTGCTTCGGCGCGCCGTTCCTGCCGCGTCATCCGTCGGTCTATGCCGACCTGCTGCAGAAATATATCACCGAGCACAATGTCGACGTCTGGCTGGTCAACTCCGGCTGGACCGGCGGCATCTACGGGGTGGGCCGCCGCATGCCGATCAAGGCGACGCGCACCTTGCTCACCGCCGCGCTGAACGGCTCGCTGAAGAACGCCGACTTCCGCACCGACCCGTATTTCGGCTTCGCGGTGCCGACCTCGGTGCCGGGCGTCGAGCCGCATCTCTTGTATCCGTCAAAGACCTGGCAGAACAAGGCCGAGTTCGACAAGACGGCGCGCGCGCTGGTCGAGATGTTCCAGAAGAACTTCGCCAAGTACGAAAAGAACGTGACGCCGGAAATCCGCGCGGCGGCGCCTGTGGTGCGCATCGCGGCGGAGTAATCGTTCACGAACCGGAATTGAAAAGGCGGCCTTCGCGGGCCGCCTTTTTTTGTTTTTTGCCTGCCGCGCTTTATGCCACCATAACGGCAGTATCTCGGTGGGGGGCGGATGACGAAATCTGTGCGGCGTGCCGACTTTCTGATGGCGCTGGCTTACGCGACCGATCTCGCTACCGGGCATTCGCGCGATTTCGCGCTGCGATCCTGCGTGTTGGCGATGCGTTTTGCCGAAGTCGCCGGCCTCGATGCCGAAACGCGCCGCGGCGTCTATCACCAGGCCTTGTTGCGTTACATCGGCTGCAATGCCGATACACATCTGCTGGCATCGGCGTTCGGTGACGAGATCGCATTGCGGCGCGACCTTCAGCGCATCGACATCGGCAACAAATCCGAACTGGCCGAAACGATTGTCCGCGCCATCACTCGCACTTTCGCCGACGCGCCACCCGCGGAGTTGGCGGCGGCGGTCGAGCGTGGCCTTGCCGAGGCCATGCAAGTCAGCGTTCCGATTCTGTCCGGCCATTGCGAAGTGGCGCGTCGGATAGCCGAGCGGATCGGGCTTTCCGATGAGATCCGCGAAAATCTGGGCCAGCTTTACGAGCGCTGGGACGGCAAAGGACTGCCGCGCGGCCTCTCTGGCAATGCCGTGAAGCTTCCGGTGCGGCTGGTGACATTGGCGCAGGATGCCATTGCGCTGAATGAGGCGCATGGCTTCGACATCATGAAGGCGATGATCGGCAAGCGCGCCGGCGGTGGTTATGAAGCCGAGCTGGCCGGTCTTTTTCTCGTTCATGCCGAGCGGCTGTTCGCAGACCTCGACGGGCCGGTCGATCGCGAGTCGATCCTGGCCCTTGAGCCCGCGCCGCACGCGATGCTCGAAGAGACCGGCTGCGAGGAAGCTTATCTGGCAATCGCCGACATGATCGATATGCGGATGCCTTTCACCTTCGGTCATTCGCGCGCGGTGGCGGCGCTCGCTGAGGCTGCGGGCAAACACATCGGCCTTCCCGCCGCGGACATTCGCGACGTGCGGTGGGCCGCCTATGCGCACGATATTGGCGAGCTGGCGGTCCCCGTTTCAGTCTGGATGCGCGCAGGCCGCCTGACCGAACGCGAAACCGACGCGGCGCGGCTGCATCCCTATCACGGCGAGCGCGCGTTGGCCTCCCTGGGCGGCGATGGCAAGGCAATCGCGGCATTGGTCCAGCGCCACCACGAGCGTCTCGATGGCAGCGGTTATTTCCGCAACGCGAGGGGCCCCGATCTCTCGCCGGCCGCCCGCATTCTCGCCGCCGCCGAAGCGTTTCAGACCGCGCGGGAAGCAAGACCGTATCGCCCCGCACTGAGCGACGCGGCGGCGGCGGCGAAGCTGCGCGGTGCCGTGCGGGAAGAAAAGCTGTGCGGTAACGCGGTCGAGGCGGTGCTGGCCTGCGCCGGCCAGCCATCCCGGCGTGATACGTCCGAGCGCCTGGCCGGGCTTACGCCGCGCGAAATCGAGGTTCTGAGGCTGATCGCGGGCGGCCATACGGCGAAGGAAGCGGCGCGCCGGCTTGAGATCGCGCCGAAGACCGCCGACAATCATATCCAGAGCCTGTATTCCAAAATCGGCGTCTCGACGCGCGCCGCCGCCGCCCTGTATGCGCTCGAGCGCGGCCTGATCCAGCAGGGAATTTCCCCGGCATAGGGAATCCACCCCATGTGCCGACCTGGCGCCTTTTGCATCCTGCAATCGTGAGCGCCGGGCCGACGTTCGTCCATGCGCGGGGCTCACAGGAGCCCATGCAATTGGAGAACTGGAAATGCGCAAACTCTCATCGAAAGAATTGTCGCGCCGCTCGCTGATGAAATCCGCCGTCGCCGTCAGTGCGGCCGGCGCGTCCGCGGCGATCTTCACGGACGGCGCCCTCGCGCAGTCAGGCGAGCGCAAGATGATGCTCGCGACCACGACGGTTGAGGAGGTCGACCGTTTCCTGAAGATATTTTCGACCACGAGCCTCGAGAAGCGCAAACAGCATGGCTCGAGAGGCGCGGTCGTGTTTCGCGATCCGAACCAGGCCGACCGCGTCTGGGTTGTTTTCGATTGGGACGACAAGGGCTGGCAAAGCTTCGTCTCCGATCCGAGTCTGCCGCCGATCTTGAAAGAGGCCGGACACAAATCCAAACCCCAGGTCGCGCAACTCAGCGGTCAGTACGGCGCCTAGCCGCAATCGGATCAAAACGGAGGATGCCAGTGAAATATGTGATCACCTGGAACGAAAGGCCGCAAGGATCGCCGATCGAATACGAGAACGCCCAGAAGCGAGCCGCTGTTCTGGCCGCTTTTTCCAGGCCTGGCTCACTTTATGCGGAGTACGCCCGGGTCAGCTGGATGCCGGTTCCGCCGGCGCGCTCCGGTAGCGGCCGACGGGACGGCATTGCGGCCAGGCTGGGACAACGCGCCGCTTGACCCAGACGGCTTTTATGAATTGATGCCATCGACAAAAATCAGGGAGACCGAGGATGTTGAATATTCGTTTCATGCGGCAGACCGCGCTAGCCGTTGCGCTTATGGCCTTGCCTGCCACGGCGTCGGCGCAGGATTGGCCATCGCGCACCGTCCGCATCGTCGTGCCGAACGGTCCCGGCGGCGGCACCGATATCGTCTCGCGCATTCTGGGCGATGCGCTGTCGAAATCGCTCGGCGCGCCCTTCGTGGTCGAGAACAAGCCAGGCGCCGGCACGACGCTTGGCGCCGAAACCGTCGCCAGGGCGCAGCCCGACGGCTACACCGTGCTGATGATGAGCAACGCGCACGCGGTGTCGGGCGCCGGCCATCCCAATCTTCGTTACGAGCCGGTCAAGGATTTCCGCATGGTGTCGCTGGTCGGCACCGTGCCGCTGGCGCTGGTCACGTCGCCGGAGTTTCCGCCCAAGACGGTGCAGGAGCTGATAGCGGCGGCCAAGAAGGATCCGGGCAAATACAATTTCGCCAGCGTCGGCGCCGGCACGACCCAGCATTTCGCCGGCGAGTTGTTTCGCGTGCTGGCCGGCATCGACATCAAGCATGTGCCGTATCGCACCACGCCGGCGGCGATTACCGGCCTTCTGAGCAACGACGTGCAACTGACCTTCGAGTTGATGCCCGCCATTCAGGGCCAGGTCGAAGGCGGCAAATTGCGCATTCTGGCGGTGACCTCGCCGGAGCGCTTCCCGGGCATGCCCAATGTGCCGACGATCGCGGAAGCGGGCATCGCCTATAACGTGACGAGCTGGTATGGGCTGGCGTTCCCGGCGAATACGCCGGATGCGGTCCTGCAGAAGATGAACAAGGCGGTGCGCGAGGCGCTGGCCGATCCGCAGGTCATCGAGCAGATCAAGAAGACCGGCATCGCCGCGAAAAGCTCGACCTCCGATGAACTGGAAAAGCACGTCACCAGCGAAATCGCCAAATGGAAAAAGCTGATCGCCGACGCCGGCATCACCAAGCTGGAATAATTCTTTCTTCACCTCTCCCCGCCATGCGGGGAGAGGTCGGATCGCCGTAATCGCGCCGTTTGGATTTCTAAGCACGATGGCGATCCGGGTGAGGGGCTGTGCACTGCCCCTCACCCGGCTCGGACCTTCCGCAGTCGAGACGCGCGTCAACGCGCTTATGCGGTCCTCGCCACCCTCTCCCCGTAAAGAACGGGGCGAGGGAAGAAAGAAGAAAAAGGGCGGCCACATCGGCCGCCCTTTTCAATTTGCTCAGTAATTCGTGCGTCGAAATTACTGGTTCGTTGCGCCGCTGTTCTGCGCCAGTTCGCGGCCGAGGCGATTGAAGCGCGCTTTCTGCTCGGCGGACAGCGAAGCATAGAAACCGCCTAGCGGTGGCTTCACCGTGTTGGCGGCTTCGATCATCGCCTTGAGCCGCGTCTCGATCGCCTGCAAGCGGCCGGGCGGCGTCAGCGGCGTTTCGGCCGGGCAAGCGGCCTGCAGAACGCCGACGGCCTTGACCGTGGCGTCGCCGAGTTTGTCGAGCTCGGCCTGCTGCTTGTCGTTCGGCGCGATGACGTCCTCGATCTGCTCGATCGGCAGATTGGTGAGGCCGGGCTTGGCTTCGCCGCACTTTTTGGCGTCGTCGGCGTTGGCCGACTGCGCTTCCGGACTGATCGGCGCCTTCGACGGACCGATCTGGTTGAAACGTTCTTTCTGCTCATCGTTGAGCGAGTCGTAGAACGTCTCCAAGGCCGGCCGCACGGTCTCTACCGCTTCCAAAGTGGCGTCGAGTCGCGCGGTCATCGAGGCGAGCCGGCCCGGCGGCGTCAGCGGGAAGGCGTTCTCCGACGGGCAGGTGGCCTTGAACACGGCGGCGGCCTTGCTGCCGGCTTCCTTGACGTTGCCAAGCAGCTGCTTCTGCTCGCCATTCAAGCCAACCTTGCTTTCGATCTCGGCGGTCGGCCAGGCGGTGATGCCGCCGCCCGGTGTGGTGCAGACGTCGCGCACGGCGGCGTAGGTTGGTTGCGCGGGCGCCGCCGGCGTCGTCGAGCCGGTGGTCTCGGTCACATATTCCGCCGGCGGGCCGACTTCGCCATAGAACACGCCATCGAAGAAATCGTCATAGGCGTAGTCCCAGTAGCTGTCTTCGTAGCCGCTCGGGAAGAACGTGTAATCGAAGATGTCGGAATAGGCATAAGGCCAGAATACCGGGCCGTACCACGGCACGAAAGCGGCGCGCAGGCCATTCTGCCAGGCGCGGCGTGGCGCGTAGCGGGCGGTGCGGGCCTGCGGCGCGGCGGCGGCGCGGGCATTGGCATTGCCGTTGAGGGCTTGCGCATTCGCAGCGCGCGCGGCGGCGAAGCGGCCCTGACGTGCGACCTGTGGCGTGATGCGGGCCTGGCCGTTGCGCCGTGCGCCACGATTGGCATTGGCGGCGTTGCGCGCGTTCGGCGCCACAAGCGCGTTCGGCTGCGCCTGTTGGGTGCGTTGCGCATTCGGCTGGATACCCTGCCGTTGCGCGGCACGTTCCTGACGCTGCTGCTGGATTTGCTCACGCCGCGCGGCGCGTTGCGCCGGCGGCAGTGCGCGCAAGGCGCGGTCTTCGCGCCGTTGCAACAATCGTTCCTGGCGCTGTTGCACGCGCGCCTGCGCCGGTGTGACGGAGCGGGCGGCGGCAGCAGGTGCATTCGGCTGCACGCCCTGCCGCTGCGCAGCGCGTTCCTGACGCTGCTGCTGGATCCGCTCACGCCGGGCGGCGCGTTGCGCCGGCGGCAATGCGCGCAAGGCGCGGTCTTCGCGCTGCTGCTGCACACGTTCCTGACGCTGTTGCACGCGCGCCTGCGCCGGGGTTGCTGGGGCAGGCGCGCGCTGTGCCGCAATGGGCGCGGCCGTTTGAGCGGGTGCATTGCGTTGCGCGCGATTGGCTGCTGGCGGCGTGCCAGGCCGCGGCCGTTCCGCGTCGCGCTGGCGCTCGGGACGTTGCGGCGCGACACGGGCGGCTGCCGGCGCCTGCGACGGCGGTGCAATGCGCGCGGCGGGCGGTTGCGGACGCTGCGGTGCGACACGCGCCGCGGGTGGCTGCGGACGGGGCGGTGCGACGCGAGCGGCTGGTGGCGGGCCCGCCGG
>CAMAUC010000012.1 GCA_945861265.1 Rhizobium sp. Q54 | reverse complement strand
CGGCTGACCAGCTCCAGCAGCTCCTTCATTTCCGGCAGCGAACCGACATAGGAGCCCTGGATGGTCATCGCCCGCATCGGGAAGAATGGCGTCGATACGGTGACGTCGCCGCCAAACAGGCCGACGATGATGATCTTGCCGCCCTTCACCACCAGCGAGGCGATGGCCAACTGGGCCGTGTCGGACGAACCGACGAAATCGATGATCGCCCAGGCGCCGCCATTGGTCGCCGCCTGGATCTGCTGCGCGGCATCGGCGGCGCGGCCGTCAATCGCGGCGATCGCGCCGGCCTTGAGCGCGGCCTCGCGCTTGACCGGATCGACATCGACCATCACCACGCTCTTGCCGCCCATCGCCTTGTGCAGCGCGACGGCCATCAGGCCGAGGCCTCCGGCGCCGATGATCACCACCGGCTCGTCCTTGATCGACGGGCCGACTTTCTTGAGCGCGCTGAAGGCGGTGATGCCGGAGCACGCCAGAGGCGCCGCCTGCACCGGCGTCAACGTGCCGATGTCGAACAGATGGCGCGGATGCGGCACCATGACATGACTGGCATAGCCGCCATCGGTGAAGACGCCGAGATTGCGCGGCGTCTTGCAGAGGTTTTCTTCGCCGCGCCTGCACACCATGCATTCGCCGCAACCGATCCAGGGATTGGCGAGCCGGATATCGCCGACCTTGACGCCTTTGGCGTCGGGGCCTACCGCGACGACTTCGCCGACATTTTCATGACCCATGGTCAGCGGCAGCTTGATGCCGCGCTCGAGCAACTGGAGGCGCTTGCCGCCGCCCAGCTCGTAATAGCCGTCCCAGATGTGCAAATCGCTGTGGCAGACGCCGGCGGCTTGAACCTTGAGTAGAACCTCGGTGCCGGCCGGCTGCGGGGTAGGCTTTTCGTTGAGCTGCAGCGGCTCGCCACAACGGCAGACTTGAAACATGCGCATAACGCGAAGGCCTCCCCGGACTGAATTTGCTGGATTTGACCATAACGCGCCACCGGACCCGCCACCACTGCTGCCCGGCGGGAACTGCCATGCCGCGTTTTCAGGCATTTTTCCGCACTGCACACACCCGGAGGACGCGGACCAAATGAAAACCAAACCGAAGCCTCTGGACCTGTCGCATCGCAGGTGACTTAAAGCCCGGCCTCCGCTATCCCGATGGCCCCATGGCCTCTCTCGTCATCGATCGCGATTCGTCCAAAGCCACTGCCGCCCCCACCCGGGCGCCGGCCGAGCTGATCGACAGCCGTGCCATCGTCGCCGACCTCGAAAAGCTCGCCAAGGGCAAAACCGGCAACGACGTCGAATTGCGCGCGGCGCTGGCGCAGCGGCTCAAGTCGGCGCTGATCGAAGGCCGCGCCAAGGCGGAAAAGCTTCTGCTTACGGATCGCCATGGCCGCCGCTGCGCCGAGCGCCTGTGCCAGATGGAAGACGAGATCATCCGCATCTTGTTCGAGTTCGTGCGCAAGCATCTCTACCCGTCGGAGAATCCGTCCGAGACCGAGCATATGGCGGTGGTCGCCACCGGCGGCTATGGCCGCGGCCTGCAGGCGCCCGGCTCCGACATCGATCTGCTTTTTCTGCTGCCCTACAAGCAGACCGCCTGGGGCGAGTCGGTCGCCGAGGCGATCCTCTATGCGCTGTGGGACACCGGGTTGAAGGTCGGCCACGCCACTCGCTCGGTCGACGAGTGCATCCGCCAGGCCAAAGGCGACATGACCATCCGTACTGCCATCCTCGAAGCGCGTTTCCTGCTCGGCGACAAGAAACTTTTCGACGAACTGGTCACGCGCTTCGATCAGGACGTGGTGCGCGGCACCGGTAATGAATTCGTCGCCGCCAAGCTCGGCGAACGCGAGGACCGTCACCGCCGCGGCGGCCAGTCACGCTATCTGGTCGAGCCGAACGTCAAGGACGGCAAAGGCGGCTTGCGCGACCTGCACACATTGTTCTGGATCGCAAAGTATGTCTATCGCGTGCGCGAGCCGGACGAACTGATCAAGCGCGGCGTCTTCGACAAGCACGAATACGAACTGTTCCGCCGCTGCGAGGACTTCCTCTGGTCGGTGCGCTGCCACCTTCACTTCGTCACCGGCCGCGCCGAGGAACGGCTGTCGTTCGACATCCAGCGCGAGATCGCGGTACGCCTCGGCTACACAGAGCATCCGGGCCAGCAGGATGTCGAACGCTTCATGAAGCACTACTTCCTCAACGCCAAGGATGTCGGCGATTTGACCGCCATCGTTTGCGCCGAGCTGGAAGAGAGCGAAGCCAAATCCGTGCCTGTGCTGTCGCGCGTGATGGCCAAGCTGCGCCCGGTCAAGCGCAAGGCGATCGCCGGCACCGAGGACTTCATCGCCGAGAACAACCGCATCCGCATCGTCAATGGCAGCGTATTCAGGCGCGATCCGGTCAACCTCATCCGCATTTTCGATCTGGCACAGAAGCATAACTTTGCCCTGCATCCGGACGCGATGCGGGCGATGACGCGCTCCCTCAAGCTGATCGATGCCAAGCTGCGCGACAACGAGGAAGCCAACCGGCTTTTCCTCGACATCGTCACGTCCAAGAATGACCCGGAAACCGTGCTGCGGCGCATGAACGAGGCCGGCGTGCTCGGCCGTTTCGTGCCGGCCTTCGGCAAGGTCGTGGCGATGATGCAGTTCAACATGTACCACCATTATACGGTGGACGAGCATCTGCTGCGCTGCATCGGCGTGCTGACCGAGATCGAACGCGGCACCAACAAGGAAACCTCGCTCGCCAACGAGCTGATCCACAAGATCACGCCCGCCAGCCGCAAGATATTGTTCGTGACGATGTTCCTGCACGACATCGCCAAGGGCCGGCCGGAGGATCATTCGATCGCCGGCGCGCGTATTGCGCGGCGCTTCTGTCCGCGGCTCGGCTTTTCCGCGGCCGATACCGAGACGATCGCCTGGCTAATCGAACAGCATCTGGTAATGTCGAGCGTGGCGCAGTCGCGCGACCTGTCCTACCGCAAGACCATCGAGAATTTCGCGGCCGTGGTGCAGTCGGTCGAGCGCCTCAAGCTGCTGACAATCCTCACCACCGCCGACATCCGCGCGGTCGGTCCCGGTGTCTGGAATGGCTGGAAGGCGCAGCTCATCCGCACTTTATATTTCGAGACCGAGCCGGTGCTGACCGGCGGCTTCTCCGAAGTCAATCGCGCGCAGCGCGTCGCGGCCGCCCAGAACGAATTCCGCGCCGCCATGAAGACAACGGACTGGCCGCCGGAACGGATCGAAGCCTATATCGCACGTCTCTATCCGGCCTATTGGCTCAAGGTCGATCTCGATCACAAGGTCGAACACGCGCAATTCGTACGTACCGCCGAGGACGACGGCAAGAGCCTCTCGACCGCCATCCGCTTCGATGCGGCGCGCGCGGTGATCGAACTGACCGTGCTGGCGCCCGATCATCCGTGGCTGCTGTCTATCATCGCCGGCGCCTGTTCGGTGGCCGGCGGCAACATTGTCGATGCGCAGATCTACACCACCACCGACGGCCGCGCGCTCGACACCATTTCGCTGTCGCGCGAATTCGAGCGCACCGATGACGAGGAGCGGCGCGGCAGCCGCATCGCCGACTCGATCCAGAAGGCGCTGCGCGGCGAATTGCGGCTACCCGATGTCGTTGCCAAGCGCGTCGCGCCCAAGGGCCGTATCAAGGCCTTCGCGCTGGAGCCGTCGGTTGCCATCAACAACCAGTGGTCCCATCGCTATACGATGGTGGAAGTCACCGGGCTGGACCGCACCGGCCTGCTTTACGAATTGACCGCGACATTGTCGAAGCTCAACCTCAACATTGCCTCGGCTCACGTCGCCACTTTCGGCGAGCGGGTGGTCGACGTGTTCTATGTGACCGACCTGATGGGCGCCCAGATCACCTCGCCGACCCGCCAGGCCGCCATCAAGCGCGCCCTGATCGCGCTGTTCGCCAAGCCGGAAAAGCCCGGACGGCCCGCCTGACGGCCGGGAAATCGGATGGCCCAACCGGCTTGCGCCTGACGACTCAGCGGTAATCTGCCTATAATAGTTCCATGTTTGCACGAACCGGCCACCCGGCTGCCATTCTGACCGCGTGTCTTGCGCTATTGGGTTCGGCCGCAACCGTGCGGGCCGACGCACGCCTCAATGCACACTTTGCGATTACAATGGTCGGTGTCTCAATCGGCCAGTTGTCGTGGACAATCGATCTCAACCCCGGCAGCTACACGACCTCTGCCAACGGCAAGGCCAGCGGCGCGCTCAGCGTGCTGGTCAACGGCGAAGGCAGGGTGGCGACGCGCGGCGTCATTGATGCCGACCGGCTGCGGCCGACATTTTTCTCGTCCAATGTGACCGAGGACGGCGAGGTCGCCGGTCTGCAGATGACATTCGAGACCGGCAGCGTGAAAGCATTGCGCCTGGATACGCCGCCGAAGAAGGACGACCGTATCCCGATCACCGAAGCCCATCGCCGCGACGTCACCGATCCGCTAACGGCCATGCTGATCGTCGCACCGCCCGGCGAGAAATCGGTGCTGGTGCCGGCCGATTGCGACCGGGTGCTGCCGATTTTCGACGGCCAGCGCCGCTACGATCTGGCGCTGTCTTTCAAACGCCTCGATCGCATGAAGATCGACATCGGCTATGCCGGGCCGGTGCTGGTCTGCGCCGTTATGCTCAAGCCGATCGCCGGATACCGCGCCGACAGCATGCTGGTGAAATATGTGGGCGGACAGCGCGACATGGAAATCTGGTTCGCGCCGATCGTCGGCAGCAATGTGATCGCGCCGGCGCGGCTGGTGATGCCGACCCTGATCGGCACACTGGAAATCGCCGCCGACCGTTTCGAGGTGACTGCGATCAAGTCCCCGGTTCCGGCGATAACGCCGGGAGCCCCTTTGCCGCCGCCCACCGCGAGCGAAGCACCGAATTGATTGGTCAGCCGTTAGGAGACGGACTCGGCGTCGGCTTCCTCATCCGCTTCGTCGGCCTTCGCGGCTTTCGCAGTCTTTTTCTTGGCGGCCTTCTTTTTCGCAGCTGGCGGCGCCTCGGCGGCCAATTTGGCCTCGGCTTCGTCACGCGCCAGCCTCAAGGCGCGCAAACGCTCGGTCTTTTCGCGCATCTGGCGGAGTCCCGCCTCGTATTCGACCATGGCCTTCTGGCCTTCGACCGCCTGCAGCGCCTTTTTCTTTTGGCGCGCTTCGGCACTTTCCGGGGTGCGGGAATCTGTCGCCATTATCGAGTTCCTCTGCAAAATCGAACGAAACGTACTGAAAGAGCTAAATATCGCGTGATTCAGCCCTGATCCGGCTAATAGACTATGTCACTTCGCGACATATGGGGATTGAGAGCCCCTCCCGCTAGATGCAGGCGATGAAATTAGGGGCTAATTCCTAGTAGCCCGGGATTTGAGCGGCGCGGGCCGGCCGGTCGCGGCGGCATAGGCTTCAATCGGCAGCGGCCGTCCGGTCAGGTAGCCCTGCACGTCGTCGCAACCCTCCCGTTCGAGGAACAGCCGCTGGCTCTCGGTTTCGACGCCTTCGGCCAGCACCGGCACGTCGAGACTGTGGCCGAGGGTGATGATCGCACGCACGATCGCCATCGAATGATGGTTCTGCTCGAGATCGCCGATGAAGCTGCGGTCGATCTTGATCTTGTCGAAGCCGAACGAGTGCAAATAGGACAAGGAGGAGTAGCCCTTGCCGAAGTCGTCCATGGCGATGCCGACGCCGAGCGATTTCAGCTTGCGCAATATCGCGATCGCGCGCTGGAAGTCGTCGATCAGCACGCCTTCGGTGATTTCCAGCTCCAACCGGTGTGGGGCAAGGCCCGTCTCCAGCAGGACCATGTGAACCTGAGCGGCCAGATCGCCGGCATGAAACTGGACCGGCGAGATATTGACCGCGACCTTGAGCGGTGTCGGCCACGATGCCGCCTCTCGGCAAGCCTCGCGCAGGATCCAGTCGCCGAGCGGACCGATCAGCCCGGTCTCCTCGGCGATCGAAATGAAACTGCCCGGCGGCACCAGGCCGCGCTTCGGGCATTGCCAGCGCACCAGCGATTCAAAGCCGGTGATCTCGCCGGTCGAAACTTTCAGCTGCGGCTGGTAGTGCAGGAAAATTTCGTCGCGGGCGATGGCGCCTTGCAAGTCCGCCTGCAGATCGCGGCGCTCGTGCAATTGCGCGCCGAGTCTGGCGTCGAACAAGCGCAGCGATCCGCGCGCTTCGGCCTTGGCCCGGTAGAGTGCCGCGTCGGCGTTGGCGATCAGGATGGTGGCGCTGTCGCCGTCGGCCGGATAGATCGCACCGCCGATGGTCAGGCCGATTTGCATTTGTTGGCCGTCAATATCAAACGCGGGTTTGAACGCCGCCAACAGTCGCTCACCGAGCGCCAAAGCGCCTTCCGGCTGCGCGCCATGCGTCAACACCAGAGTGAACTCGTCGCCACCCACGCGCGCCAGGAACTGGCCGCGGGCCGCCGCGTAAAGCCGGCGCGCGGCCTCGCGCAGCAAGCGGTCGCCAATGAGATGGCCGTAAATGTCGTTGGCCTCCTTGAAGTGGTCCAGGTCGACACACAGAATGGCGAATGGCTCGCCGCTCCCGGCGGCATCGACGAGCGTCGTGTCGAGATATTCGACGAAGGTCGCCCGGTTCGGCAGATCGGTCAACGAATCGTTATGCGCCAGATAGGCGATGCGCTGCTGCGCCTGACGGCGCTCGGTGACGTCGTCGAGCACGGTGAGCAGATATTGCGGCTTGCCGTCGACGTTTCTGATGACGGTCTTTTTCCCGGTGACCAGCCTTGTGCCGTTGCGCGCCGTCTGGATGGCGTGCTCCTGAACTTCGATAACGTGACCGGAACGCATCGCTTCATTGTCGGCATTGATAATAAGCGCCGCGCGATCCGCCGGATACAATTGATCAACAGTCTTGCCAATCAGACTGTCGCGCGCATCTCCAGTTAATTCCTCATAGGCGCGGTTGAACAGGTAGAAGCGCGCGTCACGCGCGTCGTTACCCACTGCGGAAACGTCGCGTACCACAATCGGCAGTGGCACGTGCTCGATGACCGTATCGAGGAATTTCTTGGTGCGACTGAGTTCGTCGGCCGCATGTTTGGCCTCGGTGACATCGTGCACGACGGTGATGCGCGCCGCCTGCCCGTTATAGGTCAAAACCCTGGAATAGACTTCGACGTCGATCTCGGTGCCGTCCGCCTTGCGATGCTTGCCGACGCGGGCGTCCAACTGGATATCGGGCAAAGACCGCAGGTACTCGGCGAATGCCGCCCGCTCTTCCGGCGCGCGCATATCGGGCACCGTCATCGCCATGAACTGTTCGCGGCTGTAGCCGTAGCGCGCGAGAACAGCGTCGTTGACCGCCAGAAATCTCAGGCTGCGACGATCCATCACCCACATCGGCATCGGGCTGTTCTCGAACAACAGCCGGAACGATTCTTCGCGGCGCTTGGCGTCGGTGACGTCTTCATGCGTGGATACCCAGCCGCCACCCGGCATGGATTGATGGACGACCGCGATGTAGCGGCCATCAGGCAGACGATTGACGATCTGGTAGTCGTTGCCCTGGCCGACTTTGCCCAGGCGATCCTCAACATAGGCTTCCAGTTCGTCCGGCCCGCATATCGCCTGCGCCCAATGTCTCAATATCGACCGCAGCGGCGTGCCCGGTTTGGACAGTTCGTCGGACAGTTTGTACAGATCGGCATATTGCCTGTTGCAGACGATCAGCCGCTGCTCTTTGTCGAACATGCAGAGACCTTGCGGCATATTCGAAATGGCCGCATCGAGGTGCATCTTCTGATCTTCGATGAGCCGTTTGGCGGCAACCTGCTCGGTGATATCTTCGTGGGTGGTAATCCAGCCGCCGGCCGCCATCGGAGCGATGACGACGTGGCAAGAGCGTCCATCGGGCCCGTCGAGGATAACGCTTTTGGTCTTGCCAAGGCCGATATCGGCGAGAAGGTCGCGGCGATAGGTCTCGATATCGAGTTGAAATGTGTGGATGCTTTGGCGTGCCCGCAGGATTTCACAGAACGTCCGGCCTGCTTGCATGAAATCGCCGCTCAGTCCCGAGAGTTCGAGATAGCGTTCGTTCCAGACAACGGCCCGCTCGGCGGCGTCGAACATGACGATACCCTGCGCCATGCTGTTGAGCGCGATGGCGCGCAGCCGCTCGCCATCTGCGCCAATCGAAGAGGCGTTGCGCCCGGTCAGCCTGGCGATGAGGAATGCAATGGCGCCGATGGCCAGGAACGACAACATGGCCGCCGCCATAAGCGCGCCCGGCGGGATCGCGCCAATCGCGAACGCAGCGGCCTTATCCGTGAGAAGCGCTTCCCCCATGCCGACTCCAGCCGACCAGACGCGGAAGACGTCTGTTTTTCTGCTCCATCGGTAACGTGCAAAACATAACAATTGCCGAAACGTGACGGCGAATGCGCGGATTCTCGGGGATTACGCTAGGGGATAGTTAAGAAAGACTAGCCGGTCAAAAAACGCCGGAATTGACATGCTTTCTTGCCGACCGCCAAACCGACGCCGGCAAGATCGCGCTATTTCGGTCAATCCTCGGCGCTGAGCGCACGGCGCAGCCGCCGGATAATGACACCACGGGCACGATCGTCGGCGGCGGCCTCGATTCGTTCGTTAATGTCGAGCACGAGTTCCGACATGTCATTGTGCCAGTCGAGCGCGACCACCGCTTCCGGCGCCAGGCGACGGCGCTGCTTGCCATCGAGCAGGGTGGGCGCCGCGGTCGTCAGCTCATAAATATCGTCGAGGACGGGACGAAAGACCAAGGCAGCCGGCACGATGCGTTCGCCGATCCGTTCGGCAAGCCCGGCTATGGACGGCTCCTCGCCATGCACCAGGAAGACGCCGCGCGCGATGGGCCGGCGCGACGCGATCCAGCGCGCCAGCTCAGGGCCATCGGCGTGACCTGAATATTCATCGAACGAGGCAATCCGCGCCGCCACCTTGATTTCATCGCCCTGGATGCGGACCGCCTTGGCGCCTTCCTCGAGAAAGCGGCCGAGCGTGCCCTGTGCCTGAAAACCGGACAAAAGAACCGTTGCGTTCTTGTGCCAGAGCCAGCGCTTGAGATGATGCCGGATGCGGCCCGCATCGCACATGCCGCTGCCGGCGATGACGATGTGAAAGCCGGTCAGCCTCTCGATTGCCTTGCTTTCCGGCACCGTTTCGGTGAAGCGCAAATGCGGCGACGCCAGCACGCGCGCGACGTCGATATCGGCGTTGAGCGCCGATGCGTGTTGCCGGAACACTTCGGTGGCGCGAATGGCCAAAGGCGAATCGAGAAAGATCGGCGCAGCCGGGACTTCGCCGCGTTCCATCAAGTCGACGAGATCAATAATCAGTTCTTGCGTGCGTTCGACCGCAAAGGCCGGGATCAGCAGCGGCCCGTTGACGGCGTGCGCGACGCGCACCTGCTCGGCCAGATGTGCGCGCCGCGTCGCGCTCGTGACCAGCGGGCGGTCGACATGGCCATATGTCGATTCCGAAACGACATAGTCCAGTCCGGCCGGTGCGTCGGGCAGCGGTTGCAGCAACTTGGCGTCCGGACCGATATCGCCCGACATCAGCATTCGAAGCGGCTGCCCCGACGCACCCTGCCCGGCGAATTCGATTTCAATCGACGCCGAGCCGAGCAGATGGCCGGCATTCCAATAGCGGGCGCGAACGCCCGGCATGACGTCGACCCATTTGTCATAGTCGACCGGCTGAAATGCCGCGAGCGAAGCAAGAGCGTCGGCTTGCGTATAGATCGGGCTGACTTCGGCGCGACCGCGCGCCGCATTGCGCCGGTTGAGCGCAGCGACCTCCGATTCCTGGATGCTGCCCGCGTCGGGCAACATATAGGAGCACAGATCGATCGTGCCGCGCGTCGCCAGGATAAGGCCACGGAAGCCGTCGGCGATTAATTTCGGCAACAGGCCGCTGTGGTCGATATGCGCATGCGTCAACAGCACTACGCGGATGTCTGCCGGATTGAAAGGAAAGGCGCCGTAGTTCAGCGCCTTCAATGTCTTCGACCCCTGAAACATCCCGCAATCAACCAGCATACGGCCAGAAGGCGTCTCGAACAGGTAGCATGAGCCGGTTACGGTGCGCGCCGCGCCACAGAATCGAATGGTTACGCTCATGATGCCCTTCCTTGTGTGCCCGCTTCCGCGAACTCCCCGCGCAATGCGTCGGAAAAAAGCGCGTCGAGTTCGATCGCATTAGTCGGATGCGGCACACTATGAGTCGAACGAACTGACCGAAGCCCGGCTGCCAGGAACGTGTCGATCATCTCCGGCGGGAACAGCGCATGCGTTACGATGACGTCGACCGATTTCGCGCCGGCGGCCAAGAGCGCTTTGGCGCAGGCTAATACGGTGCCGCCTGACGACACGATATCGTCGACGAGGACGACCGGGCGGCCGGCGAATATTCCGGAATCGGAAAATGCCATTTCCACCGAGCGGTCGCCGTGGCGGATCTTCCGCGCAATCGCGAAGTCCGCGCCGAGACGATGCGCGAGATCGCGCACCCACGGCTCGGATTCCGCGTCGGGACCGGCGATGATCGTGCCAGCATCAACCTTGTTGGCCATCAAAAAATCGGCGATGGCCGGCATCGCCGACAGGTTTACCGCCTCGATCCCGGGGAAGACATCCGTAATATTCCTGGTGCGGTGCAGATGAGCGTCGACGGTGATAACCCGGTCGAACGTCTCGGCGATCAATCGACCCATGACTTTCTGACTGATCGCTTCGCCCGCATGAAAGGCCGTATCCTGCCTCATGTAACAAAGATAAGGCGCCACGAGCACGAGGCGCCTGACGCCACCGCGCCGCAGCGCCTCCGCCGCGAACAGCAAAGTCAACAGCTTGTCGTTCGGCTGATCGAGCGACGCATAGACGATTGTTGTTGCCGCTGTTGGGCCAACTGAGACCCGCAATTCGCCGTCCGGAAAGTGATGAACCTCGATGGCGTGCGCGGCCAGTCCAAGACGCGCCGCCAGCCGCGCGGCGTCGCGGGCTGACGATGGCAGGTACTGAAGGACATGAGTACTCACAATGCCGACTCGCCGGCGGCCGAGCGCAAACCGATGACATAACCGTTGGCTGTCGCGGCCGAAGCGACCGCGAGATCGAATTGAGAATCGTCGAAGGCATGGATGCGATAAAGCGGCTCGCCTTGGACGACGCGATCGCCGATCTTCTTGAACAGCTTGATGCCCGCCCCCTTGTCGAGCGGCGCCCCGGCGCTGCGCGCCAGCCGATTGAGGCAGAGGCAGTCGATGGCTTCGACGACACCGTCGCGCGGCGCCTTGATATCCGCGGTCAAGGCGCCGAGATCGGTACTGCATCCCGAGGGGCCTTGCGCATCGATGATCTTGTGCATCTGCCGGAGCGCGGCGCCGCTGTCGAGCAATTCGCGGGCGCGGGCATAGCCCGTGCCGCCGCGCAATTGCGGATCGCAATCGATGAGATGCGCGGCCAGCCGCAACGATTTCTCGCGCAGGTCGCGCGGCGCATCGGGTTCGTTGCGCAATACCGCCATGACGTCCTGGGCCTCCAGCACCGGACCGATGCCGTTGCCGATCGGCTGGCGGCCGTCCGTGGTAATCACTTCGACCGCGATACCGAAGTGATCGCCGACGAATTCGAATAATTTGCGCAGCCGCATCGCGTCCATTGCCGTTGTCAATTTCGCCGACGGACCGACCGGCAGGTCGATCAAAAGATGGGTGGCGCCGGCCGCGATTTTCTTCGACATGATCGAGGCAACCATCTGCTCGCGCGTATCGAGACTGAGCGGCCGTTCGACAGAGATAAGGATGTCGTCGGCTGGCGAAAGATTCACATGCCCGCCCCATACCAGGCATCCGTTGCAACTCTGTACGACCTGCTTCATCTCGTCGACGCCGAGGTCGACGCGGGCCAGGACTTCCATGGTGTCGGCGGTTCCGGCCGGCGAGGTGATGGCGCGCGACGAGGTCTTCGGAATTGTCAGGCCGTGCGCCGCGACGATCGGCACCACGATCATCGACGTGCGGTTACCGGGAATGCCGCCGATGCAATGCTTGTCGACCACGATAGGCCGATCCCAGGTCAATTGCGTGCCGGCTTGCGCCATGGCTTGCGACAGCGCCAGCAACTCGTCGCTGGTCATGAAGCTCGCCGAGCCGACCAGGAAGGCGGCGATTTCCATGTCTGAATATCGGTAGTGGGTCACGTCATCAATGATGGCGCCGATTTCAGAGGCATTGAACGAGCGGCCCTGGATTTTGGCGCGCACCGCGTCGAGGCTGGCTGGCCGCGCCGCCGGCGCGACCGTCACCAGCGTTCCCGCGGATTCGGCAAAGCGCCGGAAGGCCGGTTCGGCCATGCCGATTTCATCGACACCGACCAGGCCATCATCGGTTAGCAGCAAAGTCGCCAGCAGAGATTTGGCGCCTGTCCGCAATTCCACGCGGCTGAACCCGCGAAACACCTCGGCCCGCAGCGCCTTCGAGCGGCTCGAGATCACCACGACATTCTCGCGGCCCGTATCGAGTTTGATCCGGCGAATTTTGAGTTGCGGACGCGAAGATCTGGCGACGGTCATCCGGCGGGTTCCTGGCTAAATCGTGGAAGAACCTAGCATTAGCAGGACGGTCACGGTTGACCGAGGTCAAAGGACACCCCGCTGTGCGACCTCTTAACGAGGCCTTAAACCCGTCGCCTTAGCTTGTCCGGCGGGGACCGGCGGCCTGTGTGGCCGCGGGCATGTATGGGTCGCGTAATGGCGCAGGGACGCGGACAATCGGGCGGCCGCAAGGAGCCGACGTTCGACGCCGCGCCCGACGTGCGCGTCGGCGGCGCCGATCGCAGCGCGCCGGGCGGCGCCAGCAAGCCCTCCCCGCGCAAGCTGAAACCAAAGACCCGCAAGAAGCGAGGCGCCAGGCGCTCGCTGATAGGCCGCATGACTTATTGGGCGCTGGTTGCCGGCCTGTGGATCGTGATTGGCGGGGTCGGCACGGTCGCCTATGTCGGCGCGCATCTGCCGCCGATCCAGTCGCTCGAGATCCCCAAGCGCCCGCCCTCGATCCAGATCGTCGACATGGAAGGTCGCGCGCTGGCGCGGCGCGGCGATCTCGCCGGCGAAGTGCTGGCGTTGAAGGAACTGCCGCCTTACGTGCCGAAGGCCTTCGTCGCCATCGAGGACCGCCGCTTCTACGAGCATTTCGGCGTCGATCCGATGGGCATTGCGCGCGCAGCGGTGGCCAACGTCCTGCATCGCGGCGTAGCGCAGGGCGGCTCGACGCTGACGCAGCAGCTCGCCAAGAATCTGTTTCTGACGCAGGAGCGCACGCTCACCCGCAAGCTGCAGGAAGCGATGCTGGCGGTGTGGCTCGAGCGTAAATTCTCCAAGACCCAGATCCTCGAACTCTATCTCAACCGCATCTATTTCGGCTCCGGCGCCTATGGCATCGAGCAGGCGTCGCTACGCTATTTCGGAAAATCGGCGCGGCAAATGAGCATCGCCGAGGCGGCCATGCTGGCCGGCCTGGTCAAATCACCGTCGCGGCTGGCGCCGACGCGCAATTTCGACGCCGCCGAAAAGCGCGCCAGGATCGTGTTGGCGTCGATGACCGAACTCGGCTTCATCAGCGCCGCCAACCAGAAGGTCGCGCTCGGCAAGCCGCCACGCATCGTCGCGCAGGCCGCCAACGGCGCGGTCAATTATGTCGCCGACTGGATCATGGACGCGCTCAACGACACGCTCGGTCATATCGATGAAGACCTGATTGTCGAGACATCGATCGACGCCAGATTGCAGGCGACCGCCGAGATTTCGCTGGCCGACGAACTCACCGCCAAAGGCAACAAATTCGGTGTCTCGCAAGGCGCGCTGGTGGCGATGACACCGGACGGCGCGGTGCGCGCCATGGTCGGCGGTCTCGATTACGCGGAAAGCCAGTTCAACCGCGCCGTCGCCGCCAAGCGACAGCCGGGCTCGGCGTTCAAGCCCTTCGTCTATCTCACCGCGCTGGAACATGGCCTGACGCCCGACACGGTGCGTCTCGACGGCCCGATCAAGATCAAAGGCTGGTCGCCGGAAAACTACAGTCACGAATATTTCGGTCCCGTGACATTGACCAAGGCTTTGGCGATGTCGCTCAATACGGTGTCGGTGCGGTTGACGATGGAGTTCTCGCCGATGGCGGTGATCCGCACGGCGCATCGGCTCGGCATCTCGTCCAAACTGGAGCCGAACGCCTCGATCGCGCTCGGGACGTCCGAGGTCTCGCCGCTCGAACTGGTCGGCGCCTTCGCAACTTTTGCCAATGGCGGCTACGCGGTCATGCCGCATATCATCGAGCGCGTCCTCGGCGCCAAAGGCCAGCAGCTTTATGCGCGCAACACACAGCCGCTCGGCCGCGTCGTCGAGGCTCGATACGTCGGCATGATGAACACGATGATGCAGGAAACCCTCACCATCGGCACCGCGCACAAGGCCGCGCTGCCGGGCTGGCCCGCGGCTGGCAAGACCGGCACCAGCCAGGATTTCCGCGACGCCTGGTTCATCGGCTATACGGCGCATCTCGTCACCGGCGTCTGGCTCGGCAACGATGACGGCTCGCCGACGAAAAAGGTGACCGGCGGTGGCCTGCCGGTCGATGTCTGGAGCCGCTTCATGCGCGATGGGCATCAGGGCGTGCCGGTCGCGAGCCTGCCAAGCGCACCAAGCGACGGCGTATTGACGACCTTGTTCGGCGGATCGCAACCGGCCCCGCAAGCGCCGGCGCCACAGGTGACCGCGCAGCAGCAGGCCACCGGCATCGACGGCTGGATGCTCAATAATCTGTTTGGGCGCAGCCGGAATTAGTGCGGTGTTGCGGCGCGGGCGCGAACGCCACGCGTGGCTGCCCAGAACAACAAGGTCGCGACGCCCATGACGGCGACCGCGCCGGCGACCGGCCAGGCATTGTGCCCGAGCAACGCACCGACGGTCGCGCCGCATATCGCTGCGATACTCTGCTGCACGAAACCGAACAGCGCCGATGCCGCGCCGGCGCGTTCCGGAAACGGCGTCATGGCGCCGGCAATCGACTGCGGCAGCACCATGCCCATGCCGGCGAGATAGATTGCGACCGGCAGCACAAGGGCGAAGGCCGACGTGAAGCCGAGCGCGACGGAGGCGACCATGCCGAGACCGCCGGCGGCCAGCGCGCAGCAACCGATGCCGATGGTGCGATCGAGGCCGAGTCGCATGACGAAGCGCGTTGCCAGATTGGTGCCGGTCAAATAGCCGACCGCGCTCAACGCGAAGGCAATGCCGAAATCAAGCGGCGACAGGCCGTAGAGATTTTGCAGCACGAAAGAGGCGCCGGAAATCCAGGCGAACAGTCCGGCATAGCTGCCGGTGGCCAAAGCCATATAAGAAAGATAGGCTGGGTTGCGCACGACCACGCCATAGGAGCGCAACATCGACGCGGGCGACACCGGTTCGCTCGCCCTTTTCTTCAGCGTCTCCGGCAGCACAAGCCAGATCGCCGTCGCGCCGCCGATGCCTGCGATCATCAGTGTGACGAAAACAGAGCGCCAGCCGAAGGCTGTCTGCAACGCGCCGCCGATGATGGGCGCAACGACCGGCGCGAGCGCCATGACCGAGCCCATGACCGACAATTCACGGCCGGCGCGGGGTCCCGAATAAAGATCACGCACAATGGCGCGCGCCACCATGATGCAGCCGGAACCGCCGAGCGCCTGGAGCGCGCGCGCGCCAATCAGCACGTCGATCGACGGCGACAGCGCGCAGATCAAGGTCGCCGCTGAGTAAAGTCCGAGCGCGGCGAGCAGCACCGGCTTGCGCCCGTGCCGGTCCGAGATCGGGCCATAAATGATTTGCCCGACGGCAAAGCCGATCAGATAGGCCGAGATGGTGAGCTGGACCTGAGCCGTCGACGCGGTCAGCGCCCGCGCAATATCCGGCAGCGACGGCAGATACATATCGGTAGAAAGCGGCCCGATCGCGGTCAACGCCGCTAACAAAGCGGTCAACGCGAAAGTGCCGGGGCGCAACATTATGGTGATTCCGTTTGTCTTGCCGCGCGACTGCCAGCATGACGATTGCCTAGCGCAGGACGGCGCGCGCCGCTAGCTCATGCCGTAGCGATGCAGGTCTGCGCCATGGGCATCGAGCCAGGCCTTCGCCCTCTTGAATTCGGGGCAAATGCGCTCGACCTGACGCCAGAACGCCCGCGAGTGATTCATCTCGACCAGATGCGCGGCCTCGTGAGCAGCGAGATAATCGAGCACGAAGCCCGGCGCGAGTATCAGCCGCCAGGAATAAGACAAGACGCCGGTGGTCGAGCACGAGCCCCAGCGGCTCGACTGATCGCGGATCGATACGCGTTTGAGCGTGACGCCGAGCGCCAGCGCGGCGTGCATGCTGGCGGCCTCCAGATCGCGCTTGGCTTCGCGCTTGAGATAATCACGGACCCGGCGCGGAATATGCGGCGCGGCGCCGGCGACGCAAAGCAAGCGGACATCAGTGCTCTCGGCTTCGATCCACACGGTTCCGCGCGCAGCGGGCCGATGGGCGATGCGATGATCGACGCCGCGCAGCGGCAACACCGCGCCGTGGGCAAAGGGCAGCGGCAGCGGAAGACGCTTCAAGCGCGCGGCAATCCAGGCGCTGTGCCGTTGGGCGAATTCCCGCGCCTGCTTCAGGCTGCCGCGCGGCGGCATAGTCAGCACGACGTCGCGGGTGGCGGTATGAATGCGCAATGTATAGCGGCGCGCCAGCCGGTTGCGGCGCAGTTGCACGGGAATGACGTCGCCATCCAATGCGACCGTGATGATCGACGGCTCGCTGGTGCGGCTGGAAAACAGGGCGCGCAAGGCTAGGGACATCGGCGAAGCCTTAACCGACTCAAAGGGCGAAACCGCGACGAGTGTGCCACAAAAGCCGGCGCTGGCAATGTTCAGAAATGAAAGCCCCGACTCAGCGCTTCTTGCCGCCGCCGTGTCCGCCATTGTGCGACAGGGCAAAATCGGCAATGCGCGGCTGAATCTCGGAGCGGAAGCGCGAGCCGTTGAATACGCCGTAATGGCCGACGCCCAACTGAAGGTAATGCACCTTGTCATCGGCCGGAATGTTCGGGCAGAGTTTGTGGGTCGCCTCGGTCTGGCCGATGCCGGAAATGTCGTCGTGTTCGCCTTCCACCGTCATCAGCGCGACACGGCGAATCTTGCCCGGATCGACACGGCGGCCGCGATGCATCATCTCGCCCTTCGGCAAGGAATGCTTGATGAACACGGTGTCGACCGTCTGCAGATAGAACTCCGCCGACAGATCCATGACCGCCATATACTCGTCGTAGAACTCGCGGTGCTTGGTCGCCGAATCGCCGTCGCCCTTGACCAGGTTGCGGAACAGGTCGCGGTGCGCCTCGAGATGACGGTCGAGGTTCATCGACATAAAGCCGGTCAGTTGGAGAAAGCCGGGATAGACATCGCGCATGACGCCGGGATGCGGGAATGGCACCTTGGTGATGACGTGGCCGCGGAACCAGTCGATGCCTTTCGATTCGGCCAGCTTGTTGACCGCGGTGGACTTGACGCGCGTGTCGATCGGCCCGCCCATCAAGGTCATGGAATGCGGCACGTAAGGATCGTTATCGGCTTCCATCAAGGCGACGGCGGCCAGCACCGGCACCGACGGCTGGCACACGGCGACGATATGCGCATCACCTTCCATCATGTGCAGGATCGAAATGATATAATCGATATAGTCGTCGAGATCGAAACGGCCCTCAGCCACCGGCACCGAGCGCGCATTGCGCCAGTCGGTGATGTAGACGTCGTGATTGGGCAGGAAGGCCTCGACCGTGCCACGCAGCAGCGTTGCATAGTGGCCCGACATCGGCGCGACGATCAGAATTTTCGGCTGCGGCCTGCGCGGCACATGCGTGAATGCGCGCTCGAAATGTAAAAGGCGGCAGAACGGCCGCTCCCATACCGTCTTGATGTTGACCGGCACTCGCTCGCCGCCGACGGTCGTTTCCTCGATGCCCCATTCCGGGCGACCGTAGCGGCGCGTGGTGCGCTCGAACAATTCCATCGCCGCCGCGACCGACTTGCCATACGTCGTGTGGGCGAGCGGATTAACGGGGTTCTTGAAGAACAGCCGGGTCGCGTCGGCGAAGGCGCGCGACGGGTCAAGCGCGGCGTGGCCCATCTCGTAAAGCCAGTACATCGGCGTCGTCATAAACGCGCTGTGCTCGCCGGAAAGCGTCGCGGCCCCGTCGAATTCCCCGATCGGCATTGGCTTAGGTCCCGGCTCGTGCTGCACCGCGGCAGAGTGTCGTTTTTCCTTCATACCGTCAACTTAACGCCAAACTCCTTCGATTCGTCTTACGACTGAAAAATATATGTATAAACATATACATAGATACCTAGTCGGCACCCTGTAGCAACGACCCTTGCGTGCGGGCGCTATCCAGAAGCTTTAAAAAAGCGAACACCGCGCCGCCAAACAGCACGACATTGAAGGCGAAGGCCTCGAGCATCAAATCGACGCGGAAGACGTGGTCGATCAGCAGCGCCCGCATACCCTCGAACACATAAGTCGGTGGCAGGCTCCAGGAGACGTATTGAAGCCAATGCGGCAGCACCGCCACCGGGTAATAGACGCAGGTCAACGGCAAAAACAGGAACATGATGGTCCAGGCCATGCTTTCGGCGCCCATGCCGTTCCTGAGCAAAAGCCCGGCGACAAAGATGCCGATCGCCCAGCTGGTTAGAATGAGATTGATGAAGAAGGCGACCAGCGCCAGACCCATCGACCACAAATTGAAGCCAAAAAAGACGATAGCTAGAAACGTCACCGGGATCATGCCGATCAACAGCCGCACGATACTCATGATCATCAGTGCCGAAATGAATTCAGCGGGGCGCAACGGCGACATCATCAGATTGCCGAGATTGCGCGCCCACATTTCCTCGAGAAACGAAATCGAGAAGCCGAGCTGGCCGCGAAAGAGAATGTCCCACAGCAGCACCGCGCCGATGAAGACGCCCGCGGCATTGGCGAAGTAGCCGGAATTCTGCGAGACGTAGGCCTGCAGAAAGCCCCACATCAGCATCTGCACCGTCGGCCAATAGACCAGATCGAGCAGGCGCGGCCACGACGAGATCAGCAGATACCAATAGCGCCGCACCATCGCGGCGACGCGATTGAGCGAGAATTCGAGGCCGGTGTCGGTCATCCCGCCACCTCGCGTTGACGCCCGCGCGCGACATCCAGAAAGACTTCCTCCAGCGTTTCGCGGCTGTAGCGGGCGAGCAGCCGCGCCGGCGTGTCGTCGTCCTCGACGCGGCCTTTTTTCATGATGATGACGCGCTCGCACAGGCGTTCGACCTCGTTCATGTTGTGCGAGGCGAGCAAAATGGTGGCGCCGGTCTCGGCGCGATAACGCTCGAGATGTGTGCGCACCCAGTCGGCGGTGTCGGGATCGAGCGAAGCGGTCGGCTCGTCGAGCAACAAAACATCGGGTTTGTTCAGAAGCGATTTGGCAAGCGATACCCGGGTCTTCTGTCCCGCCGATAATTTGCCGGCCGGACGATCGAGAAACTCGGTGAGATCGAGATCGACGGCGAGGCTGGCGATGCGAACCGCCTCGTCAGGCACCGCGTACAGCTGCGCGAACACCGACAGGTTCTGCCGCACGGTCAGCCGCATCGGCATATCGACGTAAGGGCTTTCGAAATTCATCCGGTGCAGGACGCGGTAGCGCTGTTTCGGCATTTGCGCGCCCAGCACCGCGACCGTGCCGGCGGTGGGGGTGACCAGGCCCATGATCATGGCAATGGTGGTCGTCTTGCCGGCGCCATTGCCGCCCAGGAGGCCGGTGACCGTGCCGGGAGCCAGCTGGAAAGAAATGCCGTCGACGGCGGTCGCGGTCTTGTAGCGTTTGACCAGATTGTCGACGGCGATGGCGGGCGCAGGCTTTACATCCATGACCGCCCAGATGTGACGCTCCGGCGGCCCAAACGCAAGGGCCGGCGCGGCGACCTTATGCGCAATTGGTGTGGTGGCGCGCAAACCGCTACACTCGCCGCCATGCCCACCTTTGGCCTTGCCGACAATCACCCGCGCCGCAACGTGCGCCTCGACACCTTGGTGCGGCTGCGCTGGCTCGCCGTGATCGGCCAGAGCACCGCCGTGCTGGTGGTTTATGTCGGGCTCGATTTCGAATTGCCGATCTGGGCCTGCCTCGCCGTGATCGCGCTGTCGGCCTGGCTCAACATCGCGCTGCGCCTGCGCTTTCATCTCACCCAGCGCCTCGAGCCTGACCGCGCCGCCTGGCTGCTCGCCTTCGATATCGCCGAACTGGCTGTATTGATTTTTCTCACCGGCGGCTTGCAGAATCCGTTCGCTTTCCTGTTCCTGGGTCCGGTTTTATTGTCGGCGACGGCGCTGCCGCCGCGCTTCACCATCATGCTGGGCGCCTTCGCCGTCGCCTGCGCCACCGTGCTGGTCTTCGTGCATTACCCGTTGCCGTGGGACGACGACGACCCGCTGAAGCTGCCGCCGATCTACATGATGGGGGTCTGGCTCTCGATCCTGCTGGCGATCGGTTTCATCGGCGTCTACGCTTGGCAGATCACCGAGGAATCGCGGCAACTCGCCGACGCGCTCGCCGCCACCGAACTGGTGCTGACGCGCGAGCAGCATCTGTCGCAGCTCGACGGGCTGGCCGCCGCCGCCGCGCATGAACTCGGCACGCCGCTCTCGACCATTTCGGTGATCGCCAAGGAGCTGGAGAACGCGATCCCCGCCGACGCGCCGCATGGCGAGGACGTTCGCCTGTTGCGCTCGCAGGCGACCCGCTGCCGCGACATTCTCGCCAAGCTGACCGAATTGTCGTCGAGCGGCGAACCGTTCGACCGCACGCCGCTGACCTCGCTGATCGAGGAGGTGGTCGCGCCGCACCGCGATTTCGGCGTCGCCATCGGTGTCAGCGTCCCCGACGACCGCGCGGCCGAACCGGTCGGCGCGCGCAATCCGGCGATCTTGTACGGGCTCGGCAATCTTCTGGAAAACGCCGTCGACTTCGCGCGCGAGCGCGTCGACGTCGTGGCGCGGTGGGACGACGAGACGATCGAGGTCGCCATCAGCGACGACGGGCCGGGCTTTGCGCCCGATATTCTCGGCCGCATCGGCGAGCCCTATGTCACCAGCCGGCGCCGCAAGCCCGGCAACGACGACGGCGAACCGACCGGGCTGGGCCTCGGTTTTTTCATCGCCAAGACGCTGCTCGAGCGCTCCGGCGCGACATTGACCTTCGCCAACCGAGCGCTGCCCTCCCGTGGAGCCATCATCACATTGCGCTGGAACCGCAACGAATTCGAGCGGTTGCTGAGCTTCGCGCCGACTTGATCAGGCGGCCGCCATAGCCATTTGTTTATACGATTTTTACGCGGTATAAGGGGGCGTGACCGCTACCAGAACGGCCCAAAGCGGCCAAATGTGGGATGAAACCGTGAATCTTGCCATGAACGACATCGTCGGCGCTCCGGTTGCGATCGATTATTCCGGCGAGCGAACCGTGCTGGTCGTCGAGGACGACCGTTCATTTCTGCAGCGGCTGGCCAAGGCGCTGGAGCAGCGCGGCTTTGCCGTGACCACCGCCGAATCGGTCGCCGACGGGCTGTTGCAGGTCGAGCGCGCCGCGCCGGCCTTCGCGGTGGTCGACATGCGGCTCGGCGACGGCAACGGGCTCGATGTCATTTCGGCTCTCAAGCGCTGCCGGCCGGACGCGCGCGGCATCATCCTGACCGGCTACGGCAATATCGCCACCGCGGTCAACGCGGTGAAGCTCGGTGCCGTCGATTATCTGGCCAAGCCGGTCGACGCCGACGACGTGCTGGCCGCGCTGCTGGCGCACGAGAACATCAAGATCGAGCCGCCGGAAAATCCGATGTCCGCCGACCGCGTGCGCTGGGAGCATATCCAGCGCATCTACGAATTGTGCGGCCGCAATGTTTCGGAAACGGCGCGCCGGCTGAACATGCACCGCCGCACCTTGCAGCGGATCTTGGCCAAAAGGGCTCCGCGGTAGCGGAGACCGTCTTCATGAAAATGCGGGCGCCGCGGTAGCGGAGACCGTCTTCATGAACTTGCGGGCGCCGCGCTAATCCATCGCCTCGTAAGGCCCCGCCGGATCGACCAGCGACTGCAGACGCCGCGCCGCCGCGCGCGCGAACAACAGCAGCATCGCCTTGCGCGTTGCCGCCGCCAGCCGATGCTCCGGCGCCTCGCAGTGAAACGCGGCGCCGAAATGATCGGCGACAATCAGCCCGGCGTCTGGCGGAAAAATCTCGCACGGCACATCCTGCGCGGTGGCGAAGAACAGCCGGTCGCAATGGGCGCGGTAGTCCTGCCATTTCTGGTCGGCCCGAAAATCGGCGACCGAGGACTTGATCTCGACGATCCAGATCGTGCCGCCCGAATCGAGCGCCACCAGATCGGCGCGGCGTCCGGACGGCAGCGGCAATTCGCTGACCACGGAAAATCCGTGCGCGTGCAACAGCCGCGCGGTGCCGCGCGCGACGGAAAGCGCGGTCTCCGACTGGCGGCCGTCGATGGGCACGAGAAGCGGTTTGCTGACCGGAAGCATGCCATCAGAGTGTAGCGCATTCCGGCAGACTGCGCACCTGACTTGCTCCGGCGCGGCGCTTGCGCCAATCTCGCGCGCTTTCAAGAGTTCCCGCGAGGTCCCCGCATGCCGATCGACTACGAAAAGGAATACGACAACCGCGCCCGCGTGCCGGAGCATCCCGCGATCTTCGAGCGATGGCAGCGCGAAACCGACGCCTATCGCACCGCCTCGCCCGGCGCGAAACTCGGCATTGCTTACGGGTCATCGCCACGCCAGACCATCGATCTTTTTCCGGGCAAGGATGCGAAGCCCGACGCGCCGCTGGCCATGTTCATTCACGGCGGCTGGTGGCGCGCGCTCGCACCGTCGATGTTCAGCCAGATGGCGCAGGGCGCCAACGCGCATGGCGTGAATGTCGCCATCGTCGGCTACGATCTGTGTCCCTCGGTTTCGATCGCCACGATCGTCGAGCAGATGCGCGCCGCCTGTCTGACGCTGTGGCACACGCACAGGAAGCGGGTGATGGTCTATGGCCATTCGGCCGGTGGCCATTTGGCCGCCTGCATGGCCGCGACGGAGTGGACGACGCTCGACCCAAGCGCGCCGAACGATCTGGTGCCTGCGGCTTACGCGATCTCCGGCGTGTTCGATCTGGCGCCGCTGACGCACGTGTCGCAGAACGCCGATCTCAAGCTCACCGACAAGACCGCACATGATGTTTCGCCGCTCTACTGGCAGGTGCCGGTCGGCCGAACATTGGATGCCGTTGTCGGCGGCATCGAATCGGCGGAATTCCTGCGGCAGAGCAGGATCATCGCCGACGGCTGGCAGGGCACCGCGCAAACCCGTTATGAGGAAATCGCGGGTGCCAATCATTTCACCGTGCTCGATCCGCTGACCGATGCCAACAGCGCGATGACGAAGCGCGTGGTCGAACTGGCGCGGCAGACGCAAGATCTTACTCTGTAATCAGAACCAGTAGATCCACGCGAAATAGCCGGTGAGCAGCGCGCCGACGGCGGTGACCGCGATGCGCATCACCTCGCGCGGCGCGATGCGGGCGACCGACGCGCCGAGCTGGCCGCCGACGATGGAGCCCGCCATCAGCGCCAAAGTCTCCGGCCAGATGACGATGCCCTGCGAGATGAAGATCGCCGCCGCGACGCCGCTGTTGAGGCTGGTCACCAGATTTTTCGCAACATTGGCCGAGCGGTAATCGCCGCGCGTCGCCAGGGTCATCACGGCCAGCAGCAGCACGCCGACGCCGGCACCGAAATAGCCGCCGTAGAACGACACCGGCAGAAGCATTTTCAAGTTGGTGACGCTGAAGTCGATGGCGCGGCCCTTGCTATGCGCGCGGGCGCGCAGCCAATCACCGATCGGCCGGGCGAAGGCGAACAGCACGGTGGCAAAGCCGAGCAGCAGCGGCACCAGCATGGCGAACACACGTTGCGGCGTTGCCAGCAACAACAATGCGCCGAGCGCGGCGCCCAGCATCGAGGCCAGCACCATGCCGACGAAAGCGCGATCGAGCTTCGGCAACTGGCAGCGATCCGACAATGCAGCGAGGAATGCGCCGGGAAACGAGGCGCAGAGATTGCAAGCGGTGGCCGGCAGCGGCGCAATGCCGGCGGCGATCAAAGCCGGATAGGTGACGACGGCCGCGCCGCCGACCAGCGAGGTGAGCGCGCCACCGCCGATACCGGCGATGAAAAGCATGACGATGGTGTGGAGGGACATCTTAGATGCCTTGTCCCGGACGAGCGAAGCGAGAGCCGGGACCGTCCCATAGACAGGAGTGTGGAATGGTCCCGGATCTGCGGCGCACCGCGAGCGCGCTGCGCCGCGTCCGGGACAAGAGAACTAAAAAAACGCCTGTATCCCCGTCTGGGCGCGGCCGAGGATCAGCGCGTGGATGTCGTGCGTGCCTTCGTAGGTGTTGACGGTCTCGAGGTTCGAGAGCACGCGCATCACATGATACTCGCCGGAGATGCCGTTGCCGCCGTGCATGTCGCGGGCGACGCGGGCGATGTCGAGCGCCTTGCCGCAGTTGTTGCGCTTCATCAGCGAGATCGACGGCGGCGCCGCCTTGCCCTGCTCGAGCATGCGGCCAAGGCGCAGCGCACCGGCGGTGCCGAGCGCGATCTCGGTTTGCATGTCGGCGAGCTTCTTCTGCACCAATTGATTGGCGGCGAGCGGCCGGTTGAACTGCTTGCGGTCGAGCGTGTATTGACGCGCCGCGTGCCAGCAGAATTCCGCCGCGCCCATCACGCCCCAGGCGATGCCGTAGCGTGCATTGTTGAGACAGCCGAACGGACCGGCAAGGCCTTGCGCATTCGGCAAGAGATTCTCTTCCGGAATGACGCAGTCGACCAGAACGATCTCGCCGGTGGTCGAGGCGCGCAAGCTAAGCTTGCCCTCGATCTTCGGCGTCGAGAAACCCTTGGTGCCGCGCTCGACGATGAAACCGCGAATGACGCCGTCGAGTTTCGCCCAGACCACCGCGACGTCGGCGAAAGGCGCGTTGGAAATCCAGGTCTTGGCGCCGTTGAGCTTGAAGCCGCCGGCGACCTTCTCGGCGCGCGTCACCATCGATCCCGGATCGGAGCCGTGATCGGGTTCGGTGAGGCCGAAGCAGCCGACCCATTCGCCGGTCGCGAGCTTGGGCAGATATTTGCGGCGCTGCGCTTCGTTGCCGTAGGCATAGATCGGATGCATCACCAGCGACGACTGCACCGACATGGTCGAGCGATAACCTGAATCGACGCGCTCGAGTTCGCGCGCGATCAAACCGTAACTGACATAGCCGAGACCCGCGCCGCCGTATTCCTCAGGGATGGTCGGGCCGAGCAGGCCGAGCTTGCCCATCTCCGGCAGGTTGTTCGGGTCGTGCGTTTCGTTGGCGTAAGCTTCCTTGATGCGCGGCATCAGGTAGCTTTGCGCGAAGCCGCGCGCGGTGTCGCGCACCATGCGCTCTTCCTCGGTCAATTCGAATTCGATGCCGAGCGGGTCCTCCCACTGGAAGTCACGATCCTTCAGCATTGCGGGTTTGCCTTCGCGCTTTTCGGCCGGCTGCGACATCGGGGCTTTCTCCTGGGAACTCAACGGCGAAACTTCTTGGCCGTCATTATAGACCGGATTAGGGGGCAGCAAGAGAGGCTCTACTTCACCCTCCCCTGGAGGGGGAGCGCGATGAGTGCGTGTCTCACCGCCCGCGGGCGCCGCGCCCTGCTCCACCATCCTGACGCTCATGACAGCGACCTCGATAAGCAGGACGGATTGGGCATATATTCAGTAGGAATTAATGTCAAAACGTGTTTTGCCGTCATGCCCGCGAAGGCGGGCATCCAGCCCTTAGTCCAAAAGTGCGGGGTCCCCGCCTACGCGGGGACGACAAGCGAGATTGCGGCACCATGAACCGGCCAAACAAAAAACCCCGCCAGTTTCCCGGCGGGGCTTTGGAGTCCGACGCTTAAGCGCAAGCGTCAGATCGCTTCCTTGAGATCCTTGGCGGCGCGGAAGGCGACTTTCTTCGACGCCTTGATCTTGATCGCTTCGCCGGTGGCCGGGTTGCGGCCCATGCGGGCGGCGCGCTTGCGCACCTGCAAAATGCCGAGGCCGGCGATCTTGACCCGTTCACCCTTTTTCAGGTGCTTGGTGATCATCGCGATCAGATCGTCGAACATGTCCTGGCTCGCCTTCTTGGTGAGCTCATGCTGTTCCGCGAGCGTGGCCACCAGATGCTTGGTGGTGATCGGCTTGCTGGCCTTCGGTTTCGCGGGCGCGGCCTTTGCGGCGGCTGCTTTTGCCATTTGAAAGTGCTCCTTAAGCGCAAAATGCGCACGTAATGACCACTATGAGATTCGCCAGCTAATGCAAGCTATCTGGCGCGCCGCCTCGAGCTTACGCACATAAAGCTCACATTTTGCTGCACTTGCGGCGGCTTTTACCGCTTTGCCGGCCCGTTGCCGATGCGGCCGGTTTGGTCTATGCAGTCCGCAGGCGCCCGTAGCTCAGCTGGATAGAGCGTTGCCCTCCGAAGGCAAAGGTCGGACGTTCGAATCGTCTCGGGCGCGCCACTCCCCACATTCCGGTAATACTTCAGCCAACCAAGTGCTAGCCGATCGTGCGTTCGAGCACGTCGAGCCAGTTGCCGGAACCCAGTTTGCTCAGCAGCGGCTCGGAATAGCCTTTGGCGCGAAGTGCGTCGATCAGCACCGGCAGGCCGGCGGCGGAACCGATGGCCGCTGGCACAGTAGCGCCGTCGAAATCGGAACCCAGGCCGACGCGATCCTCGCCCAGCCTGTCGATGAGATAGTCGAGGTGGCGGACCATCACGTCGATGCCGGTATCCGGGTTCATCGCCCCGTCGGGGCGAAGAAAGCCGGTGGCAAAGTTCAGCCCGACCATGCCGCGCGAGTCGCGGATCGCGTCGAGTTGCCGGTCGGTCAGATTTCTCGCCGACGGGCACAATGCATGCGCGTTCGAATGCGTCGCAATCAGCGGCGCCTTCGACAGGCGCGCGACATCCCAGAAACCTTTCTCGGTAATGTGCGACAGATCGATCAATATCCGCATCTCGTTGCAGACGCGCACGAGATTTTCGCCGGCTTGCGTCAGGCCGTCGCCGGTATCCGGGCTCGAAGGAAAGCCGAACGATACGCCATGGCCGAAAATATTGGTGCGGCTCCAGACCGGGCCCAGCGAGCGCAAGCCGGCGCCATAAAGCACGTCGAGAAAATTCAGATCGGCATCGATGGCGTCGGCGCCTTCGATATGCACGACCACCGCCAGCGCGCCGCGCGCGATGGCCGACCTGATGTCCGCGACATTCCGGCAAATGGCGACGGCGCCTTTCGACGTCCGTTCGATCCTCAGCAGAATCGCCAATTCGCCGACGATTGAATGACGCGCCTCGTCCATGCTCAAAGGCGGCGGCAAAACCGGCGATAGCTGTCCGCCCGGCAGCCGGGCTTTCGCCGGCGACGGCGAGTAGAGCGCGAACAGGCCGCCGGCGAGCGAACCGGCTTTGGCTTTTTTCAAATCGATATGCCCGGCTTCCTCGCCGTTGAGAAAATCCGCGACGGGATCGGCCGAGGTCGATTTGTACAGACGCAGCAGCACGTCGTTGTGGCCATCGAATATGGGCGTCTGCTTCGTCATGGGGTCGCCTCCTCAGCCGGTGCTTTCGGCAATCGCCTGTTCGGCCTCAGTGATGGCTTCGGGCGTGCCGACATGCATCCACAGGCCTTCCATGCGCAACCCATGCAGGCGGCCGGCCTCGATGGCGCGGGTAAAAAGCTTGGTGAGCGAGAAGGCGCCCTGTGGCGCGTCATCGAACAGGCGCGGCGACAGAATCGCGGCGCCGGCATAGACAAAGGGCGCGATGTCGCGCTCGGGACGCGCGCGCAGGCGGCCATCGGCCGCCATCAGAAAATCACCGCGTCCGGCATAGCCGATGCTGCCGGCGCCGGGCGCCAGCAGCAGCAGCGCGTCCATCGTCGCGGCATCGAAGCTGTCGGCGAGCCGCGTCAGATTGGGCTTCACGCCGTCGATCCAGATCGTGTCGGAATTGATATGGAAGAACGGCACGTCGCCGAGAAGCGGCAGCGCCTTGACCACGCCGCCGCCGGTGTCGAGCAGCACGCCACGCTCGTCGGAAATCGTCACGCGCGGCGCTGTGCGCGCGGCGACATGGCGTTCGATCTGTTCGGCGAGGTAATGCACATTCACCACGGCGCGCGCGACGCCGGCATCGGCAAGGCGATCGAGCACGTGATCGATTAGCGCTCTGCCGGCAACCTTGACCAACGGCTTCGGCATATTGTCGGTGAGCGGACGCATGCGCTGGCCGAAGCCGGCGGCCAGCACCATGGCGGCCTGCGGTGTCTTCTCGCTCATGACGATTTAACCTTGGGCGCGGGGACATTAGCGCGATACCAGGCGCCGAGCGGCGCCAAAGCCGGATGCGCCAGCGACCGCTGCAGATAGGTCCATACCCGCGGCATGTGACGCAAATATTGCGGCTTGCCGTCGCGCCGGTCGAGCCGGGCGAAGATGCCAAGAATCTTGGACGCGCGCTGCGCGGCCATTGTCGCATAAAGCTGCGCGAAAGCGGCGGCGTCGAAGCCCGACTCGGCGGCAAGCCGCGCGCGCGTATAACGCGACAGCAAGCCGATCTCCAGTTGTTCCGGCACGGTGACGCGCGCGTCCTGCAACAGCGACGCGACGTCATAGGCCGCGGGGCCCATCATCGCATCCTGAAAATCCAAGAGGCCGATCCGAGCAATGCCGTCGCGCTCCGGCAGCCACAACAGGTTCGGCGAATGATAATCGCGCAGCACCCAGGTTTGCGGCGCGGCAAGCGCCGGCGTCAGTGCCGCGCGCCACAGGGCAATGTAGCTGTCGCGCACCTCGTCGGTCGGCGTGTTGCCGAGCAAAGGCAGGAACCAGTCGAGCAGCAGCTCGGTCTCGATCAGCATGGCGTCCATGTCGTAGCGCGGCACATGATATTGCACGCCTGGTTCCACCGTCAGCGTATCCGGCGTGCGTTCGCGATGCAGCGCGGCGAGGAGATCGGCGGCGATCTCGTAGCGCGCTTCGATCGGCGCCGGCGGATCGCCCTCGACGACCAATTCGTTGCCAAAATCCTCCAGCACCAGCAGGCCGGCGTTGCGATCGGCGGCATAGATGCCGGGCGCCGACAGGCCGAGCATGCGCAAGCCCCGCGCCATGGCGACGAACGGCGTCACGCTCTCGGCCAGATGCGCGATGGCGCTGTAAGGTTTGCCGTCGCGTACCGGCGGCCCGTCCGGGCGGCGCGGCGAGTTCATCAGGATGTAGCTTTTGCCGTCATGCGTCAGCCGTTCATAGGAGCGTGTCGAGGCGTCGCCCTGGATCCGGCGGCGCGCCGCGAGACCAAAGCCGCTGTCGTTGAGAAAGCGGCGAATCGTGGCGATGCGCTCGGCGCGCGCGGCGAAGGTGCCGTGGCCGGTGACCTGGGCGTCTCGATAGGTCTCGCCGCGCGGCGGCGACAAAGTGAGCGCGATGTCGATCCGGTCGGGCGGCAGGAGATGGCCAGCGCGGTCGGGCCATTCCAGCAGCATCACGGCCGTTTCCGGCGCGTCCTCGAAGCCAAGCTCATTCAGCTCGGCCGGGTCGGTCAGCCGGTACAGATCCGCATGCACCACCGGAAAGCGCGGCAGGTCGTAACTTTGCGTCAGCGTGAAGGTCGGGCTCGGCACCTCGATCGTATCGTTGCCGGCGATGTGGCGGATAAAGGCGCGGGCGAACGCGGTCTTTCCGGCGCCGAGATCGCCCGACAGCGTGATCAAGTCGCCGGGCTCTATCAGCCCGGCAATGTCCGCCATCAGCCGCTGCGTGGCCTGCTCGTCGTCGAGCGCCACTGTGAAGCTGAAGCCGCCGGGCTGTGAGGGAGACATCGAATCATCCGCATGAGGGCAAAGCCCTTATAAACGGGACCGGCGCCGATGCGCCAGACCACCGGCGGCGAAGCCTTCACTCCGCCGCGATGCGCGTCTCGGCGGCGATCATGTCGTCGATGATCTTGCGGGCGCGCATCGAGCCGGCGTCGATGTTGAGGTTGCGCAAAGGCGCGTCCGGATGCTCGCTGATATAGCGCTGCTGCGCCTCGACCACGACCAGGTCTTCGAGGAAGATATTGGCATTGGCCTCACGCAACAGCGAGGTCAGCGACTGATCGTTGAGTTTGTAATTGCGGGTCATCGACCAGAAATACATGCAGGTGGTGTTCGTCTCCGGCGTGATCGAGTTGAGCACGCGACCATTGACGCCCTGCGAGCGGTCGCCCGTTGGTGCGCCGGTGCCGGCCGGCGCAACGCCGACATCGAGCACGATGGTGCAGGGCGCCTCGAAGCGGATGATTTGCCAGCGGTCGACTTTGCCGGGCTTGCCGAGTTGCGCGCGCCAGAACGGCGGCGCGTCGATGTCGATCATCCAGCGCGTCGAGGTGACGGTGCGGCCGGCATGCGTCGTCGTCATCGGCGTCTCGGCGACGTGTTTGGAGCCGATGCTGGTGATGTGGACGAAGGACTCGTGCGTCAGGTCCATCAGATTGTCGACGAACAGCCGGTAGTCGCATTTGGCGAACAGAGTCTTGCCGTCGCCGGCCCATTCCGGATCGTCGTTCCAATGCATGTCGGGAACCAAAGCCGGATCGGCGAGCGCCGGGTCGCCCGGCCAGACCCAGACATAGCGATGCCGGTCGAGCGCCGGATAGCTGCGCACTTTCGCCGCCGGATTGAGATTGTCCTGCGACGGCATGCGCGTGCACTGGCCTTTGCCGTCGAAGCCGAGACCGTGATAGCGGCAGACCAGAGTCTCGCCCTCGAGCCAGCCCATCGACAGCGGCAAAAGGCGATGCCAGCAGGCATCTTCCAGCACCGCGAGCGAGCCGTCGGCCTTCCGCCACAGCACCATCTTGTTGTTGCAGACGGTGCGCGCCAGCGGCTCCCGCTTGCCGACTTCATAACTCCACGCTGCGATGTACCAGGCGTTGAGCGGAAAGATTTGCGGTGCGTTCATGGCGAGCCCCCTCGAAAGCGGCGTCTTCTGTGAGACGCTTCGCGGGAAGACTAACCCCGCCGCGCCGGCGGAAACAATAGGCAGAAAAATTGAACTGCGGCGTCGATGCGACTCGCTCTTCGAACATGCCATGACGTCGCCATGTTTTCACCGCGTCAACGTCTGGGTTCCTTCGATATCGACACATCATCGCCATCGTCCGACTAAACATCGCCGCGCGCGCGTGCAGTGCGGAACGCATGCGGCGCACTGGCGTTTGTGCAGTGCGGGTTAAGGATCACAAAGCGAAGGAGCACTATCAAATGCGTAAACTGATCACAGCACTCTCGGTCGCAGCCATGGCGGCAGCCGTCGCCATTCCGACGTTCGCGAGCGCGCAGGAACAGCCGCAATATACGACCGGCTATGCGGGCCCCGTCGCGGGAGCCGCAGTCGGCTCAGCCGTCGGCTTCGGCCTCTATAACGGCTGGTACGGCGCCAACGCGGCTATCGGCGCAACCGCATTGCCGGCCACCGCCGCCGGTGCGGCTGCGGTAGGCGGTGTTGCCGGTATCGGCACCGTCGCGCTGATCGACGGTGTGTTCCAGCCGTGCCGCGGCTTCCATGCTTTGTTCGGCGCCAACTCGGGTGCCTGCGCCAACGGCGACTATGTCGGCTACGCGCCGCGCCGCATGCGCTAAATCGCGAAGCCTGAAACGCCTCCGCGACGAGACCTTCAAAGGTTTCGCCGCGGAGGTTTTTTTATTGGCTTTGGCGGACGAAGATCAGGCGGCGCTTTGCTTGGAAATTTGCTTGACGTCCGCCCGCGTCACCGGATCGGCCGCATGCGCAAGCGGGAAGACGCAAGTAACCTTGGTGCCCTGCCCGACCGTTGACTCGATGGCGATGCCGCCGCCGTGCAGTTCGACGAAGGAGCGCACCAGCGACAAGCCGAGGCCGGTGCCGCGATGCTCGGAGCCCTGCGAGTCGGTCTCGAACCAGTCGAACACCTTGTCCTTTGCCTCGGGCGGAATGCCCGGACCCCGATCGATAACGGTGAACACCACCGCGTCGCTTTCGCGTTCGGCCGACAAGGTCACGGCGGCGCCTTCCGGCGAGAAGCCGACAGCGTTGGACAATAAATTGAACAGCACCTGACGCAGCCGACGTTCGTCGGCGCTGAAGCTGCCGATGTCCGGCGCGGTCTCGATCTCGAGCCGGAGTTGGGTCTTGACCAGACGATCGAGCACGCCTTCGGCGGCCGCTTCCATGCAGGCGCGGATGTCGACCTGCGACAGATTGAGCGTCATGGCGCCGGCGTCGATGGTGGCGAGATCGAGAATATTATTGATGATCGCCAGCAGCGCATTGGTCGATGTCGTGATGTAGCCGAGATATTCGTGCTGCTTGGCGGTCAACGGGCCGAAGGCCGGATCACCGAGCAGATTGGCAAAGCCGATGATATTGGTCAGCGGCGAGCGCAGTTCGTAGGACACGTGGTGGACGAACTCGATCTTGATGCCGTCGGCGGCGACCAGCGCCTCGTTGCGTTCGGTCAGCGCGCGCTCGACATTGACGGTGTCGCTGACGTCCTGGAAAGTAACAAGGGTCGCGCCGTCCGGCAGCGGCATGGTCGCCATGTCGATTACCATGCCGTCGCGCCGTTCGATGCGCGCCACGATCGGCTCGCGTCCGTCGATGGCGGTGACAGCGGCGCGCAAGGCGCGCCACACATTGTTGTCGTCGTGCAGCGCCTGCGACCATGCGGTGACCGCTTCGACATGCGGGTGCGCGTCGAGCGCCTCGCGCGACAGCTTCCACATGCGCTGGAACGCCGGGTTATGCAGGTTGACGCGGCCGTCCGAGCCGAACACGGCGACCGCCTCGGCGAGATGATCGAGCGTTTCCCGTTGCACTTTAATCAGAGCGTCGTAGCGCCGGTGCATGGCGAGACGCTCGGTGACGTCGTCATAGAGATAAGTGACGCCGCCTTCCGGGTTCGGCGTGGTGACGACGCGCAAGGTGCGGCCGTCCGGCAAATGCCACATATGCTCCTGCGGCTCGACCATGCGATAGGCTTCGTAAAGCTGCTGCTTCCATTGCCGGAAGTCCTGTTGCTCCGGCAATTTGCGGTCGGCGCGCAACCGGTCGAGCACGGCGCTGTCGGTTGGCGTCTGGTCGAGCATGCCGGCATCGAGATCGAACAGCGCACGGAACGCGGTGTTGTAGAACAGCAGCTTGCGATCGACATTGAAAATGGCGACCCCGGTGGCGAGCTGGTCGAGCACGCGGCGATGCGCGTCGATCATGCGGGCGAGTTCGGCGCGCATGGTCTCGGCCTCGGTGCGGTCGATCGCCATGCCGGCACTGCCGCCGCCGCTCGGCGCGTCGACGATATCGAAGATGCGGCGCTCGCCGGCGATAATGACCGGCAGGCGCTTGACTAAGGTCGCGCCGGCGGCGCGCAGGCGAACGGATTCGTGGCGGGCCGCGCTGTCGAGCAATTCCAGTTCCCGCGCCACCGCGTCGGACGCGTCGACGGCCTCGACCGCGCGCGCATAGGCGGAGTTGGCGAAGATGAGATGGCCGTTGTCGTCGCGCGCCCAGACCGGCGCCGGCAGCGATTCGAGCAGCGCCTTCAGCGTCTCGACGTCGCCGTTGAGCCGTTCGTGACGGTTGGCGAGATCGACGAGGTCGCGTTCGATGCCGCTGACGTCGCGCAGCCGCAGCACGGCGCGGCCGCCGACGGCGCGGCCAGTCGCTTCGAGCGGACGGCCCGCAAGGGTGGTCAGCGTCATGACGAAGCCGCGGCCATCGCCGCGCAGGTCGGCGACCGATTGTTCCATATGCTGGGCGGCGAGCGGATCCAGCCAGGCGCCGAAAGCGAGCACGCGCTCCGGCCGATGTCCGTCGACAAGCAATGTCGTGTCGCCGAGGATTTCCGGTTCGTCGGCGGCGGCGGCCCAGGTTACCAGCACCTGCGGGTCCGACAACAAAAGCTGCTTGAATCGATCGACCTCGGCTTGCAGCGTCACCGCGTCGTCGCGCGCGCCGCTGTCGTGGCGGCCGGCCTGGCGGCGATTGCGGATCAGCACGACGGTGGTGAGCACGGCGAAACAAGCCACGCCGGCGAACAGAGTGAAGGTGACGACCTCCTGGCGGTCGAAAATGGCGAAGGCGCGGCTCAGCGTTTCCGCGCCGGCGGGAGACGCACCGAGCGGGATGCAGAGATTCGCGAGGGCGGCGGTCGTCAAGAATCCGCGGCGCCTCGGACGAGAACGCGGAATCTCGTTCGCCGTCCGGACCGTCTCCGGCATTTCAGAATTGCCCCAAAGGATGCGTTAACGGGATACGAAACGGATGCATCGACGGACCCGACCGATGTCCGTCCCATAGCTCGCGAATCGTCGGACTTTACCCCCACGGGGACTCGAGCCGAAAGAGTCCATATGGTGAACGTGTCGAGGCGAAGCGGATATTCGGAATGAGCCGGACTATGCTGGCGCGCGCCGGCTATTTCAGCGCCGCGGCGTGCTTGGCCATTTCTTCGACATTGATGCGGCCGAGCGCGATCGAAAAGCTGCGCTCCGCTTCGGCCAGCGCCGGGCGCACGACTTCGCTGACCAATTTGGGCAGCGATGACTGCGGTTCGTCCTCGTCTTCCATGCGCGAGGCCGACCGCAGGATGTCTTCGGCGGTGATTTTCTTTTGCTCGCGCGCGAGTTCGTAACCGCCGTGCGGACCGCGAATGCCTTTCAGGATACCGTCGCGGACAAGCGCCTGCAGCACCGGCTCAAGGTGGCGTGGCGGCAGCTTATGACGCGCGGCCAGAGCCTTCGCCGATACCGGCCGGCCCTGAGCATTGATAGCCACGTCAATCACAGCGGCAATGGCAAGAATGCCCTTGCGGGAAACCAGCGGCATAATTCGCATCAGTTGTAACTAATTTCAGCCGTAATAGGCTACGGTCTGCAATCCGTCTAGGGCAAAAGCGATAATCAGTTTATCAACCTCCGGTGGAGCCAAATCCACCAATTCCGCGTGATGTTTCATCGAGTGAAATGACTTCTAGAAAGGCCGCGCGCGTCACGGTTGCGACGACCATCTGGGCAATGCGCATGCCGCGCGCGATTTCGACCGATTCGCTGCCGTGATTAATCAGGATAACCTGGACTTCGCCGCGATAGTCGGCGTCGATCGTGCCCGGCGAATTCAGCACGGTGAGGCCTTGCTTCAGTGCCAGGCCGGAGCGCGGCCGCACTTGCGCTTCGAATCCTTTCGGCAGCGCGATGGCGATCCCGGTCGGCACCAAGGCGCGCGCGCCGGGCGCAATGATGACCGGCGCGTTGGCGGCGACGGCGGCGAGAAGATCGAGCCCGGCGGCAAGCGCGGTTTGATAGGACGGCAGCGGCAGATCCTGCGCGTGCGGCAGGCGCGCGATGCGGACATTGGCGATGGTCAATTGTGTTCTCCGTTGAGCGCGGCCGCGATATGCGCAATCAAGGTCGCAGCGACGTCTTCCTTGCTTTGCGGCGGCCAGGCGTCGACACCCGAGGTCGTCACCAACTCTATTGTATTGCGGTCGCCGCCCATAATGCCGGTTTCCGGCGACACATCGTTGGCGAGAATCCAGTCGCAGCCTTTTTTGGCAAGCTTGGCTTTGGCGTTGGCGAGCACGTTTTCGGTCTCGGCGGCAAAGCCGATCACCAGGCCGGGGCGTCCCGATGCGCGATGCGCGATGGTCGAGAGAATGTCGGGATTTTCGGTGAGCGCCAGATCCGGCGTCGCCTTGCCGGCCTGCTTCTTGATCTTCTGCGCGCCGGCATTGGCGACGCGCCAGTCGGCGACCGCGGCGGCGAAGATGGCGACATCGGCGGGCAAAGCGCGCTCGACCGCGGCCAGCATGTCGCGCGCCGATTCGACATCGACCACCGCGACACCGTGCGGCTTGGGCAAATTCACCGGTCCGCTGACAAGGACGACGTCGGCGCCGGCGGCGGCGGCGGCGATGGCGATTGCGTAGCCCTGCTTGCCCGACGAACGATTTGCGATGTAGCGAACCGGATCGATCGGCTCATGCGTCGGACCCGCGGTGATCAGCACGCGCTTGCCTTTCAGCAGCTTCGGCGCGTCGCGTAATTTAAGAATCTTCTCGACGCCGGCGGCGATCTCCAAAGGCTCGGCCATGCGGCCAAAGCCGCGCTCACCGCTTTCCGCCATCTCGCCTTCGTTCGGCCCGATCAGCGAGACGCCATCGGCGATGAGTTGCGCCAGATTGCGTTGCGTCGCCTTGTTCGCCCACATCGCCGGATTCATCGCCGGTGCCAGCAGGATCTTCGCCGTGGTCGCCAGCAGTACGGCGGTGGCGAGGTCGGGGGCCAGGCCATTGGCCATTTTCGCCATCAGGTCGGCGGTGGCCGGCGCGACGACGATGAGATCGGCCTCGCGCGCCAGACGAATATGCCCGACATCGAATTCATGCGCCGGATCGAACAGATCGATGAAGACGCGCTCGCCGGTAATGGCACCGGCCGACAAAGGCGTGATGAATTCCTCCGCCGCCTTGGTGAGAATGCAGCGGACTTTGAGGCCGCGCTCTTTCAGGCGGCGGATCAGGTCGAGCGACTTGTAGGCGGCGATGCCGCCGCCGACGATCAACAGGACCCGCTTTGCCGCGGCGGGTTTTTCGACAGGCGCCGGGGGGGAGCCGGCAGCCGGCGGCGTCTCGGTGTCACCGGCCGCCTCGCGCAGAATGGTGCGGACTTCGTCCTCGACCGACCGGCCATGACGCGCCGCGCGCAGCCGCAATTGCTGCTTGAGCGCTTCGTCGATCTGCCGGACGGTAAGAGATGCCATAAAGGAGCCGCTGGTGTGATTGCAATGATGTCACTGCAATCATACGCCAGTAAAGACCTTTCGCCAAACTCGCTTGACTGCCGCTCGCAGCCTTTGTATTTAACCTAAAGGTTATTTAACCGATCGGCTAAATACAGATGATCCAGCCCGCCAGCGACCGCTTGAGCGCCACCTTCGCGGCGCTTGCCGACCCGACCCGCCGCGCCATCCTGGCCCGGCTGGCGCTGGGCGAGACCTCGGTGTCGAAGCTCGCCGCCCCTTTCGAGATCAGCCTGCCGGCGGTGTCCCGGCATCTCAAGGTGCTGGAGCGCGCCGGCCTGATCACGCGCGGCCGCGATGCTCAGATGCGGCCGTGCAAGATCGAGGCGTCGGCGCTGCACGGCGTCGACGACTGGCTCGCCGAATATCGCAAGCTTTGGGAGGCGCGGCTCGATCGGCTCGACGACTATTTGCAGGTGCTCAAAGCCGAGCAGGCAATTGCGTCGACAGCGGACGCGCCGGCAACGCCTGAGAAGAAAGATGTCTGAAAGAAATAGACTCTACGCCCCGCGCTCACGCCAGACTGCGCAGCGAACTGCGCAGTTGATCGGCGCTGCCACGCGCAATCGAGAACTCGATTTCGACGTGGGTGGCCTTCCAGGTCGGGTAAGTCTTCTTCAACAGCGCGCGGCCAGCCGCGGTGATGATCAAACGGCGGCCGCGCTTGTCGTCCTTGTCGACCGCGATTTTCAAGAGGCCGCGCCGCTCCAGCGGCTTCAGGTTAGCGGTCAGCGTGGTGCGATCCATCGCCAACAGCGTTGCGACGCTGCCGATGGTCGGGGGTTCCGGCCGATTGAGCGAAACCAGCAACGAGAATTGCCCGCTGGTGAGATCGAACGGCCGCAGCGCCTCGTCGAAACGCCGCGCCAGCATGCGCGCGGCGCGCTGTACATGCAGGCAGAGGCAGGCGTCGCGTACCTCGATCGTATTCGCAAAAGGCAGGCCATCGTCGGCGCTGGATTCCGCCGCGCACGACGCCGTTTTGATTTTCGGCCAGGTTGACATGACAAACACAATAGGTTGATATCAACCTATTGTCAATGAAACGAAACTTGGAAAGGAAGCGCGCCATGGCAGTTACCCCCTACCTGTTTTTCGACGGCCGCGCCGACGACGCCATCGCGTTTTACAAAGCGACCGTCGGCGCCACGACCAATTCGCTGATGCGCTTCAAGGATGGGCCTGCCGGCTCGTGCGCACCAGGCGCCGAAGACAAGGTCATGCACGCGGATATCAGCATCGGGGAATCGCACGTGCTGCTGTCGGACGGTCACAACAAGGGCCAGCCTGATTTTCAGGGTTTCGGCCTGGCCGTTACGGTCAAGACCGAAGCCGAGGCAAACAAAATCTTCAATGCCCTGGCGTCTGGCGGCCAAGTCACGATGCCGCAGGCCAAGACATTCTTCTCGCCACGCTTCGGCATGCTGACAGACAAATTCGGCGTCAACTGGATGATCCTCGCCGAATAGCCGCGCACTTCGATTCACCGGCATAGCGAACCACCGGAAGTCAATGCATGACGCTCAAGCTTTATTATCATCCTCTGTCGTCCTCCTGCCACAAGGCGATCATTGCCCTGTACGAGAACGGCACGCCGTTCGAGCCGATCCTCGTCAATCTCGGCGACGAGGAATCCAGCCGCGAATTGCGCGGGCTGTGGCCGCTGGCGAAATTTCCGGTGCTGCGCGACGACGCGCGTGACTGCACGGTCGCCGAGGCGACGACGATCATCGAATATCTCGATGTCTATTATCCCGGCGCAACGAAACTGCTGCCCGCCGACACACAAAGCGCCTGGCAGGCGCGCATGTGGGATCGCTTTTACGACAACTACGTTCACATCCAGATGCAGAAGATCGTCGGCGATCACCTGCGGCCGGCCGGCGCCGGCGACGCTTTCGGCGTCGAGCAGGCGAAGACAACGATCCGCACCGCCTATGGCATGATCGACGCCAGGATGGCCGGCAAGAAGTGGGCGACGGGCGGGGCCTACGGTCTGGTGGACTGCGCGGCGTCTCCGGCTTTGTTCTACGCCAGTATCGCCGTGCCGTTCGAGCCGGCGCAGCGGCAACTTCGCGACTATTTCGAGCGGCTCAAGACGCGCCCTTCCTATGCGCGTGTGCTGCACGAGGCTGAGCCCTATTTCAATTTGTTTCCAATGCCAGTGAAGCCCGCCTTGGCGAGCGCAAGGGAGAGTCAATAATGCCGCAAGCGTCGATCCAATCCTCATCGAAGGACTTCGTCATCTCGCGCGTGTTCGACGCGCCGCGTGAGTTCCTGTGGAAATGCTTCACCGAACCGAAACACATGCAGCAGTGGTGGGGGCCGAAGGGCGTCAGGATCGTCAAGGCGGACATCGATCTGCGCGTCGGCGGCACCTATCTCTACGGCATGCAGAATCCGGCCGGCGATGTCATGTGGGGCAAATTCGTCTATCGCGAGATCACGCCGCCCGAGCGTCTCGTCTTCATCAATTCATTTTCCGACGAAGCCGGCGGACTGACCCGGCATCCGCTGGCGCCGCAATGGCCGCTGCAGATGCTGTCGATTTTCACCTTCGAGGAACAGCCCGGCGGCAAGACTCGATTCACCGTGCGCTGGTCGCCTTACGAACCAACCGCCGAGGAGCAGACCGTGTTCGACGCCGGCCACGACAGCATGACCATGGGCTGGAGCGGCACTTTGGAGAAGCTCGAGACTTACGTCGCGGGCACGCAACAACAGCAGCAGCAATAGGAGAGCCGCATGCCCATCGCCCGCCAGCAGATCACGCCTTGTCTCTGGTTCGACAGGAACGCCGAAGAGGCCGTGAATTTCTACATCACGGTCTTCAAGAATTCAAAAATCACGCACGTCGTTCGCTACGGCAATGCCGGACAGGAAATCCACGGCGGCACGCCGGGCGCGGTGCTCGCCATCGACTTCGAACTCGACGGCCAGAAATTTTCCTGCCTCAACGGCGGACCGCTTTTCAAGTTCAGCGAAGCGGTTTCGTTCCAGGTCCCGTGCGAGACGCAAGAAGAAATCGACTATTACTGGTCCGCTCTCACCAAGGGCGGCAGCGAAAGCGACTGCGGCTGGCTCAAAGACAAGTTTGGCCTGTCGTGGCAGGTATTTCCGGGAATTCTGCTCGACATGCTGCGCGATCCCGACCGCGCGAAAGCCGACCGCGCCATGAGCGCGATGCTGACGATGAAGAAGATCGACGTGGCGGCGATCGACCGCGCCTTCGCCGGCCAATAGGAAGCACAAAACGACAGCCAGGGAGAGATATCCGGATGACCTATGTCGATGGCTATATCGTTCCGGTGCCGAAGAAAAAACTGGCCGCCTATCGCAGAATGGCCAAGAAGGTCGGCGCCATCTGGATGGAATACGGCGCGCTGAGCTACGTCGAGAGCGTCGCGGTCGATATCAAGAAAGGCAAATGGACGTCGTTTCCGCGCAGCGTCAAATTAAAGCCGGGCGAAACGGTGATCTTCGCCTGGGTCACCTTCAAGTCGCGCAAGGCGCGCGACGACGTCATGGCGAAATCCATGAAAGACAAGCGATCCATCCGGATCATGAATTCGAAGTCGATGCCGTTCGACGGCAAGCGCATGATCTTCGGCGGCTTCAAGACGATAATGGAATTCACCGCTTAACGGCAGCGGCGACCGTCATCAGAGAATCAACCACGCGATCCAGCCGAGCATCAGCGCGGCCATCCAGATGCCCGCCGCGGTCCAGCGGCCGTGGCGCGCCTCGGCGCGGCCGATGGCGTCGACCGATTGCGGCGACAGCACCAGCCCGTCGCGGGTGATGTCGTCGATCTGATCGAGAATCGTGCCGGCGCGATTGAGCAGCGACGGCACCTGACCGAGAAAGCGGCCGATCTCGCCGGCGCCGTCGACAACGCCTTCGAGCTTGCCGACCGGCCCGAGATGGCGCGCGATCCATTCGCGCACCACCGGATCGGCGGTCTTCCACATGTCGAGCTTCGGATCGAACGTGCGCGCGACGCCTTCGACGACCACCATCGTCTTCTGCAGCAGCAGCAGTTCGGGTCGCGTGCGCATGTCGAACAGGCCGGTGACCTCGAACAGCAGCATCAACAGCTTGGCCATCGAGATGTCTTCGGCGGTGCGATTGTGGATCGGCTCGCCGATGGCGCGGATCGCCTGCGCGAAGTCTTCAACCTTGTGATGCCGCGGCACATAGCCGGCGTCGAAATGCACCTGCGCGGTGCGCATGTAATCGCGGGTGATGAAGCCGTAGAGGATTTCGGCGAGAAAGCGCCGCTCCTTCGGGCCGAGCCTTCCCATGATGCCGAAGTCGACCGCGACAAGCTTGCCGTCGGCATCGACGAATAGATTGCCCGGATGCATGTCGGCGTGGAAAAAGCCGTCGCGCAAAGCGTGGCGCAGGAAGCTCTGGATCACGTTGCGGCCGAGCGCCGGCAGATCGAGGCCGCGCGCTTCCAGCGCGGCGCGGTCGTTGAGCGGCGTGCCGTCGATCCACTCCAGCGTCAGCACGTCGCGCGCGGTGCGATCCCAGTCGACCGTCGGCACGCGAAAATCGCCGTCATCCTTGGTGTTCTCGGCCATCTCTGAGGCGGCGGCGGCCTCGAGACGAAAATCCATCTCGATCTTGACCGAGCGCGCCAGAGTGGCGACTGCTTCGACCGGGCGCAGCCGCTGCGCTTCCGTCGATAGACTTTCCGCCGTGCGCGCGGCGAAGAAGAATGCGGCGAGATCGGCGTTCAAACGGCGTTCGATGCCCGGACGCAGAACTTTGACCGCGACCGTCTTGCGTTCGCCATCCACCTCTATCTCGGCCTTGTGCACCTGCGCGATGGACGCGGCGGCAACGGCGGGCCCGAGGCTGGCATAAGTTTGATTCAGCGGCCGGTCGAAAGCGGCGACGATGACGGCTTCCGCCTCCGCTTGCGGAAACGGCGGCATGCGATCTTGCAGACTCTCGAGACTGCGGGCGATGTCGGTGCCGACAACGTCGGGCCGCGTCGCCATGAACTGGCCGAGCTTGACGTAAGTCGGCCCGAGCTTGGTCAGCGCCGCGGCGAGACGGCCGGAGCCGTCCTTGGCGCTTGGCCGTTCCAACAGACGCGCCATGGCAATGAAGGTGCGTTCCGGCAACGGCAGCGCGCGCGTATCGATCAGCGCGAACACGCCTTCGCGCGCGAACACATAGCCGGTGCGGGCCAGCCGCGTGAGATGAGATAAGGAAGAGATCACAATTTCCAGCCCGAATGCATCGCCACCACGCCGCCGGTCATCGACGTGAACGAAACGCGGCGGAAGCCGGCCTCCTCGATCATCGACGCGAACACCTTTGGCTTGGGAAATTTGCGGATCGATTCGACGAGGTAGGCATAGGCCTCGCGGTCGCCGGTGACGGCGCGGCCGATATTCGGAATGACGTGCTGCGAATAGAGTTCATAGATTTTGTCGAGGCCAGGCACATCGACGTTGGAAAATTCGAGGCATAAGAAGCGGCCGCCATGCTTGAGCACGCGGTGCGCTTCGCCGAGCGCTTTCTGAATGCGCGGCACGTTGCGGATGCCGAAAGCGATGGTGACGCAGTCGAAGCTCTTGTCCGGATAAGGCAGTTCCTCGGCATTGCCCTGCTCGAAAGTGACGACGTCATCGACGCCGCGTTCGGCGGCGCGCTCGCGGCCGACGGCCAGCATCTCGGCATTGATGTCGCAAACGGTGACACGGGTGTTCGGGCCGCCGGCCTCAATCGTGCGAAAGGCGATATCGCCGGTGCCGCCGGCAAGATCAAGCAACGCGAACGGCCGGTCCGACTTGTGCGGCGGATTAACCGCCGTCACCAGCGCATCTTTCCAGGCGCGGTGCAGGCCGGCCGACATCAGGTCGTTCATCAGGTCGTAGCGGCGCGCGACCGAGTGGAAAACCTCGTCCACCAGCCCCTGTTTTTCGGACAGGGGCACGGTCTGGTCGCCGAAATGGGTGTGTTCTTGCGGATTCATAAGCCAATAGTCCTTTGCGGGCAGGACCATAGCGCGGCGAGCGGCGGGGCGCTATGTGTGAACGCTGGAGCGGTTAACCATGCCCGAGCTACCCGAAGTCGAGACCGTGCGCCGGGGACTGGCCCCGGTCATGGAAGGCGCCCGGATCGTCAAGGTCGAGGTGCGGCGCGGCGACCTGCGCTGGCCGCTGTCCAAGGACTTCGCCAAGCGCATTACCGGCGCCACGGTCGACGGGCTCGGCCGCCGCGCCAAATACCTGATCGCCGATCTGTCGAGCGGCGACGTGCTGATGATGCATCTCGGCATGTCGGGCTCGTTCCACATTATTCAGGACGCCAAGAATGCGCGCCCGGGCGATTTCCACCACGAGCGGGGCAAGATCGGCGCGCACGATCACATCGTCTTTCACATGTCGAACGGCGCGACGGTGACCTTCAACGATCCGCGCCGCTTCGGCTCGATGAAGCTGGTACCGCGCGCCAAGCTCGACAAGGAGCCATTGCTGAATGCGTTGGGACCGGAGCCGCTCGGCAATGAATTCGACGCATCGATGCTGGCGCGCGCCTGCGCCGGCAAAAAGACGTCGCTGAAGGCCGCGCTGCTCGACCAGCGCGTCGTCGCAGGTCTCGGCAACATCTATGTCTGCGAGGCTTTGTATCGCGCGCATTTGTCGCCGAAGCGGCAGGCATCGACCATCGCCGACCGCAAGGGCGCGCCGAACGAACGCGCCGTCGCTCTGGTCGACGCGATCAAGGTCGTCCTGCACGACGCCATCAAGGCCGGCGGTTCGTCGCTGCGCGATCATCGTCAGGCCGACGGCACGCTCGGCTACTTCCAGCATAGCTTCCGCGTCTATGATCGCGAGGGTGAGCCCTGCCCGAACTGCAAGGGCACCATCAAGCGCATTGTGCAGTCGGGCCGCTCGACGTTTTATTGTCCTAGCTGCCAAAAATAAGGCAGGCTGGAAGCCGCCGGGAGGACCGTCATGCGAAAGCTTGGGCTCATTGCATTTGCTATCGGCTGCACCGTTAACGCCGCCGCCGCCGACTATCCCGATCATCCGATCCGCCTGATCGTGCCGCAGGCGGCCGGCAGCGCTACCGACAATGCCGCGCGTCTGCTTGGCGCCGTGCTGACGCAGGAACTCGGCCAGCAGATCATCATCGACAATCGTCCCGGCGGCGCGCTGACCATCGGCCTCGATCTGCTGGCGAAGGCGCCGGCCGATGGCTACACCATCGGCATGGGGCCGATCGGCGCGCTGGCGATCACGCGGCACATGGTCGCCAAGCTGCCATATGACATCGAGCGCGACTTCCAGCCGGTTGCCCTGGTGACGCGCGGCCACCTTCTGCTGGCGGTGTCGCCGGACTCGCCCTTTCATTCGGTCAAGGAATTGATCGCCTACGCCAAGGCCAATCCCGGCAAATTGTCGAATGCATCGTCGAGCAACGGTTCGCCCGGCCATGTCGGCGGGGAATTGTTCAAGACCATGACCGGCACGAATATCGTGCACATTCCCTATCGCGGTGGCTCGCTGGCGATCCAGGATCTGATCGCCGGCCGCGTCGATATCATGTTCGAGAGCCTGCAATCGATCGCGCCGATCGCCCATGACGGCAAGGTGCGCGCGCTCGCCGTCAGCGGCGTCGCCCGCTCGCCGGCCTTCCCAGATCTGCCGACCATCGCCGAGGCCGGCGTGCCCGGCTATGCGGCGCCGACCTGGACCGGCGTCATCGTGCCAACTGGCGTGCCGCGTCCCATCATCGACAAGCTCAACGCGGCGATCAACAAGGCGCTCGCGTCCCCAGCCTTCCTGAAGAAATTCGAGAGCACCGGCGACGAGGCCGGCGGCGGCACGCCGGAGGAATTCGCCGCCACCATCAAGGCCGATTCCGCCAAATGGGAAGACGTGGTGAAGCGGGCGAACGTGAAGCTGGATTAGCCCGCCGCGCTTCTTCTGATCGCGGCTGGGCCTGTGCTAGGCTTGCCCGCAGCCAGCTCAGACCGGGACACGCCTTCATGACTTACCAGAATCTCATTGTCGAAATCAAAGGCCGCGTCGGCGTCATCACGCTCAACCGACCGCAGGCGCTCAATGCCCTCAACCGCGCGCTTGTCCTTGAGCTGACGCAGGCGATCGACGCATACGAAGCCGATGCCGCCATCGGCTGCCTGCTGATAACCGGCAGCGACAAGGCCTTCGCCGCCGGCGCCGACATCAAGGAGATGGCCGACAAGACATTCATCGAGGCCTATCTCGGCAATTTCACCGCCGACTGGCACGCGCCGACACGCGCGCGCAAGCCGATCGTCGCGGCGGTGGCCGGCTTCGCGCTCGGCGGCGGCTGCGAACTCGCCATGCAATGCGACATCATCATCGCCGCCGACAACGCCAAATTCGGCCAGCCCGAGATCAAGCTCGGCGTCATCCCCGGCATTGGCGGCACGCAGCGGCTGACGCGCGCGGTCGGCAAGGCCAAGGCGATGGATTTGATTTTGACCGGGCGCATGATGGACGCCGCCGAGGCGGAACGTTCGAACCTGGTGGCGCGCGTCGTGCCGGCGGCGAGCCTGATGGACGAAGCGATGAAGGCCGCCGATACGATCGCCAACATGTCGCTGCCATCGGTGCTGGCCGCTAAGGAAGCGGTCAACCGCGCCTTTGAATCGAGTCTGGCCGAAGGCGTCGTCTTCGAACGGCGTATCTTCCACGCGCTGTTTGCGACCGAGGATCAGAAAGAGGGCATGAAAGCCTTCGTCGAGAAGCGCAAGCCGGCGTGGAAGAATAAGTAGTTATTTCGCCTGCCCCGGACGCGGCGCAGCGCGAGCGACAGCGAGTGATGCGACTCAGATCCGGGGCCGTATCGGAAGCGGTCTAGGCCGCTAACTCCTCCGCGAGATCCCGCCACGTCGGATTAAAGTCGTCGATAAGCTTGAGCTTCCAGGCGCGTCGCCAGCGCTTCAAACTTCTTTCGCGTGAACGCGCTTCCAATGCCGTCGGATACTCTTCAACATAGACGAGCCGAGTCGCGCCGTAGTCGGATGTGAACCCGGGCGTCGATCTAGATTTGTGTTCAAAAAGGCGACGCACGAGGTTGTTCGTGAAACCGACGTATAGCACGCCGTATCTTCGGTTCGATAATATGTACACGTAGCATGGCCGCATCGCTGCTTCCGTGGTCGCTACGGTCCCGGTTCTGCAGCGGATCACTTCGTAATGCGCTGCGCCCGGGACAGGTCTACTTCCGCACGCAAATAATACGCACTACGGATTTCGCCGCATCGGCGTTTTGGACCGTCGCCGCCGGCACATTGTGCGCCTCGAGAAATGCGCGGATCGTCTCGGTGCGAATGAGCCGCAGCGGCGGCAATGCCGGTTCGATGCTGGCGAGCACGGCGTTGCGCATTTCCGCCATGCCGGCAAAGCGGCCCTGACGGTCGAGCGCGGCGGCGCCGGAAAATCCGGCCAGCGGCGCGGACTGGCGCAGTTCGATCGAATTACCGTCCGTTACCTGCGCCTTGATCTCGGTAAGCCGGGCGCTGCCGGCCTGTTCTTTCGGGTCGGGAATTCCGAGCAGCGTGACATCGGTCGACTTCAGCGCGGCCGAAGCGGCAGTGTCGCTCGCCAGCGACAGCGGCTGGAATTTGCCCGGGCCATAGATGCGCAGCAACGCCAGGCCATTTTCCCTGTCGGCGGCGATGCGCTCGGCATCGCCCAATCCCTGCGCCACGATCACCTGACAGCCGCGCGTCAAATTCGCGTCGGTGACGATGTGGCCCCGCGCACTGACGATCAGGCCGTTGCCGTATTCGACCGGCTTCGACAAGACCGCGAAGGGCGCGCTGCGCTGGGGAAACGGCGAGAAGCTCGAGGCCATCGCCACCATTACCGGCGCGACGATGCCTTCCATGGCCTGATCGAACAGCATGGTGAAGCCGCGCACCTCGCCATTGCGGATCGAGGCGCGCACGGAAAACTTCCTCAGGCCCTGAATGCCGCTGACGAAATAGCTGTCGTCGCGCAGCAGGCTGTATTCGACCTTGCGGGTGCTTGGTTCCTTCTTCTCTTGCTCGAACAAGGCCTGCAGTTTGAGACCGGGTTCGGTGAGACGGAAGGTTTCGATCTGGACGTCGCCATGCGCCGACGACCAGCGCGTGCCGCGCGTCGCTTCCCGTGCATGCGGCACCAGCCTGGTCGGCAGGCCGATCTGAATGCCGGTTGCCGGATCGGCGACCACGCTCCAGCCGAATTCCTGCTCGGTTCCCGGCACGACGGCGGGAGGATTGGGAGGATTAGCAGCCGGCTGCGCCGGCGGAACGGCAGCGGGTTGCGCAATGGCCGCCCTGATGGCCTGCGGTCTGATCGGCGGCAACACGACCAGCGCGGCGGCGGATTTCGCCGGCTCCGGTTGAACCGGCGCCGCGGCGACCGGGGTTGCCGCGGGTTTGGCGGCCGGCTTCGGCGCCAATTTGGCCGGCGCTGGGAATGTCAGCGGCTTGTTGGCGGCCGCCTTCGCTTCGGTGTCGGCCGCCGGCGCGTCAGTTTCCATCGGATAGGGCGCCGCATCCGCGCCCGACACCTGGGCCGAGGCTGACGGCGCGCCGAATACAAGCGCGAAAAGTGCGACGACAGGAAACAAACGCATATTAACGCCTTACTAACCAAGATTAACGCTCACATTAGCCCATCGCCGCACTGGCGCAAGGCGGCCCGCTTGCGCGCGGCGGCACAAACCGGTTCGCGGACGGGCGATAGCTGGGCTAGGTTGGCGGCTATGCTGGATCGATCCGAACTTGAACGCTATGCGCGCCACATTGTGCTGCGCGAAGTCGGCGGCCCGGGCCAGGCCAAGCTCAAGGCCGCGCGCGTGCTGGTTGTCGGCGCCGGCGGCTTGGGCGCGCCGGTGCTGCTCTACCTCGCCGCCGCCGGCATCGGCACCATCGGCGTCGTTGACGACGACATCGTCTCGCTATCGAATTTGCAGCGTCAGGTGATCCACGCGACGCCGGATATTGGCCTGCGCAAGGTCGACTCTGCCGAAGCGGCGATCGAACGGCTCAACCCGCATGTCAAAGTCGAAACGCATATGACGCGGCTGGAGACTGGCAATGCGCTCGATTTGATTTCGAATTACGACATCGTCGCCGACGGCTCGGACAATTTCGCCACGCGCTATCTGGTCTCGGATTCCTGTTACTTCGCGCGCAAGCCTTTGGTCACCGCCGCGGTCGGCATTTTCGACGGTTCGCTGACGACGATCCGCGCGCACGAAATGCGCGCCGACGGCGTGCCCAACCCGACCTATCGCTGCCTGTTTCCCGAGCCGCCGCCGGCCGGCACGATACCGGCCTGCGCCGAGGCCGGTATTCTCGGCGCACTGCCTGGCCTTCTCGGCACGATGATGGCGCTGGAGGTGATGCGCGAGATCGTCGGCTTCGGCGAAGGCCTCGTCGGCCGTCTGCTGATGGTCGATGCACGCTCCATGCGATTCGAGACGCTGAGCTATGCGTGGGATGCAGACAATCCGTTGAGCGGCAAGACGCCGACGATCGTCGATTTATCTTGATTTAACGGCACTTTTCGCGACGTCAGCGGTGAACAGCCCTAACGGGCGTTTACGCTTTACTGGACGTCGACTTAACAGCGGAACAGCATTTTTCGATCAAAGTGGATTTAAATTTAGTGCGGAGTTCGCGTCATGTATTCGGCCCAGCAAATCGCCAACCAGAGTCTCGGCGTCTATCAGCGCGGCGTCGTCGAATGCGAAAAGTGCCGATCGCCGATCATCATACGCCAGCCCGGCATGGTCAGCGTCGAGTTTTGCGTGCCTTGTCCGAAGTGCGGCCATCGCGGCATCTATTTGAAGCGCATGATCTATATCGAGGATGCCGCCGATCGCCGGGTCAAGCCGCGCTAGTCGACTAAAGCATCGACGGCAGCACGCGATCCGGCGGGCGATGCCCGTCCATGAAGGTCTTGATGTTGATGATGACCTTCTCGCCCATATCGACGCGGCCTTCGATGGTCGCCGAGCCCATATGCGGCAGCAGCACGACCTTGCCGGCCTTGGCGAGCTTCAGCAGTTTCGGATTGACCGCCGGCTCGTGCTCGAACACGTCGAGGCCGGCGCCGGCGATGTCGCCCGACTCCAGCAATCGCGCCAGCGCGTTTTCGTCGATCACTTCGCCGCGTGCCGTGTTGACGATGAACGCCTCCGGCCGCAGCATTTTCAGGCGGCGCGCCGACAACAGGTGAAATGTCGCGGGTGTGTGCGGACAATTGACCGAGACGATGTCCATGCGCGCCAGCATCTGGTCGAGACTTTCCCAGTAAGTAGCGTCGAGCTCTTCCTCGATCTTCGGCGCGACCTTGCGGCGGTTGTGATAATGAACTTGCAGGCCGAACGCGCGGGCGCGCCGCGCCACCGCCTGACCGATGCGGCCCATGCCGATGATGCCGAGGCGCTTGCCCCAGATGCGATGGCCGAGCATCCAGGTCGGCGTCCAGCCGGCCCAGTCGTCTTGCGAGATCAGAACGTTCGAACCTTCGACCAAACGGCGCGGCACCGACAGGATCAGCGCCATGGTCATGTCGGCGGTGTCTTCGGTCAAAACCCCCGGCGTGTTGGTGACGGTGATGCCGCGCTGAACCGCGGTGGCGACATCGATATTGTCGACGCCATTGCCGAAATTGGCGATCAGCCTGAGCTGCTCGCCGGCCTTCGACAGAACGGCGGTATCGATCCGGTCGGTGACCGTCGGCACCAGCACGTCGGCGGTCTTGACCGCTTCGGCCAATGCCGCCGCCGACATCGGCTTATCGTCCGGGTTGAGACGCGCGTCGAAAAGTTCCCGCATGCGCAGCTCGACCGAGTCCGGCAATTTGCGGGTGACGACGACGACTGGCTTCTTGGGTTTGGACATGATCTTAGGGTCTTGCTTGATTGCCGACGTGAATACCGTTCTGGCTGCCGATAAAGGTCCCTTTAACCGTGCTCGACCACACTCGCGTTTCATGCGCGTGAGGTCGAAAATTCCTTCTTTTTCCTACCAGATGGCAATGACAACACAAAGCGTCCGGACGGCCTTTTGCCTGACCGGACGGGCGCTGCTGGTCGGCCTTTTTGCCGTATCCTTCGCCCCCTCGGCATGGACCGCCGAGCCGGCCGCCGGCGCGGTCAGCGGCCTGCCAGTCCCGCGCTTCGTCAGCCTGAAGTCCGACCGAGTCAATGTGCGCTCCGGCCCGAACAAGGACCAGGAGGTGCGCTGGGTCTATACCCGCGCCGGCATGCCGGTGGAGATCACCGCCGAGTTCGAGAACTGGCGCCGCATCCGCGACTGGGAAGGCGCGGAGGGCTGGGTCTATCATTCGCTCTTGTCGGGCAAGCGCACGGCCGTCGTGGTGCCGACGCTGAAGGACGAACTGGTGCCGTTGTATGAAAAGGCCGCGCCCGATGCGGCGGTCGCGGCGCGTTTGCAATCCGGCGTGCTCGCCCAGATCAAGACCTGCACCGGCAAATGGTGTCAGGTGTCGGGCAAGGACTTCAACGGCTGGATCGCGCAGGAGCGGCTGTGGGGCGCCTACCCGAACGAGAAGGTCGAGTAGCGGTTTCTGCTTGAGCCTTTCCGGCTTTGATGGAATCAAAGCCGGGGCTCTAGTCTTTTGTTTTGTCGCGTTTTCTTCACGCGAACCGGCCGTCGCCGGCCGAAGCTGGCAATGGCCGGCGAAGGCCGGTACCCACTTCGCTCGAAAACGCTCTAGACGCTTTCGATTCTGAAAATTTCTCGGAAATTTCGCTGACCTTTGGGCGTAACGGCAACCGCGCGCGTGCCGTCGACCTGCTTGATCCAGCCGACGGTAAGACAATGCCGGCACAGCGCGCGGCCGACCTGGCCGGCCAGATGCGGACGGCGCTCGCTCCAGTCCAGGCATGGCCGGCACAGCATGCGGCCTTTGCGTTTGCCGCTTGCGTCGAGCTCGATGCCGAGGCGGTCGAACAAGGCCGCGCCTTTATCGGTGACGATACCGGCGTCGCTGGTCAATTCGATCTGGCCGTTGGCGACCAGAGCGTCTGCCAACGCAACGCCAAGGTGGCCGGCGAGATGATCGTAACAGGTGCGCGCGGCGCGCAGCGCCAGATCGCGCGGTCCGACGAAGGCTTTGCGTCGCGGCGCCGAACCGGCGGCAACCTGCATGATGCTTTCCAGCATGCGCGCGACCGCGGGCGAGGCCAGCCGGTGATAACGGTGGCGGCCCTGCTGCTGCACCGTGACGAGGCCGCCGGCGGAGAGCCGCGCCAGATGTCCCGAGGCGGTCTGCGGCGTAATCCCCGCGACGCGCGCCAGTTCGGTCGCGGTCAGCGCCCGGCCATCCATCAGCGCATGCAGCATGCCGGCGCGCCCCGGATCGCCGGCAAGGCTCGCCACTTCCGCGAAAGCCGCATTGCTCGCCATCGTTCACTCCCCGATCTGACGGCTTTGATTCTACGCCCATCCTCACATCGATGGTTCGGTCGTCACCGTAACATTCCGCCGCCCGCACGCGCAGTCTGCGGCGATGGCAAATCACCAGCAACACGACCGATTCGACTGGCGTCGATCATTTATCGCGGCGCGCGCTTTGCTCGCACTTTGGCTGAGGCGATGGCGCACGCGCCGGCACCTTCGCGGTCTCGATACGCACCTGCTCAATGATATCGGAATCGACGAGCAAGCACGCGCGCGCGAATGCGCAAAATGGCTATGGCAAGGCGTCCCGGAAATTGCTCTCGCCACCGCGGCGACAAACGAAAACGCGTCCGGTTTTCGCGGACGCGCTCAATTCCAAAAACTCGAAAATACCGATCAGGCCTTGCGGCGCAGGCGCACGACGACGTCGACGCGGGCGATCTCATAGCCTTCAGGCGGCTCCGGTGTCTTGCCGACAATCACTTCGGCGCCCGGGATGTCGAGCAGTTCGTCTTCACCCTCGACGAAGAAGTGGTGATGCGACGACGCATTGGTGTCGAAATAGGCCTTCGACCCGTCGACCGGCACTTGGCGCAGCAGGCCGACGTCGGTGAACTGGTGCAGCGTGTTGTAGATGGTCGCCAGCGACACCGGTACCTTGGCGCGCGAGGCTTCTTCGTACAGCGCTTCGGCGGTCAGATGGCGGTCGCCCTTGCCGAACAGAATCCAGCCGAGCGCCATGCGCTGCCGGGTGGGGCGCAAACCGACGCCGCGCAGCATCGCCTTCACGTCGTGCCAGGGGCAACCGGTGAGCGAGGTGCGGTCCGCCGCCGGCGCGATATCCGCCTTGGCGACAGGAAGGAGGACGGTACGCGTCTGGGTCATTGTTTCGCCCATGAAAAATACAAACAGTTCGCGCCGATGAGTTTAAACCGACGCAAACCAGAACGAGTTTGCCAAGCAAACCCGTTTCATTTGCAACATATCTAAAACCGCCGCTAGATGCAACTCCCTCGCAATTGCGTCAGGATGCCTTTTTTCACCGCTATCTGGCTGAAATACAGCAGGAAAACTGTCTCTAGGGCGGGTTGTCGCATCTTTGCCGCCCCCGCCCGGTGTGTTAGGAAGCTCACCAATTCAGGGCAGACCCGCCATACGGGGATATTTCGACGATGGAAAACCGGCGTAACAGTTTCGCCTACGAAGACCTGCTGGCCTGTGGCCGCGGCGAGCTGTTCGGGCCCGGCAACGCGCAATTGCCGCTGCCGCCCATGTTGATGTTCGACCGCATCACCGAGATCTCGGAAACCGGCGGTCCGAACGGCAAGGGCTTTGTCCGCGCCGAACTGGACGTGAAGCCGGACCTCTGGTTTTTCCTGTGCCACTTCAAGGGCGACCCGGTGATGCCGGGCTGCCTCGGCCTCGATGCGCTCTGGCAAATGGTCGGTTTTTTCCTCGGCTGGCTGGGCTCGCCCGGCCGCGGCCGCGCGCTGGGCATGGGCGAGGTGAAGTTCACCGGCCAGGTGCTGCCGAGCGTGAAAAAGATCGTCTATGGCGTCGATTTCAAGCGCGTCATGCGCTCGAAACTGGTGCTCGGCATCGCCGATGGCTGGTTATCGGCCGACGGCCAGGTGATCTACAAGGCCAGCGACCTGAAGGTCGGCCTGTTCAAGCAGGACGACGCGCTGCAGCCGACCGGCGCCTGACGCAATCTCCGTGGCCGCGCTGCGGAGCCTTGCGCTGTTGCCTCAGGCGGCCCAAATGTGCCCAATCACCGCCAAATGCGGCAAAGGCAGTATGTGTGAGGATAAACGGCCATGAGACGGGTAGTCGTCACCGGGATGGGCATCGTCTCATCCATCGGCAATAACACGCAGGAAGTCCTCGCCAGTCTGCGCGAAGCCAAATCCGGTATTACGCGCTCGGAAGACTTCGCCGCGCACGGCTTCCGCTGCCAGGTGCAGGGCATGCCGACGCTCGATCCGGCAGGCTCCATCGACCGCCGCGCCATGCGTTTCCTCGGCCCGGGTTCGGCGTGGAATCACGTCGCCATGGAGCAAGCGATCCGCGACTCGGGCGTCGAAGAGAAAGACATCGTCAACCCGCGCACCGGCATTGTCATGGGCTCGGGCGGTCCTTCGACCAGCATTCTGGTCGAAGCCGCCGACATCACCCGCAAGAACAATTCGCCCAAGCGCATCGGACCCTTTGCTGTGCCGAAAGTCATGTCGTCGACCGCGTCGGCGACGCTCGCCACCTGGTTCAAGATCAAGGGCGTCAACTATTCGATTTCGTCGGCCTGCGCGACCTCCAATCATTGTATCGGCAACGCCGCCGAACTCATTCAATGGGGCAAGCAGGACATGGTGTTCGCCGGCGGCTCGGAAGAGCTGCACTGGACACTGTCGAACATGTTCGACGCCATGGGCGCGATGTCGACGAAATATAACGACACGCCACAGACCGCGTCGCGCGCTTACGACGTCAGCCGCGATGGCTTCGTCATCGCCGGCGGCGCCGGTGTGCTGGTGCTGGAAGAGCTTGAGCACGCCAAAGCCCGTGGCGCGAAGATCTATGCCGAGATCGCCGGCTACGGCGCGACCTCGGACGGCGCCGACATGGTGGCGCCTTCCGGCGAAGGCGCGATGCGCTGCATGAAGATGGCGCTGGAAACCTGCAAGGTTCCGGTCGATTACATCAATCCGCACGCCACCGCGACGCCGGTCGGCGACGCCGCCGAGATCGGCGCGATCCGCGAAGTATTCGGCGATAAATGTCCGCCGATTTCGGCGACCAAGTCGCTCACCGGCCATTCGCTCGGCGCCGCCGGCGTGCAGGAGGCGATCTACTCGCTGCTGATGATGAACAACGGCTTTCTGTGCAAGAGCGCCAATATCGAAACCATCGATCCGGACTTCGCCGACATGCCGATCTTGCGCGAACGCAAGGACAACGTGAAACTTGGCGCCGTGCTGTCGAATTCCTTCGGCTTCGGCGGCACCAACGCCTCGATCGTGATGAAGCACGTCGACGCCTGATCGTTTTCTCACGCACGAATTTGGAAGCGGAACCATGCCGGGATTGATGGACGGAAAACGCGGCCTGATCATGGGGGTCGCCAACGACCACTCGATCGCCTGGGGCATCGCCAAGATGCTGAGCGACCATGGCGCCCAGCTCGCCTTCACCTATCAGGGAGATGCGCTGTTGAAGCGCGTCAAGCCGCTCGCCGAATCCGTCGGCTCGACCATGCTCATGCCCTGCGACGTCGAGGACATTTCGACCGTCGACGCGGTTTTTGCCACGCTGAAAGAGAAGTGGGGAACCATCGACTTTTTTGTCCACGCGGTCGGCTTCTCGGACAAGAACGAACTGAAGGGTCGCTTCGCCGACAACACCCGCGAGAACTTCATCCGCACCATGGTGATCTCCTGCTTCTCCTTCGCCGAGAGCGCCAAGCGCGCCGCGGAGCTGATGCCGAATGGCGGCTCGCTCATCACGCTCACATACAATGGCGGCGATCGCGCCATGCCCAATTACAACGTCATGGGTCTGGCGAAAGCCGGGCTCGAGGCTTCGGTGCGCTATCTCGCCGTTGACTTCGGCCACCAGAAGATCCGCGTCAACGCCATTTCGGCCGGCCCGATCCGCACTTTGGCCGGCGCCGGCATTGGCGATGCGCGCTATATGTTCGCCTTCCAGCAGAAATATTCGCCGCTCGGCCGTGGCGTGACCTTGGAAGAACTCGGCGGCGCCGGTCTGTATCTGTGCTCCGATCTGTCGACCGGCGTGACCGGCGAAATCCATTTCGTCGATTCAGGCTACAACGTCATCGCCATGCCGCAGCCGGATGCGCTGAAAGCGGCGCATGGCGAAGTGGATGGACAGTCGTAAGCTTGTCGTCTCCGCGAAAGCGGGTGCGACAGAAATATAAAAAACGGCCGGGAAATTTTCCGGCCGTTTTCTTTTGTCGATGATGGCGCCGGTTTACTCCGCCGCCTCGAGCGCCGGCTGCGCGGCGATGTCGAAGCGATCGTTGTTCATCACCTTCGCCCATGCCTTGGCGAAATCCTTGACGAACTTCGCCTTGGCGTCGCTCTGGGCATAGACCTCGGCGAGCGCTCGCAGTTGTGAGTGCGAACCGAAGATCAGATCGACGCGCGTGCCGGTCCACTTCAGTTCTTTCGTCTTGCGGTCGCGGCCCTCGTACACGCCATCGGTGCTGGACGGCGACCACACCGTGCTCATGCTGAGCAGGTTGACGAAGAAGTCATTCGTCAATTTGCCCGGAGTCTTGGTGAACGCGCCGTTTTTGGAATCCGCGGCATTGGCGCCGAGAACGCGCAGGCCGCCGATCAGCACCGTCATTTCCGGCCCGGTCAGCGCGAGCAATTGCGCGCGGTCGACCATCGCCTCTTCCGGCTTCATGAACTGCTGCTTGGTGGCGCTGATGTAGTTGCGGAACGCATCGGCGCGCGGCTCGAGCGGCGCGAAGGAGGCAACGTCGGTCTGTTCCTGCGACGCATCCATGCGGCCCGAGGTGAACGGAACGGTCACGTCGACGCCCGCATCCTTGGCCGCCTTCTCAACCGCGGCGTTGCCGCCGAGAACGATCAGATCGGCCATCGACACCTTCTTGCCGAAACCCTTCTGGATCGCGGCGAGATTGTTCAGCACGACCTCAAGCTGCGCCGGCTGATTGATCTCCCAGTCCTTCTGCGGTGCGAGGCGAATACGCGCGCCATTGGCGCCGCCGCGCTTGTCGGATTTGCGGAAGGTCGAGGCCGAGGCCCAGGCGGTCGAAACAAGCTGCGGCACCGTCAAACCGGAGGCGAGAATTTTCGCCTTTAGCGCGGCAACGTCCTTGTCATCGAGCGTGTAATCGGACGCCGGGATTGGGTCCTGCCAGATCAAGGTTTCCTTCGGCACGAGCGGGCCTAGGTAACGCACGACCGGGCCCATGTCGCGATGCGTGAGCTTGAACCAGGCGCGGGCGAAAGCATCGGCGAACTGGTCCGGGTTCTCGTAGAAGCGCCGCGAGATTTTTTCGTAGATCGGATCGAAGCGCAGCGCGAGGTCCGAGGTCAGCATCGTCGGCAGCTTCTTCTTCGACTTGTCGAAAGCGTCCGGAATATCGGCCGGCGCATTCTTCGCCACCCATTGCTTGACGCCGGCGGGGCTCTTGGTCAGTTCCCATTCGAATTTGAACAGGTTGTCGAAGAAGTGGTTGCTCCACTTGGTCGGCGTCTGCGTCCAGGTCACTTCCGGACCGCCGCCGATGGCGTCGGGGCCCATGCCGGTGCCGTGCTTGCTGTGCCAGCCGATGCCCTGGGCCTCGATGTCACTGGCTTCGGGGTCCGCACCGACCAGCGACGCATCGCCGGCGCCGTGCGTCTTGCCGAAGGTATGACCGCCGGCGATCAGCGCGACGGTCTCTTCGTCGTTCATCGCCATGCGGAAGAAGGTCTCGCGGATGTCGCGCGCCGAGGCGAGCGGATCGGGATTGCCGCCGGGGCCTTCCGGGTTGACATAGATGAGGCCCATCTGCACGGCACCGAGCGGCTCCGCCAGTTGGCGCTCGCCGCTGTAGCGTTCGTCGCCGAGCCACGAGCCTTCCGGGCCCCAGTAGAGTTCTTCAGGCTCCCACACATCGGCGCGGCCACCGGCGAAACCGAAAGTCTTGAAGCCCATGTCCTCGAGCGCGACGTTGCCGACGAGCACGAACAGATCGGCCCAGGAGATTTTCTTGCCGTATTTCTGCTTGATCGGCCACAGCAGGCGGCGCGCCTTGTCGAGATTGACGTTGTCCGGCCACGAATTGAGCGGCGCGAAGCGCTGCTGTCCGGCGCCGGCGCCGCCGCGACCGTCGGTGATGCGATAGGTGCCGGCCGAGTGCCAGGCGAGGCGTATGAACAGGCCGCCGTAATGACCGAAGTCGGCCGGCCACCATTCCTGCGAGTCGGTCATCAGCGCCTTGAGGTCCTTGATCACGGCGTCGAGGTCGAGGGTCTTGAATTCCTCGGCGTAGTTGAAATCCTTGCCCATCGGATCGGCCGACGGGTGCAGCGTGTGCAGCACGCCGATGTCGAGATGGTCCGGCCACCAGTCGCGGTTACTGCGACCCTTGGTGTGCGAAACCGGGCATTTGCCCGCGTTCTTGTCGTCGGTTTTTGCGTCCATGGAATGCGTCCTCCGCTGAAACTGCGCTCACAAAAGGGATAGCGCGCGCTTGCGACGCTTATATGGGGTAGCTCCAATAAGGTCTAATCTGATTGCTTACGGTATCCGATAAGATTACCTTATCGCCTGAGATCGAAATCATGATCACTTTGCGCCAGTTACGCTATTTGACCTCCCTGGCTCGCCATCGCCATTTTGGCCGGGCGGCGCAGGACTGCGCTGTCAGCCAGCCGGCATTGTCGATGCAGATCCGCGAGTTGGAACGCGAGATCGGCGCCGAACTGGTCGAGCGGCGGCCCGGGGATATCGCGCTCAACGACATCGGTCTCGATGTGGCGCGCCGCGCCGAGCATATTTTGGCCTCCACCCGCGATCTGGTGGATTTCGCCCGGCACCGCGACGTGCTGAGCGGTCCGCTCACACTCGGCATCATCCCGACGCTGGCGCCGTTCATCTTGCCGCGCGTGCTGCCATTGCTGCAAACGCGGTACCCATCGTTGCGGCTCGAAGTCCGCGAGACCTTGACTAGGCAATTGCTTGGCGAGCTCACCGGCGGCGACCTCGACTGCGTCATCCTGGCGTTGCCGGCTGAGGACGCGGATCTCAAGACGTTGTACTTGTTCACCGATGCTTTCCTGTTGGCGGTGCCGGCCGGCGACCCGCTACCGCTTCTCTCCAGAGTCGATATCGGCGATGTCAATCAGCGGCGGCTTATTCTGCTGGAGGAAGGCCACTGCCTGCGCGACCAGGCGCTGGCATTTTGTGCAACAAAAGGGCGCGATCAACCGGCCCGACTTGGCCCACCGGCGGGGCTTGGCGCGACGTCGCTGGCGACGGTGATGCAGATGGTGGCGAACGGCTACGGCGTCACGTTGGTGCCGGAAGTCGCCATCGATACCGAGTTGCGCGATGCCCGCGTCAAGCTGTTGCGCTTCTCCGAGCCCGAACCCAGCCGTTCCATCGGACTGGCGTGGCGGCGCACCTCGCCGCGCGGCAAGGACTTCGCGGCATTGGGCGCAGTGGTGAAGGACGCGCTGGGAAGATGAGTTCTCTTACTTATCCCTCCCCGGCTACAGGGAGGGTGGACGCGAGCCGCTTGCGAGCGGCCGGGTGGGGCGGTGGACGACTGAGGGACACCCCCCACCCGGTTGGCTACGCCGACCACCCTCCCCCTTCGGGGGAGGGATTAGACAGCATTACACATCAATCTCGCGCTGCAGCTTTTTCTGATCTTCCAGACAGTAATAGCCGGACAGCCGCGTCACCACTTTGGCGCGGATCCATTCGTTCATGATGCGGCTGACGTTTTCGCGGGCGATGCCGGCCATGCTGGCGAGATCGGTCTGGCTGAGTTTCTGCCGGATGACGATGCGGCCTGAGCCGACGTCATTGCCGAAGGCGTGCGCCAGATCAAGCAGCGCGCGCGCGACGCGGCCCTTCAGCGGCAGAAAGCTTCCCGCCGCGACGATCGCGTCGGTATCGCGCAAGCGCGCCGCCATGACGTTCAAGAGATATTTATAGATCGCCGGTTCGGCGGCGGCGAATTTTTCAAACGCGGCGCGGCTGAGGAAGCGCAGCTTGCAATCGCGTAGCGCCGTCACCGTCGCCGAGCGCGGCAGGCCGTCGATAATGGCGAGATCGCCGACGATCGAACCAGGCCCGAGAATGGCGAGGATGCGTTCGGCGCCGCTGGCCGACGCGATGCTGACTTTCAGCAGTCCTTCGTCGACGCGATAGAGCCCGTCGCCTGGATCGCCCGCCATGAACAGCACTTCGTCGGCGGCAAGATTGCGCGCGGTCGCGCCGGCCAGAAGCGGCGCGGCCAGCCGGCCGGGCAGATCGGACAATAGATTGGTGCCGGCGGGGCGTGCGGATGCCATGCCTGCTTTTCTAGCAGAAAGATGGGGCGGTTCACGGAGTCGCGGCAATGGCGTCTGCTTCTAATTTAATGCGGTCTTAATGGAGAGCGGTCCGAGCGGATCGATGCCGTTAAGCGGTTGTGGATGATAGGAGACCAGATCGATGGCCCAGACGGCGCTGGCCAGCACAAAGAAGGTGAGGCCGATCAAGATGATGCTTCGCATGATGCCGCTCCCTTGTTTGCCGCGCCGGGCCGGCCTCGCGGCCGGTTGCCATGGTTAATCATTTACGAACAGCGACGGGCGGACGCTGTGACCCGGATCACAAAAGCGCGCATTCGGGTTGGTCGGCCCGGCAAAAAAAAGCGGCCCGCGAGCGGGCCGCTGTGAAGTCGGGGTGGGGGTTCAAGACGAGGGGCCTCCTGGGGGAGAGGCCCCTCGGAGTCAGGGCCCCCCTGGGGGAGGAAGCCCTGACGGGGTTAGAGCGATCTGAAATCCAAAATGAGTGACGCCTGCATTGTCGGAACGCGGGCGGGCGTCCGCAAAGGCGCCCGGACCGGCTGTGGTGCCTGGAGTTGCGCCGGCGTCGCCGAGGCTGCGCTGTTGGCGCCGCCGGTATAGGCGCTGATGACGTTGGTCACGAGCGTGGCAACCGCCAGAAGCAGGGTGAAAATCGCGAGAATGATGGTCTTCCGCATTGTCGGCCCTCCTGTTGGCGGCTTTGACAGCCCGTTTCCGATGATTGGAAATTAAGTCACCGGGCGGGGTGCTGCTGTGACCGGGGTCACAGAAAGGCCGATTGGGGAAAAGTGCCGAAAACCCGCTAGTGTCTAGACACCGTACCAGCGGATGGCCATTCTAAAACGATGACGCCTTACGCGCGAACAGTACTCACCGGGCTTTTGCTATTCATCTTCCTTTTGGCTTTTGTATTCGCGGTATTGGCTAGCGCTGAACTTGCGATGCTTGTTCCGCAGGGGGGCGGGCGATGTGAACTTAAGTTTCCAAAGTGGCTCGGCTGCGCAATTGCCAATCATGAGAATCTTGCTGGCGGCCTTATTGGCGCAGCCGGCACCTTATTCGCGGGCTGGATAGCATGGACTGCAATTCAAATGCAGGTCGCTGCCGACGAACGCCGCGCGCAGGCGGATCGCGAAGAGGTTGAATCTGTTCTCAAGAGTGACGTCGATAATTTTGCAGAGGCGCTCGGTGCCGTCTGGGAGGTCCTAGAAGGCTACGAAGTGTCCGATGGGCCAGAAACGAACAGGCAAAAAATAGAGTCAATCGCTTACGGTATCGAAATAGTCAGCAAAAAAAGCTGGCTTAGTACTTCTAGACGAATGGTTGAAGTTCTTGGCTGGGATAGGCGGCGCAAATATGAGGCTTTATTTGATTCTTTGGGTTCCCTTGGCGCGTTTAAGGACGCCGATAGCATTAACGTAGATGAAGTGCTCTCGCGCGTGGCAGAGGTGGCGATAGATTTCCAACTTGTTGATAGCGGCACTCAAGTATATTTCGAAGGGCGTTTTCAGCGAGCAGGCAAGGCTTGGTCTGTCGGGCAGACCGTTAGTTTCATGGCAGGGCTCGAAACGAATAATCGCTGACGATTTGAAGGCAAATAAAAAAGGGCGGCCCGAAGGCCGCCCTTTTCAATTCATGCTGCGGGAAAATTACTCCGCCGCCGGGGCCTGATCGCCGCCCTGCTTGGCTTCGAGATCTTCGCCGGTGGTCTGGTCGACTGCCTTCATGGACAGGCGCACTTTGCCGCGATCGTCCATGCCGAGCAGCTTGACCTTGACCTTGTCGCCTTCCTTGACGACGTCGGTGACCTTGTTCACGCGGCCTGCGGAAAGCTGGCTGATGTGCACGAGGCCGTCCTTGGCGCCGAAGAAGTTGACGAAGGCGCCGAAGTCCATGGTCTTCACCACGGTGCCGTCATAGATGACGCCGACTTCCGGATCGTTGGTGATCGACTTGATCCACTTGATCGCGGCCTTGATCGACTCGGCATCCGACGAGGCGACCTTCACCGAACCGTCGTCCTCGATGTTGATCTTGGCGCCGGTCTTTTCGACGATCTCGCGGATCACCTTGCCGCCGGTGCCGATCACTTCACGGATCTTGTCGGTCGGGATCTTGAACATCTCGATGCGCGGCGCGTGTTCGCCAAGCTCGGAACGGGCCGTGTTCAACGCCTTGGCCATTTCGCCGAGGATGTGAATGCGGCCTTCCTTGGCCTGGCCGAGCGCCACCTTCATGATCTCTTCGGTGATGCCGGCTATCTTGATGTCCATCTGCAGGGAGGTGATGCCTTCCTCGGTGCCGGCGACCTTGAAGTCCATGTCGCCGAGATGATCCTCGTCGCCGAGAATGTCGGAGAGAACCGCGAAGCGCTCGCCCTCGAGGATGAGGCCCATGGCAATGCCCGCCGTGGCGCGCTTCATCGGTACGCCCGCATCCATCAGCGCCAGAGAAGCGCCGCAGACGGAGGCCATCGACGAGGAGCCGTTCGACTCGGTGATCTCCGAGACGACGCGGATCGTGTACGGGAAGTCTTCCTTCTTCGGCAGCACCGGATGAATCGCGCGCCAGGCCAGTTTGCCGTGGCCGATTTCACGACGCTTGGTGCCGCCCATGCGGCCGGTCTCGCCGACGGAGTACGGAGGGAAGTTGTAGTGCAGCAGGAACGATTCCTTGTAGGTGCCCTGTAAAGCGTCGATCCACTGTTCGTCCTCGCCGGTGCCGAGCGTGGTGACGACCAGCGCCTGGGTTTCGCCGCGGGTGAACAAAGCCGAGCCGTGCGCGCGTGGCAGAACGCCGGTCTGCACTTCGATCTGGCGCACGGTGGTGAGATCACGGCCGTCGATGCGCTTCTTGGTGTCGAGCACGTTCCAGCGGACGATCTTGCCTTCGAGTTCCTTGAACACGGCGGCGACGCGCAGCTTCGGGATTTGCGGGTTTTCGACGCCGCCCGGCGCGTAGTGCTCCATCACCTTGGCCTTGACGGCGGCGACGGCGTTCTGACGCTCCTGCTTGGCGGGCATCGAATAGGCCGCGCGCAGTTCCTTCTCGGCGATGCCGAGCATTTCCTTTTCCAGCGCGGAGTCATCGGCGACGACATGGTCGCGCGGCTCCTTGGCGGCCTTCTCGGCCAGCTGGATGATGGCTTCGATCACCGGCTGGAAGTGGCGGTGACCGAACATCACGGCGCCGAGCATGACGTCTTCGTTGAGTTCCTTGGCTTCCGACTCGACCATCAGTACGGCGTCGGTGGTGCCGGCGACGACGAGATCAAGTTGGCTGTCGGTCATCTCGTCGAGCGTCGGGTTGAGGATGTATTCGCCATTGGCGAAGCCGACGCGCGCGGCGCCGATCGGACCCATGAACGGTGCGCCCGAAAGCGTGAGAGCGGCGGAAGCCGCGACGAGCGCGAGGATGTCCGGATCGTTCTCAAGATCGTGCGACAGCGTGGTGACGACGATCTGCGTTTCGCAGCGCCAGCCATCGGCGAACAGCGGACGCACCGGGCGATCGATCAGGCGGGAAACCAAAGTTTCCTTTTCGGTCGGACGGCCTTCGCGCTTGAAGTAGCCGCCCGGAATGCGGCCGGCGGCATAATACTTTTCCTGGTAGTCGACGGTCAACGGCAGGAAGTCGACGCCTTCGCGCGGCTTCTTGGCGGCGACGACAGTGGCGAGGACGGTGGTGTCGCCGTAGCTGGCGAACACGGCGCCGTCTGCCTGACGCGCGACGCGGCCGGTTTCGAGGATGAGCGGACGCCCACCCCAATCGAGTTCGACTCGATGAACTTTAAACATTGCGGTTTTCTCTCATGGTTCTAGGCCAGCGCCTTAAAGCCATGAGCAAGACGGCGAGAGACTGTATCGCACGCCCACGTGGAAAGCGGGGTGCGAACAGCGTCTGGCGATCCTGCCATGACTTTAAAGAACATTGCCGTTATTCGACCGAACGCCAATCGTCCGGTCCCTGATTGTCCGGTGGCGCCATCGCCGCCGGACCTAAATGACGGACGTTTGTTACGTCCGCTTCGCATGCAAAAAACGCGCGAGGCTTGAAAGCCCCGCGCGCGGTACAATTTAACGGCGGATGCCGAGCTTCTCGATCAGCGCCTTGTAACGCGCCTCATCGGTCTTCTTGAGATAGTCGAGCAGCGAGCGCCGCGTCGACACCATCTTCAGCAGACCGCGCCGCGAATGGTTGTCCTTGGTGTGCTGCTTGAAATGGTCGGTCAGCGTATTGATGCGTTCCGACAGGATCGCAACTTGCACTTCCGGCGATCCAGTATCGCCGCTCTTGGTCGCATTGGCCTTGATCACTTCGGCCTTGCGTTCGGTCGTTAGCGACATCGGTTATCCTCTCTTGCGTCCGGCGCTGCCCAACAGCCCGGCCAGGTTAAAAACACGCTTGGGGACGATTTCGCCGTGGTCCATGTCGGCAAGGGCCAAGAGCCGGCCTGATACCGTGACATAGACCGGACCGCGAAAATTGGGAGCGTCCCGTCCGCGCAACAAAACGGCCTGGCCCCGGCGGAGCCTTGCCGCATCAGACCCGTCAACAGCCAGCGCCGGGATGTCGTCCAGCGCGGTTTCGACGGGCATGAGCGCGTCGGCGAGGCTTCCCTCACCGGCAGCGGCTCTATGGCACAGGGCCTCCAAATCTTCCAGTAGAATCATGGTTTCGCCGGTAAACGAGCCGACCGAGACCCGGCGCAGCGCGCTGACATGGCCGAAACAGCCGAGCGCCAGGCCAATATCGCGAGCCAGCGACCGGACATAGGTTCCCTTGCCGCATTCGGCTTCCAGCACGGCATGGTCGGCGTCGGGCACTTCAACCAGCTCCAGACGGCCGATATCGACGGTTCTCGCCTTCAATTCGACGGTCTGGCCGTCGCGGGCGAGGTCATAGGCGCGTTCGCCCTCGATCTTGATGGCGGAAAACTGTGGCGGGATCTGCTCGATGGTGCCGACGTAATTCGGCAAAACCGCGCGGATTTCATCCGGAGTCGGGCGTTTATCGCTCGATTGGGTGATTTTTCCCTCAGAATCGTCCGTATCGCGCTGTTCGCCCCACTTGACGGTAAATCGGTACAGTTTGCGGCTATCCTGGACGAAGGGGACCGTTTTGGTCGCCTCGCCCAGCGCGATCGGCAGGCAGCCGGTGGCGAGCGGATCGAGCGTGCCAGCGTGCCCTGCCCGCTTGGCCGAAAACAGCCGCTTGATGACGCTGACGGCGTGGGTCGAGGTCATGCCGAGCGGCTTGTCGAGCACGACCCAGCCATGCACGTCACGCTTGTCGCGGCGGAACTGCTGCTTCCGGGGTTTGCCCTGACCGTCGGCCTGGGCGGCCTGCGGTGCCTCGGCGGGCGCCAAGTCATCGGCCAGAATATCGTTGGTGGTGTCGCTCACTCGCCGTCCTTTTCCGCGTCGTCTTTTTCCAGGTCGCGGCGCACTTCCGGCGAGCGCAAAAGCTTGTCGATGCGCTCGGCCTCCTCGAACCGGTTGTCGATGTGGAAGCGCAGGTCGGGAGCGAATTTCAGATTGACCGCGTGCGCGACTTCGCCGCGCATGTATTTCTTGTTGCGCTCGAGCGCGGCGACGACTTCCTCGGCGTCGCGGCCGGCCAGAGGCATGACATAAACGGTGGCGAGCCGCAGATCGGGCGACATGCGCACTTCCGGCACGGTGATGAGATGACCCTCGATCACCGGGTCATGCACTTCGCCGCGCGCCAGCAACGAGGCGACGGCATGGCGCACCAGTTCGCCGACGCGCAACTGACGCTGCGACTGGCCGAGGGGCGACGCGCCTTCGCGCCTGGGCTTCTTGCTTCGTGACATTTGGTTCTTTTCCCGCCCCATGGTTCGAGACGCATCGCCATAGCGCGTCGAAGACGCGCGTAAACGCGCTTATGGCGATGCTCCTCACCATGAGGCTCTCTCTGTGCGCCTCATCCTGAGGAGGGCGCGTTAGCGCCCGTCTCGAAGGATGAGGGGTAATGGTCGAGCGTTCGCCGAAGCCGCGAGATTTGGACTCACAGGCTGCGTTGAATCGTCTCCACCCGGTAACATTCGATGACATCGCCGGCACGCATGTCCTGATAGCCTTCGAAGGCCATGCCGCATTCCATGCCGGATG